>NZ_AYMV01000016.1 GCF_000633415.1 Leucobacter sp. PH1c | reverse complement strand
GGATCCGGGGCCTCCGCCGTTCACGAAACTATCCGCGCTTCGGCATCACGATGCCCTGGCCGGTCACGGGGTGCGGAATCACCTCGACCGGGGTACGGTACACCTCGCTTACGATCTCGGCGGTGAGCACCTGATCCGGCGCATCGCAGGCGGCGATCCTGCCGTCGCGCAGCAGTGCGATCCGATCCGAGTACGCGGCCGCGAGATTCAGGTCGTGGAGGACCACGAGCACCGCGTCGCCCGCCTGCGCGCGCTCGCGCGCGAGCGTCAGCACGGCCTCCTGGTGCCCGAGGTCCAGTGCTGCCGTCGGCTCGTCGAGCATGAGCACGCCCGTGCGGCCCGCCATCACCCGCGCGAACGCGGTGCGGGCCCGCTCGCCCCCGGAGAGGGAGGGCACGCGGCGGTTGCCGAGGTGGGCGATGTCCGCCGCCGAGATCGCCTCGGCGATCGCCTCGTTGTCCTCGTCCTCGAACGGGGTGCGGCGCCACGGCGCACGCCCCATCTCGACGACCTGGTGCACGGTGAAGGGGAAGAGGAGCTGGTTGTCCTGCAGCAGCACCGAGCGGCGGCGCGAGAGGTCGACGAGCGACCAGTCCGCGATCTCCCGGCCCCCGAAGCGCACGGTGCCCCGGTCGGGCTTCACATCGCCGGAGAGGAGGCTCAGCAGGGTCGACTTGCCGGCGCCGTTCGGGCCGAGCAGGGCGAGCACCTCGCCGGCGCGGACCTCGAGCGAGACCCCGTCGAGCAGGTTGCGCCCACCGCGGGTGAGCACCACAGACTCCGCCGCGCAGATCGTCTCGCCGGTCGCCGCGCGCGTGGGCAGCGCGATGTGCTTGGCGCTCATCCCCAGCCTCCGCTCCGCTTGCGCGTTCGTCGCAACAGCCAGAAGAAGAACGGGCCGCCGACGAGCGCCGTCAGCATGCCGATCGGCATGTCGGCCATCGGCACGAGCGTGCGGGCCGCGAGATCCGCGAGCGTCAGGAGGAGTGCGCCGCCGAGTGCGCTCGCCGTGACGAGCGGCAGGTGGGCCGGGCCGAGCACCATCCGCATGAGGTGGGGGATCACCAGGCCGACGAAGGAGATGATGCCCGCGAAGGCGACGGAGGCGCCGACGAGCAGCGCGACCACGAAGATCATGGTGATGCGCAGCGCCTCCACGTTGACGCCCAGGTGCCTCGCGTTCCGCTCGCCGAGGGCGAGGAGGTCGAGCTTGTGCGCCGCGAAGTACGCGGCGAGCAGCCCGATCGCGATCACCGGCGCGATCACGAGCACCTGTGACCAGCGGCTCCCCGCGAGGCTGCCGAGCTGCCAGAAGACGATCTGCTCGCGCGACTGGGTATCGCCGAGGAAGGTGAGGAGCGCGATCCCGGCGCCGCCGACGGCGTTCACCGCGATGCCCGTGAGCACCAGGGTGACCACCTCGGTCTTGCCGTCGGCGCGGCTCATCGCGTACACGATGAGCGTCGCCCCGAGACCGAAGATGAACGCGAGGATGGCGGTGGTCCACTCGCCGAAGAGCGTGAGCCCGAACACGATCGCGAGACCCGCGCCGACAGCCGCGCCCGAGGAGATGCCGATCACGCCGGGCTCCGCGAGCGGGTTGCCGAAGATCGCCTGCATCAGGAGGCCGGAGACGGCGAGGCCCGCACCCACGAGCGCGGCCATCGAGACGCGGGGGAAGCGGATCGCCCAGAGCGTCTGATCGCCCGCGGGGTGCGACGGCAGCGGCAACCAGTCGATGCCGATCCGGTGCAGCAGCGAGCCGAGCACCTCCTGCGGCGGGACCTCGAGCTGGCCGGTGCCCGCGGACACGAGGATCGACGCGATGAGCGCGACCGCGAGCGCGGTGAACAGGATCGTCGACTTCGCGGCGTGCCGGGAAGCGGGTGTTCGGCTGGAGGGAGTCATGCGCGCGGGGAGCAGCTTTCGTCTGAGTACTGGGGGGAGGCCGCGGGGACGCACGCGCTCCCGGGGGCCGCGCAGGCGCGGCAACCTCTCATGTTCATCATATCTTTCTTGGGATAGGCTAACCCGCGGGAATGCCCGGGGAGCTCCGAGCCCGCTCAGACGCGGCGCCGCCGCCGCCGAGCACCGAACGCGACTTCGAGGGGATCTCATGCGCACGACACGTGGTGCTCGCATCCGGCGGGCGCTCGCCCTGGCCACGGTGGCGCTCATCGGCGTCGGCCTCACCGCCTGCCAGACTGGCGGCCCGGGATCCGGTGTGCACGCGGCAGAGAGCGTCGAACTGCCCCCGCTCTCAGACCTCACCCCCGTGGCCGATCCGAGCGCCGTCGAGGGGCCGACCACGGCCCTGATCGGCGGCCCCACGATCGCCCCGCTCGAGCACACGCCCGATCCCGAGCTGCCCGTGACGGTCACATCACACGACCGCTCGGGGGACACCGAGGTCACGGTGACCGACACGTCCCGCGTGCTCGCCCTCTCGCTCAGCGGATCGCTCGGCGAGCTCGTGCACGCCTACGGGCTCTCCGACCACATGGTCGGCCGCGACGTGTCGACGAACTTCCCCGGCTCGGAGGACATCCCGGTCGTCACGAAGGACGGCCACTCGATCGACGCCGAGGGCGTGCTGTCGCTCAGCCCCACGCTCATCATCACGGACGGGAGCATCGGCCCCACCGACGTCGTGCTGCAGATGCGCGACGCGGGGATCCCCGTGATCACCGTCGACCGCGCCGTCGACGCCGAGACGACCTACGTGACGGCGCAGCAGGTGGCCGACGCGCTCGGCGTGAGCGAGGCTGCTCCGCCGCTCATCTCGACGATGCAGGACGCCATCGCGGCGAAGGAGGCCGAGGTGGCGAAGCTCCTCCCCGCCGACGCGGACAAGCTACCTCGGGTCGCGTTCCTGTACGTGCGCGGCACCTCGGGCATTTACTACCTCTTCGGCGAGGGCAGCGGCGTCGACAGCCTCATCCGCTCCGTCGGTGCGATCGACGTCGCCAAGGAGATCGGCTGGGCGGGGGAGAAGCCCATGACGGACGAGGCGCTCATCGCGATCGATCCCGACGTGATCCTTGTCATGACGAAGGGGCTCGAGAGTGCCGGGGGCGTGGACGGCCTCCTCGCTGCGCAGCCGAGCATCGCGCTCACGACCGCGGGGAAGAACCGCCGGATCGTCGACGTCGACGACACCCTGCTCTTCGCCGGGGGAACCCGGATCCCGGATGTTATCGACGGCCTGGCCCGCGCGCTCTACGCACCGGACTCCCTGCAGTAGCCGGGAGAACGGGGCCGATTCACCGTTCTGGCAGCTCTCGCGATGTACTCTAGGGGCTGATCGCGCAGATCCTGCGCATCCGAATTCGCGCAATCCTGCGCAACAGAAACTGCCGTGGCACAGGACGAGGGGACTCACGTGGCGAGAAGGACCGAAGGCGCCGGCGCGCGCCGTGGGGCTCGCCAGGACTACCCCGAGGACCGTTTCGACCGCATCCCGTCGGGCCGCGGCCGCGTCGGCGCCCACCGCGTTACGGCCCGCCCCCGCTACGTGTGGCAGTACCTGATCGCCGGTCTGCTCGGCTTCGCGCTGCTCACGACCGTCGGCGTGCTCGCGGTGCACAGCATCGGCGACGCGGGCAAGCTCCCGCTCTCGGGCAGTCCGCTCGGCGGGGACACCTCGGCGACGCAGAAGCCCGAGGCCGTCCTGAACCCCGAGGCGACCGTCGCGGTGCTCAACGGCACCCCGACGCAGAACCTCGCGGCCGCGCTCGACGGGATCATCACGGAGAACGCGTGGGGCAAGATCCTCTTCTCCGGCAGCGCGAGCGCCTCCGACGTGAAGATCTCCGCGGTCTTCTACTCCGATCCCGCCCAGGCGTCCGCCGCCGCGGGGCTCGCGGCGAAGCTCGGCGGCCTTTCCACCTACACGACGGACGACTACCTCTCGTACAACGCCGACCTCGTCGTGCTGATCGGCGAGGACTACGCGGGCCCCGGACTCGACGAGGCGCAGCAGATGACCGACGCGGGCGCGAGCAGCACCGACGCCGAGGGGCTGCCGAGCTCCGGCGCGAGCGATCCCGAGATCGATCCGGAGACGGGCTGGGAGATCGACCCCGAGACCGGCTTCCCGATCAACCCAGACACGGGGCTCCCGCAGGATCCCGCGACGACCGCGCCCTGATCCCGCGCCCCGGACTCGATCCCGCGCCGTTCGATCCCGGGTTCCCGGTGTTCAGAAGCTCGTCCCTCCCTGTTCGCTGAGCGCGAGCGACACCGCTTGCACTCCCCCCGTGTGAGTGCCAAGATTGATTTAGCAGTCGAATCGACTGAGTGCTAAAGCTCCGCGCATCGATGCCAGCCGTCGCTGTGCTGCTCACCACTACGAGAACGTCCGGGAGGGGCGAAATACATGGCAAAGATCATTGCGTTTGATGAGGAAGCACGTCGTGGGCTTGAGCGAGGCCTGAACACTCTCGCCGACGCCGTGAAGGTGACGCTCGGCCCGCGCGGCCGCAACGTCGTGCTCGAGAAGAAGTGGGGCGCCCCCACCATCACGAACGACGGCGTCTCGATCGCCAAGGAGATCGAGCTCGACGATCCCTACGAGAAGATCGGCGCCGAGCTCGTCAAGGAGGTCGCGAAGAAGACCGACGACGTCGCGGGCGACGGCACGACCACCGCCACCGTTCTCGCGCAGGCGCTCGTCCGCGAGGGCCTCCGCAACGTCGCCGCCGGAAGCGACCCCATCGCGATCAAGAAGGGCATCGAGAAGGCCGTCGCGGCCATGACCGCGAAGCTCCTCGAGAACGCCAAGGAGATCGAGACCACCGACGAGATCGCGGCCACCGCGTCCATCTCGGCCGCCGACGAGCAGATCGGCAAGCTCATCGCCGAGGCGATCGACAAGGTCGGCAAGGAGGGCGTCGTCACCGTCGAGGAGTCGAACACCTTCGGCACCGAGCTCGAGCTCACCGAGGGCATGCGCTTCGACAAGGGCTACCTCTCGGCCTACTTCGTCACCGACGCCGATCGCCAGGAAGCGGTCTTCGAGGATCCCTACGTCCTCATCGTCAACGGCAAGGTCTCGAACATCAAGGACCTCCTCCCCGTCGTCGATCCCGTGATCCAGTCGGGCAAGCAGCTCCTCATCATCGCTGAGGACGTCGAGGGCGAGGCGCTCGCGACGCTCGTGCTCAACAAGATCCGCGGCATCTTCAAGTCGGCGGCCGTGAAGGCTCCCGGCTTCGGCGACCGCCGCAAGGCCATGCTCCAGGACATCGCTATCCTCACGGGCGGCCAGGTCATCTCCGAGGAGGTCGGCCTCAAGCTCGAGAACGCGACCCTCGACATGCTCGGCACCGCGCGCAAGGTCATCATCACCAAGGACGAGACCACCATCGTCCAGGGTGGCGGCGAGGAAGAGGCGATCCAGGGCCGCGTGACCCAGATCCGCCGCGAGATCGAGGCGACCGACAGCGACTACGACCGCGAGAAGCTCCAGGAGCGCCTCGCGAAGCTCGCCGGTGGCGTCGCCGTCATCAAGGCTGGCGCTGCGACCGAGGTCGAGCTCAAGGAGCGCAAGCACCGCATCGAGGACGCCGTCCGCAACGCGAAGGCAGCCGTCGAGGAGGGCGTCCTCCCCGGTGGTGGCGTCGCGCTCATCCAGGCCGGCAAGGACGTCTTCGAGACGCTCGAGCTGTCCGAGAGCGAGGCCGTCGGCGCGAAGATCGTCCAGGCCGCCATCGAGGCTCCGCTGCGCCAGATCGCCCTCAACGCGGGCCTCGAGCCCGGCGTCGTGGTCGACCGCGTCGCGAACCTGCCCCTCGGCCACGGCCTCAACGCCGCGACCGGTGAGTACGGCGATCTCGCCGCGCAGGGCATCCTCGACCCCGCCAAGGTGACCCGCTCGGCGCTGCAGAACGCTGCGTCGATCGCCGGTCTCTTCCTCACCACCGAGGCCGTCGTCGCCGACAAGCCCGAGCCGGCTGGCGCCGCTCCGGCCGGTGACCCGACCGGTGGCATGGACTTCTAAGTCCCGCTTCCTCGGCAGGGGCCGCACCTTCGGGTGCGGCCCCTGCTGCGTTTTCGGGGGTGTGCTGGGGTGACGCCCGAGCTTGCGTCGCGTCGCCCGTGCTTGCGTTGCGTCGCATCGCATCCAACAGGAGAAATCGCGAATCTCGGACGCTGACCCCGCGAAATCTCCGAGATTCTGGATTTCTCCGTGGGGATCGGAGGCGGATCACCCTCGACGCGCGTGGTGAGCAGCGCGCAGCCCGAGAAGGACGGGGTCAATCCGGCATCCACGTACTGCGAGCCGCTCACAGCCCGGGCTTGCACGACGTCGATCCACAATTCGTCGGTTCTCTCCCCGCGGGAGGCCGTGCGGGGCGACACTCATCCGCATGACTCTCGAACACAGGCTCCAACGCGCCGGGGGCATCATGCGAGCGGCGGCGCTCCATGACCTCGGCTACTCCGTGCACACGCTGCGCGGGCTTCTCCGGGCAGAACGCCTGGTGCGGCCACGCCACGGGTGGATCGCGCTGCCGCACGCCGACCCGGGCCTCGTCTATGCGGCCGTGCATGGCGTGCTGCTCAGCTGCCTGAGCGTGGTCGAGCGGCACTCACTCTGGATGCCGAGCAGACTGAGCCAGCTGCACGTGGCGGCACCGACACCGAAGTCTCAGGTGTGGGCCGGTGATCACGTGTGCCACTGGGGCGTGCCGGTGGTGCGGCGAACACCGTTCCAGCTCGTGGACCGGCTGGAGAACGCTCTGGTCTTCGTCTCGCAGTGCCAGCCCGCCGAGGCGGCGCACGCCGTGTGGGAGTCCGCGCTGCGGAGCGGGCACGTCACCCGGGACGTGCTTGCGCGGCTCCCGCTCCGCGGGCCCGAGCGCGCCCTGCTCGCCGAGTGCACGAGGTTCTCGGACTCAGGCCTCGAGAGCTACGTGCTCCGCAGGATACGCGCTCTCCGCCTTCGGATCGTCGCGCAGGCGTGGGTATTGGGCGCGCATCTCGACTTCTTGATCGAGGGGTGGCTGGTTCTGCAAGTGGACGGCGGGCATCACATCGGCAAGCAGCGCGACTCCGACAACGCGCTCGACGCCCGGCTCGCTGCCAGCGGATTCGTGACGGTTCGAGTGAGCGCGCGCCAGATCGAGCGCGACTGGCCGGAGGTGCAGCGTCGGATCATGACCGTCATCTCACAGGGGAGGCCGCGCACTGTCCACCCGAGCCGGGCCCGCGCGCGACCGGGTTCCTCTCTCATCCCGCAGGAGAAATCCGAAATCTCGGAGCCTCCACGGGGAAAAGCTCCGAGATTCCAGATTTCTCCGCGCGAAGCGGGGGCGGCGCGGGGAGAGGAGGCCGCGGTGCGGCAGCGTGAGGGCTAGGCGGGGTTCGGCGTGCCCGTGCCTTCGGCCGGCGGGTGGTCCGAGCCTGGTGCTGCTTGCTCGGCGGACTTCCCCTCGGAGGAACCGGGTTCCGCGGTCGGGCCCGCGCCGGACCCGGCGCCGGACTCGCTGGCACGAGGCCCGGTGGAACCGGATTCGGCACCGGCTTCGCCAGCGCCGGACTCGCCGGCAGCAGGCCCGGCGGGGCCGGACTCGGCACCAGCCTCGCCAGCCCCGGACTCGCCAGCACCAGCCTCGCCAGCACCAGGCCCGGCGGCGGGCACCGAGCCGCCGGGGGCCGCGGCCTCCGGGGCCTGCGCCGGGCGCTCGATCGGGGCGGTCTGGATCGCCGCCGTCTCGCCCGTGATCGGGGCAGGCGGGGAGCCGGGGAGGTCGACGCGGAACGTGGCGCCGCCGCCCGGGGTGTCGTGCACGCTCACGCGGCCGTGGTGCGCATCGACGATCGACTGCACGATCGCGAGGCCCAGGCCCGAGCCGCCCGTCTCGCGGTTCCGCGAGGAGTCCGCGCGCCAGAACCGGCCGAAGATCTTGTCGCGAATCTGCTCGGGCACGCCCTCGCCGTGGTCGGCGATCTCGAAGCGCGCGACGGGTCGCTCACCGGGAGCGGCCTCCGGCGTCGACACGATGATCTCGATCGGGCTGCCCTCGGGAGTGTGCCGCATGGCGTTGCCGATCAGGTTCGTGAGGAGCTGGCGCACCTTGTGGTCGTCACCGATCACGGATGGGTTCGAGGGATCCTCGATCACGGTGACCTCGCGGTCCGGCGCCTGCGCGCCCGCGTCGAGCGCCGCGTCCTGGGCCAGGCGGTTGAGAGGCAGGGAGGTGAGTACGAGCGGTCGGCGCTCGTCGAGTCGGGCGAGCGCGAGCAGATCCTCGACGAGCGAGGTCATGCGGATGGCCTCCTTCTCGATCCGCTCCATGGCCTGGCCCACCTGCTCCTGCTCCTGCAGCGCGCCCATCCGGTACAGCTCGGCGTAGCCGCGCACCGAGACGAGCGGCGTGCGCAGCTCGTGGCTGGCATCGCCGATGAAGCGCCGCATCCGCTCGATCGTGCGCGCCTGGTCCTCGAGCGATCCGTCGAGCCGGTCGAGCATCACGTTGAGCGACTGGCCGAGGTGGCCGACCTCCGTGTGCGGGCTCGCCACCATGATGCGCTTCGAGGTGTCGCCGCGCGCGATCTCGAGGGCGGTCTGCTCCACCTCCGCGAGCGGGAGGAACGTGGTCGTGACGAGCAGGCGGGTGAGCGCCGCGCCGAGCAGGATCACCGCTATCCCGAAGCCCGTGAAAACGATCACGTAGCGGGCCACCACCGTGTTGATCGCCGCCGTCGACGACGCGATCAGCAGGATCCCGCTCGGCTGCCCGTGGACGAGCACCGGGGAGGCGACCGCGCGCCACGTCCCGTGATCCGGGCTCGACATGGGGATGAACTGCCCCGGATCGGCGAGCAGCGTGTCGAGCGTGAGCGGCGACAGCAGCTCAGGCACAGCCGACGACTCGGCCACGCCGTGGGTGTTGTCGTACTGCAGCGCACCGGCCGCGTCGAAGAGCGCCACGTAGTACTGCTGGTTCGCGTACAGGATGTCGGGGCGCTCGAGGTTCGCGAGATCCGCCCCGGTGCCGAGCGCGAGCGATGGATCCTTGCGCAGCTGGTTCAGCGTGTTCGTCTGGTCCGCGAGCAGCATCGGGCGGAGCACGGAGAGCGTTCCGACCCCCGCCACGATGAGCCCGAGGAAGAGGATGAACACCGTGACGCCGGTGATCTTCGCCCGCAGTGAGATGTCATCCCAGCGTTCGGCGAAGCTCGGGCGCGACACCCTACTTCGCTTCGGTCTTGAGCATGTACCCGAAACCGCGCTTCGTCTGGATGAGCGACTCCTCGGTCAGCGGGTCGAGCTTGCGACGCAGGTAGGAGATGTAGGACTCCACGATGCCGGCGTCGCCGTTGAAGTCGTACTCCCAGACGTGATCGAGGATCTGCGCCTTCGAGAGCACGCGGTTCGCGTTCTGCATGAGGTAGCGGAGCAGCTTGAACTCGGTGGGGGAGAGCTCGACGGCGGCGCCCTCGACGGTCACCTCGTGCGTGTCCTGATCCATCGTGATCGGGCCGACCGAGAGGATCGAGTCCTCGTCCTCCTGGATCGTGCGGCGCAGCACCGCCTTGATCCGGGCGATGATCTCGTCGAGGCTGAACGGCTTCGTGACGTAGTCGTCGCCGCCGACCGTGAGGCCCTCGATCTTGTCCTCGGTGTCGTCCTTCGCCGTGAGGAAGATGATGGGCGCGGTGTAGCCGGCCGAGCGCAGACGCTTGGTCACGCTGAAGCCGTTCATGTCCGGCAGCATGACGTCGAGCACGATGAGATCGGGCTCCTCCTCAAGCACGGCCGAGATGGTCTGTGCGCCGTTGGCGACGGCGCGCACACCGAACCCTGCGAAACGGAGGCTCGTGCTGAGCAGCTCGCGAATGCTGGGCTCGTCGTCAACGATCAGAATCCGGGGTCCCTTGGGCTGAGTGTTCATGAGACCAGTCTCTGATCGTTTGCTATGAAGTGGCTGGAAATGCGCGGGCGTGTGGGGAACCTGCGCCCACCCGTCAGGATCCGGCCAGCTGATCCTCGTCGAGAATCGTGTAGGCGTAGCCCTGCTCCGCGAGGAAGCGCTGCCGGTTCTGCGCGAAGTCCTGGTCGACGGTGTCGCGCGTGATGAGCGTGTAGAACGAGGCCGTGGCACCGTTCGACTTCGGGCGCAGCAGGCGGCCGAGCCGCTGCGCCTCCTCCTGGCGGGAACCGAAGGACCCCGAGATCTGGATCGCGACCGACGCATCCGGGAGATCTACGGAGAAATTCGCGACCTTCGACACGACGAGGATCTTCTCCGCGCCCGTGCGGAAGGCGCCGAAGAGCTCCTCGCGCTCGTCGACCGGGGTCTGCCCCGTGATGAGCGGGGCGCCGAGGGCCTCCGCCATCGACTCGAGCTGGTCGATGTACTGGCCGATCACGAGGATGCTCTCGCCGGGATGGTTCGCGATGATGCGGCGGGCGACGCGCTCCTTCACGGGCGTGCTCGACGCGATCCGGTAGCGGTCCTGGTCCTCCGCGATGGCGTACTCCATGCGCTCGGCCTCGCCGAGATCGACGCGCACCTCGAAGCAGGCCGCCGGGGCGATGAAGCCCTGCGCCTCGATGTCCTTCCACGCGGCGTCGTAGCGCTTCGGCCCGATGAGGCTGAACACGTCGCCCTCGCGGCCGTCCTCGCGCACGAGGGTCGCCGTGAGGCCGAGCCTGCGGCGGGCCTGCAGATCGGCGGTCAGCTTGAACACGGGCGCGGGGAGGAGGTGCACCTCGTCGTAGACGATCACGCCCCAGTCCTCGGCATCGAGCAGAGAGAGGTGGGCATACTCGCCCTTCCGCTTGCTCGTGAGGATCTGGTAGGTGGCGATCGTGACGGGCTTCACTTCTTTCACCTGGCCGGAGTACTCGCCGATCTCGTCCTCGGTGAGCGAGGTGCGGCGCAGCAGCTCGTCGCGCCACTGCCGCGCGGACACGGCGTTTGTGACGAGGATCAGCGTCTTCGCGCCGACCGCGACCATCGAGGCCGCGCCGACGATCGTCTTGCCCGCGCCGCACGGGAGCACGACGACGCCCGAGCCGCCCTTCTGGAACGCCTCGACTGCCTTGGCCTGGTAGTCGCGGAGCTGCCAGTCGCCCTCGGCGAGCTCGATGTCGTAGGGTTCGCCCGGGGTGTACCCCGCGAGGTCCTCGGCGGGCCAGCCGCGCGCCACGAGCTGCTGCTTGAGCTCGCCGCGGGCCCAAGCCTCGACCGGGTAGGTGCGGTCGTCGATCTTGTTGCCGAGCAGCGGCGCGATCTTCTTCGCGCTCGTCACCTCGCGCAGCACGGCGGGATCCTCCGAGCGGAGCACGAGCGCGCCCTCGTCGTCCCGCTCGATCGTGAGGCGCCCGTAGCGGCGCATGGTGTCGGCGATCTCGTTCGCCACCCCGCTCGGCACAGGGAACTTCGCGTGCCGGTTCAGCGTGTCGAGGATCTCCTCGGCCGTGTGCCCCGCGGCCCGCGCGTTCCACAGCCCGAGCCGGGTGACGCGGTAGGTGTGGATGTGCTCGGGAGCGCGCTCGAGCTCCGCGAACACGGCGAGCTCGTGGCGCGCGTCCTCCGCGTCGGGGTGCGCGACCTCGAGGAGGACGGTGTGATCGCTCTGCACGATGAGGGGGCCGAGAGTCATAAGGATCTACTGTACTCGCGTCGCGTGCGCGGCGGGTGGGAGGGGGCCCGTCAGACCGGCTCGACGGCGGTGATCATGCTGACGGGGAGCGTGCGCTCCACGCCCGCGAGCTGGTCGGTCGCGCGGAGGCGCCCGCCCGATACGGACACCGGCAGCAGCGTGAACTCGTGGACCTGGCCGCGGGCCTCCGCGGTGACTCGGACGGGCCGCTTGTCGCGCATCGCGAGCTCCAGGTGGCGGGTGAACTCGCCCGTGCCAGGCTCCGAGCGCGCCGCCGTGTGCACCCGGTCGACCAGGGCGATGAGCGCCTCGGTGAGCGGGGCCACAGGGGTCGCCGCGGTGGGCGGGTGCGGATCGGATCCCGCGGCACCCGCGGACGCGGCGCCCGTGGACTCGGATCCGGCGGCCTCGGATCCGGCGGCCTCGGATCCGGTGGGGTCGGATCCCGCTGGCGCGGCGTCCGGAGCAGCCCCCGCCACGGCGCTGCTCGGCTGGTAGCGGGCGTCGGCGAGCGCCGAGAGGACGTGCTCTGCACGGAGGCGGGAGAACAGCTGTGCGGCCCCGTCCGCGGTCGGCAGGCCACGCATGAGCTGGAGGTGCTGCAGCGCGCGATCGACGAGGAGCGTCTCCGCGAGCTCCGGGCGGGCCACTGCAACGCGGGTGCGGCCCTCGTCGCCCGTGTGCTCGTGCACGACGAGCTCGCCGACGCGCTCCGCGCGGCTCGACAGGAGGTACTCGAGCGGCTGCGGGACGCCGGTGAGGGAGAGCCCGGCGATGAACTCGCGCGCGGCGGCCGGGGTGATGCCCTGTTCGAGCGCATCGCCCAGGCTGCCCTCCGAGATACGGCGGGTGGAGGCCACCCCGATCTGCTCGGGGCGCGAGATCGCGGCGAGCGCGGCCTCGTCGGCGGGGGCGAGGGGGCCGGGCACCACGACGCTCAGATCGGGCTGCACGTAGACGCCCGGTGCGACCCCCGGGGTGTCCCGGGCGATGAGCTCGCGCGCGGCGGCGGTGTCGCCGGCGAGCAGCGCGAGCGCCGGCGGGGAGAGCACGCCATCGACGGTGCAGCCGAACTGCTCGGCGACCTCGACGTACGCGGTCGCCGCGGCGCGCTCGGCGGAGGGGAGCAGGGGGAAGCGGTGCGGGATCCGCTCGCTCGCTTCGGCGAGCCGGCCGGGGACCTCCGAGAGGGTGCGGCGGAGCGCCTGCGGCAGCGCGGCGAGGAGCGCCTCGGCGAGCTGCTCCCAGCGTGCTCGGTGATCGTGCGCCAGCCAGGCGCGTGCGACGGCCGTGGTGAGGAGGAGCTGCGCGTCAGGCTGCGCGGCGGTGAGCTCCGCGGCGTCGAGGGCGGTGAGCGCCCGGGGGACGACTCCGGCGTCGATCCCCGTCGCATCGGCGAGGGCGCGGACAGCCGCGACGGCGACGGTGCCGTTGCGATTGAGCTTGAGCGGGCGCGCGGCGAGAGCGCGCAGGATCTCCGCGGATTGCCCGATCGCGGTGAGCGCGGGGGAGTACCAGGTGCCGGTATCGCCCGCCGCAGCGTTCTGCTCCCGCGGGGCTGGCTCGGCGGCGAGCTCGGCAGCGGCGACGCCCGCCTCGGCGAGGGCGGCCTGGAGCGCCTCCGTGACCTCGGGGAGCGCGACCGGCTCACCGCGCTGCGCGCCGACGAGCCCGAGCGCTGTGAGCGCCGCGGTGGTGCCGGGCTCCGCGCTGCGCGGGCCGCCCGTGCCGGGGAGCTCCGCCAGCTGGGCGAGCACGTGGAGCGCGCCCCGGTCGAGAGGGAGGATCGCGCGCTGGATCGAGTCCGGCCGGAGGAGCTCCGCGGCGAGCCCGATCGGATCGGTGATCCCGGCGGCGGCGTAGGGGCGCCGGGCCGCGACGAGCGCGTGCAGGGCATCGCGATCCATCTCCGCGAGCGCGGAGGCGAGCGCGAGAGTGCCACTCATCGGAAGCGCCTTCGTCCTCAGCCCGGGATGTTCCGACGGAGCTCGCGGCGGCGTCGCGCCTGGCTCACGATGAGCAGGAGCACCAGGAGGACGAATCCGACCGGCAGTGCGATGAGCGAGATCCCGTAGACGATGGGCCACAGGCCCTCCGCCATGGCCTCGCGGTTGTTGAGCCCGACGATCAGCGTCGCGAAGAAGGAGAGCAGCGCGGCGGCGATGATCGTGAGCGAGCTGTACGCGAGGATCCGCTCGAGGATCGATGGGGTGCTGGATTCAGTGGACATCCGCACCATTTTACCGCGTCCAAGCTCATCGTGGGCGGGAGATTGGGGCGGTAGACTTGCGTGGATATGCGGGTGCGCACCGCCGGCACGGTCGTGCGCGAGCGGGGGAGGCGAGCGCCCGCCGAGACGGAAAGGAACGAGGCATGCCGAACGGCAAGGTCAGGTTCTACGACGAGGCCAAGGGCTTCGGGTTCATTCAGGGCGAGGATGGCGCGCAGGTGTACCTACACGCGTCGGTGCTCCCCGAGGGTGTCGAGGTGCAGCAGGGAACCCGCGTCGAGTACAGCGTCGCCGACGGGCGCCGCGGGCCGCAGGCGCTGTCCGTGCGCGTGCTCGATACCCCGAAGCTCGCGAAGCGTAACCGGAAGTCCGCCGACGAGATGGCGATCATCATCGAGGACCTCGTGAAGCTGCTCGACGGTCTGGGCGGCCGGCTGAAGAACGGACAGTACCCCGAGCGCGCGCAGTCGCGCCAGGTGGCCACGATGCTGCGTCGAGTCGCGGATGATTTCGATGTCTGAGGCGGCGGAGACGGACGGCATGAAGGAGACGGCTCAGACGATGGCTGCGGAGACGATGGAACTGAACGCGAGCGAGCGGGCCGAGCCCGGCGAGCAGGCCGAAGCGGTCGAGGCCGCGCTGCCCACCGCGGATCCCGCGCTGCTCGCCGCGCGCGAGCAGGCGCGCCAGGCGCTCCTCGAGATCACCGATGCGGCGACGATCGGCGCTGAGGACGGGCACGAGGTGCAGGAGGCGCACGTGCTCACCCTGTTCTTCGAGTGCCGGCTTCCCGGGTACCCGGGGTGGCGCTGGGCCGCGACCCTCGCGCGGGTGGACGAGGACGCCCCCGTCACCGTGCTCGAGGTCGAGCTGCTGCCCGGCGCGGGCGCCGTGGTCGCCCCGGAGTGGGTGCCCTGGTCGGAGCGTCTCGCGCAGTACCGAGAGACCCAGGCGCGGCAGGCGGCGGAGGAGTCCGCCGCAGCCGAGGCCGCCGCGGACGAACTCCGCGACGAGGACGAGACCCCCGGCGACGAGGACCTGCTCGAGAACGACTTCAGCGACTTCGATGACGAGCTTGACGGTGTCGACGTCGACGAACTCGACACCAATGGTGACGACGACGCTGATGACGACGACGCTGATGACGATGCCGATGACGACGACACCGATGATCGCGCGGACGAGGACCGCGCCGACGAATCGGACGACACGGAGCTCTTCGCCGACGCGGATGACGCGGATGACGCCGAGGATGACGACGACGAGGATGACGACGACGAGGGCGTAGACCGCTCCTACTGATCCGCTTCCGCGCTCCTCGAGAGCACCCCCCAACGCGTGCGGCGGCCCGGTTTCCGGGCCGCCGCACGCGTGTGTTCGAGCCTCGTCTCGGAAAATACGTAATTCTCCCGGATCCCCAATCCCCACCCATTTTTTAACGTTTCCCCTGGGTGGGGACCTGCCATGTGGCTGCTGTGTTGCAGCCATCTGAGGCAGGGGTCCACGGACGGGAGAAGGGGAAACGATGAGGTTCACGGACTGGCTCGGCCGAGCTCGCCGGGGTGCGCACCGCGCCACCCCCGCGCGAAACGGACGCGGGAGGCGGCGGGCCGGGATCGCAGCGGCCGCGGCGTTCGCCACCGCACTGCTCGGAGCCGTCCCCGCGCTCGCCGCGGAGCCCGCGCCGACCGCCGAGGCTCCCGCCGCACGCTGGCTCGCGGTCGACGCCGCCGACGCCCCGGTCATCGGAGCCGTGTTCGAGGTGCAGCGCCTCGCGGCGGACGGCTCCGAGCTCGGCCCCACGATCCGGGTCGCGGACGCCGTCGACGCCGCCGGGGTCGCGGATCCCGCCGCGATCGATCATGATGCCGAGCCGGGCGCGTTCTCGATCAGCGCGCTCGCGAGCGGATCCGGCGCGCGCGAAGCGCTCGTGAGCGGCGACGTCCTGCGCGTGCGCCTCGCCCCGGGCGACGCAGGCGAGGCCGCGGGCGCGTGGACCGAGGTCGTCGCGGCAACGGCCGGCGCGTCTCCGCAGCCGGTGCGCGCCGAGCCGGTCGCGCCCGAGAGCACGACGGAGCCTCCCGTCACCGACCCTCCCGTCACCGACCCTCCCGCCACCGAGACTCCGGCCACGGAGCCGCCCGCGACGGAGCAGCCTGCAACGGAGCCGCCCGCGACGGAGCAGCCTGCAACAGAGCAGCCAGCGACGGAGCAGCCCGCAGCCGAGACCACCGATCCTGCGCCGAGCACCCCGCTCGCCCGAGCGGACGCGGCGATCGCGCCGCTCGCAGCGGGCCCCGACGCCCCCGACGTGACCGCGCCGTACGTGTACTGGCGCGCGGTCGACCCGAGCGGTGCCCTCGTCCCCGGCGCGACCTTCGCGCTCCAGGGGCCCCGCCAGAACGGTGCGAACTGGGGCACCACGGTGACCGTGACCGACTGCACGAGCGCCCCCTGTACGGGCCTCGATCGGGATCCCGATCCGGGCGAGTTCCAGGTCAAGTACCTGAGCCCCGCCACGAACCCGACGAGCAACGGCGTCGCGACGACCGGCCGCTACCGGGTGCAGCAGACCGCCGCACCCGCGGGCTTCGCCGGACCGGGCACCGCCTGGCGCGAGATCCCCGGCTCCGGGAACACGGGCGCCTGGGGCGGCACGACGTACAACTTCGGCGATTTCGTGAACACTCCGATCCCGCCCGCCAAGATCATCGTCTCGACGGGCGGCGATCGCACCGCGGCCGGCGGCATCACGAAGCTCGCGGGCGTTACGCTGCTGCTGAACACGGGGACCACCGCTCCGAGCGGCACGCGGCCCGACGGGGTGAGCGGTTCCGGCGCTGGCTGGGCGCGTTGCGTCTCGGACACGAACGGCGAGTGCGTCTTCGAAGTGCCGAACACGCAGACGGGCGGCGCGAACCGGAATAGCCGGTTCTGGGTGGTGCAGCCGAGCGACGGCGTGCCGAGCGGCTGGTTCACGAACACCGCGCTCGGGACCGGCCCGAACGGCGGCGCGAGCCTCAGCGACTACCGCTTCCGCACGGGGAGCGCGCTCCAGTCCGGCGAGAGCTACCGCTCCACGAGCGATTTCATGTACAACTCGAGCGAGGACACGAGCACCGCCTCGAACGGGATCTGGCAGCAGTCGCGCGCGAACCCGGCGCTCACCCAGAGCTGCGGGATCGACGTCGCGCTGATCCTCGACCTCTCGGGGTCGGTGTCCGGCTCCGTGGGCGCTCTCAAATCGGCGGCCGGCGCCTTCGCCGACGCGCTCGTCGGCACCCCGTCGCGCATGTCCCTCTTCTCCTTCTCGGACTCCTCGCCCGCCACGAGCGCCGGCCAGAACTACCCGGCGCTCACCTCGGTGGCGACGCAGGCGCAGGCCGACGCGTTCAAGTCGCGCTGGGCGAGCTGGAACGCGAATGGCGGAACGAACTGGGACGAGGCCCTCGCGACCGCGGCCCGGGAGCGCGCGACGAATCCCTACGACGTGGCCGTCGTGATCACCGACGGACAGCCCACCTTCTGGGGGCCGAACGCGAGCGGGCCGGGCAATGCGACCCGCTTCACCGAGGTGGAGAACGGCATCTTCTCCGCGAACCTCCTGAAGGCCCAGGACACCCGCGTGATTGCCTTCGGCGTGGGGGCCGGCGTCTCGGGCGCCGCGAACGCCGCGAACCTCCGCGCGATCTCGGGCCCCACGGCGGGGAGCGACTACTACCAGACGAGCAACTACGCCGACGCGGGGAACACCCTCCGGGCGCTCGCGCAGGGCGCCTGCAAGGGCCAGCTCACCGTCACGAAGATGATCGTGCCGCGCGGCACCCCCGCCGGGCAGACCACGGGGGCGATCCCCGCGCCGGCTGGCTGGGAGTTCACCGTCTCCAACCCGGGCGCTGGCGCCACCCTCCCGACTCCCGCCACGCGCGTCACCGAGGACGACGGCACCGGCACGGTCGCTTTCCCGCTCAGCTTCGCGGGCGGCACCACGAGCGCCGCCGTGACCCTCGCGGAGACCCAGCAGCCCGGGTACCAGATCGTTCCCGTCGGCGGCCAGAACGCCGTGTGCACGAACCTCGTCACCCAGCAGCGCGTCACCCCCGTCGCGAACGTCACGGACGGCGTCCGCGTCACCGTGCCGCAGAACGAGGCCGTGAACTGCGTCGTGTACAACCGGGCCCCCGATCTCGCCGCAACGGTGCAGGTGGACAAGGTCTGGCGCGTGGTCGACGAGACCGGGGCCCAGACCGGCAGCTTCCGGATCCCCGGCGACGAGGGCAGCCTACCCGACGGCCTCGGCGCGACCGCGACGCTGAGCGGCCCGGGCGGTGCGGGGCAGACCCCGCAGACGTGGGGCTCCCCGCGCGCCGGATACCAGTCGGGCGGATCCGTGACCGTCGACGAGACGACCGCGATCGACGCGGCGAAGCTCCCCGGGTGCACGCTCACCTCGCAGCGGCTCACCCAGCGCGGCGGCAGCTCCGTCGACGAGGCGCTCCCCGCCCAGACGACGCTCGTGCCCGGGGCGAACACCCTCCAGATCACGAACACCGTGCGCTGCGTCTCGACCCTCACCCTGCTCAAGCAGGTGAGCGGCGGCACCGCGAGCTCCGCGGGCTGGGACCTCACCGCCACCCCCGACGGCGGCGGGCAGCCGCGCACCGTCTCCGGTGCCAACACGCGCTCCGCAGCGAACACCTTCGCGGTGGTCCCGGCCCGCGGCTACGCCCTCTCCGAGGCCCTGCACGACCCGGCGACCCCGCTCGCGTACCTACTCGACCGCGTCGAACGGTGCCTCCCGGACGCCACCCAGGCGGGCGGCTGCTCGTGGCAGCGCGTCGATGAGCGCGACTCCGTGACGGTCGGGATCGGCCAGCACGCTGTCTACCGCTTCGTCAACGTCCCCGCCCCGGCGCTTGAGGTGCCCCTCACCGGCGGGGTCAGCTCCGACGCGCTGAGCATCGCGGGCGCGGGGCTCGCCGCCATCGCGCTCCTCGCGGCCTCCGCGATCTGGGTGCGCCGCCGACGCGGATTGCGCCTCCGATGACCCGCCGGCGGATCCGCCCGCAGACCCGGGGCCGGCCGAACCCGGCTCGCCCCCACCGCGCTCGCTCCGCGAGCCGAACCGACACGCACCACCCAGGAAGGACACCCACCATGAGACAGAACGGCACCGGGGGAACCCCGAAACGCGCGCTCGCCGCGCTCGCCGCCGCAGCCCTCGCCCTGCTCGGCACCGTCGCCGCGGCGACGCCGGCGCTCGCCGCTCCCGCGCTCGGGGGCATCGATCCGGACGCGAGCGGGTCGATCATCGTGCACAAGCACGAGCACCAGACCGGAAGCGACCCGGTCTCGCAGAACCCGGACGGCAGCGGCACCGCGATCCCCACCCCGGGGATCGGCGGGGTCGAGTTCACCGCCTTCCCCCTGCTCAAGGACGGGCAGCCCGTCGACCTCAGCGATCCCGCCGCCTGGGACGGCCTCGATGGTCTCCAGGCCGGAGCGGACTGCACCGCGCCCGCCGGGTACACACTCGGTACGGCGCTCCCCGCAGTGACGACCGCCGGTGACGGCTCGGCGACGATCCCCGTCGACGTTGGCGTCTACGTGGTCTGCGAGACCGCGGCGCCCGACGCCGTCGTCGACCGCGCGGCGCCCTTCATCGTGACGGTGCCCTTCCCCTTCGAAGGCCAGTGGCTCACCGACGTCCACGTCTACCCGAAGAACGGCGTGACGAGCGTCGTGAAGACCATCTCGGCGCAGCAGGGGCTCGGCCTCGGCAGCGTCGTCGAGTTCCCGGTCACGGTGACGATCCCCGCGCTCGCCGCAGGGCGCAGCTTCTCGAGCTTCGACATCGCCGACCAGCTGGATCCGCGACTCACGCCCGTTCCCGCGGGGAGCGGGGCCGGTGTGGGTGTGAAGAGCATCACCGTCGACGGCACCCCCGTCGCGCCGGCGAACTTCTCGGTCTCCGCGTCCGGGCAGACCGTCACGGTCGCGTTCACCCCGACCCCGGGCCTCGCGACGCTCAGCACGCTCGCGGGCAAGCAGGTCGTGGTCACCTTCCAGGCGACCGTGACGAGCATCGGCACGGGCGTCATTGAGAACACCGCCTTCGACTCGGTCAACGGCAAGCGCTACACCACGAACACGGTCCGCTCGAACTGGGGCGACCTGGTCGTCGAGAAGGTCGATGCGACGCGCGACGCGACCCTCGCGGGCGCCCGCTTCGAGGTCTACGCCGCGGCCGCACCGTACGCCGCGGACTGCGCGAGCGCGACCCCCACGGGCGCCGCGCTCCAGGTGAGCGGCGAGAGCACGTTCACGACCGGCTCCGACGGCCGCGTCACGGTCCCCGGACTGTTCGTGAGCGACAGCGAGAACGACACCAAGAACGCCGCCCAGCGCTGCTACGTGCTCAAGGAGATCACGGCTCCGGCCGGCTACGTCACCCCGACGGGAGCCGCGGCGCTCTTCCCCGTCGCCGTGACCACGGGGCAGACGGCGGGCGTCGACATCACGGTCGAGAACGTGCAGCAGCGCGTGCCCGAGCTGCCGCTCACCGGTTCCTCGGGAGCGCTCCTGCTCTCGGTGGCCGGAGGCGCGCTCCTCATCGCCGCCGCGGGCACCGGGATCCTGGTGTCGCGCCGCCGGACGGCCCGCTCCGAGTAGCGAGCCGCCCCACGGGGCCCGGCACCGGCCGGGCCCCGCCAGACCGGGGCGGCGGGGGTTCTCCCCGATTCCCGTCGTCCCCCAGGAGAAGGAGCCACCGTGCCGCACTCGACCCCTCCCCAGGAGCGCACCACCGCCGCTCCGCCTGCCGTGGGGTCCCCGGCCGTGCCCTCTCCGATCCCACCGGGCTCGGTCCGCCGCTGGCGGAGACCGAGCCCGGTGGTCCTCCTCGTCGCCCTGCTCGGGCTCGGGGGCCTCGCGCTCCTCCAGCTGCCCGGGATCGCGACCTGGTTCTCGCAGCGCGAGTACTCCCGCGAGATCATCGAGCTGAACCGCAGCACCGGATCCGCGAACGCCGCGGCACGTGCCGCCGAGCTCGCCGCGGCGCGCGACTACAACGAGCGACTCACGGGGGCCGCGGTCGTCGCAGCGGGGGAGCGGATCCCGCAGGCCGTCGACTCCGCAGGCGGCTCCGAGTACGCGGGGCTGCTCGCGAGCGATCCGACGGGGCTCATGGCGCGGATCAAGATCCCGAAGATCGGCGTCGACCTGCCCATCTTCCACGGGACGAGCGACGCCGTCCTCGAACAGGGCGTCGGCCACCTCGAGGGCACGGCCCTCCCGGTCGGCGGCCCCACGACGCACACCGTGCTCACGGGCCACCGCGGCCTCGCGCGCGCTGAGCTCTTCGACAACCTGGACCGCCTGACGCCGGGCGACACCTTCACGATCGAGGTGTGGGGCGAGGTGCTCACCTACCGGGTGAGCGACACTCGGGTGGTGCAGCCCGATGAGACCGAGTCGCTCTTCCCGGTGCTCGGGAAAGACCTCGCGACGCTCATCACCTGCACGCCGCTCGGGATCAACACCCACCGCATCCTCGTGACGGGCGAGCGGATCACCCCGACGCCGCAGGCCGACCTCGACGCTGCGGGCGCCGAGCCGACCGTGCCGGGCTTCCCCTGGTGGCTCGTCGGCGCGGCGGCCTCCGTGCTCGGGGTCGCGGGCTACGTCGTCGTGAGCTGCCGCGTGCCCCGCGGGGCGGCTGCGCGCCGCGGCGCGGGATCCAGCCGCGGCGCGCACGCCGCTCCGGGCGCCCGCGCCGCGGCGCTGAGCGACTAGCCGAGGCGCTCGAGCACGTAGTCGATCGCACCCGTGAGCGCGCGCACGTCATCGGGCTCGATCGCCGTGAACGTCGCGATGCGCAGCTGGTTGCGGCCCAGCTTCCGGTAGGGCTCGGTGTCCACGATGCCGTTCGCGCGAAGCGCGGCCGAGATCGCGCTCGCGTCGACCGAATCGTTGAAGTCGATCGTCACGACGACCTGCGAGCGGTGCGCCGGATCCGCCACGAACGGGGTCGCGACGGCGGTGCGCTCGGCCCAGTCGTACAGCACGTTCGAGGACTCCGCGGTGCGGGCGGCCGCCCAGGCGAGACCGCCCTGGCCGTTGATCCAGCGCAGCTGCTCGTCCATCATCGCGAGCGGGGCGAGCGCGGGGGTGTTCAGCGTCTGGTTCTTGCGCGAGTTCTCGATCGCTCCCGCGAGGTTCAGCGTCTCCGGAATGTAGCGGCCCGAGGACGTGACCCGCTCGATGCGCTCGATCGCCGCGGGCGAGACAAGGGCGAACCAGATGCCGCCGTCCGACGCGAAGTTCTTCTGGGGGGAGAAGTAGTAGACGTCGGCCTCGCTCGCGTCGAAGTCGATGCCGCCTGCGGCGCTCGTCGCGTCGACGACGGTCAGCGCGCCCGCGTCGCCCGCCACGCGGGTCACCGGGGCCATGACGCCGGTCGACGTCTCGTTGTGGGGGAACGCGTACACGTCGATGCCCTCGGCCGGGGCGAACGTCGAGCGCGAGCCCGCGTCCGAGCTGCGCACGTCGGGAGCCTCGAGGAACGGCGCCGCCGCCGCGGCCTTACCGAACTTCGCACCGAACTCGCCGAACGCGAGGTGCTGGCTGCGGCGCTCGATGAGCGAGTGCACGGCCGAATCCCAGAACGTCGTCGCGCCGCCGTTGGCGAGGAGCACCTCGTAGCCCTCCGGGGCGCGGAACAGCTCGGCGAGGCCCGAACGGACGCTGCCGACGAGATCCTTCACGGGCGCCTGGCGGTGCGACGTGCCGAGCACGCGCGGCTGCAGCGAGGCGAGGAAATCGAGCTGCTCGGAGCGCACCTTCGAGGGGCCGCACCCGAAGCGGCCGTCGGCGGGCAGGAGGTCTGTGGGGATCGAGATGTCGGCCATGCGCATGATTCTATCGGGGGGAGGTGCCCGCGGATTCACGGACTCCATGCCCTAAGCTGGGGTCCGGGCTTACGAGAGGACGGCGATGACAGATCTGATCGACACGACGGAGATGTACCTTCGCACCATTCTGGAGCTCGAAGAGGAGGGCATCGTCCCCCTTCGAGCGCGGATCTCCGAGCGACTGGGCCACTCCGGCCCCACTGTCTCGCAGACCGTCGGCCGGATGGAGCGCGACGGCCTCGTCGTCGTGACCGATGATCGCCGGTTGGAGCTCACCGAGCCCGGCCGCGCCAAGGCCGTGCGGGTCATGCGCAAGCACCGCATCGCCGAGCGCCTGCTCGCCGATGTGATCGGCCTCGAGTGGGCCTACGTCCACGAGGAGGCGTGCCGCTGGGAGCACGTCATGAGCGAGCGCGTCGAGCGCAAGCTCCTCGGCATGCTCGGCAACCCGACCGAGTCGCCGTACGGCAACCCGATCCCCGGACTCGAAGAGCTCGGCTCGATCCGCGCCGGCTCCTTCCAGACCGGCGTCACGGGCCTCGGCGACCTCCTCATCGACCCCGAGCTCGTGCTCACGGCGCGCATCCGCCGCCTCGCCGAGCCGCTGCAGGTCGATCCCGAGCTGCTCGAGCAGCTCGCCGCCGCGGGCGTGACCCCCGGCAACCAGGCTTCCTTCGCGCGACGCGGCGACACCGTCCACGTCGAGGTTGAGGGATCGAATGAAGCGATCGACCTCCCCATGGAGGTCGCCGCGCACATTTTCGTCTCGCAGTAGAGGCACCCGCCCCGCGGAGGCCACCCCTCGGGTGGCCGGGCCTCACGCTGCCCACAATGGAGTTGATAGACAGAGGAGTCTCCCGGTGACACTGCCCACCCCCGAAGCACATCTGCGTGAAGTGACCGCGGTCGTCGAGCGTCGAAGCGCAGGCGAATCCGAGTTCCTGCAGGCCGTCCGCGAAGTGCTCGAGACGCTCGAGCCCGTGCTCGCGGAGCACCCGGAGTTCATCGAGGGCGGGATCCTCGAGCGCCTCGTCGAGCCCGAGCGGCAGTTCATCTTCCGCGTGCCGTGGACCGACGACCGCAACCGCGTGCAGGTGAACCGCGGCATCCGCGTGCAGTTCAATTCCGCGCTCGGGCCCTACAAGGGCGGCCTCCGCTTCCACCCGACCGTGAACCTGTCGGTGATCAAGTTCCTCGGCTTCGAGCAGATCTTCAAGAACGCGCTCACCTCGCAGCGCATCGGCGGCGGCAAGGGCGGCTCCGACTTCGATCCCTCGGGGAAGAGCGACGCTGAGGTGATGCGCTTCTGCCAGAGCTTCATGACGGAGCTCGTGCACCACATCGGTGAGCACACCGACATCCCCGCGGGCGACATCGGCGTGGGTGCGCGGGAGATCGGCTTCCTCTTCGGCCAGTACCGGCGCATCACGCAGCGTTATGAGGCCGGCGTGCTCACCGGTAAGGGCGTCGGCTGGGGCGGCGCCGAGGTGCGCACCGAGGCCACGGGCTACGGTGCGGTGTTCTTCGCCGACGAGATGCTGGTGCGCGCCGGCCAGGGGATCGAGGGCTACCGCGCGCTCGTCTCCGGCTCGGGCAACGTCGCCACCTACGCCATCGAGAAGGTGCAGCAGCTCGGCGGACGGGCCATCACCGCCTCCGACTCGAGCGGCTACATCGTCGACGAGGCGGGGATCGACCTCGAACTGCTGAAGCAGGTGAAGGGCGTCGAACGCGCCCGCATCTCCGAGTACGCCGAGCGCCGACCCGGTGCGCACTACGTCGCGGGCGGATCCGTCTGGGACGTGCCCGCCGAGCTCGCGTTCCCCTGCGCCACGCAGAACGAGCTGTCCGGCGCGCACGCGCGCACCCTGGTGGCGAACGGCGTGCGCGCGGTGACGGAGGGCGCGAACATGCCGACCACCCCCGACGCGGTCGAGCACTTCCAGAACGCCGGCGTGCTCTTCGCGCCGGGCAAGGCGGCGAACGCGGGCGGTGTGGCGACCTCGGCGCTCGAGATGAGCCAGAACGCTGCGCGCTCGCGCTGGGACCGGGACAAGAGCGAATCGCGCCTCCACGGCATCATGCGCGATGTGCACGAGGCGACGTTCGCCGCGTCCGAGCGCTACGGGCGCCCGGGCGACTACGTGCTCGGCGCGAACTCCGCGGCCTTCGTGCGCGTGGCCCAGGCAATGCTCGAGCAGGGCGTCATCTAGTCGAGCCGGGGCGGATCCGGGCTCGGGTCCGGATCCGGCCCGTCCGCGCGATCTCGCCTGAGCCTCTCCGGCTTCGCCTTCCCGGCTTCGCCTTCCCGGCTTCGCCTTCCCGGCTTCGCCTTCCCGGCTTCGCCTTCCCGGCTCCGGCCGCCCAGGCTTCGCGCAGAATTCGCTCGGTGCCGAGCAAATTTCGCCTGCCCGGGCGGCCGAGAACGGCGGAATCCCGCCACTCGTCACCCGTTCGTGACCTGAGCGTGACATTCCCGTGATGATCCGTTACTCTTGAACGGTCGCGTCTCGAACGAGGCGCCCCAGATGTACAACCCACAAGGTGAAGGCAGATTATTCTCGTGAATCACAACCCCAGTACTGAGGTCGCGGTTACGGACAACGCTGCCCGTCCCACGCGGGCGCGGGCCAAGCGCGTCGGCCAGATGGTCGGAGCGGCAGTCCTGAGCCTGGGCCTGGTGGGCACCTTCGGGCTCCCCGCCTACGCCCTCGCGCCCGAGGTCGAGGGCCAGCCTGACGCGGACGTGTCCGCGCAGCAGCTCCAGACCCCCGCGATCGATGCGCAGGTGTCGCCGGTCGTCGCCCTGGACGGCGAGGTCGGCACTGCGATCCTCGAGCAGGAGCGCAAGGAGAAGGACGCCGAGAAGAAGGCGGAGGAGGCCGCGAAGAAGGCCGCCGCTGATCAGGCTGCTGGTGTGAACGGTGCGGCTGCCGCGTCGGTCTCCGGCAAGAGCTCGGTCGACGTCCCCGCGGGTGAGGGTGCGGCCGGCCTCGTGTCCGCGGCGCTCGCTCAGGTGGGCGTCTCGCAGGACTGCACCGACCTTGTCCAGAACGCGCTCGCGGCCGTCGGCCTCACCGAGCGTCGTGACCAGGGCGGCTACGACCACGGGGTCTCGGACTTCTACCGCTACGGCACCCCCGTCACCGATGGCAACTACGCCCCCGGCGACATCCTGATCTGGCCGGGCGCCCCCCACGTGGCCGTCTACATCGGCAACGGCCAGGCCGTGCACGGTGGCTGGCAGGGCAACCAGACGGTCGTCGCGGGCTACGCGTCGCCGAGCGCCACGCCGGATGTCATTCGACTCGGCTAATGAGCTTCCCAGAACGGGCGGGGTTTCGACCCCGCCCGTTCTGCTATTCCCAGGCGCATTCGGGCCGGGCCCCGGCTGAGGCTCCGGGGCCTTGCCGGCTTCGCGGGTTGCGAGCTTTGTGGACTCTGCGCTCTGCGGACTCCGCGCTCCGGGGTGATGGTTCGTGCTGCGCTGGCCGCTGCGGGTGGCGCGGCCACCGCCGAAACCGCCGCCCGGCGCGCGCCGATCCCGCGATCCGGGCGAGGGGCCCGGTGCGCTAGACTCCCAAAGGTCGCCCGAGGGCGGCTCCGCCCTGGTAGCTCAGTGGATAGAGCACTTCTCTCCTAAAGAAGGTGTCGGAGGTTCGATTCCTCTCCAGGGCACCGATACCCGCCCCGAGCCGCTCGCCGTCACGTCGAGGGCGCGGGGCGTTCGCGTTGTGCGGGCGGTCGGGCGCCAGGCGGGGTGCTGATCCGGCCCAAACTCGAACTAAGTTCGAGAACGCTCCGGTATGGGCGGGTCATTCCGGACCAGACTCGAACTTTGTTCGAGTTCGCGTCGCAACCACCCGCCCGCGCCGGACCGCACCCTCACCGAGAGCGGGACTACTCCGCGCCAAGCCCCGGCCCAGAGCCAGGCCCACGCCCAAGCCCAGCGGTTGCACCCGAACCCAGCGCCCGCGCCATCCCCTCCTCGCGCAGGCAGGAGAGCACCACACCCATCGCCATCAGCGTCGACACGAGCGAGGTGCCGCCCGCCGACACGAGGGGGAGCGGCACCCCGAGCACGGGGATGAAGCCCAGCACCACGGCGACGTTTACGGTCATCTGCGCGGCGATCCAGGCCGCGGCGCCGCCCAGCACCGACACCGCGAACGGGTCGCTGCAGTGCCCGATGAGCACGATCAGGAGGCCCGCGAGCAGCGCGAACGCGAGCAGGATCACGCCGGCGCCGATCGTGCCGAGCTCCTCGCCGATGATCGCGAAGATGAAGTCGGTCTCGGCCTCGGGCAGCCATGACCACTTGGCGGTCGAGTTGCCGACGCCCGCACCGAACACCCCGCCCCGGGCGAGCGCCCAGAAGCCGTTGAGCGACTGCCAGCAGACCCCCTGGGCGTGCTCGGCGCTCGACAGGCAGTCGATCTCGATGAAGTGCGCGATCCGCACCACCCGATTCGGTTTGATGAGGGTCATCACGGCGATGCCGAGGGCCGCGATCGCCGCGATCCCCGCCAGGAACCGGATCCGGATCCCGGAGAAGAACAGGCAGCCGAAGACGAGGGCCGTGATGATCATGAGCGTGCCGAGGTCGCCGCCGAGCACGTTGATGAACATCGACAGCGCCACGACCGGCAGGATCGGGACGACGACGTGCCACCACCGCCCGAGGAGCTGGCGCTTCGCGGCGAGCACCGTTGAGGCCCACACCAGAAGGACGAACTTCATGAACTCCGCGGGCTGCGCGGAGATCGGCCCGAGGCGCAGCCAGTTGCGGTTGCCTCCGGCCTCGTAGCCGAGCGGGGTGTAGACGAGCAGCTGGAGCACGAAGCCGGCGCCGAGCAGCCACCAGGCGCGGCGACGCAGCACGGCGGTCGGCACACGGCTCAGCACGATCATGAGCGCGAGACCCACGAGCGCGAAGGAGCCCTGCCGCAGCACCCCCGAGAACGGGCTGCGCCCCGCGGCGATGGCGGTGACCTGGCCCGCGGACTGGACCATGACGATCCCGGTCACCGTGAGGAACAGGACGAGCCCGAGGAGCGTGAGCGTGAGCGCGCGGAGCGGGCCGGGGCCGGCGGGAACGAGGGGTCCCCGCGGGCTCCGGCCGCTCGGCAGGCGCACGCGCTGCGAGAAGCCGGTGGCCACGCGCGCTAGTTCACGCAGGGCAGGGAGCCCGCGAGGATCGGCTGATCCCACGAGTCGTAGACCGCGAGCGGCTCGCCCGCCGCACCGGACTCCCCGGGCCGGCCCGCGGGGACGGCGTTCGCCAGGTCCGATTCGGGCGCCGCCGCATCGGCATCGCCCGCGGGCTGCTCGGCGCCGTCGGCGGAGGGGTCCCCGGTGCCGCCCGTGTCCCCGGCATCCCCCGCGCCCCCGTCAGCGCCGGGATCCGTGAAGTAGCTGCCGTCGAAGATCGCGGCGACGATCCCCTGCACCTCGTCGAGGTCGACCGTGTTCACGGAGGCGCCGTCGATCATCTCGAAATCGAGGATCGGAAGGGTCACGAAGCGTGCGCCGCTCTTCGATACCTCGAAGGCCGTGCGCACGAAGCCGAGCACGTCGAAGTTCGAATCGAGGGCGACGTGGTGCTGCGTGACGTCCGCGAGTGCGAGCACCGTCTTCGGATTCGTGAGGGTGCTGCGCTGCTGCAGGTTCGTGGCGAGGCTCGCGAGGAAGGCCTGCTGGCGGCGCGAGCGATCGAGGTCGGTGAGGAAGGGCCCGTCGAAGCCCGTGTCGCGACGCTGCCGCACGAAGCTCATCGCCTGCTGCGCGTCGAGCTCCTGCACCCCGGCGGCGAACTGGGCGCCGGAGTAGCTGTCCTCGGTGGCCTGGTTCAGGCAGACCGTCACGGGTGCGACGGCCTCGGCGACGTAGAAGAAGCCGCCCATCGTCATCTCGACGAAGTGGTCGATGCGCACGTCCCCGAGGAAGTGCGAGACGGTCTCGATCTGCGCCTGCCGCCCGGCGCTGCGTGCTTCCTGGTAGGCCTCGGCCTCCGTGTATTCCTCGTCGGAGTACGCGATCTCGGTGAAGCGCTCCTGCATCGCGAGCCCGTAGGCCTCCTTGATCTTCGAGTGCGTCACGCCGAGCGGGGCACCCACAATCTCGGCGTAGTCGTCGCGCGGGATCGAGATCACGGTCGTCTGCGAGCGATCCTCCGGGATGTGCAGCAGCATGAGCACGTTGGCGTTGTACCCGCCGTCATCGGCGTTCCCGGCGTGGAGCGCTTCGTAGACGTAGTCGGGGAGCGGCTCGCCGTTCTGATCGACGCGGGAGTCCATGCCCATGATGAGGATGTTCTGCTCGCTCGTGTCGGCTTCGGGCTCCTCGACGAGGGGGAGGGTGAAGTCCGAGCGGACGATGCCGTCGGTGAAGTTCTTCACGGTCAGCGCAACGGCGACGGCGCCGCCGGCGAGCACGAGCACGAGGCTCGCGCCGATCGTGGTGAGGAGGCGCCTGCGGCGGGACCAGCGGCGGCGGGGAGCTGGGGTGTCGGTGGGGTGAATCGAGGTCATGGGAGTTCCGTCCGTGCGAGAGCTGCGTGACCCGGAACGACGGCGCCGCCCGGGAGGGAGCGCCCGCGCGACGGCGGAGCCAGGCGCGCACCGGAGGGTGCGTCAGCGCGGCCGCCGTGGGGCGGGGCTCAGACCGCGAGCAGCGGAGGGGTGGTGGGCACCTCGAGCGCCGGGGCGAGCGGCAGCAGCAGCCGCGACAGCCGGTGGGCGGCGCCGCGGGAGAGCTCGGGGAGCCGGATCTCGGCCGCGGGGAACGCCGCGCCGCCGTGGCTCGCCGGCACGAGGTGCGGGATGGCACCCTCGGGCACGGGCTCCTCGTCGCCCGGGGCGAGCACCGCGGACTCCTGGAACTGCTCAGCCTCGACGGGCGGAGCCGTGAACTGGGTCACGTCCTTGCTCTCGATGAGCTCGGGGCGATCGCTCGGCGCGGTGAGGCCGGGCGACGCGGAGCGCGGCCCGGTGAGGACCTCGGACTGCGCGGGATCCTGCGCGCGCGCAGCGCTCGCCTGAGCGATGTCGATCATCCAGAACGCGGGCAGCAGCACGGTGAAGGCGAGGAGCAGGGCGAGCGGCAGGAGGTACGTGCGTGCGCGCATGCGGCTCCTCTCCGACGGTCTCGCCCGGCGCGGTCGCCCGGACGGTGAGCGATGCTAGCAGGGCAATCTGTGCGGGACCGCCGCGCGGCGGCGGCAGCGGTCGGCTGCCGGTGCCCGCTCAGACGAGGCCGGTCTCCTGCGCCACGTGGATCGCCCGCGCCCGGGTCTCGACCTCGAGCTTCGTGAAGATGTGGGCGAGGTGGCTCTTCACGGTGGCCTCGGTCACGAAGAGCGCGCGCGCCATCTCGCGGTTCGTCGCCCCCGTCGAGAGGAGACGCAGCACCTCGAGCTCGCGCGCCGTGAGCTTCGGCAGCGGGTTGCGCATGCCCTGCACGACGCGCGACGCGAGGCTCGGCGCCAGCACGGTCTCGCCGTTCGCGGCGCGCTGCACCGCGTCGATGATCTTCTCGGGCGGCATGTCCTTCAGGAGGTAGCCCGCGGCGCCCGCCTCGATCGCCCCGAGGATCTCGGCGTCGCGGTCGAACGTCGTGAGGATGAGCACGGAGGGCGCCGGATCGAGTGCACGCAGCCTCGCCGTCACCGCGATCCCGTCGAGTCCGGCGCCGAGCCGCAGGTCGCAGAGCACGACGTCGGGGGACAGGTGCCCGGCGAGCGTGAGGGCCTCCTCGCCGGTCGCGGCCTCGCCGACGACCTGGATCCGGGGATCGGCGTCGAGCACGGCGCGGAGCCCCGTGCGCACGACGGGGTGGTCGTCGACGAGCAGAACGGTGACGGTCATGGGCGCTCCTCGGGGGTCGGTGCGGGGGCGAGCGGGAGGTAGGCGGAGAGCGCCGTGCCGTCGCCCGGGGTGCTCTCCACGTCGAGGCCGCCGCCGAGCTCGCGGAGGCGGGCACGCATGAAGCGGAGGCCGTAGCTGGATCCGGCCCCGGCGCCCGTGCGCTCCCAGCTCGCCGCATCGAAGCCGGCCCCGTCGTCGATGATGTCGAGCCGCACGGCGTCGCCCGCGTCGATGAGGCTCATCACGGTGCGCTGCGCTCCGGCGTGCTGCCGGATGTTCGCGAGCGCGGACTGCGCGGTGCGGAGCAGGGCGACCTCCGCGGCGGCGCCGAGCTGGGGGAGCGAGTCGTCGACGTGGAGCTCGGTGCTCACCCCGGCCTCCTCGCCGAACGCTGCGAGGAGCCGGGCGAGGGCGGCGCCGAGCGCGCCCGCGTCGAGCTCTGCGGGGGACAGCGCCGCGATGATCCGGCGCACGTCGCCGAGGCTGTCGCCCGCGAGATCCTCGATGCGGGCGAGGGTGCGCGCGGTGTCGTGCGCGTCGGTGGCGTCGCGGTCGGCGTGCGCGAGCAACCGGATCGAGGAGAGCGACTGCGCGACCGTGTCGTGGATGTCGCGGGCGAGGCGGGTGCGCTCGGCGACCGCGCCCGAGTGGCGCTGTGCGCGGGCGAGCTCGTCCTGCAGCTCGGCCATCTCGCGCTGGGCGCGGGTGAGGGAGGCGACGAGCCGCTCACGCTCGGCGGCGTCGCGGAGGAGCTCGAGGTAGCCGCGGGAGATGCCGAACGCGAAGATGCCGCCGATGAGCGGCCCGAACACGTTCGCGTAGCTCGTGGCCCCGTTGTGGAGGATCGGCGCGCTCACGACGACCGCGTAGACGAGCGCGGAGAAGAGCAGCGCCCAGCGCAGGGGCAGCAGGTGCCCCGCGAGCAGCCACAGTAGGAACGCGAGCCACACGAACTCGGCCGAGACGGCGACCGCGGCGACCCAGATCACCGCGAGGCCGAGCAGCCAGCCCGCCACGACGCGGGTGCCGCGCGCCCGCGACGGGAGCAGCGTGCCCGCCGTGTGCCAGCCGAGGATCGCGAGGCCGCAGATGATCGCGACGGGGAGGGCGACGCCGTCGCCGATCGCGCGCACGACGCCGATCGCGGTGAGCGCCGCGGCGATCACGTGCTGGCCGATCTGCATCGCCCGTACCGCGGGTCGCGGCGCCTCCGTGTGGGGGAGCGGCGCGTTCACGATGCTCATGCCTCTCCTCCGTCTCGCGCGGGTTCTGGCCCCACACTAGCTGAGGCGTGCTCGGCCGCGGCTCCCCCTTTTGATTGATCTTCGCCCGGATCTGGGGTCCGCTGCGTGACACCGGGGCCGGGGCGGACGTACGCTGGCGCCATGAGCCTGGAAGACTTCCTCCTGCGGATCGATCGCCTCGCCGGGGGCCGCGCCGCCGGCGAGCGCATCGCGGTCGCGGATCGCACCCACCCCCGCACCCGGCGCGCGTTCGCCTGGATCTGGGCGCTCCTCGGCGTCGAGGTGCTGCTCGGGATCGGTGCGGTGGTCGTGGCGCTCGTGATCGCGGGGAGCGGCGGCTCCGTGCCGTTCGCGGTGTGGATGCGCACGGTCGTCGTCCTCGGCATGACGGTCACGCTCTGCTACTTCACCTGGCGCGCGTCGATCGGCTGGCGCTGGGCCTACCAGCGGCTCCGGCTCTTCGCGCAGATCTTCCCGATCATCACGCTCGTCATGGCCGCCATTCCTGGCCTCTACCCCGTGTGGATGATCACCGAGCAGATCGTGTTCAGCCTCATCATGATCGGGATTGCGGACTTCCTCACGAGCGATCACATGCGGGCCGCGTTCCGGCGGGCGGGGGACGGGCGGGTCGAACCGGGCGGCGAACCGCAGGGCGACACTCAGTAGCGACGACGGAAATCGGGGAGCGCGCACGGTTCTCCCCTTCCACTACCCAGTGGCGGGCCGGTGGGCACGGAGTTTTCGTCGCGGAGCTACGGAATTTCACGAGTGACGGCGTGGGTGAGGAGTCGCGCGGCCTACGCTGAAAGCACCACCACCCCCGGTGGGGCGCAGATCCCCCATCTGTGCTGTTTGATCCGTTCGGCGCGCTTCTCCTGGCATCCCCCATCAGGCCACGGGAGCGTGAACGGATCCCCCCTCCTGTGCCGGCCGCATCCCCCATCCCCCAAACCCCGCGGTCGGCACAGGCGGTTCTCCCGCGGCGAGCGGACACGGCGAACGCGCCGTTCCGGATCAGTTCGGCTCGGGCGAGCGGATGAGCGCCGCGCGCTCCGTGAGGAACGCGGCCAGCGTCTGCGCTCCCGCGAGCGGTGCCCCGGCCCGCCAGCGCACGCGCACCTCGCCGTCGGCGAGGCCGAGGGGCAGCTCCGCGACCGCCGGGTCCGCTGCGAGCGCCCGGAGCGCGGCGGGATCCGCGATCGGCAGCGCAAGCGCATCGTAGTTCACGGGATCACCGCTCGCGAAGCCCCCGCGCAGCGCCGCAGCGGCGAGCTCGCGGCGCTCCTCGCGCGACACGGACTGGTAGCCCGGGCGCCCGCGCTCGGCGGCGCGCGTGGCGCGGCCGGCGGCGAACAGCGCGCCGTCGGCGCCGAGGAGGAGCGGGCCGATGCGCCAGACGCGGCCTCGCGAGCGCATGCGGGCGGGACGCGTCCAGAGGAGCACTTTCCTGGCCGGTTCGAGCTCCGCGAGGTGCTCGGGCTCCACGCCCTCCGCGGCGAGCCGCGCCGCGGTCTCCGCGCACGCCGCGGCCGCCCGCGCCGCCGCCGCTTCGTCCCACGCTTCCGCTGTCACCCGCACAGTGTATCCGGCACTAGAGTAGGTCTGATGAGCTCAGCGTCGATGCATCTCCCGTCCGCCCGCAGCGCAACGATTCGCGCCATGCTCCTCGTGCTGGTCGGGTCCCTCGGCATGCAATTCTCCGCCGTGATCGCGGTCGGTCTCTTCCCCGTGTTCGGCGTGCTCGGCACGAGCGCCCTGCGCATGGTCGTCGCCGCGGTGCTGCTGCTCATCATCTTCCGGCCGCGGCTCCGCGGCCGCACGCGCCGCGAGTGGAGCGGCATCGTGCTCTACGGCGTCGCCATGGCCGCGATGAACGCCTTCCTGTACCTCGCCTTCGATCGCCTGCCGCTCGGCATCGCCACGACGATCGACTTCCTCGGACCGTGCCTCGTCGCGCTCGCCGCGTCCCGGCGGCTCCGGGAGGGCATGCTCGCCGTCGTCGCGCTCATCGGCGTGGGGCTCATCGCGGGCTTCGGCGGCGAGCTCGACCCGCTCGGCCTATTCTTCGCCGCGCTCGCCGGGGCGGCCTTCGGGCTCTACACTCTTCTCGCGGCGCGCGTGGGGCAGTCGGACGGCGGCCTCCCGAGCGTCGCGCTCTCGGTGACCGTCGCCGCGGTGCTCACGCTGCCGTTCTCGGCGCCCGCGATGCCGCTCGTACGCGTGGAGCACCTGCTCCCGCTGTTCGCCTCTGCCGTGCTCGGCACCGCGCTCGCCTTCACTGTCGACACGATCGCCGGGCGTCTCACCTCGGCCCGCGTGCTCGGCGTCTTCTTCGCCTTCGACCCGGTTGTCGGCACCATCCTCGGCGCGCTCCTCCTCGACCAGCTGCTCACCCCCGTCGCGCTCGGTGGGATCCTGCTCGTCGTCGCCGCGGGCGCGGGGATCGTCTGGCTCTCGGGCGGGCACGGGCCGGCGGCGGAGAGCGCGGGGGAGCGCCGCGTAGACTGACCGCGTGACGACACAGCCGGGAACCGAATCGCTCGAGATCGAGCGCAAGTACGAGATCGCGGTCGACGCGCCGCTGCCGGGCGCGGCGGCGTTCGCCGCGGCGGGCTTCGCCGCCGATCCGCCCGAGACCTTCGCGCTCGCCGCGCGCTACTTCGACACCCCGGACGAGGCACTCGCGCGCGCCGGGATCGCGGTGCGCGTGCGCGAGGGCGGCGCCGACGCGGGATGGCACGTGAAGCGGCGCGAGCCCGACGGGGTGCGCGAGCAGCACTGGCCGCTCGAATCCCAGATGCCGGCCGGTCTGCTCGCGGAGCTTGTGGCCCGCGTCGGGATCGCGGCCGGTGCCGTGCAGCCCCGGGCGGAACTGCTCACCGAGCGCACCGTCGTGGTGCTGCGCGATGGCGCGGGCGCCGCGCTCGTCGAGCTCGCCGACGACCGCGTGCGCGCGACGGACCTGTCGGACGGGGTGCGTCGGGCCTGGCGTGAGTGGGAGGCCGAACTGCTGCCCGCGGGAACGGAGGCGCAGCTCGACGCGCTCGATCCCGTGCTGCGCGCGGCCGGCGCCGAGCCGTCCGCGAGCCCCGCGAAGATCGCCCGCGCGACGGGCAAGCTCCTCGGCCTCGCGCGGGAGCGGGGCGCAGCTCCCGAGGTGCTGCGCGCGATCGAGCAGCTCGATGCCGCCGATCAGGCTGCGGCGCGTACCCTGGACGCATGAGCAAGCGAGCGAAGCCCGGCCCGGGGCGCAACGACCGCGGTGCGGGGAAGGGCAAGACCCCCGCGCCGTCGCCCGAGGCGCGGCGGAAGCAGATCATCGTCGGCATCGTGATGGGCGCCATCATGGGCGTCGTCCTCGGTGCGCTGACCCAGTTCTGGCTGTGGCTGCCCGCCGGTCTCGCGATGGGGCTCGCGACGGGCGCCATCATGAAGCCGCCGGCCGAGTAACGGCGCCGCGCCGCAGGCGGGAACACGTCGTAAACGCGAATGTCAATGGCATTTACATTCGCGGGGATCTGTGCAAGGATCAACTCGGACATCGAAGACGAGGACCCCATGCACCAGACCATTTTTGAAACGAACCGGCCGGCGGCGAAGATCGTTGACGACGCGCTCGCCGAGACGAAGCTCTCCTGCTTCTGGATCGACGACGTCGCGGATCGCGCCGCCCGCTACCCCGCGCTCCCGGGCGACACCCGCGTCGACGACGCGGTGGTCGGTGGCGGCTACGCGGGTCTCTGGACCGCGATCAAGCTGAAGACCGAGCACCCCGAGCGGCGCGTGATCCTGCTCGAGGCCATGCGCGTCGGCTGGGCGGCATCGGGCCGAAACGGCGGTTTCTGCGAGGCGAGCATCACGCACGGCGAGCCGAACGCCGAGGCCCGGTGGCCGGAGGAGACCGGCACGCTGAGCCGCCTCGGCTACGAGAACCTCGACGCGATGGAGCGCTTCATCGCGGAGCACCAGCTCGACGTCGACTTCGAGCGCACGGGCCAGCTCTCGGTCGCGAACGCGCCGCACCAGGTCGAGTGGCTCGGTGAGAGCCACGACCCCGAGGTCGTCACACTGAACGCCGAGGAGGTGCAGGCCCGCATCGCCTCGCCCACCTTCCTCGGTGGCGAGTTCGCGCCCCGGGAGAACGCGAACCTCCACCCCGCGAAGCTCGCGGCCGAGCTCGCGCGCCACGCTGCGTCGATCGGCGTGGAGATCCACGAGCAGACCCCCGTGAAGCGCCTCGACGGCGGCGCCGACACCCCGATCCAGCTCACCACCGAGCGCGGCACGGTCACGGCGGAGCGCGTGGCGCTCTGCACGAACGTGTTCCCCTCGCTGCTCAAACGCTACCGCTTCCACACGGTGCCCGTCTACGACTACGTGCTCATGACCGAGCCGCTGAGCGACGAGCAGCTCGCCTCGATCGGGTGGGACGGGCGCGAGGGCCTCGCCGACATGGCGAACCAGTTCCACTACTCGCGGCTCACGAAGGACAACCGGATCCTCTGGGGCGGGTACGACGCCGTCTACTTCGCCGGCGGCAAGATCAAGCCGGAGCACGAGGACCGGATGGAGAGCCACCGGAAGCTCGCGAGCCACTTCTTCACTACCTTCCCGCAGCTCGCGGGCGTGAAGTTCACGCACCGCTGGGCCGGCGTCATCGACACGAGCACGCGCTTCTGCGCGTTCTTCGGCCAGGCGCTCGGCGGCCGCGTGCAGTACGTCGCCGGCTTCACGGGTCTCGGCGTCGGCGCCACCCACTTCGCTGCCGACGTGATCGTCGACCGCCTCGAAGGCCGCACGACCGAGCGCACCGAGCTCAAGATGGTGCGCGACGTGCCGCTCCCGTTCCCGCCCGAGCCCGCCGCCTCGATCGGCATCAACCTCACCCGCTGGGCGCTCGACCGGGCGGACCACAACGAGGGCAAGCGCAACGTGCTGCTCAAGACCCTCGACGCGCTCGGCCTCGGGTTCGACTCGTGAGCGGCGCGGAGCAGGCGGCGCACGCGCTGCCCGATGGGGTGAACGCCGTGCTGCACGCCGCAACGGCGCCCGTCTCGCTCGAGGCGGTCGAGCCCGACGAGGTGGTCGCGGGGGATCCCGCACAGGGCTTCGTCGAGATCGGCACGATCGGCGGCGCGGAGACCGGCATCTGGGAGCTCCGCGGCGGCACCGTCACGGACACCGAGGTCGACGAGCTCTTCGTGGTGCTCTCCGGCTCGGCATCGATCGAGCTGCTGAGCGAGCCCGGCGCAGCGGCCGATGCGGAGCCGCGCACGGTCGAGGTGGCTGCGGGGGACGTCATGCGGCTCGTCGCGGGCACGCGCACGCGCTGGACCGTGGGCGACCACATCCGCAAGATCTACATCGCGGGCTGATCGCGGGCTGATCGCGTCTCGGCCGAACGCTCGGGATCGGTGAATTTTTCGCACCGATCCTGAGCGTTCGCTGTATGATGATCGATTGGTCGCGCGCCCACGGGGCGGACGCGCAGCACGCTTCGAACGGACCGCCCCACAGAAGGAGACAGCATGGCGCTGCCCTGGAAACTGCACGGCGACGGCAAGCACGTCGCGCACGATGCGATCGTCCTCCCCGAGGAGCGCCTGAGCTGGGGCCGCACGATCGGCTTCGGCGCGCAGCACGTCGTCGCCATGTTCGGCGCGACCTTCCTCGTTCCGCTGCTCACGGGCTTCAGCCCCACGGCGACCCTCTTCTTCTCGGGCCTCGGAACGATGCTGTTCCTGCTCCTCACGGGCAACCGGCTCCCGAGCTACCTCGGCTCCTCCTTCGCCTTCATCGCGCCGATCCTCGCCGCGACCGCCGGCGGCGATGACCTGGGCCGCGCCTCCTTCGGCATCCTCGCCATCGGCGTGCTCATGGCGCTCGTCGGCCTGATCGTGCACCGCTTCGGCACGGGCTGGATCAACGCCCTCATGCCGCCCGTCGTCATGGGCTCCATCGTCGCGCTCATCGGCTTCAACCTCGCGCCCGCCGTGCGGAACAACTGGACCGGCAACCCGGGGGCGAACCCCGACGTCGATCAGGCGCTCTCGTCCTGGGTCGCGCTCGCGACGCTCGTGGCGATCCTCCTCATCACGGTCCTCTTCCGCGGGCTCATCGGCCGCCTCTCGATTGTGCTCGGCATGGCCGTCGGCTACCTCATCGCGGTTTTCGCCGGGCTCGTGAACTTCGACGCCGTCGCCGACGCCGACTGGGTGGGCCTGCCCCAGTTCCACGCCGTGGGCAACCCGTTCGCGGATCCCTCGCTCTGGGGTCTCCTCCCCGCGTTCCTCCCCGTCGTGCTCGTGCTCATCGCGGAGAACGTCGGCCACGTGAAGAGCGTCGGGCTGATGGTCGACCGCGACCTCGACGGCGTCACCGGACGCGCGCTCCTCGCCGACGGCCTCTCCACGATGCTCGCCGGCTTCGGCGGCGGCTCGGGCACCACCACCTACGGCGAGAACATCGGCGTCATGGCCGCGACCCGCGTGTACTCGACCGCGGCGTACTGGGTCGCTGGCACGATCGCGGTGCTCCTCAGCTTCTCGCCGAAGGTCGGCGCCGTGATCTTCTCCGTGCCGCCCGCCGTCCTCGGTGGCGTCACCGTCGCGCTCTACGGCCTCATCGGCCTCATCGGCGTGAAGATCTGGATCGACAACAAGGTCGACTTCTCGAAGCCGATCAACCAGTTCTCCGCGGCCGTGCCGCTCATCGTCGGCATCGCGGACTTCACGATCCAGTTCGGCTCGGTCGTCTTCAACGGCATCGCGCTCGGCACGATCGCCGCGATCGGCGTCTACCACCTCATGCGCGTGCTCGCGAAGGCGCGCGGCGGTGAGATGCAGCTGGCCGATCCCGTCGTCACGGGCCCCGCGGCCGACGAGACCCGCTAGCCGGGCCCCGCGCCGTACAGCGCATCCGCAGCGACGAAACTCCGCCGCGGATGCGCTGTTTTGGCGTTTCAGCGCCTAGGGTGGCGGTGTGTGGAGTGTAGACCGACGCCGCCGGCCCGACTCGGGTGGCGACGAGAATGAGACCGTAGAGGTCACCGCCGAGGCGGTGCCGCCCCAGGACGAGGGCGCGCTCGCACCTGCGCCCGCGCCCACGACCGCCCCCGAGCGCGACCTCTCGGCGCAGCTCACGGGGCCCGTATCCCTCGTCGACGCGTACGCAGACGAGCACGCCGACTGGCGCCGCGCCGCGGCCCGCATCGGCGGCCGCAACCCGCTGCTGCACTTCGACGACCGCCCCGCGAACCGGATCGAGCTCTCGACGACGCATCCGGGCGGGCTGCCCCAGTTCATCACGGGCAACAAGATCCTGCTCTCCGCCCTCATCCGCGACGACCTCGCGCTGCGCCACGCCCGCGCCGCCGCGGGCCGCGTGACCGACAAGGCGATCGAGATGCGCACCGTGCGCGGCCTCGAGACCGTGCACCTCGGCGTCGGCATCGCGAAGTGGACGTTCGAGGGCGAGGAGTTCTGCGCCCCCGTGCTGCTGCGCCCGCTCGCGATCCGCCGCTACGGCCGCGACTTCGAGCTGAAGCTCAAGCAGTTCCCCACCGTGAACGAGGAGCTCATCCGCGCGCTCCGCGAGCAGTTCGGCATCACGCTCGACGCCCGCGCGCTCGTGGAGCTCTCGCAGTCGGAGGGCGTCTTCAAGCCCCAGCCCGTGATCGACCGCGTGCGGCAGACCGTCGCCGGGGTCTCCGGCTTCGTCGTGCAGCCGCGCCTCGTCGTCTCCTCCTTCCACTCGGTCGCGCAGGGCATGGTCGACGCGGTCAAGGATCTCGACTCGCCCGTGCTCGCCGCCGTGTGCGGCAGCGAGCCCGCTCGCGAGCGACTCGCTGCGGCATACCGCCCCGTGAGCGCGACCGCCCCCGACGAGCGCGCTCCCGACGTGGACCGCCACCTCTACGACGCCGATGCCGAGCAGGACGATGTGCTCGCGCAGATCGATGCCGGCCACTCGGTCGTGGTGCACACGCTTCCCGGAACGGGCGGCACGCAGACCGTGGTCAACGCCATCGGCAGCCTCGTCCGCGACGGCAAGCGCGTCCTCGTGGTCTCGCCGCGCCGGGCGACGCTCGACGGCATCTCGCACCGCCTCACCCGAGCCGGCCTCGCGGGGCTCTCCGTCGGCCCGCGCCGCGTGCGCCGCAACCTCGTCGAGTCGATCAGCCGCAACGAGAATTCGCGCGCGGAGCAGCTCGGCGAGGTCGACGCCGCGCTCATCCGCCTCCGCGGAGTGCTCCGCGACTACCGCGGCGCGCTGTCGAGCCAGGACCCCCGCTACGGCGTCTCGCCCCTCGACGCGCTGCGCCGCCTCACGATCCTCGCGCAGAGCGAGCGCCCGCCGCGCACCACCGTGCGCCTCGACGACCACGCGCTCGGCCAGCTCACGCTCGACCGCTCCGCGATGGCCGAGGACCTCACGGAGGTCGCGCGACTCGGGCAGTTCCAGTACGGCCCGGAGGACTCGCCCTGGTACGGCGTGAGCTTCTCGACCACCGAGGAGGCCCGGTCCGCGTACGGCACCGCGGTCGACCTCGCCGAGGCCCAGCTGCCGCGGCTCATCTCGATGGCCAATGAGGTCATCGGGCAGACGTCGATGCGGCCGTACGAGACGATCGCCGAGCTCGGGGTGTACCTGCGGCTGCTCATGGGCATCCGGGACACGCTCGACCGCTTCACTCCCTCGGTCTACGACCGCTCGCTCACCGAGGTGATCGCGGCCCACGCGCCGCGCGGCGGCGAGGAGATGACCGCGGCGAACAAGCGCCGCCTGCGCAAGCTCGCCCGCGAGTACGTGCGCCCGGGCGTCCACATCACCGACATGTACTCGCGCCTCGTGCAGATCCAGCAGCAGCGCGTGCTGTGGCAGCGCTACACGACCGTCGTCGGCGCGCGCCCCGAGGTGCCGCTCGGCATCTCGGACGTCGTCGTCGCGTTCCAGTCGGCCTACCAGGACCTCGACGAGATCGACCGCGTGCTCGGCGTCTCGAGCGATCCGGACCGCCTGAAGAACCGCTCGCTCGGATCCCTCGCGAGCCGCATCTCCGATCTCGCGCGCGAGTCCGAGGTGCTCCAGAACATCCAGGAGCGCACCATGATCGTGGAGCGCATGCGCGCCGCGCACCTGGAGCCGCTCCTCGACGACCTCTCCGCGCGCCACGTGCCCGCCGAGGACGTCGCGGCGGAGCTTGAACTCGCCTGGTGGCAGTCCGCCCTCGAGCGGATGCTGCACACGAATCCCGCACTGCTGAGCGCCAACATCGGCGTGCTCGAGCGACTCGAGGCCGACTTCCGGCTCGTGGACGACGCGCACGCCGGCGCGAACGGCGCACTGCTCGCCGCGAGCCTCGCCGACGCGTGGCGCGTCGCCGTGCTCGACCACAAGCAGGAGGCGCTCGCGATGCGCGAGGCGCTCCGCCGCCCCGATGTGACGGTCGCGCAGCTGGCTCAGGGCGCTCCGCACCTGCTCGGGGTGCTCGCTCCCGTCTGGACGATGTCGCCCTACGAGGTCGCCGAGCTGCCCGACAGCATGCGCTTCGACACGGTGCTGCTCGTCGACGCCGGAGCGACCACGCTCGTCGAGAACCTGGGTGCGATCCGCCGCGCCGAGCAGGTCGTCGCCTTCGGCGACACGATGACGCAGACCCCCGCGCACTTCGAGCTCTCCGTCGGCGCCCCCGTGCCCGACACGGACGGCGACGGCGACGCCGACGCGCTGCACCGCCGCTCGGCCTTCGCCGAGCTCGGCGAGGTGCTGCCGACGCTCACGCTGACGCGCAGCTACCGCGCCGGCGGCGAGGACCTCACGCACCTCGTGAACACCCGCTTCTACGACGGGGCGATCCAGACGCTGCCGTGGGCGGGCAGCTTCCTCGGGCACTCGAGCCTCACGTACGAGTTCGTGAGCGGCGGTCAGGGCCTGCCTGACCAGCAGACCGGCGCGGTCGAGAGCACGGACGCCGAGGTGGAGCGTGTCGTGCAGCTCGTGCTGCAGCACGCGAGCGATCGCGCTGGCGAGTCGCTCATGGTGATCACGGCGAGCGAGCGCCACGCGGTGCGCGTGTACCAGGCCGTGCTGCAGGCGTTCTCGAAGTTCCCGCAGTACCGAGAGTTCCTGCTCGGCGACCGCGCGGAGCCGTTCGCCGTCATGACGCTCGAACAGGCGACCGCGCAGAGCCGCGACCGAGTGATCTTCTCCATCGGCTATGGCCGCACCCCGCACGGGCGCGTGCTGTCGAACTTCGGCGGCCTCGGTCGGCCCGGCGGGGAGCGGCTGCTCGCGGTCGCGATGACCCGAGCGCGCCGCGCCATGACGATCGTGAGCTGCTTCAAGCCGAAGGACCTCGACTCGGCCCGGATCAAGCACGGCGTCGTGGAGCTCGCCGAGCTCCTCGCGCTCGAGCACCCCGCGCCCGAGCCGCCCGCGCTCCCCGCGGAGCGCGACCCGATGATCGGCGAGCTCGCCGACCGGCTCGAGGCGCTCGGCCTCACCGTGGCGCTCGACTACCGTGGCGCGATCCCGCTCGCAGCCTCGTACGACGGCCGGGCGATCGCGATCGACGTCGACCTCGGCGACGGCTCCGAGAGCCTGCGCGACACCCTGCGCCTGCGGCCCGCTGTGCTCCGCCGCCTCGGCTGGCACTACCACCGCGTGCAGAGCTTCGACCTCTTCTCCGACCCTGACGAGGCCGCGCGACGCATCGCGCGGATCCTCGGGCTCGAGACGGCGGAGCCCGCAGCGGACCCGGCGTGACCGAGTCCGGTGTGAGCGACTCCGGCGCGACCGGTGCCGGCGTGAGCCGGCCCGGTGCGCACGAGGCTGGCTCGTCCGGTGCCGCCGGGCGGCGTGGTTCGCGCCGCGCGCAGCGCCCGGCGCCCGACGGCGTCGACCCGCGTCCGTCCGAGCACGCGCTCGATGCGCGCGCCGGAGAGGATCAGTCGGAGGGCTGGGGAGACCGGCCCGCAGGGGCGCAGGCCGCCGAGCCGGGGAACGACGCGCGGCTCGCGCGCGATCGCCCGCCGCACTGGGGCTAGCCGGGCTTCACGCGCGGTGCCAAGATCCTGAGGTGCCGGGGACTCCGCGGTGGCGGGGATTCAGTGGTGGCGGGGACTCCGCGTCGCTGAGCGTTATGCGGAGGACGAGCTCGAAGAGCCGGAGGAACCGGACGAGCCACTCGACCGCGAATCGGTGCGGTAGAAGCCCGAGCCGTTGAAGGTCACGCCCAGCGAGGAGCCGAAGACCTTGCGCAGCGCGCCGCCGCACTCGGGGCACTCGGTGAGCGCATCATCCGAGAACGACTGGTAGATGTCGAATGCGTGGCCGCAGTCGGCACAGCGGTAAGCGTAGGTAGGCACAGTCAGTCAGCCTACCCCGTTTCCGCGGGGAATCGGCCGATGCCCGCCGGGGTCACCACCCCCGTGACGGGAACGTCGTGCGGATCCCGGGGGAGCCCGGCTACCCGATCCTCCGCGAAGACCACCGCGTAGACGGGCGGGCGCTGCGCGAGCCCGGCGAGGCACCGGTCGTAGTACCCGAGCCCCCAGCCGAGGCGGGTGCCCGCGCGGTCGACGGCGCAGGCCGGGATCAGAAGCAGATCGGCGGAGCCCGCGGCGCTCGCCGGAAGTCGTGGCCCGACCGGTTCCAGGATCCCGTGCCTGCCGGGCACCGGCGCACCCTCGCCCGCGCGCACCCAGGCGAGCGTGCGGTCCGCGAGCGAGACCGGGAGGAGTACCTCGACGCCGTGCTCGGCGGCCCAGGCGAGGAATCCCGAGGGATCCGGCTCTTCCTGGGTCGCGAGATAGCAGGTGACCCGGCGCGCTCCGCTCGCCTCGACGAGCGCGATCAGCTGCGCAGAGAGCGCCGCCGCCGCGCTCGCTCGGGCGGCAGCGGAGCGCGCGGTGCGGTGCGCGCGCACGGCGGCGCGGACGCGCCGCTTGGCCGCGGCCCGAGCCGTGAGGGGGTCCGGTGTGAGGGATGCGCTCATACGCGGGATCATAGCCAGCCTGGCGAATCGCTGCCCGGCCGACTTTGCGGGGGCACACCGCGACATTAGGCTGGCCTGCATGACTGAAACGCAGCGCGCCGTCACGAAGGCCGTCATCCCCGCGGCGGGCCTCGGTACCCGCTTCCTGCCGGCGACCAAGGCGATGCCCAAGGAAATGCTCCCGATCGTCGACAAGCCGGCGATCCAGTACGTCGTGGAAGAGGCTGCCTCCGCTGGCCTCGGCGACGTGCTCATCATCACGGGGCGCAACAAGGACAACCTCGTCAACCACTTCGACAGCGTCCCCGAGCTCGAGTACTCGCTCGAGCGCAAGGGCGACGAGGGCAAGCTCGGCAAGGTGCACGAGTCGAGCGAGCTCGCCGAGGTCTACTTCCTCCGCCAGGGCCAGCCGCTCGGGCTCGGCCACGCGGTCGGCCGCGCGCGCGGGCACGTGGGCTACGAGTCGTTCGCCGTGCTGCTCGGCGACGATCTGATCGACGCCCGCGATCCGCTGCTCGACCGGATGATCGCCGAGCACGATTCGCGCGGCGCCACCGTCATCGCGCTCATGGAGGTCCCGCAGGAGTCGATCCACCTCTACGGCTGCGCCGCCGTCGAGGCGACCGACGACGCCGACGTGGTGCGCATCACGGGCCTCGTGGAGAAGCCCGCCGCGGCCGAGGCGCCCTCGAACCTCGCCGTGATCGGCCGCTACGTGCTGCGCCCCGAGATCTTCGACATCCTCGACGAGCTCCCCCCGGGGCGCGGTGGCGAGATCCAGCTGACCGACGCGCTGCACCAGCTCGCCGAGGGCAAGGGCGAGGCGCCCGTCTACGGCGTCATCTTCCGCGGCCGTCGCTACGACACGGGCGACCGCGCGGACTGGATCAAGGCGAACGTGCTGCTCGGCGTCGACCACGACGAGCTCGGCGGCGAGATCACCGACTGGGTGATCGGCTTCGCGGATCAGCTCCGCGCCCGCCGCGAGGGCTAAGCGCCCGTGCCGCTCGGCCAGGCGATCCCGGATCCCGGCCCGCTCTCGGCGGGCCGGGTCGGGCTCCGCGTGGTGCGGCCGGCCGACGCCGGTGAGCTGCAGCGCCTGCTTCGGGAGAACCGGGACTGGCTACAGCCGTGGGAAGCGACGCACCCGAGCGGCCGCAGCGTCGTTCCCGGCTCGGTGCCGATGCGGCCCACCATCCGCCTCCAGCGCCGGCAGCTGCGCGCGGGGAGCGGGGTGCCGTTCGTCGTCCTCTTCGACGGCAACGTCGTGGGCCAGTTGAGCATCTCCGAACTGAGCGGGGGAGCGCTCCAGTCCTCCCAGATCGGCTACTGGGTCTCGCGCCACGTGGCTGGGAACGGGATCGCACCCACCGCCGTCGCGCTCGCGATGGACTTCATCTTCGGCGAGCTCGGCCTGCACCGGGTCGAGATCTGCATTCGCCCCGAGAACGTGGCGTCGCTGCGCGTGGTGCAGAAGCTGGGGCTCCGCTACGAGGGGCGCCGCGGCGACTACATCCACATCGACGGCGCATGGCGGGATCACGACTGCTTCGTCGCGACGCGCGACGAGGGGCCGATGCTGGCCCGGCTCACCTCGCTCGGCCGCTGAACGCGGCGAATTCGCTGAACTGGGTGCGCTGCGGCGCGCCGGGACGCGCGCGGGCGGACGACGCCGTACAGTGATGCTCATGACTGGCGGCATTCTCGGAGGAGGCGTGATCTTCGTGATCGCGGCGCTGCTCTGGGCCGCCGTGCTCGTGCCCGCGTGGGCCCGCCGTCGCGAGTTCCGCGCCGCCGAGCGCAACGCGCTGCGGTTGCAGCGCACCCTGCGCATCCTCGCGGAGACGAGCGAGGTGCCGCAGGAAGTGCGGCTCGAGGCGACGGCGCGCGAGGCGCTCGCCCATGAGAAGCTCCTCCGCACCGCGCAGCGGCAGCAGGAGGCCGAGCGCGAGGCCGAGCTCGCGGAGGCCCGCGCCGCGTCCGTCCGCGCGGAGATCCGGGCGCAGCAGATGCAGCGCCGCCAGGCCGCGGCTCAGCGTGCGGCCCGGCTGCGCCGGCCCTCCGCGCGCCGGGTGCGCGCTGTGGCTGCGCTCGGCGCGCTGCTCGGCATCCTGGGCGCGCTCGTGGGCATCGGCCTGCTGATCGCCGGCAGCGGGGCGACCCTGCTCGTGTGCGCGGCGCTGCTCGCGCTCGCCTCGGTGGGCGCCCTCGTGCTGCTCGCGCCCGGCCGGGTGCGCGTGGATCCCATCCCCGCCGAGCAGGTGCCGGCCGAGTCCGCGCCGCTCCCCGTGGTCGAGGACGAGCCCGTGGCGACCGGCGAGAGCGATGCCGCTGCAGAGGCGCACGCGGCCGCGCAGCGCGCCGCCGCCGATCGCATCGCCCGTGCCCAGGCACTCGCACGCGCTCGTGCCGAACGCCCCGCGGCCCAGGTGAACCAGACCGACTCGATCCTCCTCCGCGAAGTGCGCGAGCAGGTGGCCCGGGAGCACGCGGCGCGCCAGCGCGCGGCCGGCGCGCCGGTTACTGAGGCCCCCGCGGCGGCAGCGCCGGCCCGCCCCGAGGCTCAGGCGCCAGCCTCCCCTCAGGCTCAGGCTCAGGCTCAGGCTCAGGCTCAGGCTCAGGCTCCTGCGCTGCCGCGCGTCTCCGCTGCGGCGTCGCGCGCGGCAGCGCAGCGGAGCGAGACGCAGCATCGCCTGCGCGGCATGGGCGTCGTGGGCGACACGAGCGAGGGCATGCCCGATCTCGACGCGGTGCTCCGCCGCCGCCGCAACGCCGGATAGCGCGCACCACTCAGGGGCCCGGCACGCCGGGAGGCGACACGCCGCCGTCCAGGGCGAAGGATTTTACCTGCGCCCCCGCGGCCTGCTAAGGTTGATCGCTGTAAGGGTCTGTGGCGCAGTTGGTAGCGCGTCTCGTTCGCAATGAGAAGGTCAGGGGTTCGATTCCCCTCAGATCCACCACCGGAACGGGGCCGATCACGCGAAAGCGGATCGGCCCCGTTCGTCTTTCCGGCACCGTCCTCGGCACTACACTGTGCAGGTGGCCCCCGCTCTCTGGATCTCTCTGCTCACCGCGACGATCGTGATCAGCCTCACCCCCGGGGCGGGCGCGATCAACACGATGTCGAACTCGCTCACCGTGGGGTGGCGGCGATCGGTGTGGGGCGTCATCGGACAGCAGCTGGCGCTGCTGCTCCACATCCTCATCGTGGCGGCCGGCGTCGGCGTCCTCGTGGCGAACACCCCCGCGCTGCTCACGGGCATCCGCTGGGCGGGTGCAGCGTACCTCGCGTACCTCGGCGTGCGCCTCATCCTCGCGCGGCCGGAGCCCGAGGAACAGGCGGAACGCGCCGGCACAACGAGCCGCTGGGAGCTCCTGCGGCGCGGCTTCTGGGTCAACGTGCTGAACCCGAAGGCCGTCGTGTTCTTCCTCGCCTTCATCCCGCAGTTCATCCGGGCCGATCAGCCGCTGCTCCCGCAGTACCTCGTGCTCGTCGCGACCGTCGTCGGCGTCGACGTCGTCGTGATGTGGGGGTTCTTCGCCGGCGCGGCGAAGCCATTCCGCCGCTACGCCTCGACCGTGCGGGGCCAGCGCACGCTCAACACGATCTTCGGAGTCCTCTTCATCGCGGTCGCGGCGCTCCTCCTCTTCGTCCACTGACCGGGATCCGCATGGACGTCTTTCCGCAGCTCGCCGTCGATCGGACGCTCGCCGAGCCGCTCGCCGAGCAGCTGACCGCGCGGATCCGTGCCGCGATCCTCGCGGGCGACATGGCGCCCGGTGAGGCGCTGCCGCCGAGCCGAGCGCTCGCCACGGGGATCGGCGTTTCGCGCACGGTCGTCGTCGCGGCGTACGAGCGGCTCGTCGGCGAGGGCTTCCTCGAGAGCCGCCAGGGGGCGGGCACCCGCGTCGTGCCGGAGCTCCCCGTGGGCGCCGCCCCCGCGCTGCACGCGCCCGCCGCGGCACCCGCGGCTGTGGCTCCCGGTGCGCCTGAGCAGCGCCCCATCGATCTGCGGCCGGGGCGCCCGTTCGTCTCCGAGCTTCCGCCGCGCGACTGGGTGCGCGCAGCGACTGCCGCGGCGCGCGCACCCTGGGAGTCGGACGCTCCGGATCCGCGGGGGATCCCGCAACTGCGCGCCGCCCTCGCGGCCCACACGCGCCGCTCCCGGGGGATCGTGTGCGCCGAGGGGGATATCACGGTGGCGAGCGGGACCTCGGAGGCCCTGCTGCTCCTCGCGCTTGCGCTCCGGGAGCTGCACGGGCGGGCGCCGCGCATCGCCGTCGAGGATCCGGGCTACAAGGAAGGGATCCGCGCGCTCGCCCGAGCGGGGACGGAGATCGTGCGACTTCCGGTCGGCCCGGACGGGGCGACCGCGGCTGCGCTTCGTGCGCTCGCCGGATCGGGCCCGCTCGACGCAGCGCTCCTCACGCCGAGCCACCAGTTCCCGCTCGGCGGGCGGATCCCGGCGGCCGAGCGGCTCGGGATCCTCGAGTGGGCGGGCGAGACCGGCGCGCTCATCATCGAGGACGACTACGACAGCGAGTTCCGGCACGGTGGCGCCCTGCTGCCCGCGATGGGGTCGCTTGCGGCGGGCGTCGCGACCATCACGACGCTGAACAAGGTGCTCTCCCCATCGGTGCGCTGCGCCGCGATCGTGCTCGCTGGGGGCACCGCGGAGCTCGCCGCCGAGTTGCGGGCCGCGCGCGACGACCTCGGGGCCGCGCTCCCGCTGCTCGAACAGCGCACGATCGCGGCCTTCCTGGAGAGTGGCGGGTTCCGCCGGGAACTGGCTCGCACCCGTCGCGAGTACGGGCACCGGCGGCAACTGCTCCTGGACCGCCTGGCTGCGCGGGGGATCCCGGTGCGCGGGGCCGACGGCGGGCTCCACGTGGTGCTCTCCCTCGACGGCCGCGACGGCGCGGCGACCGTCGCGGCGCTCGCGGCGCGCGGCGTGCTCGTCGATCACGTGGGGGACTACCGAGGGGGAAGCGCGGAATCCGTGAGCGGTTCCGACGGGCTCATCGTCGGCTACGGCGCAGAGCCGTCCACGCGGCTCGCGCGCGGCCTCGACGTCATCGCCGAACTGCTCGGCTGAGACGCGCTCGCTCCGCGACGCTCAGCGTCGCGGAGCGAGGAGAGATCGGAGCTCGGGAAGGGGGACCTACCCCTTGCTCTGGATGCTCATGGCGGCTTACTGCGACTCCGCGGTTTGCGGGTAGAGCCCGGCCGCGATCCGCTGGACCGCGTCGATGTTGCCCAGGGTGCCCGGGAAGGTGTCGCTGAAGGGGATCGCGATGAGGCGGTCGTTCTTCACCGCGGGCATGTCGGGGAACGTCTTCCGCAGGTAGTCCCGCGTGGCACGCTCGTGCGCGTCGTCAGTCACCGCGAACACCAGCGCCTCGGGGCGCTGGGCCGCGAGCGACTCGGGGGTGATCTGCGCGGCGAAGAAGTCGGCGAACGCGGGGTCCTTCGGGCCGTAGAGGTTCTCGGCCCCGGCGAGTCGCATGATGTCGTGCTCGACACCCGCCCCAATCGCGGACAGCGAGGTCCCGTCGACGAAGACCTGGGCGGCCTTCGGCTTCCGCTCGCCGTCGATGGTCCGCTGCACCTCGGCGAGATCCTGCTGCGCCCGGTCGGTGAGCCGTGCCGCTTCGTCCTCGGCCCCGAAGATCCGCCCCAGGTTCTTCAGATCGACGAAGAGGTCGTCGACGGTCCCGGTCATGCGCCGCTCGAAGCAGCCGCCGGTGGCGACGTAGGCCGTGGCGCCCGCGGCGGTCAGCTGATCGATGCTCGCGAACCCCTTCTCCGCGGTGAACTCGTAGGTGGTCGGCGAGTAGACGAAGTCCGGCGACACCGCGAGCAGGTCCTCGCGGCTGGGCGGGGCCGCCTCGCCGATCACCGGGATGCTCGTCGCGAGCTTCGCGACGTCGTCGGGCAAGGCGAGCGACGTGGTCTGGGCCTGGCCGACCATCCGGTCCGCGACGCCCAGGCGGAGCAGCAGTTCGGTCTGGGACGGGTGGAGGCCGACCACGGCCTTCGGCGTGCTCGGGACGGTGAGCTCCCGGCCGCAGTTCTCGAGTACGACGGGGCCCGCGTCCGTCCGCGCCTGCGGCCGCTCGTCGGCGACCGCCGAGCCGCAGCCGACGAGTGCGAGGGCGAGCGCCGACGCCGAGACCGCGAGCGGAATGCGGGATCGGGCCGCTCGCGGTCGGGTGGTGAGGGTGCGCTGCTGCATGGTTCTCCTTGATTATTCGTGCGCGGATGCGCGGGTGGGTGCGGGCTCGGCGATGGGCCGGAACCTCAGGAAGCGGTGGCCGGAGGCATCCTCCGTCGACGGGCGCGGATCGACCCCGAACACCTCGCGGACGAGGGGTGCGCCGAGGACATCGCCCGGGGAGCCGAACGCGCGCACGCGCCCCTCGTGGAGCACGGCGACGTCGTCGCAGAAGTCGGCGGCGAGCGAGAGGTCGTGGAGCGCTGCGACGACCGTGATCCCGATGCCGCGGACGAGGCGCATGATCTCGAGCTGATGGGTGATGTCGAGGTGGTTGGTGGGTTCGTCGAGCACGAGGATCCGGCCCTCCTGCGCGAGTGCTCGAGCGAGCATCACCCGTTGGCGCTGCCCGCCGGAGAGCTGCCGGAGCAACCGGCCGGCGTGCGCTTCGAGGCCGACGGTGCGCAGCGCGCGCTCGACGGCGCGACGGTCGACCGCCCGTTCGGGGGAGAACGCGGCCTGGTGCGGCGCCCGCCCGACCATCACGGTCTCGTGCACGGTCAGATCGAACTCGGACGGGGCGTCCTGGAGCATGACGGCGACCGTTCGGGCGAGCTTCCGTGGCGGGATCGCCGCGACGTCGGTGCCGTCGACGGTGACCCGGCCGCTCGTCGGTCGCCGTGCGCCGAAGACCGTGCGCAGCAGCGTCGATTTCCCGCTGCCGTTCGGACCGATCAGCGCGGTGACCCGGCCGGGCCGGATCCGCAGGTCGATGCCGGTGAGGACCGGGTGCCCGCCGAGGTCGACGCGGAGGTCGTGGAACTCGATGCTCATCGGTCGAACCCCGCTCGCTCGCCTCCGCGGCGCATCAGCCAGAGGAAGAACGGGGCGCCGACGAAGGCCGTGAGGATCCCGAGCGGGATCTCGGTCGGAGCGGCGACGGTGCGCGCGAGCAGGTCGGCGATCATGAGGAACAGGGCTCCGGCGAGCACGGTCACCGGCAGCATCCTCCGGTGGTCCGAGCCGACGAGCATGCGGGCGACGTGGGGGACGACGAGGCCGACGAACCCGATGCCGCCGCTCACCGCGACCACCACGCCGGTGAGCAGGGAGGCGATGACGAGCAGCACCGCGCGGAGCCGGGTCGTGCGCACGCCGACGGCGAGCGCGGACTCGTCTCCCGAGAGCAGCGCGTTCATGGGGCGGGTGAGCGCCAGCGCTGCGACGCAGGACACGAGGAGGGCGACGGCGGGGATCGGCAGCGACGACATGGTCGCGGCGGAGACACTGCCGAGGAGGAAGAACATGATGCTCACGACGTTCTGCGCATCCGTTGTGAGCGTGAGGTAGCTCGTGACGGCGCTGAGCAGCGAACCGAGCGCGACTCCGGCGAGGATCATCCGCGTGGGCGAGAGCTCGCCCCGACGGCGGGCGAGGAACACCACGAGGATCCCGGCCAGCATCGCGCCGAGGAATGCGGCACCGCTGAGCCCGAGTCCCGCGGCTGCTGCGCTGCCGCCCACGATGACGAGTACGGCTCCGACGCTCGCCCCGGAGGAGACGCCGAGGATGTAGGGCTCGGCGAGCGGGTTGCGCACCACCACCTGCATGATCGCGCCGGCGAGCGCGAGCCCGGCTCCCGATATGCCCGCGAGCAGGGCGCGGGGCAGCCGGAACTGCCACACCGCCTGATCCTGGAGCGGGGTGAGGGACCCGTCGGTCATCCAGGGCATCCCCGGGATCAGGTGTCCGATGACGAGCCGTGCGGCATCGGCGAGCCCGACCTGCACGGTGCCGGTCGAACCCGAGACCACGAGGACGACGAGGATCCCGCAGGCGAGGGCGCTCAGCAGCGCGACCCGGCGGAACGCGCGACCCGGGCGGACGGCGGTCATGCCTCGGCCAGCCCGGTCGTGCGCGCCGCGAACGCGAGGATCCTGGACCCGATGGCGTGCAGGGCGTCCAGGTGGTTGGCCCCGTGGCCGGCTCCCCGGGCCTCCCAGAGCTCCGCCCGAGCGCCGTGCCCGCGCAGGGCGTCGACGACGCGCCGGGTGTCGTCGGGCGCCACCCGGGTGTCCTCCGCGAGCACGATGCCGAGGAACGCCGGAACGGGCTGATCGGGCCGCAGTCTCCTCGCGCGTTCGAGCGGCGAGAGGCGTCGCAGCCGTTCGCGGCTCTCGGCGGTCCCGTCGTCGCCGAACTCGTCGCGCCACAGGCGTCCGAGCGGGTGGGCGTCGAGCGCGAGCAGGTCCAGCGGAGCCGCGGTCACGGCGATCCCCGAGAAGCTTCCGGGGTGCTCGAGGCCGCAGGCCGCCGCGATGCAGCCGCCGTGGGACGCGCCCGCCAGCACTAGCAGCTCGGGGCGGCTGATGCCCGCCGCGCAGAGTCCCGCGGCCACCGCGGCGAGATCGTCGACGGCGCGCTGCTTCCGGGCCCCGCTGCCCGCCCACCACCACTCGTTCCCGCGCTCGCCGCCGCCCCGGATCTGCGCGATCGCGTAGCCGCCACCGTGGTCGACCCAGGCGGGGATGGTCGGCTCGAACTCGGGAAGGGCCGGGACGCCGAAGCCGCCGTAGCAGGTGAGGATCACGGGGATCGGTCCGGTGCGGTCGTGCGGAAGCGCGAGGATCACCGTGATCTCGGTCCCGTCGTCGGCTCGCACGGTCAGCGTCGAGGTGCGGGGACCGTCCTCGGTGCCCGGCGCGGGCTCGGCGTCCGTGAACGGGGCGGTCGCCTCGGTCAGCGGGATCACGCGGGGCGGGACGAGCGGGGCCTCGACGCGGACGACCGGCCCGTGGTCGGTCATCGCGATCCCCGTCGCGGCAGCGGGGCCGTGGCCGGCGGCGATCTCGCGGATCTCGCGGGACGCCCCGTCGGAGAGACCCACCACGACGCTGCGTCCGTCGCTGGCCCCGAGCGCGAGGATCCCGTCGCCGGAGGAGGCGAGGTCGGTGATCCGGAGCCCCGGTTCGTGCCAGCTCCACCGATGCGCCCCGCGGTCGGTGAAGCGGTCGATTCCACGGTCGTGCCAGACGACGAACCCCTCGTCGCAGATCGCCGTCCGGTGCACCGCGCCGTAGCGGCCGACCGATGCGCCGGTGCTCCGGTCGATCAGTTCGGTCGGTCCGCCGTCTGGTCGCCGGGCGAGCAGGCCCTCCGCGCCTCCGGGCAGCAGCCGGACGCGTTCCACGCCGGCGACGGGCATCCTTGTGCTCCGGCCCGATACGACGTCCAGTTCGATGATCGCGCGTTCCCGGCTCGCGGCGACCTCGAGGCGAGAGGAATCGGCGCTCCAGAGCACCGGGTCGTGGCGCACGCCGATGCGCTCGTGGAGGCGAAGCTCCTCGCGTTCCGCATCGACGATCCCGAGCACGGCGTTCTCGTCGGCGCGGGGCGCCCACTCGACCGCGATCCGGCGTCGATTCGGCGCCGGCGTGATGCGGAGCAGGTGGCCCTCGGGCTCGATGACGGTGGTGCCGTCGACGCGGTAGAGCCCGGTCCGGTACCGCTTCGGGCGACGGCCGAGTACGAAACCGTCGACGGGGAGACCGGGGCGCTCGTGCGCTTCCCAGTCTCTGAGGGCGGCGTCGAGCGAGTCGGCGACCCGCGTCTGCTGAGGGCGCGATGAATCTGGCATGCCGGCGAGTCTAGTAGATATTGAGAATCATTTTCATCTAGGGTGTGAGCACTCGCCCCGCGAGTCCGTCCGAGAACCCTCGGGCGGTGCACACACGAAAGGAATCACCCCATGGAGCAGCGAATCATCGCCGAGATCGAAGAGACCGAGCAGCTCGCGCACCACTCGGCCACCCACTCGAACGCCCTGGTCGAGAACCCCTTCGAGTGAGATCGGGGCCATCCCCGGCCCGTATCCGGCCCGGTCGGGCGATTCGTCGCCCGGCCGGGCTCTCCCCGAGAACCACACCGAGGAACCATATGGAACAGCAGAAACCGGCGCTCCCGATCCCGGGCACCGGAGCCCAGCTCGTCGTCTCCGCCCCCGCACGGGACGTCGTGCACCTGGCCTCCGGCCGATTGGTCAGGATCCAGGACCGCCCCGACGGTCTCGAATCGCTGCTCGACCCGGAAGATCGCGGTGCCGACGCCGACTTCGATACCGAGTACCTCCGACGACTGGTCGAGGAGATCCGGTCCGATGAGGCCGCGGCCCGGGTCGAGCGCTGGCCCGAGCATCGCCGGGAGGTGCTGCTGCTCGGTCCGGCCGGCGACGTGCTCGATGCCGTCGAGGCCGCGCTGAGCGCGTGGGGCGCCGACGTGCGCCGGGCGGATCCGGGATCGGACCCCGTCCCCGTCCCACGGTCCGGACTCACCGTCCTCTACGCCGAGGACGCGCGCCTGCGGGACGCCTGGACCGCCTGGGAGGCCCGCGCAGGCGACAGCGCGGCCCGCATCCGGGCGTATCGGGAGGGCGACACCGTGTTCGTCGATCCCCTCGCCGTCGCGCCGGTGGACCCGACCGCGATCCAGGTCGTCGGACGTCGCGTTGCGGCGAGCGCGTCCCCGGAGGAGCTCGATGCCTGGATCCGCACGGCGGGCTCGCCGCCGCAGCCGCTCGACGACGCGGCGCGGACCCTGCTGGTGGCCCGGGTGGTCGAGCTCGCGGTCGCCTGGGCGCGGGACGAACCGACCCTCGACGCGCTGCGGCGCACGCTGTGGAAGCTCGTGGCGCCCACCGGATCGATCGGACTGCACCCGCTGCTCCCGTACCCGGAGGCGCCCGAGCGTGCGGTCCGCTGAGCCCGTCCCCGCGCGGCACCACTGCTCGACCCGGGACGGCATCGAGCTGCGGGGGCTGATCTGGTCGCCGCGGAGTCCGCGCGGTACCGTCCTGATCCGAACCCCCTACGACGCCGGTGCGCACGCTCCGATCGCGCGCTCCTGGAACCGGCGCGGGTACCGCTGCATCGTGCAGGACGTGCGTGGCCGGTACGCCTCCGACGGCGAGTGGGATCCCTATCGGCACGAGGCGGAGGACGGTGCCGACGCCCTCCGCGCCGTCGATGGCGAGTTCCCCGGGGTTCCGCTCCTGCTCTACGGGGCCTCGTACGCCGCGCACACCGCGCTCGAAGCCGCCCGCGCCTGGGACGGGGCACCGGCGGGGATGCTGCTGCTCGTCCCGGCGCTCGGGCTCGCTGAGACCGCCCGTTCCGTCGACGGCGCGCCCCAGTACCGCTCCCGCATCGGATGGTGGCACGAGCACGGGCGCGGCCCGCGTTCGGCCCCGCCCCTGCCCGAGACCGAGCTGTCGGACCGAGCGCGGCGGGCCCGCGAGCTCGGTCCGCTGCGTGCCGCCGAGACCTGGGGGTGGCCCGCGGACGTTCTCGAACGCTGGCGCAAGCTCTGGGGCGCCGAACCTCGGAACCTCGCAGACTGCGCCTCGGGGCGGACGGAACCGCTGCTCCTGATCCGCGGCGACGCCGATTTCTTCCATGCCGATGCCGGACGTCTCGCCGCGGTCTGGCCCGGTCGCACCCACCTCGTCGACGGTCCGTGGGGTCATCGGCTCGCCGCCGACCTCGACCCGGCCGAGGCGGCCGCGCTCGGAACCGCCGGCGGTCTCGGCGCGGTCATCGACGCCTGGCTCGCCCGCGAGGGTCTGCCCGTTCCACGACCACGGAGACCCCTCGCCCTTCCCGATGGCCCGGCGACCCGCTCGGTCTTCGGCCCCGCAGACGGCGCCTGGCGCCACGAGAGGATCCCCATGCACCCGTCCCACCTGCCCGACCCGATTCCCGTCGAGGACCTGGTCGATGCGGAATGCGGCCTCATCCGCTCGATCGCGCGGGTCGGACCGCCGGCCGGCGCCCCGCCGGCGTACCTCGCCCTCACCGCGTCGGTGTCGGATGCGCGCCGCCTCGGCGAATGGCCCGCGGACCGCGTCTCCCTCGGCACCTCGTTCGGCGATCCGGCCGCGGCCCGCATCGCCGCGATCGGGGAGGGGATCGAACGCTACTGCGGCAACTGGATCCCGGCGGATCCGCTTCCCGAGGACCTGCGCATCGGCACCGCCGAGCAGTTGCGCGCCGACGGGGAGACGGTCGTGCCGCCGACCGAGCTCCCGTCCTTCGCACCGTGGCAGCTCGACCGGGCGGACTTCCCGTACCGGGCCCTCCGCGAGGACACCCCCGCACTGTGGGCCCGCTGCTCGGATCGTACGGGGCGAGCCCACTGGCTCCCCGCGGCGTTGACGCACCTGAACTGGCGTCAGCGCCGGTTCCGCGGGCTACCGAGGACCCACCACCTGAACTACGCGGGGATCGCCACCGGCGCGGGAGCCGAGGACGCGGCCGATCGGGGTGTGCTCGAGGTGATCGAACGGGACGCGCTCGAAACCTGGTGGCATCTCGACGGACCGACCTTCGGTATCGATCCGGCGACGGTTCCCGGCCTGCTCGACGACCTGGACGGCGGCGAGCTGAGCGTGCATCTTGTGGCCATGCCGTCGGAGTTCGCCCCGGCGGTCGCGGCGCTCGTGCACGACGAGCGGCGCGGCCTCTACGCCGCGGGGTTCTCCGCGCACCTCGATCCGGTGCGGGCCGCGCGCAAGGCGGTGCTCGAAGCGGTGCACACCTGGGTCTACACGCAGGGCTGCACGGCGGCCGACGGCTGGGTCTTCCGCGCGATCGACCGGGGACTCATGGCCGCCGGGCTGCATCTCGAGCATCGTGCGAACGCCGACTACACCGCGATCGCCGGCCCCCGGTTCGAGCGGGTGATCGATCTCGGTGCGCACGTGCAGGTCTGGCTCGACCCCGAGGTGCACCGGGAGGCACGTCGGTTCACCGAGCCGGCGCTCGGCGTCCGCTCGATCGACGCGCTCGTCCCGACGACCATGCCGCAGGTCTACGCCGAACTGGAACGGCGCGGCCATCGCGTCCTGACGCGGGATCTCACCACCTCCGACGTGCGCCGTACCGCGCTGCGCGTCGTGCGCACCGTGGTCACCGGGCTCGTGCCCAATGCTCCGGCCGCCTTCGCCTACCTCGGGATGCCGCGCTTCGGCGAGGCGGCGCTCGAACGCGGCTGGCGCGATCGCTGGACCGGGGGCCCGGACGAGTTCACCCTCGTCCCGCCCCCGCACATGTGAGACGCGCGATGGGACCGCGCATCCTCCCGTCGCCCGTCGCGGCGCCCCCGATTCCGGAGCTCCTCCGGCGCGCATTCTCCGGCGCGCACCCGGGCCCTCCGGTGCCTCCCGGCCCGCGCGGGAACCCCTGGTGGAACGGGGGTGCCGAACCGGCGGAGGTCGCACCGGGGATCCGGGCGCTCGCCGACGCGCTGCTGCGGGCGGGGGAGCCGCACCGCACCGCGTCGGGCGAGCCGACCTCGATCCCTCGTCGCCCGATCCCCTCGGCCGGGGGTGCGTACCCGGTGCAGCTCCACCTAGTGGGTTCCGACGGCGGGCGTTTCGCCTACGACCCCGATACCGACCGCTGGTGGCGACGAAGCCCGGCGCGGGAGCGCGTCGCCGGATGGCCCTCCGGGGTCCGCCCCCGGGGAAGCTGGCTGGTGCTCGCCGTCCAACCGGGGCGGAGCTTCGGCCGCTATCGGCATCGGGCCTGGCCGCTGTGGATCGCGGACACGGCGTACGCGCTGCAGGCGGCGCGCTTCGTGCTGGCCGGCTCTCACCGGGTCCGGCTCGGTCCCGACGCGGACCTCCGCGCGCTGCTGGCGTTCCCCGCCGCGCACGACGTCGATGCCTGGCTCCGGCTCGGGCTCGCGCCGCTGCTCCCGCTCGCGACGATGGAGATCGCCGATGACCCCGCGGTGCTTGACTCGCATCGGAGCCTGCTGCGCGAGCGGCGGAGCCCGGAGCGCTCGGAGTATCTCGCCCGGGCCGAGGGAAATCCGCCGAGTCCCGGGGCCGAACGCGTCGCGCTCGCCTCGGGGCAATCGTGGGTCCGGGGCGCCTCGGTGGTGCGCGTCTGGTCCGTGCCCGCCGATCCGCCGGCCGACCTGCTGCTCCGAGAGCTCTGGCGTGCGCACCTCGAGGCCGCCGAACTACTCACCTCGGCGCTGCGCTCGGGCACGTACGGCGTCCGCCCGGTGTCCGGCATCTCGCCGGAACCCGGCACCTGGATCCTGCACGCGTCCGCGCTGCTCGCCCGATCGAAGGAGTCCGACCGATGATGCTGGTGCCCGTTCTCTGGCGCGAAGCCCTGAGGCACCCGACGCTGTTCCTCCTCTCCGCGGTGCTGCAGCTCGCCGTCCTCGCGACGCACGTGCTGCAGGCGACCGCCATTGCGTGGGCGCTGTCGGGGTTCTTCCGCGGCGATGCCTCGCAGGTGATCGCCTGCGCCATCGCGATCCTCGTCGGTGCGGTGCTCAGGATCCTGCTCGCGCTGGGGCAGGCGGCCGCGTCCGCCCGGCTCGGCGGGCGCGTCCGGAGCGCTCTGCGCCGCGGAGCGCTGATCTCGGTGCTGCGACCCGAACGGCTGCACGACGCGGCAGCGGGCGACGGCGCCGCGGCCGCCGCGATCGTCGACGGCGTAGAGGGGACCGATGCGTACGTGTCGAAGTACATTCCGGCGACCGTGCAGCTCGTCGTCGGCACCCCGCTCGTGCTCCTGGCTCTCTGCTCCGTCTCTCCGCTCGCAGCGGGATGCGTCGCCCTCGGCGTCCTGCTCGCGGTTCTCGGGCCGCTGCTCTGGAAGCGTGCACTGGCACGACGGGGCGACGGGCAGTGGGGCGAGTACGAATCCCTGAGCGGCGAGGTGCTCCACTCGCTGCGGGGCATGTCGACGCTCCGCCTGCTCGGCGACGTGGATCGCACGCGGGAGCGCATCGCGCACCGTTCCGACGCGCTCCGCCGGGCGACGGAACGAACCATGCGGGCGTCTCTCGCGGGCACGGCGGTGACCGACTTCGCGGTGCAGGGCGGGCTCGTCGCCGCAGCGTTCGTCGCGATCGGGAGCGCGGTCTCCGGCTCCCCGGCGCCGTTCGCGATCTACGCCGTGCTGCTGCTCTCGTCGGAGGCGTTCCGGCCGGTTCGCGATCTCTCCCGGCACTGGCACGCCGGGTTCCTCGGCCTGACTGCGGTGCCCAGCCTGCGCGAGCTGGGCGCCTTCCCGGCAGGAGATCCGGGTCGGGATCCCGGTCGGGAGGAGCTTCCCCGCCCCGAGGACGCCCCCGCCGCATCCACGCACGGCGAGGTCCTCCGACTCGATCGCGTGTCGTTCCGCTATCCGTCGGCGGAGCAGGGCGTGGTGCACGATGCCGAGCTCGTCGTCGAACGCGGCCGCCTGCACGCCGTCGTGGGGCCCTCGGGCGCCGGCAAATCGACGCTGTTCGATCTGGTGCTCGGCTTCCTGACCCCCGACTCCGGCCGGATCGAACTCGACGGACGTCCGCTCCGGACCGGCGACACCGCCGTGCTCTCCCAACGGCCCGTGCTCTTCGCGGGCACGCTGCGCGAGAACCTCGACCCGCACGGGCGCGCATCGCAGGACGAGCTCGTCGACGCCTGCGCCCGCGCCGGAATCCTGCCGGAGATCCGCGCCCTGCCCGACGGCTTCCGCACCGAGGTGACCGAGGCGGGCTCGAGCTTCTCCGGCGGGCAGCGGCAGCGGATTGCCCTCGCCCGTGCCCTCCTCGCAGACCGCCCGATCCTCCTCGTCGACGAGCCGACCAGCGCGCTCGATCCGGCGAGCGCGGAGATCGTGATGCGGTCACTCCACGAGGTCGCCCGGGACCGGATCGTGCTGATGATCACCCACCGGATCGAGACGCTCCGCGGCGTCTCGGACATCCATCTGCTCGACGCCGGCCGGCTCCGGTCGCAGGAAGGCATCCTATGAAGACGTCGGAGGCCCTGCGCGCCTATGCCCGGCTCCTGGTGGCCCTGCGGCCCGAACGCGCAGGCATGGTGCGGGGATTCGCGACCGGCGCCGCGAGCGCGGTGGGCCTCGCCGTGCTCTCGGCGCTCATCGCCGGCGGTGTCGGCGGCGCGCTCGTGACGGGAGCGTGGCCGCCGGGCTGGTGGATCGCCGCGGTCCTCGCGCTGGTACTCGTCCGTGCGGTGCTCACCTGGCACGAGATGGACTTCTCCCACGCGCTCGCGTACCGGGTGCTGGCCCGCCTCCGGGCGTCGCTGTTCGACTCGTACGCGCGCAGCACGCCGGCCCGTCGGCGGGAGCACTCGGCGAAGGGTGCCGCGGCGGCGCTCGGGGACATCGAGAAACTGGAGTTCTTCTACGCGCACACGGTCGCGCAGCTCGCGACCTCGGCGCTGGTGTTCCTGCTGTCCGCGGTCGCGTCGGCGGTCCTGCTGCCCGCCGCGGCCCTGGTCGTGCTGCTCGGCGGGGCGCTCGTGCTCGGGTCGATCCTGCTCGGCGCCCGGACGGCGCGCGCACTCGGCGTCCGCGAGCAGCGCGAACGGGAACAGCTGACGACGAGCATCGTCGATGCGCTGGGAGCGCTGCGGGAGGTGCTCTCGGCGGGGCTGGAACCCCGGGTGATCGCCGACGCCGAGGCGGCGACCCGGCGATCGGCGCGAACCTCGGCCCGCACGGAGATGCTCGCGCAGACCGTCTCCGGGCTCCGCGAGCTCGCCGTCGCGGTCGTCGTCATCGGGGTGGTCCTCGCCGGGGCCGCGGCCGCGGGACTCCTCGGCGGCGATCCGGTGCCCGCCGGGACCACGGCGATCCTTCCCGCGCTGATCGCGATCGCGGTCGCCGGTGTCGCCGCGCTGAGCGATGCCGCGGCCACCCTCGGGCAGCTCGGGCCCCTGGTCGCGAGCGCGCGGAACGTCGCCGCGGGGCTCGACCGGCCAGCCGTCGTCGGCGGGACGCGGGACGGAGCGCCGCTTCCCGGCGGCCCCCTCGGGATCCGCTTCAGAACGGTGGGGTTCTCCTACGGCGGGCGGGCCGCCGTGGTCTCGGGCTGGTCCGCGTCGGTCCGTCCCGGTGCCCACGTCGGTCTCGCGGGCGCTTCCGGCGCGGGGAAGAGCACCCTGCTCGCCCTCGCCGGCCGCCTCTGGGACCCGGACTCGGGTTCGGTCGAGCTCGTCGACGGCACCGGACGCGGGTACGCGCTCGATGCGATCCCCGATGCGGAACTCCGCCGTGCCATCGGGTTCGTGGAGCAGGACGGACACCTCTTCCCGGGGACGGTCCGGGACAATCTGCTCCGCGGCGCGGGCACAGACGGGTGCGGCGACGAGGCTCTGCGCAGCGCCCTCGCCGAGGTCGGAGCCGATGGCTGGATCTCGCTGGACGACGAACTCGGCGAGCAGGGCGTCCGGCTGTCCGGCGGGCAGCACGCGAGGCTGCGGCTGGCGCGGGCGCTGGTCCGGCGCCCCCGCGTGCTGATCGTCGACGAGATCACCGCCAGCCTCGACCCCGAATCGGAGCGCGCGATCTCCGACGTCATCGCCCGATTCCCCGGAACCGTGCTGGCCGCCTCCCACCGCGCGGAAACCCTGGAGCGCTTCGACGAGGTGCTCGAAATTGAGACGGCGAACGCCCCAACGTACACGACGCCACTTGATCCCCAGGCGCGCATCGCGGCGCCGAAACGCGGTCACCCCGCGACGCAGCGCGACGCGGGGTGACTGGGGCAGTAGGCCCCGCCGGGCTCGAACCGGCGACCCGCGGATTAAAAGTCCGATGCTCTACCAACTGAGCTAGAGGCCCCTACGCGCTCTAATCTATCGTGTTTTCCCGCTCTCCCGATCCACGCAGGTGCACCACTCAGTGGCCGCGCACGTTCCGATCAGCGAGCCCATCACCTCTCGAAAGGTCAGCAATGGTTGGGTCAAGGAACAACAGCCTGAAACGCGCGATACTGCGCGAGGACCTCGGTGCGGCGGTGCAGATCGCCGCAGAGCTGTCGATCTCGGCGGTGATGCGGACACTCTCCGAGGGTGCAGGTGAGACTCGTCCGGAGTGGTGCGATGCGTTCATTCGCGCGTGGCACGAGTCGCTCTCCCCGGGGGAGCAGCTGAGCGTCGCGATGCAGACCTTCGATCTCTATGTCCTCGACCTGGTGGTGCTGCCTGGTGCGGAGGAGACCGCGATCACTCGGCTACTGCAGTCCTCCGGGCGCGCGTGCGAGTCGATTCGAGAGGCTCTCCTCGCGAGCGCGGTCGTTGCCGAAAGCCCGGACGCGGGGGTGAGCCCAGAGCAGGCGGCCGAGATGATCGGTCTTGCTGCGGGACCGGTCTCCGACGCCGCCCAGCGCAGCGCGCACCTGGCTCGAAGTATCGATCGTGCGCGTGACGCCTGAGCGATCGGGGCGAGGCGCGGCCGGAGACTCGGGGAGTGCCGGCGCTCAGTTCAGTCTACCGCGCCTTCCCGAACGCCCGATCCACGCGCGGCGCCCCTCGGCGGCGTAGACTCGCCAGGTCCCGTGCCGGGAAGCGGCGGCGGGCGATCCCGAGCGAGGAGATGCGTGACCCGAGAACACCTGCGCCCCGTGCTGCAACCGAGCCTGTCATTCGACTGGGTGATTGGTTCCGACGAGGCGGGCGCCGCGCACCGGCTGGCCCAGGAGACCTCCTGGGCGTTGCTCGACCGTGTGCGCCGGGGCACCGACCCCGACGTGGTGGACCGAGTGGTCGGCCTCGCCTCCGGCGACGGCCTGCACGACATCGCCGAGCTGTGGGCGGGTCAGACGGCGCACTCCCTCGCCGGGGTGCTCTGGCGCCTGTACCTGCTGCGCCGCGTCGTCGAGGCCGACGCTGAGGCCGCGGCAGACCTCTTCCGGCGCGGCTCCGCCGTCTCCGTGACGATCGACCCAATCGTTGCGGGTGCCGCCGAGCCGGTCACGCCGCTCTCGATCGTCGCGCTCTGCGACACGATCCTCCGCGGCGCCTTCGTCGGCGATTTGGGAGCCGCGCTCGAGCGCGCGGCGAGCTACTGCCGGGTGATGGCGCTCGGGGCGGCGGATCTCGCGGACGCCCGGGACGCGCACGACGAGGCGCACGCGGGCCAGCTGACCACGCGCGCGCTGCGCTACTCCACGCTCAGCCAGGAACTCCACGCCGGGGCACGCCGCTGGCGTGACGGCACCCTGGCCTAGCCGGGAAAGCCGGGATAGCCGGGCCGACCGGGATCCAGGGCGAAGCGCGCCGGGGCGCGCGCGGGCGCAACCCGCCCTGACGCGCGGAATCGGGCTGCGGTACACTGGGGGAGCCGGGCCGCAGTAACCCCGGGCTCCAATTTTCGCCGCTTCGAGCGGCCTTCCGCCGAGAGGCGTTTCTGCGGTTCGGTCTTATTCTTCGCGCGGACGATCTGCGCTAGCTCACGTGCACCCAGGGGCGTCGGCGCGGATCCGGCGCCGCCTCGCGCAGCACCTCGCGCGTCATGGGGGCGATCTCACCGTCGCCGAACAGGAAGAACCGCGCGAGCTGCGCCAGCGGATTCCCCTCGGTCCAGCGGAAGTAGATGTGCGGCGTGCAGCCGATGGCCTCCTGCAGGTGCAGGCCGACCGCGGCGATCGCATTCGGAATCGAGCTCGACTCCACCGTCAGGATCCGGAACCCGTGCCGCTCGATGCCCCGCACCTCGAGCTCTCCCTCGAAGTCGGAACTGTCGGTCACGGTCACCTCGATGAAGAGCGGTGCGGCGTCGCTCAGGCTGTGGGCCACGCGCGCGTGCGCGAGCTTCGCCGCGTAGCGCTCGGGGCTCACATCCTGGGGCTCGTGCGCGATGAGGTGCACGGGGTGTCCCGAGGAGACGAAGGAAGCGGCCCGGGCGTCGAGTCGCACGGCCGTGGCGCGCAGCTCCGTCGAGCGGGCGATGCGCGAGACGAAGCTCACCACCAGGATGCCGAGGATGAAGCAGGCGGCGATCCTGATCCCGTCGGGGCGCTCGATGATGTTCGCGGCCGTCGTGTACAGGAACACGACGCTGATCGCGCCGAAGCCGATCGTGGCTCGGCGCTCCCCGCGGGCGCGTGCCGCGAGCGTCACGGCGACTGCCGCGGAGGTGATGAGCACGAGCACACCGGTCGCGTAGGCCCCGCCCTGGGCGTCCACGCTCGCGTCGAAGATCCACGTGATGAGGAACGCGATCGCGGTGAAGACGAGCACGAGCGGGCGCGTGGCGCGCGCCCAGGCGGGGGCCATGCCGAAGCGGGGGAGGTAGCGCGGCACGAGGTTCAGGAGGCCGGCCATGGCGGAGGCGCCCGCGAACCACAGGATCGCGATCGTGACGAGGTCGTAGGCGGTGCCGAAGCCCTCGCCGAGGAACTCGTGGGCGAGGTAGGCGAGCGCGCGCCCGTTGGCCGCGCCGCCCTCCTGGAACTCCGCGGCGGGGATCAGCGCGACGGTGGTGATCGAGGAGGCGATGAGGAAGCCGCTCATGATCAGCGCCGAGGTGGTGAGGAGGCGCTTGGCCCCGCGGATCCGTCCGGCGGGGTGGGCCTCGGTGTCGTTCGCGTCGCCCCGGATCTGCGGCATGACGGCGACGCCCGTCTCGAATCCCGACAGGCCGAGCGCGAGCTTCGGGAAGACGACGAGCGCGATCCCGATGACGAAGAGCGGGTTGCCGTGCTGGGTGGTGAGTACGCCCCACCAGTCACCGATCGGCGCGGGGTTGCCCACGAGATGGACGATCGCCACGACGATCACGATGAGGTTCGCCGCGAGGAAGAGCCCGACGAGGAGCGTGGCCACGCGGATCGCCTCGCGGAAGCCGCGGAGGAACACGATCCCGAGCCCGCCGAGGAGCGCGAGCGTGATGACGACCTCCTGGCCGCGGAGCTCCGCCGGGGCGAACGGGTTCTCGACGAGGTGCGCCGTGGCGTCGGCCGCGGAAAGCGTCATCGTGATCATGAAGTCGGTCGCGGCGAAGCCGAGCAGCGCGAGCACGGCGAGCTTGCCGCTCCAGCGGGGGAGGAGCTTCGCGAGCATGGCGATCGACCCGGTGCCGTGCGGGCTCTCCTGCGCCACGCGGCGGTACACGGGGAGCGCCCCGGCGAGCGTCACGAGCACGAGCACGATCGTGGCGATGGGGGCGATCGCCCCGGCGGCGAGTGCCGCGATCGCCGGCTGGTAGCCGAGCGTCGAGAAGTAGTCGACGCCCGTGAGGCACATGACGCGGAACCAGTGCGTGCGGCGATGCTCGCCCGGACGGCCGTGCGGGCCGGTGTGCTCGCCCGGGGCCTCCGCCGTCTCGGCCATGAGCCAGGTGCGCAGGCGGTGGCCGTGCCCGGCGTCGGGGAGGTCCTGAGGGGCGGTCTCGAGCGAGGACCGGGATGCGGAGGTGTGCACGGCGTAACAGTACGCCCGCGGCCGCCGGGGTGTCCAGCGCCACGGCACACACACGCGATCGGGGCCGCTGGGGCACGGTGTCGCGCGCCACAGCGCGGCGACACCCTGCCCAAGCGACCCCGATCGGGAAGGGGAAGCGCGGGGAGATCTAGCCGAAGCGGCCCGACACGTAGTCCTCGGTGGCCTGCACGGAGGGCGTGGAGAAGATCGTCGAGGTGTCGTCGTACTCGATGAGCTTGCCCGGCTTGCCGGTGCCCGCGATGTTGAAGAACGCGGTGCGGTCGGAGACGCGGGAGGCCTGCTGCATGTTGTGCGTCACGATCACGATCGTGTACTCCTGCTTCAGCTGATCGATCAGGTCCTCGATCGCGAGGGTCGAGATCGGGTCGAGCGCGGAGCAGGGCTCGTCCATGAGGAGCACCTCGGGGGAGACGGCGATCGCGCGCGCGATGCAGAGACGCTGCTGCTGGCCGCCCGACAGGCCCGAGCCGGGCTTGTCGAGGCGGTCCTTGACCTCGTTCCAGAGGTTCGCGCCTGTGAGCGACTTCTCGACGAGGTCCTCGGCGTCGCTCTTCGAGAGCTTCCGGTTGTTGAGGCGCACGCCGGCGAGCACGTTCTCGCGGATCGACATGGTGGGGAACGGGTTCGGGCGCTGGAAGACCATGCCCACCTGGCGGCGCACGAGCACGGGATCGACGCCAGCACCGTACAGGTCCTCGCCGTCGAGCAGCACCTCTCCCTCGACGCGCGCTCCGGGGATCGCCTCGTGCATGCGGTTGAGGGTGCGGAGGAAGGTCGACTTGCCGCAGCCCGAGGGGCCGATGAAGGCGGTGACGCTGCGGGGCTCGATGTTCATCGTGACCCCCTCGACCGCGAGGAACTTCGAGTAGTAGACGTTGAGGTCCGAGACCTCGATGCGCTTCGACATTCGGTGTGCTTTCCTTTGGCTGCGAACTCTGGGCGCCGCGTTAGCGGCCGAACTTGGGCGAGAACCACTTCGCGATGAGGCGAGCGAGGAGGTTCAGAGCCATGACGATGAGGATCAGGAGGAGGGCGGCGGCCCACGCGCGCTCGAGGAACGCGAAGGCCGGGTTGCCCTGGTTCGCGAACTGCGTGTACACGTACACGGGGAGCGACTGCATGCGATCCGAGAAGAGGTTGTAGTTCATCGACGCGGTGAAGCCCGCGGTGATGAGGAGGGGTGCGGTCTCGCCGATCACGCGGGCGATCGCGAGCATGACGCCCGTCGTGATACCGGCGATCGAGGTGGGGAGCACGATCTTCAGGATCGTGCGCCACTTCGGCACGCCGAGCGCGTAGGAGGCCTCGCGGAGCTCGTTCGGCACGAGCCGCAGCATCTCCTCGCTCGAGCGCACGACGACCGGGATCATGAGCACCGACAGCGCGACCGCGCCGACGATGCCCATGCGGACGCCCGGGCCGAAGAACACCGCGAAGAGCGCGAAGGCGAAGAGGCCGGCGACGATCGAGGGGATGCCCGTCATCACGTCCACGAGGAAGGTGATGGTCTTCGCGAGGCGGCCGCGGCCGTACTCGACGAGGTAGATCGAGGTCATGAGCCCGAGCGGCACCGAGATAATGGTCGCCGCGAGCGTGATCAGCAGGGTGCCGACCATGGCGTGGAGCGCGCCGCCGCCCTCGCCCGTGACGTTGCGCATCGAGGAGGTGAAGAACTCGGCGTCGAAGCGCGCGATGCCGTTCGAGACGACGGTGATGCCGACCGAGACGAGCGGCACCATCGCGAGCAGGAACGCGCCCGTCACGAGGCCGGTGACCAGGCGGTCGACGGCCTGGCGGCGGCCCTCGACGGTGCCCGAGAGGATCGTGATGACCGCGAGGTAGGCGAGCACGCCGATGAGCACGGCGCCCACGAGCGAGAACTCGGAACCGCTCGCGGCGGAGAGGAGCGCGAAGAGCGCGAAGGATCCGACGAGGCTCGCGCCGAGCACGATCCAGGGCGTGCTGCGCGGCAGCCGGTTGCCCGCGAGGGCGGATCCCGCATGGACGGGGCGGACGGTGAGTGCCACGGGTGCGCTCCTCTTTTCTTTCCGTTCGGTCTGCTGCAGCATCAGTTGGCGGCGGAGAACTCGGCGCGGCGGCTGATGATCCAGCGGGCCAGCGCGTTCACCAGGAAGGTGACGATGAACAGGATGAGGCCGGTCGCGATGAGCACGTTGATGTTCTCGCCGTAGGCCTCGGGGAAGGCGAGCGCGATGTTCGCCGCGATCGTGGACGGGTTCTCGGAGGTGAGGAGCTTGAAGCTCACGACGCCGGTCGCGGAGAGGACCATTGCGACGGCCATGGTCTCGCCGAGCGCGCGGCCGAGCCCGAGCATGGCGGCGGAGATGATGCCGGGGCGGCCGAAGGGGAGCACCGAGAGGCGGATCATCTCCCAGCGGGTCGCGCCGAGCGCGAGCGCCGCCTCCTTGTGGAGCACGGGCGCCTGGAGGAAGATCTCGCGGCAGATCGCGGTCATGATCGGGAGGATCATCACGGCGAGCACGAGGGCCGCGGTGAGGATGGTGCGGCCGGTACCGGTGACGACGCCGCCGAAGAGCGGGATCCAGCCGAAGTGGTCGTTGAGCCAGGCGTAGACGGGCTGGGCCGCGGGTGCGAGCACGCCGATGCCCCAGAGGCCGAACACGACGCTCGGCACGGCGGCCAGCAGGTCGACGATGTAGCCGAGCAGCTGCGCCAGCTGGCGGGGCGCGTAGTGCGAGATGAAGAGCGCGATGCCGATCGCGAGCGGCAGCGCGACCGCAAGCGCAAGCGTTGCCGCCCATACGGTGCCGAAGACGAGGGGGCCGACGTAGGCCCAGAAGTTGCTGCTGAGCAGCGATGCGGTCTCGTTCGTCGCGACGAACGCGGGGAGACTGCGGACGATCAGGAAGATCGCGACGGCGGCGAGCGTCACGAGGATCATGCTGCCCGCGAAGAGCGCGGACCGCGAGAAGACGCGATCGCCGAGGCTCAGCACCGGCTTGGAAGGGGCGGAAGCGGTGGTCACTCGGGCTCCTGGTTCGTGACGGGTGTGGTGGGTCGAACACGGCGAGTGGGGCGCGGCGTGCGCCGCGCCCCACTCGAGCGATTAGCTGATCGCGTCGATCGCGGGCTGGATCTTGGTGCGCAGATCGGCCGAGATCGGGGCGCTGCCCGCGGCGTCCGCCGCGACCTTCTGGCCCTCTTCGCTCACGATGTAGCTGAAGTACTCCTTGACGAGCTCGGCGTTGGCCGAGTCGGCGTACTGCTCGCAGCCGACGAGGTAGCTCACGAGGACGATCGGGTAGACGCCGGCCTCGGTGGAGTTACGGTCGAGCTTGATCGCGAGATCGTGATCGGTGCGGCCGTCCTCGAGGGGCGACGCGTCGACGATCGCGGCGGCGGCCTCGGGGGTGTACGCCACGTACTCGTCGCCGACCTTGATCTCGACGGTGCCGAGCTCGCCGGCGCGCGAGGCGTCCGCGTAGCCGATCGTGCCGACGCCGTTGGTCACGGCCTCGACGACGCCCGAGGTGCCCTGGGCGCCCTCGCCGCCGAACTCGGTCGGCCACGACTCGATCGAGCCGACGGTCCAGTCGTTCGGGGCCGCTGCCGCGAGGTAGTCGGTGAAGTTGCCGGTGGTGCCCGACTCATCCGAGCGGTGCACGGCGGTGATGTTCTGGTCGGGGAGTGCGACGCCCTCGTTCTGCGACGCGATCGCCGGGTCGTTCCACTTGGTGATCGAGCCCGAGAAGATCTTCGCCACGGTCGACGCATCGAGCTTCAGGGAGTCGACGCCCTCGACGTTGAAGATGAGGGCGATGGGGGAGATGTACGCGGGGAATTCGACGATCCCAGTGTCGGGGGCGCAGGCCTGGAAGGGGCCGGCCGAGATCTCCTCGGCCTTGAACGCGCGGTCGGAACCGGCGAAGGCGCTCGCGCCCTGCTGGAACGTCTCGCGACCCGCACCCGAACCGGTGGGATCGTAGTTCACGGTCACGTCAGCGTGGGTGGTCTGGAAACCGGCGACCCAGGCCTCCTGGGCCGAGCCCTGCGAGGACGCGCCGGCACCGACGAGCTCGCCCGCGAGCGAGGAGGAGTTGCCGTCCGTGGGGGCCGTGGAGCCCGACTCGTTCGCGGCGCAGGAGGTCAGCGTGAGCGCGGCGAGTCCGCCGATGGCCGCGACCTTGGTCAGTGCTGAGAGCTTCACTTGCGTGTGATCCAATCTGAGAGCGGATGTTGGGGGTGGTCTCGTTCGACCACATCCCCACGCTAAGCGGGCAGTGTGAAGCGCGGTCTGCCAGCGGGTGAACAACGGGTGAACGAGTGGGAGCGGCTGTGCGTCGGCGGCGCCGGGGCGCGACCCCGGACGGTCACCCCGAGTTCAGATCCTGGCCGTCATTCCGGGCGCCGCGGGCCGAGGTTCGCCACTCGCTTCGGCCCGCGAACGGGCGCGGATCCCATGCGGGCCCGCCGCGGATCCGGGCGAGGCTCCCGCTCAGTGCTTCAGCGGATAGGTTTCGACGGCGAGGATCCCGGCGCCCGGGCGGGTGCGGGAGAAGTGGAACACGGAGAATCCCCCGGGCGGCAGCGCGGTCGCCTCGCTCAGGTAGTCTCCGGGCACGCTGCCGGTCGCGAGGACGAGCTCGCGCGCGAGGTCCGGGAGAACGGGCCGGTGGCTGCACACGATGGTGCTCTTGCCCCGTGTGATGATCTTCCCCATGAGCCGCCGGGTCTCGGCGAGATCCCCCGCGTCCCAGAAGTCCTGGCTCAGCGCCTCCGAGACGCGGACGCGCTTGTCGAGGTGCGCCGCGAGCGGGGCGACGGTCTCCAGGCAGCGGCGCGCGCTCGACGAGCGGATCCGCTTCGGCCCGAAGCAGGCGAGGATCGGCACGAGCGTGCGCGCCTGCAGCTCGCCCGCGTCGGTCAGGCCGCGCAGGTGGTCGACGGGAGCGCCCTCGCCGCGCGGCTCGGCTTTCGCGTGGCGCAGCAGCGTCACCGAGAAGGTGTCGAGCAGCTCGTGCTCGGCGAGCCGCAGGAACACGTCGTAGAGCTCGCGGTCGGCGCGGTACGAGAGCCGTGCGCGCGCCGCGCTCGCGGGCACCCACTCGAGCGCCTGCACTTCGTTGTTCGGGGTGAACGTCGACGCGAGCGCTGCGGCGCCGGTCACCTCCGCCGCCCAGTACTGCACGGTCTTCCGGCGGCCGCCGCTCAGCTCGTAGTGGATCGTGCCGAGGTTCACGCCGAGCGTGACGCCGAGGCCGGTCTCCTCGCGTGTCTCGCGGACGGCGGCCTCGGGCATGCTCTCGCCCGGGTCGAGCTTCCCCTTCGGGAACGACACGTCGCGCTGCTTCGTGCGGTGGATGAGGAGCACGTGCAGCTGCTCGCCCGCCGGCGTCGGCACCCGCCGCCAGCAGACCGTGCCCGCGGCGAGGATCTCGGTGCTCACCGCGTTCTCCGTGCCCTCGCCTCGGTCCGGTCGATCATCACGAGGTCCTGGAGATCGGGGAGCAGCTCGCCCTCCTCGCTGATCACCCGGCGCTGCCAGCTGCCATCCGGCAGCATCCGCCACGACGACACGTCGTCGCTGAACGCGAACGAGAAGAAGCGGTCGATGCGCTCGAGGTGCTCCCGGTCGGTGATGCTCACGAGCACCTCGATGCGGCGGTCGAGGTTGCGGTGCATGAGGTCGGCGCTGCCGATGAAGACGTCGCGCTCGCCCGCGTTCTCGAAGGCGTAGATGCGAGAGTGCTCGAGGTAGCGGCCCAGCACGGAGCGCACCTGGATGTTCTCGGACAGCCCCGGGACGCCGGCGCGGATCGAGCAGATGCCGCGCACCCACACCTCGACGGGCACACCGGCCTGGCTCGCGCGGTAGAGGGCGTCGATGATGGCCTCGTCGACCATCGAGTTCGCCTTGAGCTTGATGCCGCTCGGGCGCCCGGCCCGCGCGTGATCGGCCTCGCGCTCGATGCGCTCGAGCAGGCCGTGGCGCAGCTGGAGCGGCGCGACGAGGAGCCGGTTGTAGTCCGTCTCGATCGCGTAGCCCGAGAGCACGTTGAAGAGCTTCGTCACGTCGCGGCCGACCTCGGGCGAGGAGGTGAACAGGCCGAAGTCCTCGTAGATGCGGCTCGTCTTCGGGTTGTAGTTTCCCGTGCCGATGTGGCAGTAGTGGGCGAGCCTGCCGCCTTCCTCGCGGATCACCTGAACGAGCTTGCAGTGGGTCTTCAACCCGACGAGGCCGTAGACCACGTGCACACCCGCCTGCTCGAGCTTGCGGGCCCAGGTGATGTTCGCCTCCTCGTCGAAGCGAGCCTTCACCTCGACGAGCGCGAGCACCTGCTTGCCCGCCTCGGCGGCCTTGATGAGCGCGGCGACGATGGGGCTGTCGCCCGAGGTGCGGTACAGCGTCTGCTTAATGGCGAGCACATCGGGATCGGTCGCCGCCTGCTCGAGGAAGGCCTGGACACTCGTCGCGAAGGACTCGTACGGGTGGTGCACGAGCACCTCGCGGCGCGCGATGGCGGCGAAGGTGTCCGGGCGCTCGCTCGGCGAGTTCGTGCGGAACTTCGGGTGGGTCACCGGGATGTGCGGCTTGAACTTCAGGTCCGGCCGGGGGAGCCCCGTGAGCGCGAACAGCCCTGAGAGGTCGAGCGGCGCGGGCAGCGTGTAGACCTGCTCCTCGTCGATGTCGAACTCGCGGACGAGTAGTTCGAGCGTCGCCGGATCCATGTCGTCGGAGATCTCGAGCCGGATCGGCGGGCCGAAGCGACGGCGCAGCAGCTCCTTCTCGAGCGCCTGGATGAGGTTCTCGGTCTCGTCCTCCTCGATCTCCATGTCCTCGTTGCGCGTCACGCGGAAGACGTGGTGGTCGATGACCTCCATGCCGGGGAAGAGACCGTCGAGTTGGTTCGCGATGAGCGCCTCGAGCGGGATGTACCGGATGTCCTCGGCGTCCTCGCGGCGGTCGACGCGCACGTAGCGCGGAATCATCTGCGGCACCTTGAGGCGCGCGAACTCGATCTTGTCGGTGCGAGTGTTGCGCACCCGGATCGAGAGGTTGAGGGCCCGGCCCGAGATGTAGGGGAACGGGTGCGCGGGATCGACGGCGAGCGGCATGAGCACGGGGTAGATCCGCTGCTCGTAGTAGTCCGTGAGGATCACGCGGTCCGCGTCGTCGAGCTGCTCCCAGTCGACGATCTTGATCCCGGCCTCGGCGAGCGCGGGCTGCACTTGCTCGCGGAAGCAGTTCGCGTGCCGCAGCTGCAGCTCGTACGCCGTGCGGTTGATGTCGGCGAGGACCTCGGTGGGGGCGCGCCCCACGTTCGTCGGCACCGCGAGCCCCGTGACGATGCGGCGCTTCAGCCCCGCGACGCGCACCATGAAGAACTCGTCGAGGTTCGACGCGAAGATAGCGAGGAAGTTCGCGCGCTCAAGCAGCGGGATCGTGGGATCCTCGGCCAGCTCGAGCACCCGCTGGTTGAACGCCAGCCAGCTCAGCTCACGGTCGATGTAGCGATCCGCGGGCAGGGGGGCGAGATCGGTGGCGACTTCGGGCGTCTCTTCGCTCATGCGTCCATTCTGGCACCTGCGCCGTCGCCGGCGCCCGTTTCCCACTGGCGGCTGCGTGAATCGACCGTGAACCCCGCGCGCTCGTACAGCCGCACGGCGCGCTCGTTCTCACCGTCCACGTAGAGCGTCACACTGCGCGGCGCATGCTCGGCCATGCGCGCGAGCGTGACGTCGAGGAGCAAGCTGCCGAGCCGGCGCCCCGCGTGCTCCGGGTGCACGGCGAGTGCGTACAGCTCGGTGTCTCGGGCGTCCGTCTCCGGGTCGCGGAGCGTTTTCACCCAGGTCGAGCCGATCGCCTCGCCCCGCGCATCCGTGAGCAGGATCAGGTCGGCCGCGTCGAACCAGGGCTCGGCGGCGAGCTGCGCGAGATCCGCCTCCGTCATGCGCCCCTGCTCGGGGTGCGTCGCGAAGGCGGCCGCATTCACCCGCACCCACGCGGCCGAGTCGCCCGGCTCGGCACCGAAGCGGTGCAGCCCGAGGCCGGCGGGAGCGAGCGCGAGCGGGTCGCGGCCGTCCGCGGGGAGCAGTGCGGGATCGAGCGCCATGCGGAAGAGCGAGCGCACGGGGACGAAACCCGCTGCCTCAAGCAGGGCATCGGCGGCCGGATTCGTGCCGTGGGCCCAGGCGCGCAGCGGGCCGTCCGCGGGCCGATGCCGGGCGAGCAGCGCAGCGAGCGCCCGGGCGCCGACACCGCGGCCGCGCGCCTCGGGGCGGACCACGAGGTCGAGCTCGCCGTCGCCGATGATCCCGAGCGCGAGCGCGTCTGCTCCGTGCGGAGCATCGCCGGGCGTCGCGCCGGGCTCGGTGCCGGGCGTCGCGCTGGGAGCCGCGAACACGATGAGTGCGCGCTCGCCGCGGGCGGCGGCGAGCATCGCCTGATCCGACACGGGAGGCACACCGTCGGTGGCCTCCGCTGCGGCGATGATCCCGCGCGCCGTTGCGAGCAGCTCGGCCTCGGGCGCTCGCCCCGCTGCGGTGAACTCGAGCAGATCAGTGCGCGGAGCCATGTTCCTCATCCTCCCCGGCGAGCTTGGCTCGCGCGAATCCGTAGCCGACGCCGCGCACGGTGCTGATGAGCCCCTCGTGATCGCCGAGCTTCGCTCGGAGCCGCCGCACGTGCACGTCGACCGTGCGGGTGCCTCCGAAGTAGTCGGTGCCCCAGACCTCGCTGAGCAGCTGCTCGCGGGTGAACACCCGCCCGGGGTGCCCGGCGAGGAAGTGCAGCAGCTCGAACTCCTTGTAGGTGAGGTCGAGCGGGCGGCCAAACAGGCGCGCGGTGAAATTGGACTCGTCAATGACAACGCCCGCGGCCTGGACCGCGGGCGGGGGAGTCTGCGCGGAGGACTGCTGTGCGAGCAGGCGCAGGCGGAGCTCGATCTCCGCGGGACTCGCCGTGGGGAGCAGCAGCTCCGCGATCCCCCACTCCGCGGTCAGCGCCGTGAGCGCGACCTCGGGGAGGATGACCACGCGGGGCGTGCTCACGCCCGAGGTCAGGCTGAGGCACGCGCTGCGCGCTCGGCGGGCGTCGAGCGTGCCGTCGATGAGGATTGCGTCGTAGCGGGCGGCGAGCGTCTCCGGGATCTGGAGCGCGAGCGGCGAGGTGCGCAGCTCGTGGGGTAGCAGGTCGAGCCCGGGAAGCGATTCGGCCGGGTCCCGGTCCGTGAGGCAGAGCAGCTCCATGCGCGATGCTCCCTTCCTCGTTCCCTGAACACCCCCAGTCTACGGGGGCGTACGTTTCGACTCCGTTTCGCCCAGGTTTCGGCGCCGTGTGGAAGAATGTGGCCGTGACCGAGTCCCAGATCGAAGAACCTCGGGAGATGCCCGACGTGCACTCCTGGCACGTGCCGCGACTCATCGCCGCGTGGGCCGTCGCCGCAGTGATCGGCGCGCTCGTCACGATCCTCGTCCCGAACGAGGACCGCTTCGCCTGGCTCGTGTTCGCGATCGGGGCGAGCACGCTCGTCACCTTCGGGCTCCAGCTCGGCACGGCGCAGCGCGTCGGCTTCATCACTCGCGTGGCGTTCAGCGTTGCGGGCTCGGTGCTCGTGATCGGGGCGATCGACGTCATCGGGCTGCTCATCGGCTGAGTCCTCACCCGGCTCGATTTCGGGTAGACTGGCCGCATGCTGCTTGCGCTCGAACTCTTCTTTCTCGGCCTCCTGGGCCTCGCATCCCTGGCGATTGCGTGGGTCTCGGGCACTGTCATCTACAAGCTCTTCAAGGGGCAGCGCTAGTCGCCTGCGTCCCGCACTCGGAGGGGTGGTGACCACATGACCGCCTTCCGTGAGCTTCCCGGGGCGATCGTCGTCCCGGAGCTCGGCGTGCCCGCCCACTACGGCGAGCCGCTCGCTGAGCAGCGCGCCCTCGATGAGGGCCGCGCCATCGTCGAGCTGTCGCACCGCGGCGTGATCATCGTCGAGGGTGCCGACCGCCTGAGCTGGCTGCACTCGATGACGAGCCAGCAGCTCGCTGGCCTGCGCCCCGGGGTGAGCACCGAGACGATGCTCCTCGACCCCAATGGGCGCATCGAGCGCGCCATCCGCATCGTCGACGACGGCGAGCGGAGCTGGCTGCTCGTCGACGAGGGCTCCGCCGAGCCGCTCGCCGCCTTCCTCACCCGCATGCGCTTCGCCCTCCGGGTGAGCGTGCGCGACGCCTCCGACGAGTACGCCGCCGTGCTCGCCTTCGCGGGCCCCGCCGCCGACGCGCTTCGCGCAGCCGAGCCCGCCGCGATCTGGGAAGACCCGTGGCGCGGCGTCCTCCCGGGCGGTGTGCAGTACGCGAAGACCGAGCAGCACGCCGGCGCCGAGTGGAGCGCCGCGCAGTTCGTCTTCCCGCGCACCGCGCTCCCCGGCCTCGCCGCGCGCGCCGCCGCCGGCGACTTTGCCGTGGCCGGCCTGCTCGCGCTCGATGCGCTCGAGGTCCGTGCTTGGCGCCCCGCGCAGCACGCGGACGTCGACGAGCGCGCGATCCCGCACGAGCTCGATTGGCTGCGCACCGCGGTGCACCTCACGAAGGGCTGCTACCGCGGGCAGGAGACCATCGCCAAGGTGCACAACCTCGGCCACCCGCCGCGCCGGCTCGCGCTGCTGCACCTGGACGGATCCGGCGGCTCGCTGCCCGTGCCGGGCGCGCTCGTGTTCCGCGCGGGCGAGGCCCGCACGCCCGGCGCCCGGCCCGTCGGCCGGATCACCCGGGCGGCCCTCCACTACGAGTGGGGCGGCATGGCGCTCGCGCTGCTCAAGCGCTCCGTCCCGGAGGACGCCGAACTCGAGGTGCGCGGCGGTGAGCACGCGGCCGACGCCCAGGCCGATCCCGCGGAGATCCCCGAGGTGATCGCCGCGGGCCAGGAGGTCATCGTGCCCGCCGACGCCGGCGCGGCCCGCGAGATCCCGCGCCTCAAGCGGCTCTGACCCGCCCGGGCGACCGGATAGGCTAGGGACATGACGAACACGCTGATCTTGCTGCGCCACGGGCAGAGCGAGTGGAACCAGAAGAACCTGTTCACCGGCTGGGTCGATGTCCGCCTCACCGAGCAGGGGCGTGGCGAGGCCGCGCGCGCGGGCGAGCAGCTCGCCGCCGCGGGCCTCCTGCCCGACGTGCTCCACACGTCCGTGCTGAGCCGCGCGATCCAGACCTCGAACCTGGCGCTCGACACCGCCGATCGTCTCTGGATCCCCGTGAAGCGCTCCTGGCGGCTCAACGAGCGCCACTACGGCGCGCTGCAGGGCCTCGACAAGGCGGAGACGCTCGAGAAGTACGGCGAGGAGCAGTTCATGGAGTGGCGACGCTCCTTCGACACGCCCCCGCCCGCCCTCGACGACGCGAGCGAGTGGTCGCAGGCGCGGGATCCGCGCTACGCGGGCATCGACGGCGTGCGCCCGCAGACCGAGTGCCTGAAGGACGTCATCGACCGCCTCATCCCCTACTGGGAGGGTGAGATCCTGCCCGACCTGAACGCGGGGCAGACGGTGCTCGTCACCGCGCACGGCAACTCGCTGCGCGCGCTCGTGAAGCACCTCGAGGGCATCTCCGACGGCGACATCGCGTCGCTCAACATCCCGACGGGCATGCCGCTCGTCTACGACATCGCGGAGGACGGCACGCCCACGGGTCCCGGCCGCTACCTCGACCCCGAGGCCGCTGCCGCAGGCGCTGCCGCGGTCGCCGCCCAGGGCAAGCACTAGTCGCTGCGAGGCGGCGGACGCTCGGCTCGCCGTCCCCGCGCACTCGGTTCCGCGCATTCGGCCCCGTCGCACTCCGGTGCGGCGGGGCCGTTGCGGTTCCGGGAGGCCGGCACCCCGGCATCCCGCCGTCCCTGGCGCAGGGCGCGCCGCCGGACCCGCGCGCAGGAACGCCACAGCCCGCACCGGTTCCACGTCATCCCGGTGCGGGCTGCAAGCGTCGTTCGAGCGGAGGATCCTCACGCAGCAGCGCAGCGGACCGATCGGCCCGCTGCGCTGAACGACTCGGTGGGCGCCAGGGGCGGCGCCGCGACGTCAATCGTCGTCGGAGTCCTCGTCCGTGTTGTACTTGTCCGCGTACTCGGCCCAGGGGTCCTCGCCCGAATGCTTCTCGGATTCAGATGCGAGCTCTCGCTCAAGCGCCGAGTAGTTCGTGTCGGGGCTGAAATACTTCAGCTCCCGGGCGACCTTGGTGTGCTTTGCCTTCTGACGGCCGCGCCCCATGCGTGACCCCCTTACACATTCGGGCCCCGCGGAATATGCTCCACGAGGCAAGTACCAATTTAAATAGACGTATGGAGCAGATTCTAGCATGACCGGCATGCGCGAAGATCGGCCGGTTACGATGAACACATGACGTCTTCTCGCCCGCGCCCAGTCAGGATCGTGCTCATCGCGCTGCTCGCAGTGGCCGTGCTCGTTCTGGCCGGTGCGCTCGCCGTGCTGCTCCCGATCCTCACGCACCAGAGCGCGGGCGGATCGGGCCAGGAAGTGCCGCAGGACTTCGTCTCCGAGGTGAGCGCGACCGGCGCCGACGGGCGCACGCGCACGCTCTCCGCCGAGACGAACGATGGGAAGCCGGCCGAGCTCGACGCGATCGCTCCGGGCGAGTCACTCGTCGTGACGGGCACCGGTTTTGATTCCGGCATCGGAATATACCTCGCGATCTGCGCAATTCCCGAGTCGCCTGAGGAGAAGCCCGGCCCCTGCCTCGGGGGCATCCCTGAGGGGGCGGAGACGGGCGGCGCCCAGGCCGAGACGGGACTGTCGAGCGCGTGGATCACGAGCGACTGGGCCTGGCGCGCGTTCGCGACGCAGAGCTACGACGACGATGCGACGGGCACGTTCACGGCGACGCTGACCGTGCCTCCCGCGACGATCGACGGGCTCGATTGCCGGGTGAGCCGCTGCGCCATCACGACCCGCGCCGATCACACCGCGGCCCGGGACCGGGTGCAGGACCTGCTGCTGCCCGTGGGCTTCCGCGCCGCGTGACCCTGCTGCGCTGAGCGATCCTCGCGCTGCGGGCGCCGCCCCGCGGCCGGATCCTGCTCAGCGACTCAGCGGCTCGGCCCTGCCGTCCGACGCGCGAGCACGCCGGACGGGCGAGGAGTCCCGGCGGGCTAGGAGGCGAGCGGCGCGATCACCAGCGTGGCCACCGCGAAGATCGTCAGCCCGGCGAGGGCACCCACCACGGTGCCGTTGATCCGGATGAACTGCAGATCCTTCCCGACCTGTAGCTCGATCTTCTCGGCCGCCTCGCGCGCGTCCCAGCGCTGCACCGTCTCCGTGATCACGCCGGCGAGGTCGTGGCGGTAGTTGCGCACGAGGTGCTCCACGATCCCCATCACCCAGACATCGATCTTGTACTGGAGGGTGGCGTCCTCCACGAGCTTGCGCCCGAAGTCCTGAGCCGCGCTCACCATGCGGACGCGCAGGTCGCTCTCGGGGTCCTCCAGCATCTCGACGAGCGCGGCCCGCGCGGTCTCCCAGGTGCTCGTCGCGAGAGCGCGCACGCGGGGGCTGTCGAAGAGCTCGTGCTTGAAGTTCTCGAGCTGCCCCTGGAGGCGCTCCTGCTCCTGCAGGTCCCGCGCGAGGTCGCCCAGGAACTTCGTGACGGCGAGGCGGAAGGGGTGCTCGGGCTCGGCCGCGACGCGCTGGGCGAAGCGGACGGCCTCGGCGTGGAGGCGGTTGTCGACGAACTTCTCGACGACGCTCGGCATCCACGAGGGCAGCCGCGACGACACGACGCGGTCGAATGCCTCCGGGTGGCCGACGAGCCAGTCCTCGAGCCGCTCCGCCGCGATGTCGAGGAGCGCCTCGTGGTGCCCGCCCGAGACGAAGGAGTCGGCCGCGCGCCCGAGCAGCGGCCCCCACTCGGGGTCGACCACGTGCTTGCGTACGAGCCCCTCGACGAAGTCCTGCACATCGTTGTCGTTCAGCACCGTGAGCGCGCCGAGCCCCGCGCTCGCCACCATGCCGGCCGCGCGCTCGGCATTCGCCCGCTCGGACAGCCAGCGGCCCGCCGTGCGCGCGCCGCTGATCTCCGAGAGCTTTGCGTGCACCACATCGTCGGCGAGGAAGTTCTCCTCGACGAAGGAGCCGAGGCCGGCTCCGATCTCGTCCTTCTTGTTGGAGATGAGGTTCGTGTGCGGGATCTTGATCCCGAGGGGGTGCCGGAAGAGCGCCGTCACCGCGAACCAGTCGGCGAGCGCGCCGACCATGCCGCCCTCGCTCGCGGCGCGGACGTAGCCGAGCCAGGGGTAGCGATCCTGCAGCACAAAGGAGACGACGAAGACGACGGCCATGCCGATGAGCAGCCCGACCGCGATGCGCTGCATGCGCCGCAGGTCGCGCAGGCGCTGGAAATCGTCAGGGGTCACAGCGCCCAGGGTGCGTCGGCTTCGAGACAGCGGCATACTCAGCATTATGGCTGCTCCGGGCCCAGGTCGGGGACCGGGGTCGTGCGGGATCGCGCGCAGGACGAACTGGGCGGGATCGGCGCGGCGTGGGATAATCGAGCCCATGCACCAGCTCACGGCGCTCAGCCTGAAGAATCGTGCCCTGATCGCGCTCGTGACCGTCGTAGCTGCGGTGTTCGGCCTCATCGGCATGGGTTCGCTCAAGCAAGAGCTCATGCCCTCCGTCCAGTTCCCCGCGATCGCGGTCGTCACGAGCTACCCGGGCGCCTCGCCCGAGGTGGTTAACGCCGACGTCTCGGAGCACATCGAGACGGCGCTGCGCGGTGTGCCCCAGCTCGAAAGCTCGACCGCCACGTCGAGCACGGGCGCCTCGATGGTGCTCGCGCAGTTCACCTACGGCGTCGACATCGCGGCGACCGAGCAGAAGGTGGAGCGCGCGATCAGCCGGATCTCGAAGCTCCTGCCCGAGGCGTCGGACACCCAGGTGATGTCGGGCAGCATCGACGACTTCCCGGTGATCCAGATCGCGGTGACCCCCGCGGACGGCGAGACCCCCGAGGCCGCGGCCGAGCTGATCTCGCGGGTCGTGGTACCCGAGCTCTCGGATCTGCCCGGGGTGCGCGACGCGCAGCTCGCGGGCGCGCGGCCCGACCGGGTGACGATCACCCCCGACACCGCGGCGCTCGCCTCGCTCGGCCTGAGCGCGCAGTCGATCACCGATGCCCTCCAGCAGAGCGGCGTGCTCGTCGCCGCGGGCACCGTCGCCGACGGGGACCGCACGCTCGCCGTGCAGGCCGGGTCCGAGGTCACCTCGGCCGACGAGATCGCGGCACTTCCGATCCCCATCAGCGCCGCGCAGCTCGAGGCCCAGCAGCAGGCGCTCGTGGCGCAGCAGGAGGCGCTCGCGCAGGCGGATCGCACGCGCACCACCGCCCTGCCCGAGGCCGACGCGGCGCCCGCGCTGCAGGCCGTGACCATCGCGGACGTCGCGACGGTCGAGCTCGGCCCCGGTCCAGTGGAGAGCATCTCCCGGGTGGACGGCGCCCCGGCCCTCACGATCGGGGTGACGAAGATGTCCGCGGCCAACACCGTCGACGTCTCGCACGCGGTGCAGAGCACGCTCGCGGACCTGGAGGGTCAGCTCGGCGGTGCGAAGCTGAGCGTGATCTTCGACCAGGCGCCGTACGTCGAGCAGTCGATCGAGACGCTCACGACGGAGGGGCTCCTCGGCCTCCTCTTCGCGGTCCTCGTCATCCTCGTCTTCCTGATGTCGGTGCGCGCGACACTCGTCACGGCGATCTCGATCCCCACCTCGGTGCTCCTCACCTTCGTCGGCCTGAACTTCGCCGACTACACGCTGAACATGCTCACGCTCGGCGCGCTCACGATCTCGATCGGCCGTGTGGTGGACGACTCGATCGTGGTGATCGAGAACATCAAGCGGCACCTCGTCTCCGAGGAGGATCGCGCCGCGACGATCGTGCGCGCAGTCCGCGAGGTGGCGGGAGCGATCACGGCCTCGACGGTCACGACGGTCGCGGTGTTCCTGCCGATGGCCTTCGTCGCGGGCATGGTGGGCGAGCTCTTCCGCCCCTTCGCGTTCACGGTGACGATCGCGCTCGCCGCGTCGCTCCTCGTCTCGCTGACGATCGTGCCGGTGCTCGCGTACTGGTTCATCTCGCCCGAGCGCGAGGGGCGGAAGCCGAACGCGCTCGCCGCCCGCTTCGGGCGCCCGGGCGCCCGCCGTTCGAGCGCGGCTCCCGAGACCGCGCGCGCGGCCGCGCAGCCGACGGCGCTGCAGCGCTGGTACCGGCCCGTGATCGATTGGACGCTGCGGCGCCCCGCGGTGACGCTCATGGTCGCTGCGCTCGTGTTCGGCGCGACGATCGCGGCGACCCCGCTGATGAAGACCAACTTCATGGGCTCCGACGAGCAGAACTCGGTCGGCCTCGTGCAGACGCTCGCGCCGGGAACGAGCCTCGATGCGCAGCTCGCCCAGGTGGAGCGGGTCGAGGGCGCGCTCGCGGACGTGAGCGCGATCGACTCCGTGCAGGTGACCGTCGGCAGCACGGGCGGCGGTATGGCGGCCATCTTCGGCGGCGGGGGCGACGGGGCCATCACCTACTCGCTCACCACCTCGCCCGACGCGGATCAGGCCGTCGTGCAGGACGAGATCCGCGCCGCGGTCGACGCGCTCGACGACGCGGGGGAGTTCTCCCTCGGCCAGTCGGGCGGCGGCGTCACGATGTCGAGCTCGATCGAGGTCGGCGTCACGGCGCCGGATCAGGACACGCTCGAGACCGCGAGCGAGGCGGTGCTCGCGGAGCTCCGCGATGCGCCCGGCCTGAAGCAGGTTGAGAGCGATCTCGCGCAGTCACGTCCGTACCTCTCGGTCACGGTGAACCGCGCGGCGGCCGCGGACCTCGGCCTCAGCGAGGCGGCGGTCGCGGGGCAGGTCGCCCGGCAGATGCAGCCGACCCAGATCGGCCAGATCGCGATCGACGACACGAGCACGGCCGTGTACCTCGCCACCGCCGACGCGCCGAACGACGTCGCCGGCGTCGCCGCGCTGCAGATCCAGACCGCCTCCGGCCCGCGCGCCCTGAGTGCGCTCGCGACGGTCGAGGTGGCCGACGGCCCCGTGACGATCCGCACCGAGGACACCTCGCGCATGGTGACGATCTCGGCGCTTCCCGAGGGCGACGACCTCGGTACCGCGAGCACCGCCGTGAACGCCGCGCTCGACCGGGTCGAACTGCCTGCGGGCGCGAGCGCCTCGATCGGCGGCGTGATGTCGCAGCAGGCGGAGGCCTTCGGCCAGCTCGGCCTGGCGCTGCTCGTCGCGATTCTGATCGTCTACGTCGTGATGGTCGCGACGTTCCGCAGCCTGCTGCAGCCGCTGCTGCTGCTCATCTCGGTGCCCTTTGCGGCCACGGGCGCGATCCTGCTGCTCATCGCGACGGGGATCCCGCTCGGCGTGGCCTCGCTCATCGGCGTGCTCATGCTGGTGGGTATCGTCGTGACGAACGCGATCGTGCTGATCGACCTCGTGAACCAGTACCGGGATCGCGGCGAACCGCTCCGCGACGCCGTCGTGCACGGCTCCCTGCAGCGACTGCGTCCGATCGTGATGACGGCGCTCGCCACGATCCTCGCGCTCACGCCGATGGGGATCGGCATCACGGGCAAGGGCGGCTTCATCTCGCAGCCGCTCGCCGTCGTGGTGATCGGCGGTCTGCTCTCGTCGACCGTGCTCACACTGGTCGTGCTGCCGACGCTGTACTACGCGGTCGAGCGGCGACGCGAGGGCGGCGCCGAGCGGCGCGCGCGGAAGAAGGGCCTCCGAGGGGACGGGGACGGGGGCGCTCTGGTGCTCGCGGGATCCGGGCTCACGGGCGCCATCGGCACCGCTGCGGCAGGGCCGGTGCGGGCGACCGGCGGAGGATCGACGAGCGCGACAGACGCTTCGGCCGGGACGCCGGAAGCCGCCGTCCTCGTTCCGGGTGACGTGAGCGACACGGGCGACGTGCTCCCCGAGTTCTCCGCTGACGCGCTCCCCGCCCCGGTCGCGGCGAGCGAGGCCGCGGCGATCGTGGAGGCCGAGCTCGCCGATGCGCCCCGCATCGACCCCGTCGCGGTCGCGGAGGCCGAAGCCGCCGCCGCTGAGACAGCCGCCGCCGAGGCCGCCGCCGCGGAATCCGAGCGCGTCGCGGCCGAGCGCGTCGCCGCGGAGCGGGCGGAGGCCGATCGGCTCGCGGAGGAGCAGGCCGAGGCCGAGCGCCTGGCCGCCGAGGAGGCGAGCATCGCCGAGGTGACCCGCGCGGCCGCCGCGGAGGCGGAGCGCGCAGCCCGCGACGCCGCCGCAGCCGAGGCCGCCCGGATCGCCGAGGTCGAGGCGGCCCACGCCGCGGAGCAGGATCTGGCCCGTGCCGAGGCGCTCGAGGCCGAGGCCGCGGAGAACGCCGCCGCCGAGGCGGAGGAGGCCGTGCGCCGGCAGGCCGTGCTCAGCGAACTGCTGCGCGCCGGGCTCGCGGCCCCCGAGACCGCGGGCGCCCACGGCGAGCCCTCCGCCGTCGTGCTGCCGCCGGCCCCGAGCGAGGGGCCCGGCGCTTCGGAGCCGACCGCGATGGGCCCCGAGACCGAGCAGATGTCGATGGACCTCGCGCAGCTGGGCTTCACGGGCGAGGACAACCCGCTGCCCGAGGCGGCCGAGCCCGCGCAGGAGTCGGCGACCGAGCCCGATTCTGAGCCCGAGCTCGTGCCGGAGTTGGAGTCGGAGCCGGTCCCGGCGCTGGTTCCGGCGCCCGTTCCTGCCCCGATTCCTGTGCCGGTTCCGGTGCGGGATCCGGGAGCCGAGAACGCCGTGGAGGCGGACCCCGCCGCTGATGACCCCGCCGCTGTGGATCCCGCCGCTGAGGATCCCGCACCGGAAGAGGCCGCCGCGGTGGAGACTGCCGCGGCGGCACCGGCATCGGCCGAGCCCGCCCCGAGCGGGGCGTTCCGCGAGGACGGCGCCGCTCCTCCCGTGACGGGCGAGCTGAACTGGGAGCAGTTGCTTTGGCAGGCGACGCAGGACGTCGACGAGGAGCCCGGCGCCCAGGTTCCCGGCGCTGACGTGGCCGGAGCCGCGGACCACGGAGCTGCGAACCCCGGAGCTGCGAACCCCGCGGCGGATGCCGACCCCCAGCAGCCCACCACCGGTCGCGAAGCGACGGAAAGCGACGAGAAGTAGATGGCCCAGAAGGGACGACGCGGCTTCAAGGCCCCCGCGAACTACGAGCCCGGGCGCAAGCCCAAGGGGCGCAAGTTCCACGGCGGGCGGGCGCAGGCGCAGGGCACGAGCCGTGCCGACGACGCGCAGCAGGGGCGCTCCGACGCTCCGGGCGGCGTGCGTGCTGCGCGCTCCGGGCGCGACGAGCGGGACCGCGGCGGGCGCGAGCGCGCGGGCACCGGCCGCGCGGCGAGCGGTCGCTCCGGGGGCGAGCGCGCGACGAACGAGCGGATGGCCCCCGAGCGCGCCCCGCGTGAGCGCACCGAGCGGGAGCGCGCGCCCCGCGAGCGCGCCCCGCGCGAGCAGCCGCTCGCGCGCCTCGATGCCCGTATCACCACAGCGGAGGACGCCGCGGGCATCAGCTTCGGCGATCTTGGCCTCGGCGGCAACATCGTGCGCGTGCTCGGTGAGCTCGGCGCCGACCGCCCGTTCCCGATCCAGGTCGCCACGATCCCGGATATCGTGCGCGGTCGCGACGTGCTCGGGCGGGCGCGCACGGGATCCGGCAAGACGATCGCTTTCGGCTCCGGCCTCGTCGAACGTCTCCTCCTGCTGAAGACGCAGGGTGCGTTCGGTGCGGCCCCCGGCGCGAAGGAGCGAGGGGCGAAGCAGCCGAAGCGCGGGGAGCGGGGCGCCCGCGCCCCGCAGAAGCCCACGCGCAATCCGCGCGCCCTGATCCTCGCTCCCACGCGTGAGCTCGCGCTGCAGATCGACCGCACGATCCAGCCGATCGCGCGCTCCGTGGGGTTCTACACCGCGCAGCTCGTCGGCGGCGTCCCGCTCGATCCCCAGGTGCACGCGCTGCAGCGGGGCGTCGACATCGTGATCGGTACGCCCGGCCGCGTGCAGGATCTCGTCAACCGGCGCAAGCTCGACCTTCGCGAGGTGCTCGTCACCGTGCTCGACGAGGCCGACCACATGTGCGATCTCGGCTTCCTCGAGCCCGTGCAGCAGGTGCTGCGCCAGACGGTGCGGGGCGGCCAGCGCCTCCTCTTCTCCGCGACGCTCGACGCCGGGGTCTCCGAGCTTGTCGAAGAGTTCCTGCGGGATCCCGCCGTGCACGAGGCCGAGGCCGCGGCGGACGGCACGGTCCGGCACCGGGTGCAGATCGTGCTCTGGGAGCACAAGGACCAGGCGCTCGTGCAGCTCGCCCGCACGCCGGGCCGCGTGCTCGTGTTCTGCCGCACCCGTGCGTACGCCGAGCGGGTGGCCGAGATGCTCGCCGACGCAGGGCTGCGCGTCGCAGCGCTGCACGGCGACCTCAGCCAGTCGCGCCGCGAGCGCAACCTCGAGAAGTTCGCGACGGGGAAGGCCTCCGTGCTCGTGGCGACCGACGTGGCGGCGCGCGGCATCCATGTCGACGATGTCGACCTCGTGCTGCAGGCCGATCCGCCGGACGACTACAAGACCTACCTCCACCGCGCCGGCCGGACGGGTCGGGCGGGCCGGGACGGCGTGGTCGTGACGGTGATCGCGCGCACACGACAGAAGCGCACGCGCGAACTGCTGGAGAACGCGGGGATCGTGCCCGAGGTGTTCGAGGACTTCATTCCGGAGGGAGCGGTCGACCCGCGCTGAACGGGCTCCGCCCGCGTGCTCATGGCAGTGGGGAGCACCGCGCACTTAGCGCGAACCTCTAGATCTGGCGTGCTCGATTTGGCGCCATTCGACAATGGCGTACGCGGCGCGCGCGGCGGCCGTTGTCGGGTGACGCGCGCTCGGTTGTCCGCCTCGGGCGAGCGGCCTAGCCTGGCAGCAGGTCAACCGACGACCGCCGATGCGGTCACGCGCGCACGCCAAAGGAGCACCGATGAGCGACACCATCCCGAACGAGGCCCGCATCGACACCACCGTCGTGGGGGACGCCCTGCTGGGCAAGTGGAAGCGGGAGCGCCTCGAATCCCGCGCCCTCGCCGCCGACCCGCGGCTGCACACCATCAACGGTCAGTCGATGGACGAGCACCGTGCCCGCGTGCTCGAGCAGCTCGGGATCCTCGTCGAGAACGGTGCGATTCAGCGCGCGTACCCGAGCGATCTCGGCGGCGGCGACAACCACGGCGGCAACATCGCCGCGTTCCAGGAGCTCGTGCTCGCCGATCCCTCGCTGCAGATCAAGAGCGGTGTGCAGTGGGGGCTGTTCGGCGCCGCGATCCTGCACCTCGGCACGCGCACGCACCACGAGAAGTGGCTGCCCGACGTGATGAGCCTGAAGCTTCCCGGCGCGTTCGCGATGACGGAGATCGGCCACGGCTCGGACGTGGCCTCGGTCGGGACGACCGCGAGCTACGATCCCGAGACCGAGGAGTTCGAGATCCACACCCCGTTCACGGGCGCGTGGAAGGAGTTCCTCGGCAACGCGGCGCTGCACGGCCAGGCCGCCGTCGTGTTCGCGCAGCTCATCACGAAGGGCGTGAACCACGGCGTGCACGCGTTCTTCGTGCCGATCCGCACCCCCGAGGGCGAGCTGCTCCCCGGCGTCGGCAGCGAGGACGACGGCGTGAAGGGCGGCCTGAACGGCATCGACAACGGTCGCCTGCACTTCACGCACGTGCGGATCCCGCGCGAGAACCTGCTGAACCGCTACGGCGACGTCGCGGCCGACGGCAGCTACTCGTCGTCGATCGAGAGCCCCGGCCGTCGCTTCTTCACGATGATCGGCACGCTCGTGCAGGGCCGCGTCTCGCTCGACGGCTCCGCGGTGAAGGCCATGATGGCGGCCCTCACGATCGCGATCCGCTACGGCAGCGAGCGGCGGCAGTTCCCGGGCGCCTCCGGCCGCGAGACCGTCCTCATGGACTACGGGCAGCACCAGCGGCGCCTGATCCCGAAGCTCGCGCAGACGTACGCGATGGCGTTCGCGAGCGAGCGCCTGCTCACGGTGTTCGACGAGGTGTTCTCAGGAGCGAAGGACACGGACGCGAACCGCGAGGACCTCGAGACCCTCGCCGCTGGCCTGAAGCCCCTCTCCACCTGGGCTGCTCTCGAGACCCTGCAGGAGGCGCGTGAGGCCACGGGCGGCGCCGGCTTCATCGCGAAGAACCGGCTCGTGGGCCTCCGCGCGGACCTCGACATCTACGTCACCTTCGAGGGCGACAACAACGTGCTCCTGCAGCTCGTGGGGAAGCGCCTGCTCACCGACTACGCGAAGCAGTTCGCGGGCGGCGACAAGGCGGCGATCGCGAAGGCTGCGGCCTCGCAGCTCGGCGACCGGGTGAGCCGCTTCGGGCTGCGCCAGATGGGCCAGAGCATCGCCGACCTCGGCCGGGTCGCGCGTTCGGTCGAGAGCATGCGTACCCCCGAGGCGCAGCGGGCGCTCCTCACCGACCGCGTGGAGACGATGGTCTCGGAGATCGCGCTCGCCCTCCGCGAGGCGACCAAGCACGTGCCGAAGGGCGATGCGCGGGGCAAGGCCATCGCGAACGAGGAGGCGTTCAACGCGCAGCAGCACAAGCTCATCGAGGCGGCCCGCGCGCACGCTGAGCTGCTCCAGTGGGAGGCGTTCACGGAGGCGCTCGAGCAGATCTCGGATCCCGGATCGCAGCAGGTGCTCACCTGGCTCCGCGACCTCTTCGGCTTCGGCCTCATCGAGGAGCACGCGGCCTGGTACCTCGTGCAGGGCCGGATCTCGGGGCAGCGCGCCGAGGCTGTGACGGCGTACATCGACCGGCTGATCGCGCGGCTGCGGCCCCACGCGCTTGACCTGGTCGACGCGTTCGGGCTCGGACCGGAGTTGCTCCGCGCGGAGATCGCGACGGGAATCGAGGCCGAGCGTCAGGCCGAGGCGCACGCCTACGTGGAGGCGCAGCGCGCCGCGGGCACCTGGCCGATCCATGAGAAGGAGCTGCGGAAGCAGGCGAAGCAGGCTGCGCGCGGCTAGCGTGCGGTGCCGGGGCGGGAGGCGCGATCGAGCCGCCCGCCCCGGCACCCGTGCGGGGCATTAGAGTGAGCGGTATGGCACTGCGAGCGCTCTATCCACCGATCGAACCCACCGCGCACGGCATGCTGCCCGTGGGCGATGGCAACGAGATCTACTGGGAGACCTGCGGCAACCCCGATGGCAAGCCTGTGGTGTTTCTCCACGGCGGCCCGGGCGGCGGCTGCGGCCCGGATCACCGGCGCTACTTCGACCCCGCGCGCTACCGGATCGTGCTCCTCGACCAGCGCGGCTGTGGGCGGAGCGTGCCGCACGCGAGCGCGCCCGATGCCGAGCTCTCGGCGAACACCACGTGGCACCTCGTGGCCGACATCGAGCGGCTCCGCACCCACCTCGGCATCGACCGGTGGCAGGTGTTCGGCGGATCGTGGGGCTCGGCGCTCGCGCTCGCCTACGCCCAGACCCACCCGGAACGGGTGACGGAGCTCGTGCTGCGCGGGATCTTCACGCTGCGCCGCGCCGAGCTCGACTGGTTCTACCAGGACGGTGCCTCCCACCTCTTCCCGGACGCGTGGGAGGAGTACCTCGCGCCAATCCCCGAAGCCGAGCGCGGCGAGCTGATCGCCGCCTACGCGCGCCAGCTGAGCGATCCGGACCCCGCGATCCACACCCCCGCGGGCGTGGCCTGGACGGTGTGGGAGAACACCACGATCCGCCTCATCCCCGATGCCGAGGCAATCGCCGCGGCCCGCGCGAACACCGCGGCGGCCGTCGCGTTCGCCCGCATCGAGAACCACTTCTTCACCCACGGCGGCTGGTTCGAGGAGGGGCAGCTGATCCGCGACGCCGCCGAGAAGCTGCGCGGGATCCCGGGCGTCATCGTCCAGGGCCGCTACGACGTCTGCACCCCCGCGCGCACGGCGTGGGACCTACACCGCGCCTGGCCGGCGGCGGAGTTCGAGCTGATCGATGACGCCGGGCACGCCGCGAGCGAGCCGGGAATCATCGATGCCCTCGTGCGCGCGACGGACCGCTTCGCGGACGCGGCGGCCGGTTCCGCCGACGACCGCGCCGCTGACGACCGCGCCGCCGAAACCCACGGAGAGTGAGACGCCCATGACGTTCAACGACAACGTTCGGATCGACCCGAGCAAGGTCTCGAAGCGCAGCGGCGGCGCCCGGCGCGGCGGCATGATCGCGGGCGGCGGAGTGGGCATCGCGCTGCTCCTCGCGCTCGGTTCGCAGCTGCTCGGGATCAACCTGATGCCGTTCCAGCCCGCCGCGGAGCAGCTGCTCGGTGGTGGCGCGGTCTCCGAGGAGCACGCCGGAGCCCTGAGCAACTGCGAGACCGGGGCCGACGCGAACCAGGATGTGGAGTGCGCGATGAACGGCGCCGCCGACTCGCTCGACCGCTATTGGGCCACGCAGGTGGGCAACTATCGGGCGCCGGGCCCCGTGGTGCTCTTCAGCGGCCAGACGCAGTCGCCGTGCGGCGCAGCCTCCTCGGCGACGGGCCCGTTCTACTGCCCGGCCGACGAGACGATCTACATCGATGTCGCGTTCTTCGACACGCTCAGCCGTGACTACGGCGCCTCGGACGGCTCGCTCGCGCAGATGTACGTGCTCGCGCACGAGTGGGGCCACCACATCTCGAACCTCATCGGCTCGCTGCAGAGCGTGGGCCGCGAATCGGGCGCGGCTTCGGGCTCGGTGCGGCTCGAGCTCCAGGCCGACTGCTTCGCGGGCGCCTGGGTGCAGAACGCGTCGAGCGTCACGGATAGCGCGGGCGTCCCCTTCCTGAAGCCGGTCACGGCCGAGCAGATCGCGGACGCAATGAGCGCGGCTGCCGCGGTGGGCGACGACCACATCATGGAGTCAGCGGGCGTCGGCGTGAACCCGGAGCGCTTCACGCACGGAACGTCCGAGCAGCGGCAGCGCTGGTTCCGCACGGGGTACGAGCAGGGCCCGACGGCCTGCGCAACCTTCGACGTGCCCGCCTCGCAGCTCTAACGGGGCGCGGGACGGGCTCGCGCCCGTGCGTGCGGGCGTGCGTGCCCGCGCCCGTGCCCGTGTCCGTGCGTGCCCGTGCCCGGCCCACCCCAAAGATCGCTTCGACTGTGATCCGGTATTCGCCCCCGATACCGGATCACAGTCGAGCGGATTTGCTGGCTGGTGTGGTGGTGTGGTGGCGTAGCTTCGGCGAGTGTCTCACCCAACCAGGTTGGACACTCGGCAAGGAACCACGTAGCGGGAAGAAAACAGTACGGAATGCCGCACTGTTGCTGCTTGGATCGGTCCGAGCTTTCGCTCCTGCCCACGGGCTGGACTGAGGCGCATGTCTGTGCGCGGCGCATGATCCGCCGTCGACACGTTGCACACGTGTGTCGTGTGGGCAGGCACGTCAGGGGTGATCTCCCCGTGGCCGACAGCTAGCGGCGGCCCCGGGCGTGCGGCGGCTTCTTCTTCGTCGCGGCCAGCTGCGCACCGCGCGAGCCGGGCTTCGGCCCCGCCTTCTTCTTTTTCTGCGGCTGCTGCGCGCTCTTCGCCGGCCGGGGCGCGCGGGGCGCGGGCTCGGCGTCGGGCGTCGAGCGCGAACTGCGTGCCGTGCGGCCGCGGAGCACGCCCATGAGCTGCTGCACATCGGCGCCATCTCGGGCGACGTCCCACGTGGCCCACACGGCCGTGCGGGGCAGCGCGTCCGCGCCGGTCACCGGGATCATCCGGTGGCGGCGCTTGTCCACGAGGTGCCGCGCGAGCAGCGTGGGGAGCAGGATCGCGCCCGCGCCCGTGGCGACGAGCTCGAGTGCGGCCGGCACGTTGCGGGGCATCCAGCTCGGATCCTCCCACGGCTCGGCAGCGGGCCACTCTGCGGGGTGATCGGGGTGATCCAGCAGACGCACCGCCGCGAGCTCCGACAGCTCGATCGCGTCGGCCTCGGCGAGCTCGTGGTCGGTGTCGACGACGAGGGTGATCGTCTCCTCGTACAGGCGGAGGGCGTGCCGGGCGGGTGCGGGCTCGGCTGCGCCGGAGCCCGGGGCTGCGGCACCCGGACGCACGCCCGGAAGCGCGCGCTCGATCATCACGTCGCACTCGACGCGGGCCGAACGGCCGTAGGCGATCTTCACGGGAACGAGTTCGAGCGAGGACCCGGTGACGGTCTCCCAGCGCTGGGCCCAGGTGCTCGGGGCGATGCCGCGGGCGAAGCCGAGCCGGATCGGGGCCGGGCCCGCGTCCTCGGGGGTCGCGTCGCTCGGGGCAGGAGTGGGCTCGCTCATAGCGCGACCTCCGAATAGATCTCGTGGGTGTAGGGCAGCCGAGCCGCCGAGAGCGCGATGCGGTAGTCCGGGGATTCGGCGTGGCGCAGCGGAGTCCCCTCCTCCCGGTAGCGGGGGAGCGCGAGCGGGGCGTGCCCCTGCGGCGGCAGACCGCTCGCGGGCACCACGCGCCACCAGGCGACCGCGTGGCCGTAGAGCGCCATCACTCGGCCCACGGCGCGGGGCGCAGATGAGCCGATCGCCAGCGCCACATCGCCGTACGTCATGACGCGGCCGGCCGGGATCCGGCGCACCACGGCGAGCACGGCGTCGACGAACTCGGGGCTGGGCATGCAGTAAGCCTACGGCGTGCGTGCCCCGCGCACCCCGCACGCGCCGCGCGAGGGGCTAGCCGATTGCCGAGACGCCGAGCAGCGTGCCGATCGTGTACGTCACAGCGACGGCGACGCCGCCGAACGTGAGCTGGCGCACAGCGCCGAGCAGCCAGTTGCGGCGCGTGGTGCGCGCGGCGAGCCCGCCCGCGAGCAGCAGCCCGAGCCCGCCGAAGGCGAGCCCCCAGCCGAGCGTGCCGAATCCGAAGAGGAACGGCAGGATCGGGATCAGTGCGCCGACGCTGAACGAGAGCAGCGAGGAAACGGCCGCGACCCACGGGGACGGCTTCTCCTCGGGGCTGAGACCGAGCTCGTGTGCGAGGTGCACGCGCACGGCCTGCTCGCTGTTCGTGTGCACCTGGCCGGCGGCGACGCGCGCCACCTCCTCCTGCATGCCGAGGCGCTCGAAGAGCAGTGCGAGCTCGGCCTGCTCGCCCGCGGGGTTGCGGGTGTGCGCCTCGCGCTCGATGCGCACCTCGGCGTCGAGCTGCTCGTTCGCGGTGCGCACGGAGGTGAACTCGCCGAGCGCCATGGAGATCGCGCCGGCGATGAGGCCCGAGACGCCCGTGACGACGACCATGCCCGAGGACGCGCCCGCGGCGGCGATGCCGGCGATGAGGCCCACGTTGGAGACGAGGCCGTCCATCGCGCCGAAGACGGTCGCCCGCAGCCATCCCGACGAGACGTCGGCGTGCCGGTGATCGTATTCGTGAGGGTGCGCGATGTTGATCTCGCTCATGGTCGTTTCTGGCCCCGCTTTCCCGCGTGATTCCGCGCTCGATGAGCCACGCTAGCAAGCTTCGCGAGGGAGGGAGAACCCCGCTCAGGGCTTCGATTTGGCGCGATTTCGGGGTTCGTCCCCCCGAACTCGGGAGCGCGGGGGGACGCGCACCCGGGTTCGGGTGGGCGCGGGGCCGTGGACTACCTAGTTCGGGCACGGGAACACGCAATTCTGGGCCGAAGTACACGTGTTCCGCGCACGATCCGGCCCGTACTGCGCCACGCCCGGGAAGACTGGAACCCGTCCTTCGCACCCGCACGCAGATCCTGGAGTCCCTGATGACCGCACGCACGAGTCCCGCCACGCCGCACCCGGCACCCGGGCACCCGTCCGCGACGGCATCGCTCGGCCACCGGCTCGCTCGGCGGAGCGCGCAGGCGGCGCTCGGCGTCGCCGTGCTCGTGGGCGCGGTGCTCGGCGGGGCAAGCGCCGCATCGGCCACGACCGGCGATGCCGGCGCGGACACCGGGGTGGACGCCGTCTCGGCGGCGGGCCCCGTCGCGAGCGCCGAACCGGCGGTCGCCCTGCCGGGCATCCCCGAGCTCGGCGGCGCCGAGGGCGCGGGCTGGTTCCTCGCCGCGGGTGTCGTGTACGTGGTCGCGGGCGGCGTGCTCTTCGTGCGTCACCGCCGCAGCGCAGCGCGCGCTGCCGCGTTCAGCTTCGGCGACTAACCGGGGCGTCGAGGGCCAGTAGATCCCCCGGCCAGCGTTCGCGGAGCCACCGGTCGTGCGAGGCGAGCACGAGCGCGCCCGGATACTCCCGGAGCGCGGCCTCGAGCTCCTCGACGAGCGTGAGCGAGAGATGGTTCGTGGGCTCGTCGAGGATGAGCACGGGCGGCGGATCCGCGATGAGCAGCGCGAGCGCCGCGCGCCGACGCTGGCCGACGCTCAGCGCGCCGAGCGGGCGATCCAGATCCCGCGATGAGACGAGTCCGCTCGCGGTCGGCGCGAGGGTCTCCCCGAGCTCGGCGCCGAGCGCCGCGCGCCACACCTCGGACACGGTGCGGCTGGGATCCGGGAACACGAACTCCTGGGGCAGGAGCCCGACCCGCGCGGTGCGTTCGACGGCGCCCGCATCGGGACGCAGCCGACCGGCGAGCACGGAGAGCAGCGTCGACTTGCCCGCCCCGTTCGGCCCGGTGAGGAGCAGCCGGCCGCGCGGTGCGAGCTCCAGCGACACCGGTGCGAGCCGCTCGTTGACCGCGACGTCCCTCGCGCTCAGCACGGGGCCCGACTCCGAGCCGGGGGATCCCGATCCGAAGCCGCGGAAGCGCAGCGGCTCCGGCGGGCGCCGCACGCGCGTGCGCTCGAGCGCGTCGAGCCGTACCCGGGCGTTCCGCGCCCGCCGCGCGGTGACCCGCGCATCCTTGTCGGCGTAGAACTTCCGGGTGATGCGGCTCTCCGATTTCGACTCGTGTTTCCGGTTCACCTCGCGCGAGCCCACCTCGATCTCGTGCCGGAGCGCGGCGAGCTCCTCGGACTCGGCCGCGTAGCGCTCGCGCCAGCGCACGAGCTCGGCGCGGCGTTCCGCCCGGGCCTCCGAGTAGCCGACGCCCCAGAGCCGTGCGCCGTAGCCGGATCCCGAGTCGTCGGTGCCGGGCGCGGCGCTCTCGGGTGCCGGGGGAGTGGGTGCCGGGCTCCCGGGCCTTTCGGTCCCGAGCGCCCCGAGCGGTGCGCCCCCACCCGTCGGCTGAGCGCCGGGCTGCCCTCCGGCCGGTTCTCCGGGTGGCGCCTCGACCGACACCGCGTCGGCGAGCTCCCGCGCGGGCCGAGGCAGCGGATCCAGATCGAGGATCCGGGTCGCCACGGCGTCGAGGAGCGAGCGGTCGTGGCTCGCGAAGATCACGATGCCCGGCCACGCACGGAGCACCCGCTCCAAGTACGCCGAGGACGCATCGTCGAGGTGATTCGACGGCTCGTCGAGCAGCAGCACCTCCGGCGCCTCCAGGAGCACTGCGGCGAGCGCGAGGCGGATCCGCTGACCGCCCGAGAGGGATGAGACCGGGCGGGCTTCGGGGATCCCGCCCAGCCCGAGCCCGGCGACGACCTCGCCGCGGAGCGCGTCCGCGGCCCAGGCGTCGCTCCGCTCGGCTTCGGCGAGCGCGCTCGCGAACGCTGCGGCGATGCGGGGGTCCTCGGGGCGCTCCGCGATTTCGGCCCCGAGCCGTTCGAGCTCCGCCAGCACCCTGCGAGCGGTGTGCTGCGCGGAGTCGAGCACCTGCCCGATCGCCGTCGTTTCGGAGACGCCGAGTTCCTGGGCGAGCAGCCCGACGCGTGCGGGGTGGGTCGCGGTTCCGGGCAGTCGGAGCTCTCCGGCGGTGGGCGTGATCCGTCCGGCGAGAATGCCGAGCAGCGTGGATTTCCCGGTGCCGTTCTCGCCGATCACGCCGATGCGATCGCCGGGGGCCGCGCTGAAGGTGAGGTCTGTGAGGATGCGGCGGTCGGGGGCGCCCGCGGAGATCCCGGTGGCCGAGAGGTGGCCGGAGCGTGGTGCGGCTCCGCCGGAAGCGGTCCGCGCGGCTGCGCGGTTGGCGGCGGCGAGATCCGGGGTGCCGTGGGCGGGGCGGGTGGAGGGACGGGAGTGCGGCGCGGGCATGGCGGCCTTTCGGAACGAGCGTGGGCTCTGCCGGGCGGTGAGTGCGCAGCGGGCCGGGAGCGTGCTCGAACCGGTGCTGCGTTCCTCTGCCTCGGGCGCGGAACGGGGCTGCGTTAGTGCTTCACGGTGTCGAGTGTACGCGACGCCCCCGGGGCCGGGGCAACCCCGAGTACGCTGGGAGGACATCACCGAAGAAACGGGGACCCCATGACGATGGAGGCCAGTGGTCGCCTGATCGCGACGCCGCGGGGGCGCGATCTCGTGCTCGTGCGCTCGCTCGCGCTGCCGATCGAGGAGGCGTGGGCGTTCCTCACGGACTCCGACCGCACGGAGCGCTGGTTCGGTCCGTGGGAGGGCGACGCGCGCGCGGGCGGCAGCGTGCGGATCCGCATGCGCTTCGAGGAGAGCGAGCCCGCGGTCCGGGCCCGGATCGTCGCGTGCGAGGCGCCGCATCGGCTGGCCCTGCACACCGTCGACGAGTACGGGAGCTGGGAGCTCGACCTCAGCCTGGAGGAGGACGGGGACGAGGACACGCTGCTGCGTTTCGTGCACCACCTCGACTCGGATGCGGACGTGGGGGATATCGGCCCCGGCTGGGAGTACTACCTGGATCTCCTGGTGGCTGCGACGGAGGACACCGAGCGCGCCGGTTTCGACCAGTACTACCCCGCACTGCGTGAGGCGTACCTCGCGCTGCGCCCGGAGTAGCCGCGACCGTGGAGGGTGCTGAGGCGCGCGTCGCCGCCTTCTGGGCGCGCTGCCGCGCCGCGGTGCCGGGACTTCCCGAGGCCGTGCCCGAGGCATGGCCGTTCGGGGCGACGGCCGCGCACGCGGACGAACTGCTCGCGCTCGTCCGGGCGGGGACGAAGACGGGCACCGCGACCGCCGTGTGGGATCTCGAGGCCACCGGGGAGGCCGTGCCCCGCGTGGGGGACTACAGCGTCATCCTCGACGGGGCGGGTGCGCCGCGCGCCGTGATCCAGACGACCGCGCTCGCGACTGTGCCGTTCGCTGAGGTCTCCGCCGAGCATGCGCACGCGGAGGGGGAGGGCGACCGCACGCTCGCCGACTGGCGCGACACGCACGAGGCCTACTGGCGCGCCTTCGGGGTGAGCGGACGGGGCTTCGCGGAGGACATGCCGATCCTCTGCGAGCGCTTCCGGCTCGTCTGGGCGCCGGAGGGTGCCCGATGAGCGCGCGCAATGCGGTCTCCATCGAGCGCGGCGCTCTCGTGGTGATCCCGCGGGGGATGGACAAGATCTGGGGATTCCGGCGGCGCATCGAGGTACCGCTCGAGCGCATCACCGAGGTCGCTGTGGAGCCCTCACCGCTCCGCGTGCCGACGGGGTGGCGCGGCCCCGGGCTCGACGTCGGGGGCAAGCTGTCGGGCACCTTCCACCCCGGCGGCGAGCGCCACTACTGGAACGTATCCGGACGCGGCCCGGCGCTGACCGTGGGGATCGCGGGCGGGCAGCCTTTCGACCGGCTCACCCTCTCGGTGGCGGACGCCGAGGCCCTGTGCCGTGAGCTCCACGCCGCGGGAGCGGCGCGCCCCTCGGCGGAGTAGCGCCTCGGGTGGCGGGGCTGCCTGCTGCCCGCTTGCCTGTCTCCCCGCCCGTCGAGCGAACGATCTAGACTGCGGATGCATGAGCCTCCCCGCCCGCATCGACCGCTATCGGTTTCCCGGCGAAGCGAGCTGGCCCCGGATCGCGGACGACCGCTCCGGAGCCACACTGCCGCATCCGCCGTTCAGCACGGTGAGCGGAGCGCAGAAGCGCGCCGAGCTCGCGCGTCGTGGGGTGCTCCAGCGCATCCGCTTCACGCCAGCCTGGGGGAGTGCGTGGCCGCTCTGGAGTGGCGTCGACGGCCCGGTGACGCCCGGGCAGCTCGCCCTCAGCGCGTCCCTCGAGTCGGCACTGCGGTCGTGGACGGATCAGTGGATCAGCGCGGGGGATGCGGCGCTCGTAAAGGACTGCGAGGTCGGTGGCCTGCTGCCGGATCCCTGGTTTGAGGCGGGCGAGAAGCTCCTCGCGGCCGTCGCGGAAGAGACCTGGACGTTCGCGGACGTGTTTCCGTACTTCAGGACGTATCGGCGGAGCCCAGGGGGCTCGCTACTCTCGCCGGGGTAACTGCTTACCCCGCTCTGCCTGCTGCGCGGCTCCCGCCCGGCTGCAGTCCCCGGTCCCGCCCCGCCGCCGCCCCGCCCCCCCCGCTCCCAAAATCGGCTCGACTTTGATC
>NZ_AYMV01000015.1 GCF_000633415.1 Leucobacter sp. PH1c | reverse complement strand
TCGGCGCGGCCCCACGTGCGTCCCGGCCCCTAGAAGTGGTACGGGAAGGGCGACCAGTCGGGCTCGCGCTTCTCGAGGAACGAGTCACGGCCCTCCACGGCCTCGTCGGTGCCGTACGCGAGGCGCGTCGTCTCACCGGCGAAGAGCTGCTGGCCCACGATCCCGTCGTCGACGGCGTTCATCGCGTATTTCAGCATGCGGATCGCCGTGGGCGACTTCCCGAGGATCGTGCGCGCCCACGCGATGCCCGTGGTCTCGAGCTCGGCGTGCGGCACGACCGCGTTCACGGCGCCGATCTCGCGCGCACGCTCGGCGTCGTAGGTCTCCGCGAGGAAGAAAATCTCGCGCGCGAACTTCTGCCCCACCTGCCGGGCGAAGTAGGCGCTGCCGTAGCCCGCGTCGAAGGAGCCCACATCGGCGTCCGTCTGCTTGAACTTCGCGTGCTCCCGGCTCGCGATCGTCAGGTCGCAGACCACGTTCAGCGAGTGCCCGCCGCCCGCCGCCCAGCCGGGCACGAGCGCGATGACCACCTTCGGCATGAAGCGGATGAGCCGCTGCACCTCAAGGATGTGCAGGCGCCCGGCGCGGGCGCGCTCCTCGGGGCCCACCGCGGTCTCCGAGTCGGCGTACTTGTACCCGTCGCGGCCGCGGATCCGCTGGTCCCCGCCCGAGCAGAACGCCCACCCGCCGTCGCGCTCGGAGGGTCCGTTGCCCGTGAGCAGCACGACGCCCACGCGGGGGTTCACCCGCACGCGGTCGAGCGCGTCGTAGAGCTCGTCGACCGTGTGCGGGCGGAACGCGTTGCGCACCTCCGGGCGATCGAAGGCGATGCGCGCGATGCGGCCGTCCCGGCTCAGGTGCGCGGTGATGTCGGTGTACTCGGCCGCGCCGGGGGCGAGCTCCCACTCGGCGGGGTCGAAGAGTTCGGAAACCTGCTGCGTCATGCCCCCAGCCTATTCGGCGGGCGCCGCGCCGGGCACCCGCCGTGGGCGGCCCTCCGTACACTCGAAGCATGAGCGACGCACGCAGCGGGATCCCGGCCCTCGACGAGGTGCTCGACGCCCTCCGCGTGGTCGCGATCCCCACCCGCACCCGGTTCCGCGGGATCACGGTGCGCGAGGCCGCGGTGTTCGACGCCCCGGAGGGCGCGAGCGAGTTCTCGCCGTTCACGGAGTACGGCGACGCCGAGGCCGCGGCCTGGCTCGCGGCGGCGCTCGACTTCGGGTGGCAGCCGCAGCCCGCACCGCTTCGCGAGCGGGTCGAAGTGAACGCCACCGTGCCGGCGGTCCGACCGGAGGAGGTGCCCGGGATCCTCGCGCGCTTCCCCGGCTGCCGCACCGCGAAAGTGAAGGTGGCCGAGCGCGGCCAGAGCCTCGCCGACGACCTCGCGCGCGTGCGGGCCGTGCGGGAGGCGATGGGGCCCGAGGCCCGCGTCCGCGTCGACGCGAACACCGGCTGGAGCGTCGACGAGGCCGTGACCGCACTCACCGCGCTCGCCCAGTTCAACCTCGACTACGCCGAGCAGCCGTGCGTCTCCGTCGCCGAGCTCGCGGAGGTGCGCGCCCGGCTGTCGGCGGCCGGGGTGCCGGTGCGCATCGCGGCGGACGAGAGCGTGCGGAAGGCGGAGGATCCCCTCGCGGTCGCCCGCGCCGGGGCCGCCGATCTCATCATCGTGAAGGCGCAGCCCCTCGGCGGCGTGCGCCGCGCCCTCGGCATCGTGGCGGAGGCCGGTCTCCCCGTCGTCGTCTCGAGTGCGCTCGACACCTCAGCGGGAATCGCGATGGGCGCCCAGCTCGCGGCCGCGCTCCCGGAGGGCGTCCTCGACGGCGCCTGCGGGCTCGGCACGGTCGCCCTGCTCGGCGGCGACGTGACACGCACGCCGATCCTGCCCGAGCAGGGGTCGATTCCCGTGGGCCGGCCGCTCCTCGATCCTGAGCTGCTCGCCCGCGCCGCCGCGTCCCCCGAGCGGACCGCCTGGTGGCGGGAGCGCGTAACCCGCTGCCACGCGCTCCTCACCGCGCCGGATCCCGCGCGCGCTCGGGCCTAGCACGCCGCCCGCGGACTCCCGATCCGGCCTCAGCCCTTGAGACCCGGGAAGTCCTCCTCGCGCCACTCACCTGCGGGCCGCTCGCCCGCGGCGTGCGCGGCCAGCTCGCGCTCCCGCAGCTCGACGCGGCGGATCTTCCCGGAGGTGGTCTTCGGCAGTTCGAAGAACTCGACCCGGCGCACGCGCATGTAGGGCGGCAGCGCCACGCGGGCGTGCGCGAGGATCTCGCGCGCCGTCTCCTCGGACTCGGGCACGCCCGCGGCGAGCGCGACGTACGCCTTCGTCACATTGAGGCGTGTCTCATCGGGAGCACCGACCACGGCGGCCTCGGCCACGTGCGGGTGCTCGAGCAGCGCGCTCTCCACCTCGAACGGCGACACTTTGAAGTCGCTCGACTTGAACACGTCGTCGGTGCGCCCCACGAAGGTGAGCACGCCGCCCTCGCCGCGCTGCGCCACATCGCCCGTGTGGAACAGGCCGTGCTCGGTCGCCCGTGCGGTCGCGGCCTCGTTGCCGAGGTACTCCGTCATGAGGTTGATCGGAGCGTGGCGAGGCGCATCCCCGTCGCGCGCGGGATCGGCGGGCTCGATCCGCAGGCAGATCTCGCCCTCCTCCGCCTCGGCGCCCGTCACGGGGTCAATGAGCACGGCGTCGACGCCGGGCAGCGGCAGGCCCATCGCGCCCGGCACGATCGGGTCGCCGGGCATGTTCGCGATAAGCGCGGTCGTCTCCGTCTGGCCGTAGCCGTCGCGGATCTCGAGCCCCCACCACTCCGAGATGCGGGCGATCACCTCGGGGTTCAGCGGCTCCCCCGCCGACACGACCTCGCGGAGCGCGTGCGGCTTCCGGTCCAGGCGGTGCTGGATCAGCATGCGCCACACGGTGGGCGGGGCGCAGAAGGTGTGCACGCCCACGCGGTCGAGCTCGGAGACGAGGAACTCGGCGTCGAAGCGCGCGTAGTTCGCGACGAAGATCGTGGCGCCCACGTGCCAGGGCCCGAAGAAGCTCGACCAAGCGTGCTTCCCCCAGCCGGGGGCGCTGATCACGAGGTGCGTGTCGCCCGGGCGCACGCCGAGCCACGACATCGTCGTCAGGTGGCCGAGCGGGTAGCTCGTGTGCGAGTGCACCACGATCTTCGGGAGGCTCGTGGTGCCCGAGGTGAAGTAGATGAGCGCGGGATCGGTGCTGCGCGTCGTCTTCGGCACCGCACCGGCGCCGGCCGAGCGCGATTCCTCGTAGTGCGCCCACTCCCAGAGCGCGGCGCGCTGATCCTTTGTCCCGGCCGCGAGCCCGACGCCGACGCCGCGGTACGAGCCAGGCACCTCCGTGAACTTCACGGCGTCCTCCGGGGCGGCGAACACCCAGCGCACACGCGCGCGCTCGACGCGGTCGACGAGTTCGTGCGAGCCGAGCACGACCGAGGTGGGCAGGATCACGACGCCGATCTTCATCGCGGCGAGCATGATCTCCCACAGCTCGACGCGGTTGCCGAGCATCAGCATGGCGACGTCGCCCGCGCGCGCCCCGATCGAGCGGAGCCAGCCGGCCACCTGATCCGAGCGGCGCTTCAGCTCCGCGAACGAAAGCTTCAGCTCGCTGCCGTCCTCCTCGGAGATCCACAGCGCCGTCGTGTCGTTGCCCTCGGCGATCACATCGAACACGTCGTGCGCCCAGTTGAACGCGTCGCCCACATCGGGCCAGCTGAACTCGGCGCGAGCGCGGGCGGGGTCACCCGCGCTGGCGAGCAGCTGATCGCGTGCGGCGAAGAATGCGGCGGAGGCGTCGGTCTGGGTCATGGGGTCTATTCTCCACCGACCGGGGCCGCGATCCCGCATGCGGCCGGGCGCGGGGTCGCGCGCCGGGTCGCGCGCAGCTGGCTCAGCTGTGGAAAACGGTGTGCAGCTTCGGGTCGTTGAGCGCGTCCCGCCCGCCGAGATCCTCGATCTCGAACAGCACCGAGGTGCCCGCCACCTCGTAGCCGAGCTCGCGCATCAGCGAGTGCGCGGCGACCAGCGTGCCGCCCGTGGCCAGCACGTCGTCGATGAGGAGCACGCGGGAGCCGCGCGGGAAGTCCGCGTGCGCCTCGACCACGGCGACGCCGTACTCGAGCGAGTAGTCGATCTTGGCGGCCGGGCGGGGCAGCTTGCCCGCCTTGCGAATCGGCATGAGGCCGGCCCCGCTCGCGTAGGCCGCGGCGCTCGCGAAGAGGAAGCCGCGGGCCTCGAGCCCGGCGACCACGTCGAAGGTGCCGGCGAACGGCGCGATGAGCGCGTCCACGGTGGCGCGGAACGCGGGGCCGTCCGCGAGCAGCGGGGTGATGTCCCGGAACAGGATCCCGGCTGCCGGGTAATCGGGCACCTCGAGGATCAGCGACTCGGCGCGGGCGAGCTGCGGCTCAGCGGCGGGCGTCATCGGGGCGGCGGCGGGCATCGTGGTGTTCTCAGGCACGCAGACCAGGGTACCGTGCCCGGCTGGCCGGGCTGGCCTGGGGTGGGTGCGCGCGACACCCGCCACACGCCCGGGATGCACACCTGAATTTTCGTTTCCCCGGAGCCTCGTGTAATGTTTACCGAGTTGGGTCACCAACGTGCGCCCCTAGCTCAGCTGGATAGAGCATCTGACTACGGATCAGAAGGTCGGGGGTTCGAATCCCTCGGGGCGCGCAGCTTGGCTCCCACCGTTCGCGGTGGGAGCCTTTTTCGTGTGCGCGCACCGCGTGGATCGCACGCACACACACCCCTCTTCTCGGAGAAATCCACAATCTCGGAGCCGGCGCCCGCAGTTTCTCCGAGATCGCAGATTTCTCCGAGAGTATTGCCCCCGCCCAGTCACGGCACCCCGGGGGCGCCGTCTCCCTCGCCGCGGAAGCTACCGCGCGGGCCGGGCCTCTCGGATGCGCGCAGTCCGCTTCGAGAGCAGCGCATCGATCGAGATTCGGCCGGGTCCGGTCAGCGCAAGCGCGAGCGCTGCGGCCCCCAGCACCGCGACGAACTCGAAGCCGCCGCCGTCGACCCACAGGCCGGCCGAGGCGTGCACCAGCACGAGCGCACCCACCATGTCGAGCGCGAGGAGCAGGCCGACCGTTCGCGTGAAGCCCCCGATCACGAGCAGCACACCTCCGAAGGTTTCGAGCAGCGCAACGGCGGGAGCCACGATCACCGCCGCGGGCACCCCCATCGCTTCAAACGATGCCGTTGTCCCCGCGAGCGTGAACTCGAGCAGCTTCTGGAGGCCGTGCGCCGCGAAAATGCCGCCGGCGACGACGCGCAGCAGGAGGAGCCCCCAGGCCGTTCGGGTATCGGGAAGCAGGGTCGAAGTAGTCATATTCCATCCTTTAGTTGAAGCGACAACCTTTGCTTCAACCCTAGGGACTGGGGATTCCCCGTTCCCGGGACTTCCCAGATTCCCAGGAGAACCCAGGGAGGGCGACGTGAGAAACCAGCGCTCGAGGCGCTTATCCGAGCGGCCAGCGGCGCAGCACGACGGCGTCCTTGCCCCCGCGCTTGGCCGCGTACATCGCAGCATCCGCCGCGGCCAGAAGCTCCGGGGCCGACGGCGCCTGCCCGCCCGGAGCCCGACCGTCGTCGAGCGGTCGAAGCGGGTCCCAGTGCACCACGCCCACGCTGCTCGAGAGCGGCCACCCGGCTGCGCCGCCCTCGAGCGGTGCGCGGGTCGTCGCGCAGATGCGCCCGGCCAGTTCAAGCGCGGCGTCCTCCGAGACCCCGCCCGCGACCACAACGAACTCATCGCCGCCGAGGCGGGAGACGGTGTCAGTGCGGCGCGAGTCCGCCCGGAGCCGGGCCGCCACCGAGCGCAGCACCTCGTCGCCGGCCTGGTGCCCCGCCCCGTCGTTGATCGCTTTGAAGCCGTCGAGGTCGAGGAACAGCACGGCGCAGCCCTCGCCCGTGCGCTGCGCCTCGCCGAGCGCGCGGTCGAGCCGCTCAGTGAGCAGCGCGCGGTTCGGCAGCCCGGTGAGGCCGTCGTGCAGTGCGCGGTGGCGCAGCTGATCCTGCAGTTGCAGGTGCTCCAGCACCCGTTCGGCTTGAGCGGCGATCGAGCGAAGCGTCTCGAGCTCGTGCCCGTCGAGCGCGCGCGGGCGACGGAACCAGCACCGGATCTCGCCGAACACGACCCGGCCGGGCGCCCCCTCCTGCACGATCGGGGTGATCACGAGGGCTTCTACGCCGGCGCGCGCGAGGCGCTCGGCCGCCGCCGGGTCGTCCGCCTCGCGGGCCGCTGCGACCAGCTCGGCGGGATCGTGGCAGACCAGTTGCTCGGGCGTCGACCGGATCGTCGCGAGCTGCGCCTCCTCGGTGGGCGCCGATCCCCAGCTCCGCTGACCGGACCCCGAGGCCGGCTGCTCGTGGTCGACGAGCGCCACGCGGGTCCACGCCGCTGCGGTCACGCGCGCGGCGGCAGCGACGAGCGCCGCGCCCAGGTCGTCGAGCCCGGTCGCCACCGCGAGCGCGCTCGTCGCGCTGTGCAGCACGGCCAGCCGCTCGTGGGCGAGCTCGGCCTCCCGGCGCGCGCCCAGCAGCTCGCGCTCGAAGGCGATGCGGGCGCCCGCGTCGAACGCGGCGATGCGCACGATGCGGCGCCCCTCGGCGTCGGTGCGGAGCTCGGCGTTGCAGAGCGCGGAGCGGCGCGCGCCCCGGTCGTCGCGGAGTTCGAGCACGATGTCGCGGGCGCTCCCCGTCTCGACGAGCTGCGGCACGATCCGCGTCTCGTAGAGCAGTCGGGCGGCGGGGGTGAGCCACTCGACCAGGTTTCGGCCACGCGCGGGCCGCGCCGCGTCAGATCCGGATCCAGGCTCAGCGTCGGATTCGGATCCCGCGCCTGGCCCTCCCCCGGATCCCCCGATCCAGCGCCGCATCGCCCCATTGGCGGCGAGGACGACGCCGTTCAGATCGACGGCGAGCAGCGCGACGGGGCTCTCCGCGAGGAGCTCGGCAGGGCTCGCCGCGCTCGCACCGGCATCCGCGGGGTGCACCGCGCCGCTCACAGGGCAGCCTGGATGTGGCTCACCACCAACTCGGGTTCGGTCAAGTGCACGAAGTGCCCCGCGGACTCGAGCTGCACGAGCCGGCTGCGCGGGATCCGCTCGTGCAGGTACGCACCGATGTGCGGCGGGCAGATGATGTCACCGGCCGACTGCAGGATCACGCTCGGCACCGTGAGCTCGTGGAGCCGGTTGCGCACGTCGCTGAAGAAGACGACCCGCGCGAAGTGCTTGGCCACCCGCTGCGGCGTCGTGGCGAAGAGCTCGCGAACGCGGTCGGTGACCTCGGGCCGATCGTCGCGGGCCGTCACGGCGGGCGCGAGCGATGCCGCCCAGCTCGGCTGGTTCGCATCGATCGCGTCGATGAGCCCGAGCACGTCCTCCCGGGTGAAGCCGCCCGCGTAGCCCTCGTCGTCGAGGTAGCGCGGCGACGGCGAGACCATGATGATCTGCGCGAAGAGCTCCGGGCGCGCGATCGCCGCGAGCGCGCCGATCATGCCGCTCGCGGAGTGCGCGACGAGCACCGCATCGCGCGCGTCCACGGCGTCGAGCACCTCAACGAGGTCGGCGGCGTAGCCGTCATAGGAGTCGTAGCGCTGCTCGTCGTAGGCCGCGAGGTCGGAGGCCCCGGATCCCACGTAGTCGAAGAGCACCACTCGATGATCCGCGGCGAAGTGCTCCGCGATGGCGCGCCAGGTCGATTGGTTCGTGCCGTAGCCGTGGGCGAACACCATGACGGGCCCGTCCTCAGGGCCCAGCAGCGTCACCGCATTGCGCTCCATCACCTGCGCCGCGCTCGGCGCAGTCCGCTCCGGTCCACCCATGATCGCCTCCCCGTCGTGTGACCCTCTCTCGAGAGTATGTCACGGGATCGCGGGGGCGTGGGCGGGTGCCCGCTCCGGCTCCGCCGGTCGTTCCGGATCGCGCTCCGCCGGCCCGGCCGCACCATTGCCGTCGGCGCCCGGATCACCGGGTTCCGGCTCGGCGCCGCCCGTCACGGCAGGCGCTTCGGCGGCCGACGGCGTCGGCCCCGCGGCGGCCCGCGGCCTCCGCCCCCAGCGTTCGCGCACCCAGGCGATCGCCCGCTCCCAGGTCCGCTCCCGGATAAAGATCATGTCGCCGAGGATCATGACGAGGGAGAACCAGGGCAGCGCGAGGAGGATCCCGATCGAGGCGTGCATGCCGGTGACGAGGATCAGACCGACCACTCGGGTCCAGCGCGTGAGCAGCAGCACGGGGAAGAGGAGCTGCCCGTAGACGCTCAGCCAGGAGGCGACGAACACGGCGGGCGCGAACTGCCAGGCGAGATGGTTGAGCCACGGGAACAGGGTGAGTTCCTCGAGCTGCAGCGGGTAGTACGCGGCGACGCCGGACACCCACGTGGTGCCCTGGAGCTTCCACAGCGCGCTCGTGACGTAGATGATGCAGAGCTGGTACGCGATGAGGATCACCGCGACATTGTTCGCGAGCGTGGGCACCCAGCGCGGCAGGCGGTTCCGGCCGAAGCCCAGCGCAGGATCCTCGGCTCCGCGACGCGCGCGCCGGCGCGCGTCGAGCGACCAGCACCGGGAGGTGTCCGCGAGGAGCAGGAAGAGGAGGAAGATTCGGAAGGTCTGGTAATGGCCCGTGTTGAGGATCACCGGGTTCGTCACGGCGAATCCGAGCCAGAGCATCACGAAGACGGGCGAGACGATGCGCATGCGCCATCCGAGCGCGTAGAGCACCGCGACGGCCATCAGCACGAGCACCTTGATGAAGAGGAGGGTGTCTGGCTCGTCGCGCGCGAAGAGCTGCGGAATCGGCCACAGGTACTCGTTCACCGAGGAATTGCGGAAGAGCGCCTCACCCCAGCGTGATCCCGCCCCAAACGAGTAAGAGAGGTTCGGGAGGTAGAGCGCGAGGATCACGACGGTCATCGAGCCGAAGCCGATCCGCATGAGCGCGAGGCCGTGGCTCGCGTGCCGGGTCTCGGTGAGCCAGCGCAGCACGAACTCCCAGAGCCGGGCGAAGATGTTCGTGGGGGACGCGGTCATCTGGTGTCCGCTCATCGTGCTTCCTCCTCGAGTGCTGCACCGGCTTCGGGGGCGGCCCCAGCCTCGGTCTGGTCCGACTGCTCGGCCTGCTCGGCCCAGGCGCGGAAGGTGCGCGCGAAGGCCTCGCGGTCCTGGCCGGGCCACTCCATCGGCGGCACCCAGCCGAGGTCGGTGTACTTCGATGGCGGGCGCTCCGCGTCCGGGTCGTTGCGGTCGGCCCAGCGGATCACGGGATCGTAGACGGCGCGCACCTGAACGCCCTCGATGGTGCCCTGCTCGCCCCACATGGCGTAGGCCACCTGCGTGGCGTACGAGGTCGCGTAGTTGTCGGCGCGGATGAACTCGTCGACCGCGGCGGTCGCGGAGTCGTCGGCGGCGAGCATCGCGTCGCGGAGGGCGTAGAGCGCTTCGCCGCCCAGGTGGTTCTCGGCGACGACGGCGCGGTGCTCCTCGTTCAGCTTCGAGTACGCCCCCATGAGGCGCTCGGCGCCCACGATCGAGAGCTGCTTGCGGAGCGTCTTCCGGTAGGTCGAGGAGAGCTCGACGTGCGTGGCGTTGATCCACTCGGTCGCCGTCTTCTCCCCCGACTCGTCGGCGACCCAGGCTCGCACCCAGAGCTGCCGGTCCGTGTCCGCGGGGTCGGGGGCGAAGATCTTGTAGTCCTGCACCAGGTACGGCCGCACGTACTGGTCTGCGACGGCACCGGGGAGCACGTCGTACTTGATGGCCGCGTTCGGCGTGTTCACGACCGCGGTGAGGAACATGTGCACCGCGACGAGGAGGAGCACCACCCCTGCCGCGATCTGTGCAGCGCGGGGTATCCGCACCCGGGCGGCCTGCTGCTGAGCTTCGCGCTCCGCGGGTTTCGACGCGTGATCTGCCATTGACCGCTCCCCTGCACCAATTACGTCTTCACTTGCTCAGCATAGGGAATGGTGGCCCCCGCGACTACTCCCGCGGGGACCACCATTTCCGTGTGTGCTGCGGCTACTCGGCGGCGCGCACGTCGCGGCTGCGACGGCGTCCGACGACCAGCGCTCCGGCGCCCGCTGCGAGGCTGAGGATGGTCAGCAGCACGAGGGGCCCGACTTCGGCTCCCGTCACTGCCAGGCCACCGCCGGACTTCGCGCCGGGGACCCCCGGCGTGCCCTTCCCGGGAACACCGCCCGAGACCTGGACGGTCACGGAGGCTTCCGCAGTGCGGCCGCTCTCCTGGCCGAGCGCGGTGAACCGAGCGGTTCCCGCTGCCCAGTCCGCGGGCACCTTCCAGCTCGTCACGAACGCTCCGTTGGCGTCGGCCGTGACCGTCACGGTGCCGCCGGTCGGGAGGGTGATGACCACCTTCTCGCCGCCCAGGAAGCCGGTACCGCTCAGCGTGACCGTGTCACCGGGAGCCACCGTCCCCGGCGTCGCCGTCAGGGTCGCGGTCTTCCCACCGGGAGGGTTCCCACCCGGGTCGGTGCTGGGATCGGTGCTGGGATCGGTCGCCGGATCGGTGCCGGGGTCCGTTGCCGGATCCGTACCGGGATCGGTCGCCGGATCGGTGCCCGGGTCCGTCGCCGGATCCGTCGCGGGGTCCGTACCCGGATCCGTGCCCGGATCGACGCGCGGGTCCGTGCTCGGGTCCGTGCCCGGGTCCGTGCCCGGATCAGCACCCGGATCAGCACCCGGGTCCGTACCCGGATCCGTGCCGGGGTCAGTGCCCGGGTCGGTGCTCGGGTCCGTACCGGGGTCCGTGCCCGGATCAGCGCCCGGATCGGTGCCCGGGTCCGTGCCGGGATCAGCACCCGGATCCGAACCGGGGTCCGTGCCCGGATCAGTACCGGGGTCCGTGCCCGGATCAGCACCCGGATCGGTGCCCGGGTCCGTACCGGGGTCCGCACCCGGATCCGAACCGGGGTCCGCACCCGGATCCGTACCGGGGTCCGTACCGGGATCAGCACCCGGGTCCGTACCGGGGTCCGCACCCGGATCCGTAGCAGGATCGGTGCCCGGGTCCGTACCGGGATCAGCACCCGGGTCCGTACCGGGGTCCGCACCCGGATCCGTAGCAGGATCGGTGCCCGGATCCGTACCGGGATCGGCGCCCGGATCAGTTCCCGGATCCGTACCGGGATCAGCACCCGGGTCCGTACCGGGGTCAGTACCGGGGTCAGTACCGGGGTCAGTACCGGGGTCCGTGCCCGGATCGGTGCTGGGGTCGGTACCCGGCTCAACGCCGGTGTCCGTGCTCGGATCAGTACCGGGATCCGTGCCCGGATCAGTACCCGGATCCGTGCCCGGATCCGTACCCGGATCAGTGCCCGGCTCTACACCCGTATCCGTGCTCGGATCCGTACCGGGATCGGTCCCCGGATCAGTACCGGGATCGGTGCTCGGGTCCGTGCCCGGATCAGTACCGGGATCCGTGCCCGGATCAGTACCGGGGTCCGTACCGGGATCCGTACCCGGATCAGTACCGGGATCCGTACCCGGGTCCGTACCCGGATCAGCGCCGGGATCCGTACCGGGGTCAGTCCCCGGGTCCGTACCGGGGTCCGTACCCGGATCAGTTCCGGGGTCCGCGCCAGGGTCCGTGCCCGGATCGGTACCGGGGTCCGCGCCAGGGTCCGTGCCCGGATCGGTACCGGGGTCCGCCCCGGGATCCGTGCCCGGATCAGCGCCAGGGTCCGTACCGGGATCAGCACCCGGATCGGTACCCGGATCAGCGCCCGGATCGGTACCCGGATCAGCGCCGGGATCCGTACCGGGGTCAGTCCCCGGGTCCGCACCAGGGTCCGTGCCCGGATCGGTACCGGGGTCCGCGCCAGGGTCCGTGCCCGGATCGGTACCGGGGTCAGCCCCGGGATCCGTGCCCGGATCAGCGCCCGGGTCCGTACCGGGATCAGCACCCGGATCGGTACCCGGATCAGCGCCCGGATCGGTACCCGGGTCCGTGCCCGGATCAGTTCCGGGGTCCGCACCAGGATCGGTCCCCGGCTCGGTCGCGGGATCCGTGCCCGGATCGTCGGCGAGCGCGCGCACCGACGCCGAGCCGAACTGCAGCGCAACCGCACCGTTCGTCGCGACGTTCGGCAGCACGCTCACGTTGAGCGCGCGCACCGTGAAGCTGTCCGCCCCGAGATCGCCCGGGGTGACCTGCTGATTGATCGTGATGCTCGCGACACCGCGCAGCACCGGTCCGATGCCGTCGGTGAGCAGACCGCTCACAATCGGCGAGAGCCAGCTCATGAGTCCCGGCTGCAGGTTCCCGAGCACCGCGGTCACCGTGCCGCCCAGCGCGGCCCCGATCGGGGCGATCGCACCCGTCAGGAGGCTGATGATGGGCTGCAGCACGGCGCCGACGGGGATCCCCGCGACGTTGATCTGGCTGGTGTCCACGACGGGTGCCGGCTTGCCGGGAGTCCCGATGAAGCCGCCGATGGAGCCCGCGATCGTCACGGGGGCCTTCACGAGCGGAATCGTGGTGACCCCGAGGTTGACGCTGATGTCGGCCTCGATGCTCACGTTGACGGCGACGTCGTAGATGCCGGTCGAGATGATGCTCACCGTCTTCGACAGCAGCGAGTTCGGCCCGGCGCCCGTGAGCGCGTCGGTGACGCCGTCGAGGATCGCGTTGACGGTCGCCCCGTCGAGCACCTCGGTGTTCGCCGGCAGGGAGCTCAGCGAAGTGGCGCCCGTGCGGTCGACGACGAGGCTGCCAAGGTCCACACTGACGGTGCCCGTGCTCAGATCGACGAGGACGCTGCCGTCGGCGTTCGAGAGCGGCTCCGCGAGGAGCGTGGTGCGCACCGTGTCGAGCAGGGGCTGCGTGTCGATCGATGCCGAGTTCAGCTGCGCGTCGACGAGCGGCAGCGCGTCGATGCCCTGGACGAGCGTGGCGAGCACCGTCTCGATCCCGCCGCCGGGCGCGAGGAGCGCCTGGATCGGCTGGAGGAGCGTGCCGAGCTGGGTGTTGAGCTGCGTGACGAGCCCGCCGACGAGCGGGCTGTGCAGGTCGACGTTCAGGTCGCTCAGCATGTACTCGCTCGTGGTCGTGCCCGCCGAGCTGCTCGCCTGCGAGCCCAGCGCACCGATCCCGATCGCGGCCTCATCGACCAGCGTGTTCACGAGGCTCGGGTCGATGATCTGCGTGAGCAGCGAGTTCGCGTCGAGCCGCGCGGTGCCGTACTGGCCGTTCGATGCCGCATCGATGTTGAGCGAGCCGTCGGAGTTGATCAGGCCGGAGGAGGCGACGCTCGACGTAGCGCTGCTCGACGCGCTGTAGCTCGAGATGAGCCCGAGGTTGCCGAGGCGGAGCAGACCGGGATCGGTGTCGTTCGGCTTGATGACCGGCAGACTCACCGTCCCCAGCTGCAGATTGGCCAGGCCGTTCAGCACCGAGAGGTTCAGTGGGTCAGCGGCCGGCGTCGGGTTCCCCGGGAAGTCGGAGAGCGTCGTGGCTGCTCCCGCGACGTCGAGCCCGAGGCCCTCCGCCCAGAACCAGTGACCGTGCGCCGCGGAGTCCGCCGTAACCGTCGGGGTGTCCGCGTACGCTGCGGGGGCTGCGAAGAGCCCCGAAGCTGCGACCACGGCGGCAGCGGTTCCGAGGGCGAGACCTCGGAACCGGCTCCCTGGCGGGATCGCTTCATGTGGATGTTGTCTCAAGATCCCTCACCTTTGCTCAGATTTCAGGAGAAGCCGGCCGGATCGGACCCTCACCGCTTGCACGGGTCCGACAGCGCAACTTGTGGGGAGCCTATGCGCGGCGCGGAACCGCGGGCAAAGGACCTCCGGGCCCCCGAGGCCGGAAAGCACATGACCTGAGATGTTTTTGCGAACTACTGAGAGACCCGAGAAGAATGCCTGTTCGCGTGCACTTTCTCCCCGATGATGAGAAGTTTCCTCTTCCCTGGCTCCTTCGGTTGACAGTAGGATCCGGGAAGAAGTGTCGGCTCGGACGGGCGGCCCCCACGGGGTCGTGGAGGAGTTGAACGGCAATGGGGACAGAAGCGCTCAGTACGCGCATGCCGGTGGTGGCGGAACTCATCACCGTGCTCAAAAACGACCAGAACGCGCTGGTCACCGGGCCGAGCGGTTCGGGGAAGAGCCACGTGCTCCGCGACCTCGCCGCCGCGCTGCGCGCGACGGGGCACCGCGCCGTCGAATTCGACTGCGCGGACCGGGCCGCACGCCAGGCGCTCCGCGACGAGATCCACGCTCCGCAGATCGACCCGGCGTTCTTCCTCCTCGACAATTTCGAGCAGGCGGACACGAGCACTCTGCACGCGCTCCTCGACCTCGACGAGCGGGGCCGCCGGGCGGTCGCGGCGCTCGAGACCGGGAACCAGCGCACGCCCTACCTCCGGGCGGTCGACGAGGTCCTGCGGGATCGGGAGCCCGCCGCCCCACGCATCGCGGCGGTGCGCCAGTTCCCGCTCCGCCCGCTCGCGTTCCACGACATCGCCTGGCTCGTCCACGAGTTGAGCCCCACCATGCTGAACTCGGCGACGGTGCACACGATCGCCTCGCTCGCGGCCGGGCGGCCCGCCTGGGCGCTCGATCTCCTGGTGCTCGCCGAGCACGGGGCGCTCACCCATCTGCCTCGGCCCGGGATCGTGGAGCAGATCCCGCGCGAGCTGAACCTCCCCGGGATGCGAGCGGTGGTGCGGTCGGCGGGCCCGCTCACCCCCGCGAGCGCCACCGCCGCGCTGCTCTCCGCCGAACTCGGCCCCACCGACTACGCACTGCTCGAGGACCACCTCGGCGCCCGCGCGGTGCGGGAGCTCGGCGAGCGGGGCGTGCTCACTCGCGCGCCCGAGAGCGACCACTACGCCGTGCTCCCGTTCGTGGCGGCGGCCCTGCGCCCCTTCGCGGCCCCGGAGCTCCTCTCGGAGGGCCGCCGGGCGATCGCCGAGTATCTCGTGGCGCAGGAGGCGATCGGCATTCCGCTCAGCACCTCGGAGACGCTCCGCTGCGCGCGCGGCCTGGCCTTCTCCGATGACGATCGTGCCCCGCTCCCCCACCGCGAGGCGCGCGTGCGCGTGCTGCACCGCGCGACGACGAGCAGCGTCGCGATGCGGCACGACTCCCAGGCGCGGGCGTTCCTGCTCCGGACGGGGGCGGCGAATGCGCCCCTCTCCGGCACCGCGCACGCGCAGGTGGTGGGCGCGCTCGTGGGCGCGGGCGCGGCACTCGACCTCCTCGACGCGCACGGCGGAGACGCGCCGCGAGACGCGACTCGGCGGAGCGCGCTGCGAGCCGCAGCCGCCGCCGAGGCGGGCGGCGCGCTCACCACGGCCGCCCGGACCGATGACACCGCCGAACCCACCGAGACCGAGCGGGTCACCGCGTGGTGGAACTCGAACGAGCCCCTCGGGGCCGTGCACAGCACGCTGCGCCACCTCTCCGACACCGCGGAGCCCGAGACCGCCGCCCTCGCGGCGGCGCTGTTCGAACTCGACTCGGTCTGGAACGGCAGATTGCCGCGCGGCACCTGGATCGCGAGCGGGGCGCGTATCCCCGCACTCCCGGTAAGCCCCGCTGGCTCCGACGACCTCGTGGCGGGCACGCTCCTTCTCGCACGCGGCGTCACCGTCTTCCTCGCGGGCGAACTCGCCCTGCGCGCCGACGAGCTGATCGCGGCGAGCACCGCCTCGGCGACGCCGGAGGCGCACGCGCGCTGGATCCGCCACCTCGTCGCCGCGGGCGAGGCGCTCGCCTGCGGCCACGCGGAGCGCGCCGCCCTCGAGTGGTGCCTGCTCGAAGACACGGCACCCCGCGCCACGGCGCTGCGCCTGCGCGAGTGCCTGCGCACGATCGGCGACTCCATCACCGCCGCCTCGGCCGCCGAGACCTCGGCGGCCGCACCCGGCGGGCGGCCGCTCACGCTCGAGCACTTCACCCGCTACCTCACCGGGCACCACTCCTCCCTGCGGCAGGCCGAGACCACCGACGACCCCGAGAGCGAGACGCTCCCCGTGCTCCGCTTCGCGCGAGCGCACCTGACCGCGGCGGCGCAGCAGAACCCCGTGGAGCTCGTGCGCGCGGCGCAGCGGCTGCAGCGGCTGGAGCTCTGGGCGCCCGCCGCCTTCGCCGCATCGACCGCGCGCACGATCTACCTGAGCCGGCGCACCGTGAGCGGCGTGCGCGAGTGCGACGACCGGCTCGACGCGCTCGAAGCGCACCTTGCGGGCTCGCTGCCTTGGTACCGCACGGGCACCCTCCCCACCGCGCACTTCGCGCGGCTCACGCCTCGGGAACTCGAGGTGGCCCGCCTCGCGGCGAAAGGGATGTCGAACGCGGCGCTCGCCCTGCGGCTCGGGTGCAGCGTGCGCACGATCGAGTCGCACCTCGCGCAGGCGAAGGCGAAGCTCGGCGCGCACTCGCGGCAGGAGCTCGCGGCGAAACTCTGGGCCGAGGCCCCGCAGCCGGGGCCCGTCGTGCCCCCGCGGCCCGGCGGGCTCACGGCCGTGCCCGCCGAGGCCGTCTGACGGGGGCGCGCAGGCGCCCCCGCAGTCCCCCGCTCAGCGCCTAGATCGCGAGCGCGAGATCGTCGAGCTCGGTCACCGTGCCGCCCGCGGCGAGCGCCTCCTCGTAGGCGGCGAGGCGCTTCGCGTCGATCTCGGTGTTCGTCGTGCCGCGCTTCCAGTAGCCGAACACGGCGACGTCGTCCTTCGCGAGCCCCGCGTCGGTGCGGAAGAACGCGCGCACCTGGCGCATCTCATCGCGCTCGCCCGCGCCCCACACGACCACCCGCGCGGGATCGGGCACCTCGCCGAGCTGGGAGGCGAAGCCCGCGCCCGGCGCGATCCGGGTGAGTTCGAGGCCCGGCAGCTCGGGCAGCTCGGCGAACGCGGTCTCGTCGTCGGTCGCCACCCAGCCGCGGCCCGTCGTGCCCGGAGCGGTCTGCTGCAGGATCGCGTAGAGCGCGGGGATCGACGTGGCGTCGGCGAAGAGCACCACCTCGCGGCCCTCGGGCTCAGGGATCGCGAAGTGCGGGCGGGGGCCGCCGAACTCGACCGTGTCGCCCACGGCAAGGGAGTCGAGCCACTGCATCATGGGGCTCGCCGCGCCGTGGCGCACGACGTCGACCTCGATCGTGCGCGCCTCCGCGTCGGCGGAGCGGACGGTGTACACGCGCGACGTCGCCCCGAACCGCTCGTCGAGGTAGAAGCGGATCGCCACGTTCGGGCGGTGCCAGAGGGGCTCCTCGGCGAGGCCGGGCACGTGCAGCACGACGCGCACGAGCTCGGGGGTCACCTCCACGATGCCGCGCACGGTTGCGGTGTCGAGCTGGAGCCCGCGGTTGTGATCCTCGGAGCGGATCGCTGCGGAGCGGTGCAGGGGGGTGGTCGACTCGGTCATACGGACTCCTTCTGATCGGCCGCGAGCGCGGGGGCCGCGGCGGGGGTGGGGCGTGCGGGAGGCTGGAGGCGCGCGGCGCGGCGATCGCGCGGCACGATGAGCGGGCTGCCGGTCTCCGGGTCGGGGATCACGCGCGCGTCGAGGTCGAACACCTCGCGCAGCAGTCCGGCGGTGATCACCCGCTCGGGCGCCCCCTCGGCCACGATCGCGCCGTCGCGCATCGCGACGATGTGGCTCGCGTAGCGGGCGGCGAGGTTGAGGTCGTGGAGCACGGCGACGAGCGTGCGGCCCGCGGCGTGGAGCCGCGAGCACAGATCGAGCACGTCAATCTGGTGGGCGATGTCGAGGTAGGTGGTGGGTTCGTCGAGCAGCAGGATCGGCGTCTCCTGGGCCAGCGCCATGGCGATCCACGCTCGCTGCCGCTGCCCGCCGCTCAGCTCCTCGACCAGCCGATCGGCGTGCGCGTCCATGCCGACCTCCGAGAGCGCGGCCGCGACGGCGGCCTCATCCCCCGGACTCCACTGCCGGAGGAGGCTCTGGTGCGGGTTCCGCCCCCGTGCCACGAGGTCGGCGACCGTGATCGCCGCGGGCGTCGCGGGCGCCTGGGCGAGTGTGCCGATGCTCCGCGCGATCACCCGGGTCCGCTGCCCGGCGAGGTCGCGGTCGCCGAGCAGCACCCGCCCGGAGTGCGGCCGGATCATCCGCGCGAGCGCGCGGAGCAGCGTCGACTTGCCGCAGCCGTTCGGCCCGATGATCACGGTGAAACCGCCATCCGGCACGACGAGGTCGAGACCGGAGACGATCTCCCGGTTGCCGTAGCGAACGGCCAGCTGCTCCGCGGCGAGCCGGGTCCCGGGCGTCGTGGGAACGGCGGTGTCCGGAGCCGGGGTCGCCGGTGCGGGGTTGGTGGTGTGCGTCATGCGGGATCCAATCAGATGCGACGGGCGAGCAGCCAGAGCAGGTAGAGGCCGCCGAGGAGGCTCGTGACGAGCCCCACCGGGGTGCGCATCCCCAGGTCGAGGTGCTGGGCGAGCAGGTCGGCGCCGACGAGCAGGGCCGCGCCGATCAGCCCCGCGGTGCCGACGAGCACGCCGGGCACGGGGAGGAGGCGCCGGGCGATCTGCCCCGCGGCGAAGGCGACGAAGGCGATGGGCCCCGCCGCGGCGGTCGCCGCAGCCGCGATGACGACGGCGATCACCATCGCGCCGAAGCGGAGCCGCTCGGCGGGGACGCCGACCCCGTGGGCGCTGTCGTCGCCCATCTCGAGGATCGCGAGCCCGCGGCTCAGCGTGAGCAGCGCGGGGACGGCGAGGCCGGCGACGACGGCGAGCGCGGCGACGTGCGTCCAGCCGCGCCCCGTGAGCGAGCCCGCGCTCCAGAGCTGCGCGAGGAGCGCATCATCGAGGTCCGCGCGCGCGATGAGCAGCGAGGAGAGGGCGCTCACGACCGCGCCGACGCCGATGCCGACGAGCACGAGACGCAGGCCGCCCGTGATGCCGTCGCGCCGGGCGAGGAGGTAGACAAGCACTGCGGTGAGGAGACCGCCGAGCACGGCGGCGACGGCGGTCTGCAGCATCCCGCCGCCGAGCACGACGATCTGGAACACGGCGGCCGTGGCCGCGCCCGAGGTGAAGCCAATGATGTCGGGCGAGCCGAGCGCGTTCCGGGAGAGCGATTGGAAGACCGCGCCGCTCATGCCGAGGAGCGCCCCGACGAGCGCTGCGGTGAGCGCCCGAGGCAGGCGCCGGCCGAGCACCGAGCGGGTCACGGAGGGCCGCGCCTCGCCCGTGAGCACGGCGGGGAGATCCGCGAGCCCGTGCTGGGTCGCGCCGATCACGAGCGAGCCGAGCACGAACACGGCGAGGACGACGAGGATCGCGATTCCCGTGACGACCGTGCGGGCCCGCACGCGCACCGCGACCGGGCCGATCCGGATCAGCGTGCCGCTCACAGCGCGGCCACCCGGCGCGAGCGCACGAGCGCGACGAAGAGCGGGCCGCCGAAGAGCGCGGCGGCGACGCCCGTCTGCACCTCGGCGGGGGCGGCGAGCGCGCGCCCGAGGGTGTCCGCGACGACGAGGAGCGTCGCCCCCACCACGAGCGAGGCCGGGATGAGGCGGCGGTGCTCGTTGCCGGCGCAGAACCGGGCGATGTGCGCGGCGCCGAGGCCGATGAAGCCGATGGGCCCGGCGGCCGCGGTCGCGGCGCCCGCGAGGAGCACGACCGCGAGGGCCGCGCCGAGCCGGGCGCCGGCCACGGGGGTGCCGATCGCGGCGGCGACCTCGTCGCCAAGCGCGATCGCGTTGAGCGGGCCGATGAGCGCGAACGCGCACAACAGCCCGAGGAGGAGGAACGGGAGCACCGCGAGGAGGACGTCGAAGCCGCGCCCCTGGAGCGATCCGAGCGCCCAGTAGCGATAACTGTTGAACGCGGCCTCGTTGCTGAGGATGACCATCTGGGTGAGAGCACCGATCACGATGCTCACGGCCGTCCCCGCGAGCGCGATCCGCACGGGCGTCGCCGCGCTCCGGCGGGCGGTGCCGAGGAGCGCCACGAGCACCGCGGTGAGCGCGGCGCCCGCGAACGCGAACCAGATGTAGCCGCTCGGGCGGTCGATCCCGAACAGGGCGATGGCGATCGCGACGCAGAGCGCGGCGCCCGCGTTGATGCCGAGGATGCCGGGATCCGCGAGCGGGTTGCGCGTCACCGACTGCATGAGCGCACCGGCGACGCCGAGCGCCGCGCCCACCACGATTCCGAGCACGATTCGTGGCAGGCGCGACTGCACGACGACGAGGTGCGCGTCATCCGCCGGGTCGTAGGAGGTGAGCGCGGCGACCACGGTCGCCGGGTCGATGGCGAGCGAGCCGAGCCCGAGCCCGAGCACCGCCGTCACCGCGAGGAGCCCGAGGCAGCCGGCGATGAGGAGGAGCGTGCGGCGCGTCTGCGCGGCACGCCCGCCCGGGCGGCCCGCCGGCCGAGCGGCGGGCGGCGCCCCCGGTCGGACGGCGGGGCGGGTGGGCACGCTCACCGGATCAGCCCGAGAAGGTATCGACGAGCAGCTCGACCGTCAGCTTGGCGCTGTAGTAGTCGAGACGGAACGACTGGGTGCCGAGCGAGAAGACGCGCTCCCCGGCGACCGCGGGCTGGTTGGCGAGGAGCGGGTCGCCCGTGAAGTCGGCCACGGGGTCCCCGCCGCCCATCGCGACCGTGAGGATCGTCTGCGCGTTCTTCAGTCCGGCGGCCGAGTTCTCGCTCGTGAGCACGTCGACGCCGCGGCCGCTCTGGCCCTCGCTCGTGAACTCCTCGATCACGGGCGCGTACTCGAAGCCGAGCGCTGTGAGCAGCTGGGCCTGGGGGCTGTCGGGGGTGAAGGCCCAGGAGCCGTCGGCGCCCATGTAGACGAGCGCGGTGGTGGGCTGCTCGGGGAGCGAGATGAGCTTCGCCTGCTCGCTCACCCACGAGTCGTACTCCGCGATACGCTCGGCGGCTTCGTCCTCGAGGCCCGTGATCTTGCCGAGCTCGGTGGTGAGATCCTGCCAGGTCATGCTGCTGTAGTCGAGCATCACGGTGGGGGCGATCTCGGACAGCTGCTCGTAGGCGTCGCCCGTCGCGTCGCCGCCGTTGGCGGAGCCGATGATGAGATCGGGTTCGAGCGCGTCGACGCCGTCGATGTCGAGCGTGAGGTTCGGGTACGCGACCTCGACGCCGCGCTCCTTCGCGACGTCGGCCCACTGCGTGAAGAAGCCCTGGTCGTCGGTGAGCGGCGTGACGGTCGCGGCGCCAGATCCGACGAGCGGGGCGTCGATCGCGAGGAGGCTGCCCGTGATCGACGGCGAGGTCGAGACGATGCGCAGCGGTGCCTCGCCGAGTTCGGTCTCACCGAGCTCGTGGGTGATCGTGCGCGGCCACTCGCCGCCGGCTGCGGCGCCCGAGTCGGCTCCGGCGTCGGGGGCCGCGGTCGGGCTGCACCCCGCGAGCAGGGCCGCGGCCGCCGCGGCGAGAATGAGGGCTAGGGGTCGTCTGGCCACGCGGCCACCTCCGGGCTGGATCGAGTTCACAGGGCGCACGGGATCCCGCGCGCTATCCTCAACTTAGCCAAGCCTTACTTCCATCTGTTGATTGTGAACGACACCGTGTTACCAGCCCCGCCCCTGCCCGAACCGCTGCTCTACGCGGCGCTCCGGGGCTCCGCGCGCATCATCGCGGACGGGGCGGAGCACCGGATCGCCGCGGGCACCGCGCTCTGGCTGCCCGCCGGCGTACGCGCCGAGGTGCGCCCCGCACCCGGAGCCGTCGTGCTCCCCGTGCCGGCCCGCCCCGGCGGGCCCGCGGTCCCCGCGCGCACCCCGATCGCACCCGAGCAGGTGCCGGGCCTGCTCCACGAGTTCGCCTGCGCGCTCGGTCACCTGACGGGCGAGCACAGCGCCGCCGTCAGCGTGCACGGGGCCGAGGCCAGCCGGGTGAGCCCGCCCCCCGCGCCGCGCTCCGACGAGCTGCGCGACCTCGCCGAGCTCCTCGCCGACGACCCGGATCGCGGCGTCGCCGAGGCCGTGCGCGCGACCGTCTCCGGGTGGAGCGTGCGCACCGTGCAGCGTCGCTTCAGCGCGGAGACCGGCCTGACGCTCACCGCGTGGCTGCGCCAGAACCGCATCGCGGCCGCGGCCGAGCTCCTCGCGCGCGGGCGCGATATCGAGTGGGTGGCCCACCGCGTGGGCTACCGCTCCGTCGCCGGCTTCATCCGCGGCTTCGCGGAGTACGCCGGCACGACCCCCGGCCAGTGGCGGCGCGACGCGACCCTGCCCGCAGCGGGCGACGCCGAACTCCGCGTCCCCGCATCCTGGGAGCGGCGCACGCACCGCACCTGGTCCCGGGTGAACGGCGCGCACATCGCCGTCTGGGCCGCCGAGGGCGAGGCCAGGGTCACCGTCGGCCCCCGCACCATCGCGCTCGCCCCGGGCGAGGCGATCATCATCCCCGCAGGCACGCCGAACCACGTGCAGATCCCGCCCGGCTCGCTGCTCCTGCCGATCGGCTACCGCAGCGGCCGCACCGGCGCCGTGGGCGCACCGCTCACGCCCGCCCAGCTCGGCGGCCTCGAGTCGCTCGACACGGTCGAGTCGATGCTCGCCGCCTACACCCGCGTCGGCACCGCCGGCGTTCCCTCGGGGCGCGGCTTCGCCGCCGCGCTCGCGGGCTCCACGCGTGCGGAGACCGACCCGGACGATGCCGCGCTCGCCCGGCTCGCGAGCCTCATCTCGCGCGCGCCCGACACCCCGCTCGCGCACGCGGCCGCGCAGCTCGGCCGCCCCGAGGCGGAACTGCGCACGCTCGTGCGCGAGCGGACGGGCGAGCCCTTCGCCGTCTGGCTGCGCGCGGCGCGCATGACGCGGGCCCGCACCCGGCTCGGCCACGGCGACTCCCCCTCCGAGGTCTCGCGCGCCATCGGCTACGCCCACCTCCCCGCCTTCACCCGCGCGTTCCGCGCCGTGCACGGGGCGGCCCCGGCCTCCGTCGGCCTCACCGACCTGCGTCCGGCCCGGGCCGCCTGGAGCCACGCCGGGCTCCCCGGCACCACCGCGCAACCGGGCGCGGCCGCGTAACCGGGCGCGGCCGCGCCCGCGTCCGCCGCGCCTCGCCGCACACCCGCACCACCGCGCGCCTCTCATCCGTTCGGATGACGCGGAGTTCACCCGCCCCGCCGATGCCGGATCCCCCGCCGCTTGGTGGGGTAGAAGCATGGATGACACTCACGCGCCCCGGCGCTTCCCCGACCGGCTCGTCTCCCGCCGCGGAGCATGGATCTCGCTCGGCGCGGTGCTCGTCGCGCTCGTCGCCCTCTTCGGGCTCTTCGGCTCGGCGCAGGCGCCCGCCCGGAACTCCGCGGCCCCGCTCGACTCCGAGTCGACGCGGGCCGCAGAACTCCTGCAGCAGTTCCCGGGGGCGGACACGCAGTCCGTCCTCGTGGTCGCGACCCGGGAGGACGGCGCCGCACTCACGCCGGAGCAGCTCGCGTCGCTCGAGCGCTTCGCCCCGCAGCTCGCCGAGGGCGCTGAGGGCGCCGCGGGCGCCGCAGCCCCGGGCGGACCGCTCGTCAGCGAGGACGGCGCGGCCGCGCTCCTCGTCGCACCGATCACCGCGGGTGAGGACAACTCCGCGAACGCCGAGACGATCGCCGCGCTGCGCGCGACCGTCGCCGAGCACGGTCCCGCCGACCTCGTGCTCCAGGTGACCGGCGGGCCCGCCTTCGGCGCCGACATCGCCGGAGCCTTCGCGGGCGCGGACTTCACGCTGCTGCTCGTCACGATCCTGATCGTCGCGATCCTGCTCATCGTCACCTACCGCTCCCCCGTGCTCTGGCTCGTGCCGCTCCTCGTCGTCGCGCTCGCCGACGGCCTCGCCGGCCGCGTCACCGCGGCCGCGGGCGCCGCGTGGGACCTGCAGTTCGACGCGGGCATCATCAGCGTCCTCGTCTTCGGCGCGGGCACGAACTACGCGCTCCTCCTGATCTCCCGCTACCGCGAAGAACTGCTGCTCACCGACGATCACCGGAGCGCCCTGGCGACCGCCTGGCGCAAGACCGCACCCGCCATCCTCGCGTCGAACCTCACCGTCGTCGTCGCACTGCTCACTCTCGTGCTCGCCGTGATCCCGGGCACCCACGGGCTCGGCATCTCCTCGGCGATCGGGCTCCTCATCGCGCTCGCCGCCGTGCTGCTCGCGCTGCCGCCCGTGCTCGCGGTATGCGGGCGCCGCCTCTTCTGGCCGTTCGTCCCGAAGCCCGGCGCGCCCGCCACGCAGGGCCGGGTCTGGCGAGGAATCGCCGCGCGCGTGATGCGCCGCCCCGCGGCGAGCCTCCTCGCCGGGCTCGCGCTCCTCGCGGTGATGGCCGCCGGGCTGTTCGGCACGAGCGTCGGGCTCGACCAGACGGCCAAGTTCCGCGTCGCCTCCGAGTCCGCCGCCGGACTCGAATCGCTCTCCGCGCACTTCCCCGCGGGTGAGGCTCAGCCGATCTGGGTCGTCGCACAGAGCGACGCCTCCCCTGAGGTCGTGGCCGCGGCACGGGAGATCCCCGGCGTCGTGCGGGCCCACCCCGCCGGCCGCACCGAGGACGGCACGCTCACGAAGGTCATGGTGACGAGCGAGTACACGCCGAGCTCGCCCGAGAGCCTCGCGCAGGTCGACGCCCTCCGCGACGCCGTGCACGCGGTACCGGGAGCGGACGCGGTCGTGGGCGGCGCGGTCGCCACCGACGTGGACGCGCGCGCCGGCAACCAGCACGACCTCCTGCTCATCGCGCCGCTCGTGCTCGCCGTCAGCTTCCTCGTGCTGCTCGTCCTGCTCCGCTCGCTCGTCGCCCCCGTGCTCCTGCTCCTCGTGAACCTCGCGAGCGCGGTCGCGGCGATCGGCGCGGGATCCTGGCTCAGCCGGATCCTCTTCGGCCAAGAGGCCCTCGACCTCCAGGTGCCGCTCCTCGCGTTCCTCTTCCTCGTGGCGCTCGGGATCGACTACACGATCTTCCTCGTGCACCGGGCGCGCGCGGAGGCCGAGCGGCACGGCACCCGCGAGGGCATGGTGCACGCGATCGCGCACACCGGCGGCGTGATCACGAGCGCCGGTATCGTGCTGGCTGGGGTCTTCGCGGCGCTCGGCGTGCTTCCGCTCGTGACGCTCGGGCAACTGGGCCTCATCGTGGGCATCGGCGTGCTCGTCGACACCCTCGTGGTCCGCACGGTCGTGGTCCCGGCGATCTTCGGCCTGGCCGGCGACCGCATCTGGTGGCCGGGCCGGCTGCGTAGCCGGGCCTGAGCCGGCCCGAGGCGGGGCGGGGGCGAGCCAGCCCCCGCCCCGCCGCCTAGTCCTCGCCCTCCAACTCGTTCGCCCGCCAGCGCACCGAGGTGACCTCGGGCACAGGGATAATGTCCGCGATCGCCGCCTCGAACGCGGCGTCGCTCCGCTCGAGGGCGGTGAGCCGGGCCGTCAGCTCCACCTCCCCGGAGGCGAGGTCGCGCGCGTCGAGCGAGTGCAGGGTGAACTCCGGTCGCTGCAGCGCGGACACCACCTGGGACCGCGTCGCCACCTCGGCGTCCGTCGCCGAGCGCACCACGAACACGTACTCCGTCGTGACCGCCTCCCGCCCGGTCTCCCGGCTGCGCCGGTCGAGGAGCCGGCCGACCGGTCGCAGCGCCACGTTCGAGAGCATCACGGCCGCGGCGCCACCGACGGCGACGAGGATCAGCCCGCCACCGGCGAGCGCGCCCACGGCGGCCGAGGCCCAGAGCGTCGCGGCAGTGTTGAGGCCCGTAACGGACACGCCCTGCTTCATGATCACGCCGGCGCCGAGGAAGCCGATCCCCGAGACGATCTGCGCGGCGACGCGCGTCGGGTCCGCCCCCTCGAAGCTGAACGCGCCCATGATCACGAAGAGCGCGGAGCCGAGGCTCACGAGCGCGTTCGTGCGGACGCCCGCGGTGCGGGATCGGAGCTGGCGTTCGAAGCCGATCGCCGCGCCGAGCGCGAGGCCTGAGAAGATCCTCAGGGCAAGGTCGAGTGTCTCCATGGTGAACCTCTTTTCCGAGACAGGCGCACGACCGATCGCGTAGGCCGGAACCACCGGGTTCCGTGACACACCTCCACGTCAGAGCTTTGGCACTGCACGACGTATCCTCTGAGGGGAATCCGCTTGGGGCCGACCCTTAAGCCGGGAAGGCCTGTCCTCAGCCTGGGCGTCTCTCGACGTCGTGGGATGAGCGGACTGTGTTCGTGCAGGAGCCTCGCCGAACGAAGCGCTACGTGATGGGAGTATACCCGCGCCGCCGCGACGCAGCGATCCCCTCCCGCGGCCGGTCCCCCGCCGCAGCCGACCCCGTTACGCGCCGGCCGCCCCGAGCTCCGGTGCGGGGAGCCCGTACTCGTGCCGCAGCGCGCTCCGCGCCGCGTACCAGCCCGCGAGCCCGTGCACGCCGGGGCCCGGTGGCGTGGCCGAGGAGCAAAGGTAGACCCCCGGTGCCGGGGTGCGCCAGGGATCCCGGGCGAACACCGGGCGCGCGAGCAGCTGCCGCATCGTGACCGCGCCCGCGCTGAAGTCGCCGCCGACGTAGTTCGGGTTGTACGCAGCGAGCTGCGCCGCGGTCGTCACCCGGGTCGCCACGATCCGGTCGCGGAAGCCGGGCGCGAAGCGCTCGATCTGCGCGATCACGGTGGCCGACACGTCGCGGTCCGAGCCCCGCGGCACGTGCGTGTAGCTCCACACGGCGTTGACGCCCGGGGCGTTGCGATCCGGATCGAAGCTCGTGGGCTGCGCCAGCAGCACGTAGGGCCGCTCCGGGTACCGGCCGCGCGAGACGGCGCGCTCGGCGGCGGCGGTCTCGGCCCGGGTGCCCCCGAGGTGCACGGTCGGGGCCGCGGCCACCCGCGGGTCGCGCCACGGCACCGGCCCGTCGAGCACGAAGTCGACCTTGGAGGCGCCGTCCCCGAAGCGGAACCGCTCGAGCCCGCGCCGGTACGCGGCGGGCAGCGCCCGGCCGGCGATCCGGAGGAGGCCCTGCGCGGAGGTGTCGAAGAGCTTCACGTCGAAGGCGTCGAGCTCGCCGAGCTCGGTCACCCTGCGGTCGGTCTCGATCCGGCCGCCGTGCGCGATGAGGTCTGCGGCGAGCGCATCGGAGATCGCGCGGGATCCCCCGATCGGCACGGGCCAGCCGCTCGCGTGCCCGAGCGCGCCGAGCACCGTGCCGACGGCGGCGGTCGCGAGATTCGGCATGCGACCGATGCTGTGCGCCGCGACTCCCGAGACGAGCGCGGGCGCCGCGGCCTCGCGGAAGCGGAGGTTCCAGGCGGGGGTGCCCTGTTCGGCGGTGCGCAGCGCCGTCACGAGGGCCGCGCTCAGGTCTCGCGGCCAGCGGAGCATGCTGCCGCCGAGCGCGAAGTCGACGATGCCCGGGAGGTGCCGGAGCAGCGGACGGTACAGCCGGGCGTAGGCGGCGCCGTCGCGGCCGAGCTCGTCGGCGGTGCGTTCCAGGTCACGGTAGGCGATGGCGGCGCGCGTCCCCGCTGCGCCGTCGAGCGGGTTGGCGTAGGAGGCCTCCGGCACGGCGAAGCTCACCCGGCGCGTCAGCTCGAACGCCCCGAAGAACCCCGTGGCGAGCGCCATCGGGTGGATCGCGGAGCACACGTCGTGCAGCACTCCCGGGCTCACGAGCTCGACGGTGCGCGTGCCGCCGCCGATCGAATCGGCCGCTTCGAGCACGGTGACCGGAACGCCGGCGCGCGCGAGCGTGACCGCGGCGGCGAGCCCGTTCGGCCCGCTGCCGACGACGACCGCACCGCGCTCGGATCCCATTCGCCGAGTGTACCTCGGCGATGGTGTTCGCCGCGGGGCACCGCACTGGTTAGAGTGGCACAGCGGCGAGCACCGCGCGCCCGCGAGTCGGCGCGCAGCGGGGCAGACCCCCGATCCCGGGCGCCGCGGGGCCTCCACCGGCCTCCTCCGCTGTGCCGTGCCATTGAAAGGGACCGACGTGGGTCGTCCGCAGAACCCCGCTCGCCGCGCCGAGCTGCTCGACGAGCTCATCGCACTCACCGCTCGCCTGCCGCTCTCGCACCTCACCTTCCGCGTCATCGCGAGCGAGCTCAACGTGAGCACCTACACGCTCGTCTACCACTTCGGCACGCGGCAGGAACTGATTCGCACGGTGCTCGAGGAGGCGATGAGCCGGCGGATCGAGGCGCTCGGCGGGCTCGACTTCCTGGGGCGCACGCGCGAGGAGATGGTGGAGATGCTGCGCACGGCGTTCCGGGAGACGCTCACGGTGCAGCACCTGGGGGCGCTCCGGCTGCAGTTCGAGGGCGCGGCACTCGAGCAGTTCGATCCCGAGATCGGGCAGTACGTGCGTGCCGCATACGAGGTCTGGATCGGGCAGTTCGCGACGTGGGTGCAGCTGCAGGGCGTGCCGGAGCATCGCGCACTGCTGCTCGCACGGATCATGTCGGACGCCTCGACCGGGATCCAGTACCTCCAGTGCCTGCGCGACTCCGACGCCGAGGCGATCGCCGAGTACGAACTGTTCCTCGAGGGCTTCATGGAGCTCGTGTTCACCGGGAGCCGAAGCGGGGCGCCGCGCGTCTGAACGTCGCGGCTGAGACCCGAGCCGGAAGGCCGCCCCAGACAAGGGGGTGGGGTGGGGCAGCCCTCCGCGCGGTGCGGCCGAGGCGGGCACGCTGAGGGGCCCAGAAGACCCGTCCCATCCCGATCGCGTGAGTCACACTATCCCGAAACATCTGAGTTTCGCAAACGATCGTTTTAGAATCTCGAAACTCACAGGAAGCCCTCGCGCTTCCGGCCGCAGCGCGGGGTACTCAGCCGCGCCTCACCCAATGCAGCAATCCCCGGGACCGTGCGCGGTACCCTCATCGAAGAGCCGTAGGAGGGCCCCTCCTACCCGATCCGGACGGAGCCCCCCGAGTGAGCACGGAGCCCTCAGCGAACACGGAGTCCACGGCGAGCGCCGGGCGCGCGCCGCGCGTCAGCGTCGTCATCCCCGTCTACAACGCGATGCCCTACCTCACGGGCACGCTGGACTCGCTGATCGCGCAGGAGCTGACGGACTGGGAGGTCATCGCGGTCGACGACGGCTCCTCGGACGGTTCGGGAGCGGAGATCGACCGCTTCGCCGCGGCGGATCCGCGCATCATCGCGCTGCACCAGCCGAACAGCGGCTGGCCGGGCATCCCCCGCAATCGCGGCATCGATCGCGCGCGCGGCGAGTACGTCTTCTTCATGGACGCCGACGACACGATGACGCCGAGCGCGCTGCGCGAGATGGTGGAGCTGGCCGAGCAGCCCGCGGGCGAGGATCCCGCGGATATCGTGATCCCGCGCTTCGCCGGCACGGGCGGTCGCTTCGTGCAGTCGCTGTTCCGGCGGCACCCAGCGGGGCCGATCTCGATCGCCCGCGCCATGGAGACGCTGTCGCCGCAGAAGCTTTTCCGCCGCGAGTTCCTGCTCCGGCTCGGCCTCCGTTTCCCGGAGGAGCCGGTGCGACTCGAGGACGGGATCTTCGTCACCGAGGCGTACACGCGGGCGAACCGGATCCTGTTCTGCGGGAAAGACCCGCTCTACCTCATCGCGCTGCGCGAGGACGGGCAGAACATCTCCTCGCGCACGATCGAGCCCGAGAACTACGTCGCCTCCTGCCGGCGCATCGCGCAGCTCCTCCTCGACGGGGTTCCCGATACCGCCGCCGCGCAAAAGCTCGTGCTGCAGTTCTTCCAGCGGAAGGGCCTGCGGTTCTACGTGCCGAAGCGGTGGCTGCCGATGCCCGCCGAGCGTCGCGCGCACTGGGTGGAGCTGCACCGGGCGTTCCTCGAGGAGTTCCTCCCGAAGCGGCTCGACGCGACCGTCGCGCACCCGACCGACCGCCGCAAGATCGAGCTCATCCGCGCGGGCGACGTGGCCGGCCTCGACGCGCTCATCGGCGCCGAGCAGAGCTTCGCGCACGATGCGCGGGTTGCCGCCGCGGAGCGTACGGCGCGCGGGATCGAGCTGCGCGTCGCCTCCCTGCCGGCGCGCCCCGAGGAACTCCATGACGGGAATCTGCCGAGCGCCGGCCGCCTGCGTCTCGGCCGCGCAATCGACCGGGGGCTCAGCGCGTTCGGGGGGAACCGCTATGCGCGCGGCCTCAGCCGCCGGGTGGGCGCCGGCCTCGCGCACGGCGCCCCCGAGCTCCGGCTCCTGCTGAGCGGGCGTCGGCGCAGCCGCGCGACCGTGCTCACGGGCCGGCTCGTCCGGGTTGCGCCCGACACGGGAGCCCTGGAGTACGCCTTCGTCCTCTCCCCCGAGCTGCTGAGCAGCTACGGCGACGACCGCGTCGACCTGTGGTCGGTGATGGGGAATGCCGCAGGCGGATCGGGCGGCCGCTTCCGCCTGCGCGCCACACCGGGGGCGATCCGCGCGAGCGCCGCGAAGCGCGTCTACGCGACCCGCGAGGCGAACGTCTCCCTCCGCCCGGTGAAGGGCGAGCCTCGCTGAGGCCGCTCATCGAGATGAGGACACCCCTGTGGAGCGCATGATCCCGAAGACGCCGCGCAGCGGGAAGCGGGCGGCGGCGCTCGCCGCGCTGCTGTTCTGCGGCTCCATGGTCGCGTTCTCCGCGGCCGCTCGGATCGCTCCGGGTCCCGCACTCGTCGTGGTGCTGGGATCAGCGATCCTGCTGCTCGTCTTCGCGCTCATCGAGATCGGGCAGTGGATCTGGCGGTCGCGCCGATCAGAGTTGACGCCACCAGACGCGCCGGGGCCCCTCTGAGGTGTCTCCCTGCCAGTAGTGCAGGTCGCCGAGGCTGGCCCGTGCGTACGGCACGATCAGCACCACCTCGCCGGGCGCCGTCGCGACCTGCCGCGCGGCGAGGGTCCCGACCGCAGTCGATTCGATATTGACGACCTGGTTTCTCGTCTCACCGGTGACGCCGGTCACACGGATGCGTGTGCTCTGTGCGGACTCGATGTCGACCGCGATGTCGAGGCCCCACCCGACGGCGAAGGTGCCGAGCACCACCTCCGCATCGACGCGATCGCCATCCGCCATCGTGTACGCCTGCCGCCCGGTCACCGTGACCTGCCCCATGAGGGGGACAGTGCTCGCGGCCCATCGGCCCTGCAGGTCCGCGGCTACCGTGCGGGTGACCGCCTCGCCGTACTCGTTGGCGAAGGTGAGATCGATCGTCGCCTGCGACGCACCGAGGCCGACCAGTCGAGGGAACACCCCGGGTTCCACGCCGTCGATGGGTGCGCCGCTGAGCGGGGCGTACGCAATCGAGGTCGGCGCGGAGGCCGAGCCGTCGTCGCCGGTCTCGGCGCCGTTCTCCCCCGACGCCCCATCGCCGTCACCCGCCGAGTCGTCCCCGGTGGTGGCCCCGCCGCCGCTCACCCCGTCGTCGCTCGCCCCGTCGGCGTCCGCCCCGCGGTCGCCCGCATCATTCGCCCCGGCTCCCTTTCCGCTCGGCTCGCCGTCCCCCGCGTCGCGCTCGCTCGGCGCGGTCTGCGGGTGCTTCGGCCCCTCGGCCTGCAGTTCGACGGCGGCGGGAGACGAGCCCGGGGACGCCGCGACAGTGAATGCGATGGAGACCGCGAGCGCACCCACCGCGAGCGCGGCGAGCGGCACCCCCACGATCTTCGACACGGTGCCCCCCGCGAGCGCCGCCACGGGGTCTCCCGGTGCGAGCGGAGCGAGCGCGGGCTCGGCTGGCGGCGCCGTGAACGGCGCCAGCGACGACGCCGCGGCCGGGTCGAACACCGGTGCCCCGCCCGCCGTCGCGGCGCCCCACTGGGATGAGGCGAGGTAGCCGGTGGCGCCAGCACCGCCGAGCAGCGCGGGGAGGAGCACCATCGCCAGGCGGGAGTGCAGCTGCTCCGACTGCTCAGAGAGAATCGCGCACCGGGCGCACGTCTCGAAGTGAGCGGTCACGCGCCGGCGGGTGTGCATCGTCGCTTTCCCCCGCACGAGTTGGGGCAGCTTGTCGACCACCCACTGGCACTCAGGCGGCAGCCCGGCCACCGGTTCGAGGTTGGCTGCGATCCAGGCCTGCTTGAAACCCTCCTTCGCGCGTTTGAGGAGCGCGGACGTCGCGTTCTCCGTCATCCCGAGATAGGTCGAGAACTCCTGCACGGGCAGGTCCTCGACCTCCCGGTACCAGAGCACCTCCTGCCACCGGGTCGGCAGCGATGCGAACACCTGCTGCGTGAAGGCGCTTCTGAGGACCTGGGCCTCGGTTCCGGGAATCTCGGCGCTCGCCGCCTCGAAGGCGCTGTCATCGACGCCGGTGATCTCGGTGCTCTTCCGGTCTCTCGCCATGTTCGTGGCAACGTTCCGCGCCGTCATGATCGCGTAGGCCCGGAACGCGGTATCCGGGCCCCGGCCGGCCTGGATCTGCTGCAGGATGCGGAGGAACGCCTCCTGGGCGACATCCTCGGGATCGAATCCCGTGAAGTATCGGGCGGCCGTGACGACGGCGGGAGCGTGCCGCTTCCAGAGTTCGGCGTAGGCCTCGTTCACGCCACTCCGCGTGAGCTCGACCAGGGCGATGTCGGAGGCCTGAGCAGGATCGATGTTCTTCAACGGTGGAGCCCTTTCACTTCGCGTCCGTCAACTTCGGGTGTGCGCGCCGCCCGGCCGGTGCGGGGCCGATCAGAGCGCGAGATGTCAGAAAAACTCGCCTTCGCCGCGTCAGATTCCCGCGGCAAGCGGTGTCTCAAGAGGTGCAGGAGCGCAGATGCCCTCCCCCGGCGCTGTGCTCCTGCGTGGAGCGGATCTTCCCTCGCCATTCGAACTCCGAGTTCGTGTCGAGGGCCGCCCGACGACTGCCCGCCGAGATGTCCCCCCATCACACTCGGCGGGCAGTCCTCGAACTCGACCGCGGGCCCGAGCGCGGGGCCGCGCACGTCCGGTCGGACGCAGCCCCGAGAAACGCCCAAGGGCCGGTCGGCCCTCCCCCGCACGGGGAAAGACCGACCGGCCGCGAGCCTCCCGGCCCCGGTTATGCGCGCTCCATCATCGAGCGACGGCGCTGGAGCAGCAGGCCGAGGACGACGAGCGTGCCGAGGCCCGCGGCGCCGAGGAAGATCGACGACGCTCCCAGGCCGCCGGTGAGCGGCAGCACGGGAACCTCGGACTGCGTGTTCACGATCCCACCGAGGGCGAGGTTCGCGTTCAGGACGACCTCGATCGGCGCGTCGAGCAACTGGTATCCGGGCGGGGCCACGGTCTCCGTCAGGGAGTACCGCCCGGGGGCGAGTTGCTCGAGACGGAACTTCCCGGCACGCGGGTCCGTGTCCGCGCCGGTGCACTCGGCCTCGGTCTCCGCCACGCAATCCTCGACGGTGATCGCGGCCGAAGGGACGAGCTGCCCAGCGGCATCGTACGGCGTGAGGACCCACGTCGATCCGCTGAGCAGGTTCGCCGGCTCGGCGCCGTCGATCTTGCTCCACGAGAGCGTGGCCACCACGGGATGCTCGGTGCAGTGCGGATCCTCCGGCTCGCACTCGGTCGGCGGTTCCTCCCCGGTCGTCACGATGAAGTTTCCGAGTCGGCCGTCGCTCGTCTCCGGCAGTTCCTCCTTGACCTTCACGCGGTAGGTCACGGTCTTGACGTCCCCGGCGGGAAGCGTGCCGGTGACCCGAATGCGCTGGGTGCCCGCATCGTAGCTCGCCGCGAGGGGCGACTGCGCAGTGGGCGTGCCGATGAGATCCGCATCGTCGAGCACACCGGTGAGCACGTCGTCATACTCAACAGGGGCTGCCTGGCCGCCCGAGTTCGTGAACGTGAGGGTGTAGCTCACCTCTTGGCCCGGCGTCACCGCGGTCCCCGACGCGGGGTCCGAGGACTTCACCGCGTCGATCGCGCCAGGCGACTTCGGCTGGTTGTAGATCTTGCACTCGATCCGCTCGTTCTCGTTCGCCACCACTCCGAAGGCCGGCCGTGCGGCGTCGCCCGAGTTGGTGACGGCGACCTGCGCCCCGCTGTTCCGGTTCACGCACACGGCGTTCTGCCCGCCGACGGGCACGTGGGTGTAGCCGTCCTGCTGCACCTCGTGGATCTGCACGCCGACGCTCCGTGCGCCCGGGGTGAAGCTCAGGCCGAAGTCGACCTTGCCGTCGCCACCGGCGACGGTGGTCTGTGCCGCCGGGGTGAGCCGCGCCGCATCGGTCGTGGTTCCCGCTCCGAACTCCCAGCCCGCGGGAGCGGGCACGGCGTCGGAGACGGTGCCGCCCTCGGGGATGATGAGCTTCTGCACGCCGATGCTGCCGGTGCAGCGCTTCTGGGCGAGCTCGACCAGCACCTGCGTGGCCTCATCGAAGCTGCCGGCCCGGAAGTAATCGGTGTTCTTGGCGGGGCCGGACACTGACCGCAGGTTGGCCTCGCTCGCGACCGTGAGCGCGGGGCCCACGCCGAGGCTGAGCACGCGGGTGCCTTCCTGCTTCAGCTGGTTCGCGGAGAACACTCCGGCGTCGACGTCCTGGATGGAGTTGTACGCGCTCGAACCCGAGCCGGGGTTGTCGCGCAGAACGGTCGGGTTCCCGTCCGTCAGGAGGATCGCGAGGTCGTAGTGCGGCTGGGCGTTCGCCGCCGCTGCGAACCCCGCGTCCCAGTTGGTGCCGCCGCCGGGCGTCCAGGAGGCGAACTGCGCGGTGAACGCGGCGGCCTGCGCCGAAGTGGTGACCGGCATGAGCGTCGGATGGTTGCTCGCTCCGCCTCCGGGCGACAGGTTCGAGAAGGAGAACGCCGCCATGCGCGCGTTCGTCCCCTGGAACGCGGCGACGAAGGAGGACATGGTCTCCTTGAGGCCGGCCATGCCGGTCGCGCCCAACGAGCCCGAGGTGTCGGCGATCAGCGCGATGTCGATGGGGCATCCGCCGATCATGGGCGGGTTCTCCCGTGATTGGTTCCACACGCCCGTGGTGCGTCCGACGTTCGCGGCGTACCAGTCCTCGGTGTTCGCATCGACGCGGTTCCGCATGAAGTAGCGGTCCGGATCCGCCGCGGTGGTGTTCCAGGGCATGGCCGTCGTCGAGGCGTAGGTCTCGCCGGCCCGCAGCCGAGTGTCGGTGCGGAAGCGGTACTGCCAGGTGAGCTCAGGCGAGGCTCCGAACGAGCCGATCCGCACGTTCGGGTTCATGTACCACCCGCTCGGTGCCGCCTCCTGCACGACCCAGAACCGGGTGTCCTGCGGGACGCCCGTACTCGAGATCGATCCGCTTCGGACCGGGACCTCGAAGCTGCAGTCGCCGTCGGCGTCGGAGGTACAGGTGGTCCAGCTCCAGGCCGCGTTGTACCGCGCGCCCGCCGAGCCCTGCGGAGGAATCACGCCGGCGCCGCTTGCGCCGCCTCCACCCGTGCCGGTCCCGGCGCCGTGGAGGGCGAGGCGGACCCCGGCGAGGGGCGCCACCGAGCCGTCGGCCCGCCGATCGCCGCCGACCTTCACGGTGATCACCGCGGTCCTCGCTGTGGGCTGCGGGATGGCGAGCGGCGACACCTGCGGCGCCTCCGCCGGTTCGCCGGAGGACTCGCCCGACGCTCCGTCCGGCAGTTCGTTCGCCGCTTCGTCCGACGGCTCGCCCGTCTGCTCCGCCGCGGGGGGCGCTGCGGCCTCGCCCGAGGCGCCCTCGCTGACCTGCCATTCGGCGTCGAGCACCGGCCCGTCAGTCGTGGCACTCGTCTCGTCAACGGGAACCGGCTCGTTGCCGACGGCAAGCGCGGGGGCCAGTGACCCGCCCAGCAGCGTCAGCGCAATTCCGAACGCGACGCCGGCGCCGATCCCCTGCCGTCGTGCTGCACCGCGGAGGCCCGTGCCCCGCCGTTTCGTCTTCATGTTCGTTGCTTCCTTACTCACACGCTCCACCCCAACCGACACCCGAATTGACCCGCCCCACGGGCGGAGTGCGGTGCGGGAGGGCGCCCCCTGGCGCCCTCCCGCACCGCTCCCGACTTGACTAGATGTCAGCCGACTGACGGCGGCGGTTCATCAGGACCAGACCTGCCGCAACCGCGACGGCGGCAGCACCGGCAGCGATGAGCATCACCTGACCGGCCGCACCGGTGAGCGGGAGCTCAGGGACGTCCTGCTGCGTGTTCAGGATCTCGACGTTGTCCGACACCGTGGTCTGCCCGATCTTCACCACAACAGCGGTGAACGGGTCTGCGGGGAGGACGTAGCCGGCCGGAGCCGCGATCTCCTTCAGCACGTAGCAGCGCTGCTGGGCATCGATGACGGGGTTCACGTTGTCGCTCACGAAGAGACCGGGGATGGCGATGACGCCGCCGTTCTGCGAGGCGAAGCTCGTCTCACCGTTGACCACCACGGCGTCGCCGGTCGCCTCGGCGGTCGAGCAGTCAGCCGCGTAGGGGTCGACGGCGTTGTAGACCTCGAAGACGGCGCCGTTCAGGCGCCCCTCGGTGCCCGTGGTACCGGCCGCGCGCTTCTGCACGGCGAGGGAGCCCCAGTGCGTCTCGACCTCGTTCGAGGGGATCGGGGGGTTCGTGCTCGGATCGAAGCCCGGGTTGTTCACCCAGAGCTGCGCGTCGTTCGTGATCGTCCCGTTGCCGAGCGAGGTGACGGTGCCCGCGAAGACGACCTGGATCTTCGTCCCGGCCTGCGCGTTCGGGCCCTCGTTCAGCCACGCGACACCGGCCGCGGTGAAGTTCATGGTGATCTGCTGGCCCGAGATCGTGATCTCGTAGTACGAGGCGTCGAGCGCCGTGCCATCCGCGGTCACCGCGATGTCTGCGGCCGCAGCGGGCGCGAGACGCGCATCGAGGGTGTCTCGGATCGCGAAGCCGGTCCACGCGTCGCCCACCGTCGGGATCGGCGCGGTCACCGGGAACTTCACGACGGAGCCGAGACCGGTCTCCTGCTGCTGCTCGATCGACTTCTCGATCGTCGCCTCGCCGTTCTTCGGGTAAGCGTGTACGTCGTAGACCCAGCCCGTCTCATGCGGCATCGGGATCGTCACGATGAACGGCGAGGCCGCATCGATGATGTTCGACGGAGCCGACGTCTCGCAGACCTGGTACGCCCCGATCGGGAGCGCTACGTTCGCCGCACCGGTGTTGTCGGTGGTCGGCAGCACGATCGGCGCACCGAGCGAGTAGCCGGAGGGCGCGGTGCACGCGTCACCGGGGGTGAGGGCGGCGAGCGTGTCCCAGCTGCCGGCGCGGGTGAGGTCGATGGCCGCGCCGTCCTTGAGGAGCGGGTACGCGGTGAAGACCACGCCCTGCACCGGGTCGGTGAAGTCACCGTTCGCGGGAGCCTGGCTGATGTCGCCCGAGCCCGGGGTCTTCTGGTGCAGGTACTTGTGGACCGTGAGCGAGCCGTCCCGATCGAAATCGATGTCTCCGTAGCTCTGGGGAGCCGCGAATGCGGCCGAGCCAGCCCCCATCAAGGCCGTGATCCCCACGGCCGCAGTACCGAGCAGTGCGGCGATTCGCCGCTTCGTGTTGCGTTCAGTCACCTGAACGTCTCCTTCCCTCAGACAGAGCCCTCGTTCAGGCCCTGATGCAAAAACGCCGGCCTGCACACCTCCGGCGTCCGGTCACTCAGACACCACTGCGGAGCGGCATCTGACGCCCGTTACCTATCCGTTACATTCCTGTCGCGTGCGCCCGCGGATTCCCGACCGGGCCGAGCCGCGCGGCGCCCGTCCGCGCGGCCCTGCCACACGAGGTACGCGCCGGCCACGAGCACGCCACCGCCGCCGATCACGGCCCACCACGGGAACCCCGGAATCTGCGGCGCCTGCCTCGCGCGATCGAGGTCGGCGGGCGGCGTCGGCGTCGTCCGCTCGCCGGTCACCACGATTCGGTGCGAGTTCACGCCGAGGGGCGTGCAGGTGATGAGCGTCACGAGATCCTTGCCCGGCCTCGCCCGCAACGAGCTCGTCTCCTTGGGATCGATCACCTCGATCTCCGTGACGCGGTAGCTCAGCACCTCCCCCATGACCTCGACCGCGAACGTGTCCCCCCGCCGCACCCGATCCAGGTTGGAGAACATGGTCGAGTTCGCCAGGCCCCGGTGCGCAGTGATCACCGAGCGCGTTCCTGCCCCTCCCACGGGCAGGTGCGAGCCCTCCAGGTGGCCCGCGCCCCGGAGCAGGGTCTCGTCGGAAGTCCCGTGATATACGGGAAGGTCCACACCGATGCCGGGGATCTGGATCCGCGCCATCAGCCCGTCGTCATTCGCGACGAGCAGATCCTCGTAGCGGAGGTCGGTGCCTGATGCGTTGCCCGTTCCGACGGGAACATTCCCCCCGGCCTCCAGACGCACTCCGGCCGCGAGGGCCTCGTTGTACATGCGCGCGGCCGCGAGCTGCTCTTCGCGGCCGGGCACGATCACGTCGAGCGCTCGATCCGCGCTGCGGATCACCTGCGACTGGTTGTAGGACGACACCCATGCGGCGGTCATCGGATACAGTCCCGCGACCATTCCACCGAGCGCGAGCACCACGATGCTCCAGGTCAGCCCACTCGGCCGCCATCGCGCCGGCCCCTCGGATCCGCCCGTCTGCGCACGCTTCCCCATAGCTCCCCAATCCGCATCGCACTGCACACCTTCATGCATTCAGACACGATCCGCCGCGGCAATCTGACGCGACCCCCCAAGAGCCGCACGCAGCGCAGCGGCAACCGCACTGTTGCCGAACCCCGGTCCCGGCCGACGAGTCGCCTCCGCCTATCCCGCGCATCGCGGAGGCGCGCACTCAGCGCTCCGCGGTCGAGACTTCGGGGCCTTCGCCAGCCGTGACCCGCTTCAGCGCAGACGATAGCGCGTGCAGCGGCGCGGAGGGGCCCGTTCGCGCCGAACGTGCGCGAATTGACAGAACATTGGCGCAAAATGAACGGCGTACACCGGCCGCCCCGAAGCGCCCTGGGATGCGAGCACCTCCCGCAGACAGCAAAATCCCCGATGCTACCTCAGTATCATCGGGGATTTCGGTTGTTCATCTGGCGGAGACGGGGGGATTTGAACCCCCGGTCGAGTTTAACCCCGACCCTTCATTAGCAGTGAAGTCCGTTCGGCCGCTCCGGCACGTCTCCATACGCGAACAACGTGAGCCATTCTACCGGACCGAGGCCGCGCAGCGGAAATCGACTGCGCGGCGGGCCCGGAGCGGCCCGGCTAGAAGACCGTTCTGCCGGCCGAGCAGGCCTCGTTGCTCGCTTGGAGGCCCGTGATGTTCTCGGGCAGCTTGGTCGGCCCCGTGTCCTGCGGCGTGGCCGGCGTCTCGCCGGTGCCGTCGGTCGCCGGGACCTCCGCCGCCGGGTCGTCGGTGGCGGGGACGTCCGTCGCGGGAGCGTCCGTCGCGGCCGCGTCGCCCTCGGCGCCCTGCGCCGCGACGCCCTCACCCACGCCGGTCACCGCGAACGGCTCGCCGCTCTTCATCAGGTTGATGAGGATCTCGGCGTTCACGTAGTCGGGCCGCAGGCGACCCTCCTGGTACGGATGGGTTTCGGTGGGGTACTGGACGAAGTTGATGCGGTCGAGGTCGATGTCCTTCACCGTGCCGGCGACGGCCTGCATGAACTCGACGCTCGCCATATTGCTCGAGAGGGTCATGTTCTCGACGCCGGCCTTCGCGAGCGCGTACACCTTCACGGGATCAGAGAGCGTGTCCGCGCTCTTCAGCTTCCGCACGAGCGCGGACATGAAGACCTGCTGGTTGCTGATGCGGCTCGTGTCGCCGCCGTCGCCCACGCCGTGGCGGGTGCGGAGGAACTGCAGCGCGTCCCAGCCCACGAGCGTGTTCATGCCCGCGGGGAGATCGAGGTCGGCCTTCTCGTCGACGATGGGCTGCGTGAGGCAGACGTCCACGCCGCCGAGCGCGTTCGAGACACCCACGACGCCGTCGAAGGTGATGAGCCCGGCGTAGGGGATCTCCATGCCCGTGAGCTCGGAGATGGTGCGCGCCACGCAGGGCAGGCCGCCGTACATCATGGCGCTGTTGAGCTGCTGCTCGCTCATGGGCGGGAAGTAGTCGGGCTCCCCGTTCGGACCGGGGCAGCTCGGGAACGGCACCATCAGGTCGCGCGGCAGGCTGAGCACGGTCGCGTTCTGGTGGTCGGCCGAGACGTGAAGCAGCAGGTTCACGTCGTTGAGCTCGCCCTCCTCGCCGTCGTCGTACTCCTGGCCAGCACGCGTGTCGGAGCCGACGAGCAGGATCGTGAGCTCGCCGTCCACCGACTGCGCGCCCACGCCCACGCCGCTCGCCTCGGTGCCGAGGTCGACGGTGTTGAGGTTCTGGGTGAGCCCCCAGACGGCGTAGCCGACCGTGGCGACCCCGGAGAGCGCGACGACGATGACCGTGGTGAGCAGCACGCGCAGCGCGTTGCCCCAGGCGTTCGATCGGCGCAGCTTGCCGTGGCGCACGAATGCGGGGCGCGCGGCATCGCCTGCGGTGTTCTTGGCCATAGAGTTTCCCGTTCCTCAGGGCGCCCGGGTCGGACGCACAGCGGCAGAGGCCCAATGTACCCGAGACCTCTGTATGAGCGCTCGGAAGCGCGATCCTGGCGGCGGGCGCTCAGCCGCGCTCGGGCACCGGATCCGGCGCGGGGGCCTCCGTGGGCGGCGCATCGGGGGCGCTCGCCCGGTCGCGCGCCGCCCACAACCTGAGCTCGTCACGGTTCTCCACCCCGAGCTTGCCGAACACGTTCGACAGGTGCGTCTCGACGGTGCGCGCGGAGATGTGCAGCCGCGCCGCGATGAAGCGGCTGCTGTGGCCGAGCGAGGCGAGGAGGGCGACCTCGCGTTCGCGGGCCGTGAGCTCGGCGGCGGGCGGCAGCGGCAGCCAGACGCCCAGCTCGGCGAGGAGCCGCACCTCGGGCTCGTCGGTGTCGGCGGCGGTGGCCTCGGTCCCCACCGCGATGCGCTCGATGTGCGCGAGGAACGCGCCCCCGAGCGGCGGGTCGACCGCGACCGCGAGCTCCCGGGCCCGCTCGAGCACCCCGGGCCCCGCGGTGCGCGTCTCGAACGCCGCGACGTGGAGGGCCTGCAGCTCGATCAGCTCGAGCCCCTCGGCGTGCGCCCACTCGGCGGCGCTCTGCGCTTCCGCGACGACGTCCCGGTCCCGGAGCCACTGCCGCGCCCGGAGCGCGAGGATGCGGCGGTGCCCGCCGACCGCTTCGCCGATGCCGCGCGTCCCGCGGAGCGAGGCGCGCAGCGCGCGGGCGGCGGCGTCGCGCTCCCCCAGCACCGCGAGCGCGAGCGCGAACGCCGCCTGCACGAGCGGCGCGATCCCGTAGCTGTCGTGGCGCTCCAGCCGGTCGAGCAGCCGCTCCGCGCTCTGCGCCGAGTCGGCCCAGCGTCCCTCCTGCACGGCGAGCAGCACGGCCCCCGCCTCGATGAAGCCCGAGTAGTGGGCCTCCGCGTGCGTGTCGGAGGAGGCCTCGCTCGCGAGCTCGTCGAGCACGCGCCGCGCGAGCTCGGCGCTGCCGCCGACCCAGTGCCCGAGCAGCCAGCAGAAGCCCTGCATGTCGATCACGTCGGGCCGGGCCCGCGGGCCGAGCCGGCTGAGGCGGCGGGTGTGCTCCGCGTTCACCACCGCGCGCCCAAAAGCGCCGCGCTGATCCAGGATGAGGCCGTTGAGCGCCCGCGCCGGCGAGCGGATCCACTCCGCTTTGAGGTCGGCGGACACCGCCTCGTCGGGGGCGGCGATCGTCGCCGCGCGCAACCGCCCTGTGTAGGCGAGGGCGAGCACCCGGCTGCCGCGCACGGCCTCGCGCACGGGCTGCTCATCCGCTGCAAGCCGGTCCTCGAGCGCGTCGAGGGCCGCGAGCGCGAGGTCCACGTCTCCGTCGTCGCGGAGGTCCTGCTCGATGAGGCTCGTCGTGAGGCGCACGCGGAGCATCGGGGTCATGCCGGCGACCCGCTCGGGGTCGGCGAGCAGGCGCTCCACGACGCCGAGCAGGGGGCGGAGGCTGCCGTCGTCCCCGATGAGGCGCGCGGTGCGGCAGGCGCGGAGCGCCCCCGATCCCGCCTGCATCGGGTCGGCGTCAGGGTGCAGGGCGACGGCGCGCGCCACGTTCAGCACGAGGCGGGGATCGCCGCCGCGCACCGTGAGCTCGAACGCGGCCCACAGCCACGGGAAGGGCAGGTGCTGCCCGCTCTCGATCCCGAACACGACGAGGCGCATCAGCCGCACGGGCGTGTACACGGGGTCGACGCCGCCGAGCCCGTCGGAGAGCACGCGGAAGATCCGGTCGTTGAGCTGGATCCTGCGCACGGGCGACATCCCCGCGCGGAGCACGGTGGCGAGCAGCGGGTGGCCCGTGACGAGCGCGACGCCGTCGGGCAGCGGCCGGGAGACGACGAGCCCGCGGTCGAAGAGCGCGGCGAGCAGCGTCGCGTCGATGCTCCGGAGCAGCCCGGTCTCGGTGATGGGCTCGGCGAGGGCGACCAGTTCGAGCGCCTCGATCTCCTCGGGCGTGCAGGGGTCGAGGATCACCCGCGTGTACTCGCCGGGCACCGCGTCGAGCTCGTGCGGCGCCCACGCGGCACCGCGGCTGCGGCGCAGGCGACCGGCACTGTCGGCGGCGAGCGCGAGCATCGCCAGCGCGTAGCTGTTCCCCGCCGCGAGCTCGAGCCAGCCGCGAAGAGTCTCCGCCTCGATGCGGTCGACGCCGAGCAGTGCGCAGAGGAAGCGCTCGGCCTCCACCCGGTCGAGCGGGGCGACGGAGAGCTGCTGCCGCTCCGATCCGACGCCGAGCCGCTCGAGCGCGCCCGTCGGCTGCTTCGCGGTGACGATCCCCCGCACCCGCTCGTCCTGCAGCAGGAGTTCAAGGAGCCGGGTGTCGCGCGGCGAGTAGCCATCGGCGTTCGGGGCGACGAGCACGACGGGGCCCGCCCCGGGCGTCGCGAAGAGGCCCGCGAGGATCCGCTCGGCGATCTCCCCCGCCTCCGTGCGGCCCTCGAGCGCGACCGCGAAGTGCTCGGCGAACACCGAGGTGTGCCCGCTCGCGGCGTGCGGCGGGTTGGGGAGCACGATCACCCGGCCCGGACCGGGGAGCCGCGCGGCCACCACGCTGGCCGCCTCCTCGGCGAGGACGAGCCGCCCAGTGCCGGCCTCGCCGAGGAGCAGGAGAACGGCGCCCTCGGGGTCGAGCGCGTCGACCGCGCGGTCGAGGCGCTCGGGAACCGCGGCGGTCATGCCGGCGCGGCGCCGGGTGTGGAGGGCAGCCCCGTCACCGCTCCATGCGGCGCGCGGAGCGCCGGGGCCGGGTCTTCGTGAATCCTCCATCGCACCGCTCCTCGCGTCCTGGGTGTGGATCCGTGTAAGCAATTGTGCGGTGTGCAGCCCGCAATCCCCAACCCGGATTGCAACAATTTGGGAAGAAACCCAGCCCGCTAGGCTGGCTGCATGCGCATCGCCACCTGGAACGTCAACTCGATCCGTACCCGTTTCGGCCGGGTCGTCGACTGGCTCGTCCGCGAGGACATCGACGTGCTCGCCATGCAGGAGATCAAGTGCCGACCGGATCAGTTCCCGGTCGAGGCCTTCGAGCAGGCGGGCTACCACCTCGAGATCCACGGACTCAACCAGTGGAACGGCGTCGCCTTCGCGAGCCGCCACGAGATGACCGAGGTGTCCCGCGGCTTCGCCGAGATGCCGGGCTTCGGGGCGCCCATCAAGGGCCAGGAGGCGGTGCAGGGCACGGGACCGAACGGGCTGCCGCTCGAAGCGCGCGCGCTCGGCGTGACGGTGGGCGACCTCCGCCTGTGGAGCCTGTACGTGCCGAACGGCCGCGCGCTCGGCGATCCCCACCTCGAGTACAAGCTCGCGTGGCTCGACGCGCTGCGGCGCGATACGGCCGAGTGGCTCGAGGAGGATCCCGATCTGCCGCTCGCGCTGATGGGCGACTGGAACATCGCGCCGCTCGACAGCGACATGGGCGATCCGAGCTTCACACTCGGCTCCTCGACGCACGTCTCCCCCGAGGAGCGGGCGGCGTTCGCGGCGTTCGCCCCGCACGTCGAGGACGTCGTGCGGCCGATCGCGCCCGAGGGCTACACCTTCTGGGACTACAAGGCCGGCCGTTTCCCCAAGGACGAGGGGATGCGGATCGACTTCATCATGGGGTCGCGCGCGTTCGCCGACGCCGTGACGGGGGCCTCGATCGACCGCGAGGAGCGCAAGGGCGACGCCCCGAGCGATCACGTGCCGGTGGTGTGCGAGATCGATCCCTCGCTGCTGGGCGGCACCTTCGAGGACGAGTACGACCGCCCGATGGTCTTCTAGGGATCGCGCACCCGCGCCCCGCGGTGTCGGTGGCCCCGCGTAGACTAGGGCGCATGGTCGAAACCCTGCGCGTCGCGTCCGTCAACGTCAATGGCATCCGTGCTGCCTACCGCAAGGGCATGGGCGAGTGGCTCGCGAATCGCGACGTCGACGTGCTCGCGCTCCAGGAGGTGCGGGCCGCGGACGAGCATCTCGAGGAGTTCCTCGGGAGCCAGGGCTGGCACTGGCTGCACGACCCCTGCGACATCAAGGGCCGCGCCGGCGTCGCGATCGCGAGCCGCGTCCCGGCGACCGCGCACCGCGTGGGCCTCGGCCCCGCGGATCAGCAGGAGGCGATCCAGTCGTCCGGGCGCTGGCTCGAGGCCGACTTCGATTTCGGCGGCACCCCGCTCACGGTCGTCTCGAATTACACGCACTCGGGCGAGGTCGATACGCCCCGCCAGGAGGCGAAGTGGGCGTTCCTCGACGCGATGGGCGTCCGCATGGATGAGCTGGCCGCCGAGCGCGAGCTCGTCACCATCGTGGGCGACTTCAATGTCGGCCACCGCGAGCTCGACATCAAGAACTGGAAGGGCAACGTCAAGCGCGCCGGCTTCCTGCCGCGCGAGCGCGCCTACTTTGACCGCTTCTTCGGCGAGCGCGGCGCCGCCATCACGGGCGTCGACGGCTCCGAGGGCCCCGGCCACGGCTGGGCCGACGTGGGCCGCCGCTGGGCCGGCGAGGTCGACGGCCCCTACACCTGGTGGTCGAACCGCGGCCAGGCGTTCGACAACGACACGGGCTGGCGCATCGACTACCACGTCGTCACGCCGCAGCTCGCGGAGCGCGTCACCGAGTACACGATCGATCGCGCGGCATCGTACGCCGAGCGCTGGTCGGATCACGCACCCGTCGTCGTCGACTACCGCCTCGGCGCGTAGCACCCCGGCCCCCGCGGCCCCCGCTCTCGTCACCCCCACGTCCAGGGAACCAGGAATCTCATGAACCCCACCCCCAAGCCCGTCCTCTTCTCCGGCATGCAGCCCTCGAGCGACTCGCTGCACCTCGGCAACTACATCGGCGCGCTCAGCCAGTGGACGCAGATGCAGGAGGACTTCGACGCGTTCTTCTGCGTCGTGAACCTCCACGCCATCACCGTGCCGCAGGACCCGAAGGAGCTCGTCGAGCGCACCCGGCGCACGGCCGCCCAGTACATCGCCGCGGGCATCGACCCGGCGAAGTCGACGCTGTTCGTCCAGTCCCACGTGCCGGCGCACGCGGAGCTCGCGTGGGTGCTCAACACCCTCACCGGCTTCGGCGAGGCGAGCCGCATGACCCAGTTCAAGGACAAGTCGCAGCGCTTCGGCGCCGATACGGCGTCGGTGGGCCTCTTCACATACCCGATCCTCATGGCCGCGGACATCCTCCTGTACCAGGCCGCGTCCGTGCCCGTCGGCGAGGATCAGCGCCAGCACGTCGAGCTGACCCGCGACCTGGCTGCGCGCTTCAACCACCGCTTCGGCGAGACGTTCGTGGTGCCGGAGGCGCAGATCCAGAAGGAGACCGCGAAGATCTACGACCTCCAGGATCCGACCGCCAAGATGTCGAAGTCGGCGGAGACCGAGGCGGGGCTCATCAAGGTCCTCGATCCGGCGAACGTGACGAAGAAGAAGATCATGCGCGCCGTCACCGATGCCGACGGCGAGATCCGCTTCGACCGCCAGGCGAAGCCAGGCGTCGCGAACCTCCTCACCATCTACTCGGTGCTGAGCGGCGAGCCGATCTCCGCCGTCGAGGCCGAGTACTCGGGCCGCGGCTACGGCGATCTCAAGAAGGGGCTCGTCGACGTCGTCGAGGCCGGCCTGGGCCCCGTGCGCGAGCGCACCGAGGAGCTGCTCGCCGATCCGGCCGAGCTCGACCGCCTGCTCGCGGGCGCCGCCGAGCGCGCGGGCGAGGTCGCCGACCGCACGCTGTCCGCCGTCTACGAGCGCATCGGCCTGCTGCGCTGAGTCACGCGCACGTCGAGTGGCGCCCGGGACGTTCTCGTCCCGGGCGCCACTGCCGGTTCTAGAGCAGGTCGAGCTCCTGCGCAGTCCGCTCGATGCCCTCCATGCGCTCACGCGCGGGCGCTCCGATGCGGGTGAGCGTCGCCTCGAACAGCGACTCGATGAGCGCCATCACCGGCACGACCGAGTCGAAAGGCCCGCGCTCCGATGCCACGCTCGTCAGCACGGTGTCGGCGTCGCTCGCGCAGGGAGACACCCACTTGTCGGTGACGAGCACGACGGTCGCCCTGTGCGCCTTGGCGTGCTGCACAAGGTGGCGGGTCTCGCTCTCGTAGCGGCGGAAGTCGAAGGCGACGAGCACGTCCTTCGCGTCGAAGCCGACCACCGCGGCGGCGCGCACGCTCGCCATCTGCGGCACCATGTGCACCGCGCCGCGTAGCTGCTGGAGGCTCGCGGCGAAGTACTCGGCGAGGAACATGCTGTAGCGCCCGCCGACGAGCCAGATGCGACGCTTCGGATCGGCGAGCGCCTGCACCGTCGTCGAGAAGTCATGCTCGGAGAGCCCGCCGAAGGTGGCCCGGAGGTTCCCCACGGCCGGCTCGGCGAGCGCCGCGAGATCGTCCGGGTGCGGGGGCCGCTGGTCGGCGTTCGTCCGCGCGTACAGCGCCGCGGGCGAGGCGCTGCGCTGCTCCAGCTCCTCGCGAAGCGCGCGCTGGAAGTCCGGGAAGCCGGCGTAGCCGAGTTTGGTGGTGAAGCGCACGACCGTGGCGCCGCTCACCCCCGCGATCTCCGCGAGGCCGGCGACGCTCTCGAAGCCCGCGGCGGGGTAGGCGGCGAGGAGCGCCCGGGCGACCTTCCGCTCCCCCGGGGTGCACTCGCCGAGGCGCTCGCGGATGCGCGCGGCGGGAGAGTCACCCTCGGCGGGCGTCTCGCCCGGGGCGGCAGCGGGCCGGGGGCCGGGCTGATCCGTCATCCTCCGCACTTCCCTCCGCGTTCCTGGCTGTCCCGGAAACCCTACCGAGCCGAGCGGGATCAAACAATCTCCGATGCGGCGCCGAGGTCGGCGATCAGCGCCGCGAGCAGCGCGATCCGCTGCGGCACCGAGGCCAGGTCGAGCCACTCGGTCTCCGAGTGGTCGCCGCCGCCGACCGGGCCGAGGCCGTCGAGGGTCGGCACCCCGCGCGCGGCGATGCGGTTCGCGTCCGAGACGCCGCCCGTGCGCGCAAGCCCCGGGGCAAGGCCCAGCTCGCCCGCGATCGCGACGGCCCGCGCGGCGAGCGCCGCCCCGGCGGGGCTCTCCTCCATGGGCGGGCAGTGCTCGATGCTCGCGATCTCGACGCTCGTCCCCGCGGTCTCGGGGGCGGCGACGCGGGCGCGGATCCGCGCGAGCGTCGCGTCGAGATCGGCGGCTGCGGTGGCGCGGACCTCGACGTGCAGCGAGGCGTGATCCGGCACGATGTTCAGCCGCTCACCGGCGCGCAGCACGCCGACGTTCACTGTCACCCCGGCGCGGGGGTCGGCGAGGCCCTGGAGGAACAGCGTGAGGTGCGCGGCCTCGACCCCGGCGTGGGCGCCGCGCTCCGGCTCGATCCCCGAGTGGGCGGCCTTGCCCCGCACGATCACCTCGAGGTCCGCGACGCCCTTCCGCGCGGTCACGAGGTCCCCGTTCTCGCGGGCGCACTCCATGCACAGCGCGACGTCCGCGCCCGCGCTCGCCGCGCGCAGCACGCCCGCGCCGAAGGGCGAGCCGACCTCCTCGTCGGGCGTGAACACGAGCACGAGCTCTCCGTAGGTCTCGGCGTCGTGCGCGCTGAGGTGCGCGGCAGCGTGGAGGCTCGCGATCACGCCCGCCTTGTCGTCGGTGACGCCAGGGCCGCGCCCGTGCCCCCGCTCGTCGATGCGGAAGGGGCGGGCCGCGGCGTCGCCCTCCGCGAAGACCGTGTCCATGTGGGCGAAGAGCACGATGCGCTTCGCGCCGGTCCCGCGCCGCGTCGCCACGAGCGCGTCGCCCCAGGCCCCGCTCGGGTCGACGTGGCGGACGACGGCGAAGCCGAGCGCGTCGAGCCGCTGCTCCACCCAGTCGGCCACCCGGTTCACCCCGGCGGGGTCGTGCGAGCCGGAGTCGATCCCCACGAGCGCGGCGAGGTCTCGCTCGTACGCCGGCTGGGCGGCGAGCGCGGCGTCGGCGAAGCGTGCGGCGAGCGCGGCGGGAAGCTCACGTGCGGAGGTGTTCATTGCAGATCTCGTTCCAAGTGCCGGGGGTGAGCCCCGGTCCGGGCGGTGCGCGCGGGGCGGGGCGTGAGGGAGCTGGGCCTGGGCGATGCTCCCCCGACTCGGCTCAACGATGAGGCGCTGCGGGGGACGTTCACCGGCACGAGAACACTATCCCGAAATCACGAATTTATGAAATGAATGTTGCAGTTCTTGCAGCAAGAGGGAATTTATGAAATGATTTCGATCACTTCATCGACGAGGCCTCGGAAAGGGAAACCGTGAACGCGCACGCTCCATCTGGTCCACGCACGGATCCCGCATTCTCTCCCGGAGCCGACGCCTCCCGCCCCGCGGGCACCCTCGTCCTGATCGGCGGCGCGCTTGACGAGAGCGCCGAGATCCTGTCCCGCATCGTCGCGCTCGCCGACGCCCGCCGCGCGAGCGGCGCCCCGCGCATCGCGATCCTCACGACGGCCTCCGCGCCCGCGCCGTCGGCTGCGGCCGCGGCGGATCCCGGCCTCGAGAACGACGCGGCCGACGGGCAGTACTACGTCGAGCTCTTCGCGCGCCACGGCGCGATCGGGCTGCCGATCCCGGTCGGGGCGAGCGCTGCGCCGCCCTATCCCGGGGCCGAGTACCACGCGGCCCGCGCGGACGATCCCGCGGTCGCCGAGCTCGTGCGGAGCGCCGACGGCATCTTCCTGGGCGGCGGCGATCAGAACCACTACGTGCGCGCACTCTTCCGCGGCACAGACCCCGCGACCGGTGCGCGTTCCGAGACGGCCGTGCTCACGGCCCTCCGCGAGGTACTCGACCGCGGCGGCGTCGTCGCAGGCACGAGCGCGGGCCTCGCGGTGCAGCAGGGCGCGCACATGGTGAGCGGCGGCGCCGACATCCACACGGCGTGGGTGCACGGCGCGGCCCCCGGGTCGGAGCGCGACATCGGCGGCGTCGAGGCGCTGAGCTACGACCCGCTCGGCGGGCTCGGGCTCTTCCCCGAGGCCCTCCTCGACTCGCACTTCTCCGAGTGGGGCCGCCCGGCCCGCGCGATCCGTCTTACCCGCGACACGGATCGGCGGCGCTGCATCGGCGTCGACGAGCACACGGCGTTCGTCTACGACCGCGCGAGCCGGGTCGCCGAGGTCGTGGGCCTCCGCGGGGTCTCCTTCATCGACCTCGACGGCGCCGAGGGCCGCGGCGACTCCGTGCTCGGCACACGCTGGAGCTACCTCGTCCCGGGAGACCGGCACGACTTCGCGACCGGTGTCACGCTGCGCGGTGAGCGCACGGCCGAGCTCAGCCTGGCCGGAACGGCGCTGACCGCGGCGACTGACATCTGGGCCGACGACGGCAGCCGGCCGCTCCTCGCGCTGGCCCAGCGTCTCCTCGCGTCCTCCGACAGCACGGCGCGCGGTGAGAGCGCGGGCGACCGCGCCCCGCGCTATCGCACCTCGCTGCACCGGGACGAGCGCACGACGGCGCTGCCGACCGGCGGCTTCGCCGAGCTCATCATCTCCATCACTCCCACCCATCCGACTCACTAGGAGCCATCAATGTCCACTCCAGCACCCTCTCCACGCCGCGCACGCGCACTGCGCCGCGTGGGCAGCGCGACCGCGGCCTTCGCGGTGGGCGCGCTCGTGCTCGCCGGCTGCGCTTCGGGCGATTCCGGCGGCGGAGACGAGGCGAAGAACATCGTCAACCTCGTCACCCCGGCGCAGCCCGAAAGCCTCGACCCCCAGATCTCGACCGACTCGATCATGGGCGAGATCACCGGCCCGATCTTCGAGACCCTCGTCACCGCCGACGCGGATCTCCAGGTGCAGCCGATGCTCGCGGAGTCCTACGAGGTCAGCGACGACGCGCTCGAGTACACCTTCCACCTCCGCGAGGGCGTGAAGTTCCAGGACGGCAGCGAGCTCGACGCCGACGACGTGGTCGCGTCGATGAACCGCTGGACGCGCGTGTCCGTCGCGGCTCAGGAGGCGTTCGCCGGCTCCGAGTGGACGAAGGTCGACGACACCACCGTGAAGCTCACGGTCACCTCGCCGAGCTTCCTCCACCTGCTCTACCTCTCGCAGGTCTCCACGGCCTACCCGGCGATCCTCCCGACCGAGGTGCTCGACAAGGTCGGCGACGGCCCGATCGAGGCGGTCGAGGACATCATCGGCACCGGCCCGTACCAGCTCACCGAGTGGGACGCCGACCAGAAGATCGTCATCGCGAAGTGGGACGACTACCAGCCGGTCGACGCCCCGTCGAGCGGCCGCGCGGGAGCGAAGGAGGCGAGTCTCTCCGAGGTCGTCTTCAACTTCGTCCCCGACGCATCGACCCGCACCCTCGGCCTCCAGTCGGGCCAGTACGACGCGACGACGGAGCTCCCCTTCGACAGCCTCGACCAGTTCGCGGACGACGAGAACCTCACGCTCGACACCTACATGGTCGGCCCGATCAACCTCGTCTACAGCGACGACGCGTCGAGCCCGTTCTCGAAGGTCGAGAACCGCCAGGCCATCAACACGGGCCTCGATCGGGATCCGATCATGCTCGCGGCGGTCGGCTCGGAGGAGCTGTACGACCTCGTGCACCACAACATGACCCTCGGCCAGCAGGCGATCTGGGACACCGAGGTCGGCAAGGCCGACTTCAACCGCGCCGACGTCGACGCGGCGAAGCGGATGCTCGCGGAGGGCGGCTACACGGGCGAGCCCGTCACCGTCCTCGCGAACAAGGACTACTCCGAGGCCTACAACTCCGCCGTCGTGGTGGTCGAGCAGCTCAAGGGCATGGGCGTCGACGCGACGCTCGACGCCTACGAGTGGGGCGCGTTCAGCGAGAAGTACCGCGAGCGCCGCGACGAGTGGGACCTCGTGGTCTTCCCCTTCGGCACGGAGCTCGACCCGACGCAGACGATCGGCTTCCTCCCGACCCGCGCGGGCTACTTCGACGGCCCCGAGCTGCAGCAGCTGCTCGCCGACTTCCGCGGTGCCCCGACGCAGGCCGAGGCCAGCGCGCTCTTCAGCGAGATGCAGCAGTGGATCGAGGACACCCGTCCCATGAGCCGCATCGGCGACGCCCACAACGTATACGCAGCCAACAAGGACCTGGAGCTCGCCTGGTTCGACGGCCACTTCACGTGGTGGAACGCGCACTGGAAGAACTAACGGAGCGGCACCCCCGCTCTCGTGTGGCCGCGCCCGTCCGGGCGCGGCCACACGCACCCCCACACCCCACCTCGACACCGAATCCGGAACACCGATGCTTCGATTCATTCTCCGCAGGCTCCTGAGCCTCATCCCCGTGCTGTTCGTGGTGTCGGTGGTGATCTTCTCCCTGATCCACCTCACGCCGGGCGATCCCGCACGGCGCATCCTCGGCGAGAAGGCCTCCGACGAGCAGGTCGCCGCGCTGCACGCCACCATGGGCCTCGATCAGCCCATCGTGATGCAGTACCTGAAGTGGGTCGGCGGCGTCTTCACCGGCGACCTCGGGGACTCCTACTTCCTCCGCAAGAGCGTGGTCGAGGCGATCAGCGACAACGCGGTCCCCACGATCCAGCTCGCGCTCATCGCGATCATCGTCGCGATCCTGCTCTCGGTCCCCTTCGGCACGATCGCCGCGCGCTACCGGGGCGGCCGCTTCGACAAGATGGTCACCGGCTTCACGCTGCTCGGCATGACCGTCCCGAGCTTCGTGCTCGCGATCGGCATGATGCTGCTCTTCGGGCTGACGCTCCGCTGGCTCCCCATCTCCGGGTACGTGAACCCGTTCGAGGACTTCGGCGACGGGGTGAAAACGCTCCTCATGCCGGGCATCGCCCTCGGCGCGATCACGGCGGCGCTCATCACTCGAACCACGCGCGCGGCCGTGCTCGACGTGCTGAACGCCGACTACATCGACGCCGCCCGCTCGCGGGGCGTCACCGAGGGCCGTCTGCTCTTCGGCCACACGCTGAAGAACGCGAGCCTGCCGATCCTCACGATCGTCGGCCTCTCGCTCGGCGGTCTCGTCACGGGCGCGGCCGTCACCGAGACGATCTTCAACATCCCCGGGCTCGGGCAACTGCTCGTCACCTCGATCTCGCGGCGCGACTACCCGGTGATCCAGGGCGTCATCCTGTTCATCACCCTCATCTACCTGCTCACCAACCTGCTCATCGACCTGCTGTACGGCATCGTCGACCCGCGGGTGCGCGTCGGAAAGGCCTGAGCACATGACCGCAACCAGCCCGCAGAACTCCCCGGCCCCCAGCACCACGGTGCTGTCGATGCAGCCGGAGCAGCCCCGGAACACCCTGTGGCATCGCGCGCTCGCTAACACGGGCTTCATGATGGGGCTCCTCATCATCCTCGCGATCTTCGTGATCTCGTACGTGCTCCCGCCACTCCTGCACCTCGACCCCTACGCCGTCGACCCCGCCAACCGCCTCGCGAAGCCCTCGGCCGAATTCATCTTCGGCACCGACAACTTCGGGCGCGACCTCTTCGCCCGCATCATCTCGGGCGCGTCGACGTCGCTGCTCGTCGGCTTCGTCGTCGCCCTCGTGAGCGGCGTGATCGGCACGCTGATCGGAATCCTCGCCGTCTTCAACCCCGTCCTCGACGCGATCCTCATGCGCATCTGCGACGGCCTCATGGCGATCCCCGCGATCCTGCTCGCCGTCGCGCTCGCCGCGGCGCTCGGCCCCAGCGTGACCAACCTCGTGATCGCGCTCGCGATCGTCTACACGCCGGGCATCGCGCGCCTCGTGCGGGCGCGCGCACTGGCCGTGAGCTCGGAGACCTTCGTCACCGCCAGCACCATGCAGGGCGGCGGGATGTTCCACATCATGCTCCGCCACATCCTGCCGAACGTCATGTCCGTGCTCGTCGTCCAGGCCACCTTCACCTTCGCGGAGTCCGTCATCACGGAGGCGGCGATGAGCTTCCTCGGCGCGGGCGTCCCCGCGCCGCACGCGAGCTGGGGCAACATCCTCTACGACGGCAAGTCGGTCATCATGCAGGCGCCCCAGATGATCCTCATCACGGCCGGGTTCCTCGTGATCACCGTCCTCGCGCTCAACCTCATCGGCGATGGGCTGCGCGACCTCGTCGACCAGCGCTCGCGCGCCGCGCTCGGACGGCCCGGGATCTTCGCCCGCATGGTCTCCGTGTTCGCGCCGGGACGCATGAAGAAGGAGTTCCAGGCATGACCGCCTCGACCGCACCCACCGCCCAGCCCTCGGCGAGCGCCGCCGCGCTTCCGCTCGAGATCGACCGGCTGACCCTCAACATCGACACCCCGCACGGCACGGTCCACGCGGTGAACGACGTGTCGCTCACCGTCGAGCCGGGCGAGATCCTCGCCATCGTGGGCGAGTCGGGATCCGGCAAGACGCTCACCGCGCGCGCAGTGCTCGGCCTGTTCCCGCCGCACACGCGGCGCTCCGGCGTCGTCATGCTGTCGGGCACGGACGTGCTGGGCGCCTCCGACACCGAGCTCCGCGAGCTGCGCGGCAACCGCGCGGCCATGATCTTCCAGGAGCCGTCCACCGCGCTGAACCCCGTGTTCACCGTCGGCTGGCAGCTCGAGGAGGGCCTCCGCGCGCACGGCATGACGGATCGCGCCGAGCGGCGCGCACGCGCCGTCGAGATGCTCCGCGCGGTCGGCATCCCCGAGCCCGAGCAGCGCATGCACCACTACCCGCACCAGTTCTCGGGCGGGCAGAAGCAGCGCATCATCATCGCGATGGCGCTCGCCCTCCGCCCGCGGGTCATCATCGCCGACGAGCCGACCACTGCCCTCGACGTCACCGTGCAGGCCGAGATCCTCGACCTGCTCCGCGAGTGCCGCGACCAGTTCGGGGCGTCGATCGTCCTCATCACGCACAACATGGGCGTGGTGGCCGATCTCGCCGACCGCGTCGCCGTGATGTACCGCGGCGACCTCGTCGAGGAGGCCCCGGTGGCCGAGCTCTTCGCCCGGCCCCGCGAGGAGTACACGAAGCAGTTGCTCGCCGCGGTGCCCCGCCTGGGCGCGGGCGGACGCCTGACCGAGGCGGCCGCGGACGCGGATCCCACGACGCGCACCGAGACTGCGACGCCCGCCGAGAGTGCGGCCGCCGCCGAGGCGGGAACGCCCGCGGTGACGCTCTCCGGCGTCGACGTCGTCTACACGAGCGGCTTCGGCACCCACCCCGTGCGCGCGGTGCGCGGCGTCGATCTGGAGATCGCGCGCGGCGAGGTGCTCGGGCTCGTCGGCGAGTCCGGCTCAGGCAAGTCCACCATCGGCCGCGCGATCGGCGGGCTCGAGACCGTCGGCGCGGGCTCGCTCCAGGTCTTCGGGGCCGAGCTCACCCGGCTGAAGCGCCGCGAGCTGCGCCAGCTGCGCCGCCGGATCGGCTTCGTGTTCCAGGATCCCGCGGCGTCGTTCAACTCGTTCATGACGGTGGAGCAGTGCATCACCGAGCCGATGCGCATCCACCGGGTCGGCGGCGGGAAGCGGGAGCAGCGCGCCCGCGCGATCGAGCTCCTCGACGCCGTCGAGCTGCCGGCCTCCTACGCCGATCGGCACCCGTTCGAGCTCTCGGGCGGCCAGCGCCAGCGCGTGGGCCTCGCACGCGCCCTCGCGCTGAACCCCGAGCTCGTGATCGCCGACGAGCCGACGAGCGCGCTCGACGTCTCGGTGCAGGCGAAGGTGCTCGAGATCTTCTCGGGCCTGCAGCGGGAGCTCGGCTTCGCCTCCCTCTTCATCTCGCACGATCTCGCGGTGGTGGAGCTGCTCGCGCACCGCGTCGGCGTGCTCCGGCAGGGCGAGCTCGTGGAGATCGGCCCGACGGAGCGCGTGCTCCACGCGCCGCAGCACGCGTACACGCAGCGCCTCATCGCCGCCGTCCCCGTGCCCGATCCGGCGGTGCAGCGCCAGCGCCGCGCCGCGAGCGCCGACGCCGCCCACCCCATCTTGCTGAGCGAGGAGCCCGCATGACCGCGACCGACACCCCGATCCGCGCCGACCTCGTCCTCCTCGGCGGGCGGGTCCGCACGGGGCTCGGGGCCGCCGCCGACCGCCCCGAGCTGCAGGCCGTCGCGGTGAGCGGCCGCCGCATCGCCGCGGTGGGCACCCGCGTCGATGCCGCCGAGTGGGACACGACGGACGCCGCCGTGATCGAGCTCGGCGAGGCCACCATCACGGCGGGCTTCGTCGACGCGCACGTGCATCCCCTCTCGGGGGCGGAGTCGCGCCACCGCGCGCTCCTCCTCCACGACTGCGAGAGCGTGGCAGAGGTCGCCGAGCGCATCGCCGCCTTCGCCGCGGAGCTCGGTCCCGACGAGTGGATCCGGGGCTTCGGTCTGTCCTTCGACCTGTTCGTCGGCGAGGAGATCACGAACGCCCCGTTCGCCGACGCGTTCGGCGGCCGCCCGGGCTACCTCCTGCTCTTCGACGGGCACTCCGTGATCGCGAGCCCGCGCGCGCTCGAACTCGCGGGCATCGACGGCCCGCGCGACTTCGGCAACAACTCGTCGATCGAGTGCGACGCCGCCGGCGTTCCGACCGGCTACCTCATCGAGTCGGACGCGGAGCTCCTCGTCACCGAGCTGTACCCCCGCATGCCGTTCGCCGAGCGGGTGATCGCGGTGCGCGACAAGCTCGCCGAGTTTGCGGCGAGCGGCTACACCTCGCTGCACCAGATGAACATGGAGGCGGGCGACATCGAGGTGCTCCGCGCTCTCGAGGACACGGGCGAGCTGCCCGTCCGCGTGCGCGTGTCCCCCCTCTGGCGCGCCACCGAGCCGTGGGCCGAGACCCTGCGGCGCATGATCGACCTCCAGGGCACGGGCGGGCGCCGCTGGCGGATCGAGGGCGTGAAGTTCATGCTCGACGGCAGCATCGACAACGGCTCAGCCTGGCTCTTCGAGGCGGACACCCGCGGCGGCGGGCTCGAGCCGTACTGGGTGCCGAGCGAGCGATTCACGCGCACCATCCACGCGCTCGCGGAGAGCGGCGTGCCGACCGCGACGCACGCGATCGGCGACCGGGCGGTCGAGTTCGTGCTCGACGCCGTCGCCTCGCTGCCCGCGCACGCACGCGGCGTGACCCACCGGATCGAGCACATCGAGACGATCCCGGACCGCCTCGTGCCCCGCTTCGCCGAGCTCGGCGTGCCCGCCAGCATGCAGCCGATCCACGCATTCGCGCAGCGCCCGGACGGCTGCGACATGTGGACGACGCTCCTCGGCCGCGGCTCGGAGCGCGCCGCGCACGGCTGGCGGATCGCCGATCTCGACGCCGCGGGGGCCACCGTCGCCCTCGGCTCCGACTGGCCCGTCGAGGAGTTCGACGCGCGGCGGGTGTTCGCCGCCAACGTGACGCGCCGCAGGCACGGCTCGGATCGGCCCGCCGTCGACGCGCACCAGGCGCTCTCCCCCGAGCGCACGCTCGTCGCGATCACCCGGGGCCCGTGGGCCGCGATCGACCGCCCGCAGGACGGCGTCGTCGCCGCGGGCGCGGTCGCCGACCTCGCCGTGTTCCGGGAGGATCCGCTGAGCGCCCCACCCGAGCGATTCGCCGAGTCGGAGGTGCTGCTCACGGTGGTGAACGGCACGGTCGCCCACCGGGTACCGTAGCGAGCATGATCTCGCAGCTCCGCTCCGTCCGCCTGCTCGGGCAGGACGCCCCCGTCGACATCACGCTCGCAGCGGGCCGCATCGCGCGGATCACCCCGGCCGGGGCCGCGCCCCGGCTGCCCGGTGGGATCGACGGCGAGGGCCGCTTCCTCACCTCGGGCCTGTGGGACGAGCACGTGCACTTCGGGCAGTGGGCGCAGCAGTCGAGCCGCTTCGACCTCGGCGCGGCGGAGTCCGCCGCCGCGGCGCTCGAGCTGCTCGCGGCGGGGCTCCGCGCGGACGAGGCCGAGCCCGGCACGCACCCCGGCGCGGAATTCGTCGCGGTGCGCGCCCGGGCCGGCGCGTGGACCGCGGGCATCACGCGGGACGCGCTCGACGCGCTCGCGGGCCCCCGCCCGCTCGTGGTGATCAGCGCGGACCTGCACGGCATCTGGCTGAACTCGGCGGCGCTCGCCGCGCGCGGACTGCCCGTGACGGGCGACGGGCACATCGTCGAGGACGAGTGCTTCGCGCTCCTCCGGGAGATCGACTCGCTCGCGCCCGCCGCGCTCGACGCACTCGTCGCCCGCGCGGGCCGCGCCGCCGCCGCGCGCGGCGTCGTCGGCATCGTCGACCTCGAGATGCGCTGGTGCATCGACGACTGGCTGCGCCGCGAGGCTGCGGGCTTCGACCTGCTGCGCGTCGAGGCGGGCATCTACCCGAATCAGCTCGACCGCGCGATCGACGCGGGCTACCGCTCGGGCGACGCGCTCGGCACCGCGGGCAGGCTCTCGGTCGGCCCGCTCAAGATGATCACCGACGGCTCGCTCGGCACGGGCACCGCCTGGTGCTGCGATCCGTACCCGGACGGCGGGCACGGGCGCTCCCTCGTCGCCGCGGACGAGCTGCTCGCGCTGATGCGGCGGGCGACAGCGGCGGGCCTCGACCTCACCCTGCACGCGATCGGCGACCGGGCGGTGGCGCAGGTGCTCGACGCGTACGCGGCGCTCGGCCGGGGCGGCCGGATGGAGCACGCGCAGCTGCTGCGCACGGCGGACATCGCCCGCTTCGCCGAGCTCGGGATCACGGCGAGCGTGCAGCCCGAGCACCTCGTCGACGACCGCGAGGCGACCGAGCTGCAGTGGCCGGGCCGCGCCGGGCGCACGTTCCCCCTCGCCTCGCTGCACGCGACGGGCGCGCAACTCGTGTTCGGCTCGGACGCGCCCGTCGCCCCGCTCGACCCCTGGCGCTGGATCCAGGCCGCCGTGACGCGCGCGCGGCCCGGCGAGCCGTCGTGGACGCCCGAGGAACGGCTCCCCGCGGCCGTCGCGCTCGCGGCATCCATGCGGGGCGCCCTGCGGCCCGCCGCCGGGGAGCTCGCAGATCTCGTCCTGCTCGACCGCGACCCGCTGCGCACGGATCCCGAGCGGCTGTCCGAGACCGCGGTCGCTGCGACCCTCGTGGGCGGGGTGCTCACGCACCGAACGCCGGAGCTCGGCGCTCCGGAGTTCGGCGCCTCGGAGTTCGGCGCCCCGGAGCCGGGCGCGCCCGAACTCAGCGCCCCGGCGCGCTGATCGGCGCCGCCACACCGATCAGCGCCGCCGCGATCAGCTCTGCGACGAGGCTCGCGTAGTCGAGCCCGACGGCGGCGTACATGCGCGGCACCTGCGACTGCTCCGTCATGCCGGGCGCCGTGTTCACCTCGTTCAGCACGAGCCCCTCCCGCGTCAGGAAGAAATCGAAGCGGGCCACCCCACGGCAGCCGAGCACCTCGTAGAGCTGCACGGCGGCCTGCTGGATCGCGGCCTCCTCGCGCTCGTCGAGCGGCGCGGGCACGACGAACTCGGCGCTGCCGTCGTACTTCTCCGCCCGGTCGAACACCCCGCCAGGCACCACCTCGATCTCGAGCGTCGCGCCCAGCCGGAGCGCGCCCGCGCAGTCGCGGAACACGGCGATGTCGATCTCGCGGCCGCGCACGTACTGCTCCACGAGCACGGGCTCGCCGAAGCCCCGCGCGAGCTCGACCGCCTCGGCGAGCCCGGCGCGCTCCGGCACGACGAACACCCCGTTGCTCGAACCGCCGCACGCGGGCTTCACCACGAGGGGCGGCACGAGGTCCGCGACCGAGCCCGCGGCGCCCTGGGCAGGGGCCAGCGCGCCGGGCGCGGTGCGGATCCCGAGCGAGGCGGCGAGCTGCTTCGTGGCCTGCTTGTCCATCGCGAGGGCGCCCGCGCGCACGGGCGATCCGGCGTCGGGCACCCCGCAGAGCCGCAGGAATCCCGCTGCGGTGCCGTCCTCCCCGTCGGTGCCATGGAGCGCGGGAACGGCGGCATCGCACGCGGTGAGCTGCCGCACCACCTCGTGGGCGGGAAGCGGGCTCCCCGCAGCGTCGCGCCAGGAGCCGTCGCGGGCGATCGTGAGCGGCACGGCGGTGAGGCCGAGCTCCCCCACCGCGCCCGCGATCGCGGCCGCGGACGCGAGCGAGACCGTGTGCTCGTCGCTCGTGCCGCCGCCGATCACGGCGATGCGGGCCGGTTGCGGCCGGGTGCGCCCGGCGCGGGGGCGGCGCAGCGGGGCGGGAATCGGCTCGGCGACGAGTGCGGGGGTCTCAGGGGTATCAGGGGCTTCAGGGGTCTCGGGGTGGCTCATGTGCGGGGTCCTCCTGCGGTCTGCGCCCGGGGCGCGGTGTCGTGGCTGCGATGGATGCGCGCGGCGCGGCTGCCGAGGCGCGTGACGATCTCGTGCTCGATGGTGCGCGACCACGCGGCCCACTCGGCCACGGTCGGCTCGCCCGCGTCGCCCGGCCCGAAGAGCGTGACGGGCTCGGCGGGGGAAAGCGCCTCGTCCCCCGTGTCGACGACGATCATGTCCATCGAGAACCTGCCGACGATGGGCCGGCGGCGACCGCGCACGAGCACCTCGGCTCGCCCGGAGGCCTCGCGCGGCAGCCCGTCGCCGTAGCCGATCGGGAGGAGCGCGAGGTGGGTGCGCCGCTCGGCGACGAAGTCGAGCCCGTAGCCCACCCCCGTGCCGGGGGCGACCTCGCGCACGGACACGACGCGGGAGCGGAGCGTGAGCGCGGGCCGCAGCGACGAGGTGCTGCGCGAGGGATCGATCCCGAACAGGCCGGCGCCGATCCGGTGCACGTCGAAGCCGGGCACCGCGCCCGTGAGCGTGGCCGCGGTCGCGGCGAGGTGCCGGGTGCGCGGGGTGAGGCCGCGCCGGCCCGCGGTGCGCACGGCGCTCTCGAAGACGAGCCGCTCGCGGGTGTTCTGCGGGTGCGCGGGCTCGTCGGCGCAGGACAGGTGCCCCATGATCCCCACGACGCGGAGCCCGCCGAGCGCCTCGAACTCGCGGGCGAGGCGGCAGAGCGCAGCCCACTCCCGGGGCGGGCAGCCGTCGCGCGACATGCCGAGGTCGGCGTGGAGGTGCACGCGGGCGGGGATCCCGAGCTCGCGCGCCGCACGCCCGATCGCGAGCAGGTGCTCGGCGCTCGGCACGGCGAGCTCGACGTCGGCACGGAGCGCGGCGGCGAAGTCGGCCTCCGGCGTGTTGAGCCAGCTCAGCACGGGCGCCGCGATCCCCGCGTCGCGGAGCGCGAGCGCCTCGGGGATCGCGGCGACGCCGATCGACGCGGCTCCCGCGTCGAGCACGGATCGCGCGATCGCGCCGTGGCCGAACGCGTCCGCTTTGAGCACGGCCATGACGCGGCCGCCCGTGAGGCGCGCGAAGGCGGCCGTGTTCGCGCGGATCGCCGCGTCGTGCACGATGAGTTCGGAGCCGGAGGGGTGCATGCGCCCCAGCTTCCCGGGACGCGTGTTGCCACCCCGTATGGCGATTCCGATACGCGGACGATATGCGGCGGCCGGTCAGCTTCGCGCTCGTATGCTGCCCGGATGACGACCTATCTGCTCGCAGGCGGCGGTACCGCCGGGCACGTGAACCCGCTCCTCGCGACGGCCGATCGGCTCCGCGGGACCGTGCCGGACGCCCGGATCATCGTGCTCGGCACGGCGGAGGGGCTCGAGGCGCGGCTCGTGCCCGAGCGGGGCTACACGCTCGAAACGATCCCGCGGGTGCCGTTCCCCCGGCGGCCGAACGGCGCGGCGCTCCGCTTCCCCGCCCGGTTCGCGCGCGCCGTCGCGGATGCCCGCGCCCTCATCCGGGAGCGCGGCGTCGACGTCGTCGTCGGCTTCGGCGGTTACGCGGCCATGCCCGCCTACGTGGCCGCGCAGCGCGCGGGCGTTCCTGTCGTGGTGCACGAGGCGAACGCCCGGCCGGGGCTCGCGAACCGGTGGGGCGCGCGCCGCGCCGCCGCGGTCGGCACGGTGTTCGCCGAGACCCGGCTGCGCGGGGCCGAGGTCGTCGGGATGCCGCTGCGCGCCGAGATCGAGCGGCTCGACCGGGCCGAGGCGCGCGAGCGCGCGGCCCGGCACTTCGGGCTCGATCCCGAGCGGCCGGTGCTCCTCGTCTTCGGCGGCTCAGCGGGGGCCCGCCGCATCAACGACGCGCTCGTGGCGGCCTGGCCCGAGGTGCTCGCCGCCGGGTGGCAGCTGCTGCACGCGACGGGCGGGGCGCGGGCCGACGAGGTGGACCCCGCGGGCTCGCCCGACCGGGTGGTCGTGCCGTACCTCGATCGCATGGACCTCGCGTACGCCCTCGCGGATCTCGCACTCTGCCGCTCCGGCTCGGCGACCGTGAGCGAGCTCAGCGCGCTCGGGATCCCCGCCGTCTACGTGCCGTACGCCGTGGGCAACGGGGAGCAGGAGCTCAACGCCCGGGGCGTCGTCGCCGCCGGTGGCGCGCGCCTCATCGCGGACCGCGCGTTCACGCCCGCCGCGGTGTCGGCGCAGGTGATCCCCCTGCTCGCGGACACGGCCGAGCGCGCCCGGATGGCCGCGGCGGCCGAGCGCTGCGGCAGCCGCGACGGCACCGACCGGCTGCTCGCGCTCGTGGCGCGGGCGCGAGCAGCCGGTCGGAGCGGCGGACCCCGCTAGGGGACGAGCACCGCCCGGCCGGGAACGCGCCCGTGGTGCAGGTCATCGAAGGCCTGCACGGCGTCGTCGAGCGCGTACCGCACCACCTCGACGCCGATCTTGCCCGCCTCCGCGAGCGCCACGACCTGGCGCATGTCCGAGCGGGTGCCGCCGTAGGCGCGCTCGATGTTCACGCCCCACGGCAGGCTGCTCGTGCCCGCCGTGTAGGTGAAGCTGCCGCCGCCGAGCCCCACGAAGCGGATGGCTCCGCCGCCGCGGACGACCGCGAGCGCGAGATCGACCGTGGGCTGCACCCCGACGAAGTCGAACACGACGTCGGCGCCGATCCCGCCCGTCTCGGCGAGGATGCGCGCGGCCGCATCGCCGTCGCTCGGGAGGGCGAGATCGGCCCCGTGCGCCTCGGCGAACGCGAGCTTCGCGGGGTCGGTGTCGAGCGCGATGATGCGGGCGCCCGTGGTCGCGGCGAGGATCTGCAGCGCCATGTGCCCGAGCCCGCCCAGCCCGATCGTCACGATCGTGGCGTCGCCCGTGAGGCGGTCGCGCACGGTGTTGATCGCGTGCATCGGCGTGAGCGCCGCGTCCGCGAGCGGGGCGGCCGCGACGGGGTCGAGCTCCCCGATCGGGTCGAGGTGGTGCGCGCGCACCGCGATGTAGTCGGCCATGCCGCCCGGGCTGCCAATGCCCGGGGAGAGCGGCGCGAGCCCGCCGCGCGGCGCGACGACCTCGCACTGGTTGTCGCGCCCGGCCAGGCACTCGCGGCACTGGCCGCACGAGAGGATGAGTGCGACGATGGCCCGCTGCCCCACCTCCCAGCCCGTGACGTTCGCGCCGAGCTGCTCGACCGTGCCGGCGACCTCGTGCCCGAGCGTGCCGCCCACGAGCGGGTTGTCGTCGCCGAGCCCGATGATCGTGAGATCAGAGTGGCACACGCCGGCGCCGCCGACGCGGAGCAGCACCTGATCCGGCGCGATCTCCGGAACGGGCTTCTCCCGCACCTCGACGGTGTTGTTCTTGACGTAGGTGACTGCGCGCATCGGTTCTCCATCCTGCGGCCACGGAAGGCCGCGACACGTGGGGCGTCGGAACGGCGTCCTCGCCCCCAGGCTACTGCGGCCGGGGCAGAGAACTCTAGACTGTGTCCATGACCGACGACGCCGTCCCCGCCCCGGCCGCCGCGCCCGCGCCGGAGGCCTCCCCGCGCGCGCTCCCCCCGTTCCTCGCCGGGCTGCGCCGCCTGCCCGTCACGATCGCATTCGTCGTCGCGCTCATCGCCGTCGGGGCCGCAACGGGCACGCTGCTCAGCCCCGCGGCCGACGCCCCCTGGTACGGGCAGGTCGCCACCGGCATCCCCGCGTTCGCGGAGGGGCGCTGGTGGACGCTCGCGACCTCTCCGTTCTTCGTCGACCACCCGCTCGTGTACCTCACGCTGCTCCCCCTCGTCGTCGGGGGCCTCGGCTGGGCCGAGTGGCGCTTCGGCGGGCTCCGCACGATCGGGCTCTTCGCCGCCGGCCACGTCGTCGGCGTGCTCGGCGCCGCGGGGCTACTGCTGCTCGTCGCGCAGACCGGCTGGCCCTGGGCGGAGCAGCTCACGCAGCACTCCGACGTCGGCCCCTCGTGCGGCGCGCTCGCCGCGCTCGTCTTCGCGATCGCCACGCTCCCGGCACCGTGGCGCCTGCGCGCGCGCATCGCGGTCGTGATCTGGGTCGGCATCTCGCTCCTCTACCTCGGGCAGCTCCACGACGTCGAGCACGCGGTCGCGATGGTCGCCGCACTCGCCGTGAGCGGCTGGCTGCCGGTCTTCCGGCGCCCGGCCGGCCGGCCGAGCGAGCGCGAGTGGCGCCTCATCGCGTTCTCGGGGCTCATCGCGATCGGCGTGATCCAGGTGATCGACCTCGTCGTGCCGTACGACGGCCCGCTCGGCCAGAACCAGCCCGTCGCCTCCTTCATCGACGTGGCGCTCGACGTGATCGTGATCGCCCTCATCGCGAACGGGGTGCGCCAGGGCGTGCGGCTCGCGTGGATCTGCGCGATCGTGCTCGCGGCGTTCAACATCGCGACCGCGGCGCTCGGCTTCGGCGCGCTGAAGCTCCTCGAGGCGCTCGACGTGATCGGGTCTGCAGGCGACTACCTCGGCGCGCTCATCGCCCCCGCCGCGCTCTGGGCCCTCTTCCTCGTCGTGATCATCGCGGGCCGGGGCGCGTTCCGCGTGCCGCTGCGGCGCTCGCGGCGGACGCTCGCGGCCGAGCACCTGTCGACCGCGCAGGCGCGCGAGCGGCTCGCGCGCTTCGGCGGCGGCACCATCTCGTGGATGACCACGTGGCGCGGCAACCGGCACGTCGCCGCGGGCTCCGGGGCGATCACGTTCCAGCCCCACGCCGGCGTGGCGATCATGCTGGGCGACCCGATCGTCGCCGCGGGCGAGGAGGGCGCCGCGTTCGCGGAGTTCGAGCGGATCGCGCAGCGCGCGGGCCTCGTGCCCTGCGCCTTCTCGGCGAGCGAAGTGGGCGAGCGCGCGAAGCCCGCGGGGTGGCGCTCGGTGGTGATCGCCGAGGACACGATCGTGGATCTGCCCGGGCTCGCGTTCACAGGCAAGTCGTGGGGGGCCGTGCGCACCGCGATCAACCGCGCGAACCGGGAGGGCATCTCCTTCCGCATGGTGCGGCTCGCCGACGAGCCCTGGAGCGTGCTCGCCCAGGTCCGCGCGATCTCGGAGCAGTGGACCGGGGACAAGGGCCTGCCCGAGATGCGCTTCACGCTCGGCACGGTCGACGAGGCGCTGGATCCGGCCGTCGCCGTCGGCATCGCGGTCGACGCCGACGGCAGCCTGCACGGCATCACATCGTGGCTCCCGGTGCACGGCCCGGCCGACCCGGAGACGGGCGAACCGCGCGTCATCGGCTGGACCCTCGATCTCATGCGGCGGCGCGACGGCGGCTTCGGCCCGGTGATGGAGTTCCTGATCGCCTCCGCCGCGCAGCACTTCTCCGAGGCGGGCTTCGCGTTCCTCTCGCTCTCGGGCGCACCGCTCGTGCGCCCGTCCGAGGTCGCCGCTGGCCCCGTGGATCAGGTGCTCGACCAGGTGGGCGCGCTCATCGAGCCGCTCTACGGCTTCACGTCGCTGCACCGCTTCAAGCAGAAGTTCAATCCGCGCTCGGCTCCGCTGTACCTCCTGTTCCGCGATGAGGGGGACCTTCCCCGCATCGGGATCGCGCTCACGCGCGCCTACCTGCCCGACGCGTCGCTGCGCGACCTCCTCGCGTCGACGACGGCGGCGAAACCGGCGCAGCCCGCACGCGCGGGCGGGGCGGGGGCGAAATGACCGCGGATCCGACGCGGGAGCCCGGCGCCGAGGCGGCCCGGCCCGCCGGGGCTCCCCACGCCGCCGATCCCGCGCGCTCGCTCGCCCGCACGCTCGGCACCGCGATCAGCGTGGGCGGCGAGATCGTGGGCATCGCGGTGCAGCTTGTGCTCATCTGGCTCGGCGGCATCCTCCTCTGGGGACCCGACGACGGCTTCATGCTCCTGCCCATGGTCGCGTGGTGCGCCCTCGCGACGATCTACCTCGCCTCGACAGTGCTCGCGCTCAACCTGCTCGTGCGCTTCGGCGATCCGAACCCCGCGGCGACCCGGGTGCTCGTCGGCCATCCGCTCACGCGCGCGCTGTCGACGCTCATCTCGCTCGGCGCCAGCGGCGTGGGCCTCAGCGTGGCGATCGAGCTCATCACGAGCATCGGGCAGGACCTCCACGACCCCGCGGGCGAGTTCACCGCCGTGTGGGCGATGCTCCTCGCCTGGGCCATGTTCAACTGGGGGTACGCGCGGATCTACTTCTCGCGCTACCACCGCTCGGCGACCCCGCCGCTCGAGTTCCCGAGCACCCCCGATCCGCGGCTCGTCGACTTCGTCTACCTCGCCTTCACGAACGCGACGACCTTCGCGGTCTCCGATGTGAAGGTCGTCGACTCCCGGATGCGGTGGACGATCGTGTGGCACACCACGCTCGCGTTCTTCTTCAACGCCCTCATCATCGGCCTCACGATGAACGTGATCGCGAACGGCCGGCTCTTCGCCGAGCTGTTCAGCTGAGCGCTCCCGCGCAGCGCACGGCCGTGCGCCCGCGCAGGGCCGTGCAACAGCGCGGGGCCCCCGCGTCTTCCCGCACGCGGCGCAGTTCCGCCACCGGCGGACAGCGCCCCTCCGCACTGGTCACGCACCGCCCCGCGGGGTACCATGGGTCCGTGTTCCGGGGTCGGTGTGATTCCGAACCGGCGGTGACAGTCCGCGAGCTCCACTCCGTGGGGTTGACTCGGTGCAATTCCGAGACCGACGGTGATGGACGGGGAGACCCGTTCGAGTCCGGATGAGAGGAACGCGCAGTCGCGGCGACCCCGCGACCCCGCGCGCACCCGGATCGCAGGAAGTAGCGGACGGGATGCTGGAGCAGGAGCTCATCGAGGCGGGGATGCGCCGCGCACTCGCGATCGCCCTCCGCGGCCCGGCCGCGGACGAGAACCCCCGCGTCGGCTGCGTACTGCTGAGCCCCGAGGGCCGCATCGTCGCCGAGGGCTGGCACCGCGGCGCGGGCACTCCGCACGCCGAGGTCGACGCGCTCGCGCAGCTCCCCGCCGAGTGGCGCGGCCGCATGGGCGAGCTCACCGCCGTCGTGACCCTCGAGCCCTGCAATCACACGGGCCGCACGGGACCCTGCGCGGTCGCGCTCGCCGAGGCGGGCATCGGCGCGGTCGCCTACGCGCTCGGCGATCCGGGCCAGGCCTCCGCGGGCGGCAGCGCCACGCTCCGCGCCGCGGGCGCCGAGGTGCGCAGCGGGATCCTCGCGGGCGAGGCACGCGTGCTGCTCGCCGACTGGCTCGCGCGGCAGGGCGCGGCGGGGACGGCGGATCCCGCCGGCGCAGCCGCCGCGCCGCTCCCCCGCCCCCGCGTGACCGTGAAGTGGGCGCAGACGCTCGACGGCCGCGGCGCCGCGAGCGACGGCACGAGCCAGTGGATCACGGGCGTCGACGCGCGCGGCGACGTGCACCGCAGGCGCGCCGAGGCCGACGCGATCCTCGTCGGCACGGGAACGCTCCTCGCCGACGATCCGGCGCTCACCGCGCGCGCCGAGACCGGCGGGCTGCTGGTCCCTGCGGCCGAGCAGCCCGTGCCGATCGTGCTCGGCCACCGCGAGATCCCCGCGACGGCGCGCGTGCGCCGGCACCCCGCGCTCGCGGCTCGCGGCCTCGACGCGCCGCTCCAGATCCCGGGCGACGACCTCGCCGCCGAACTGGCGGAGCTCCACGCCAGCGGGATCCGCCACATCTTCGTCGAGGGCGGCCCGCACGTCGAGAGCGCCCTCATCGCCGCGGGCCTCGTCGACGAGGTGCTCGTCTACATCGCGCCCGCGCTGCTCGGGGGCCCGCGCACCGCGCTCGGCGATCTCGGGATCGCGTCGATGCCCGGCATCGCGCGGCTCCGGATCACCCACCTCGCGCAACTCGGCGCCGATCTGCTCGTCAAGGCCGTCATCCAGCCGGCCGGGGAAGGAAACTGATGTTCACAGGACTCATCGAGGAGATCGGGGAGATCGTCGCGGTCGATCCCGTCGACGACTCGCTCCGGCTCACGATCGCCGGCCCGCTCGTCACGAGCGACGCCGAGCACGGCGCGTCGATCGCCGTGTCCGGCGTGTGCCTGACCGTGATCGAGCAGGGCGCGACGGCCGACGGCCGCGGCACCTTCACCGCCGACGTGATGGCGCAGTCCATCCGCATGTCGACGCTCGGCGAACTCCGCCCGGGCAGCCGCGTGAACCTCGAGCGCGCCGTGCGCGTCGACACCCGGCTCGGCGGGCACATCGTGCAGGGGCACGTCGACGGCACGGCCGAGCTCCGCTCCACGACCCCCGCCGAGGCCTGGCGGGTCCTGCGCTTCGGCCTCTCCCCCGAGCTCGCTCCGCTCCTCGTGGACAAGGGCTCCGTCACGCTCTCGGGCGTCTCGCTCACCGTCTCCGCGATCTCAGACCCCGCGGAGCGCGATGCCTGGTTCGAGGTGTCGCTCATCCCCGAGACGCTCGCGGCGACCACGCTCGGCGGGCTCGTGCCCGGCGACCGCGTGAACGTCGAGACCGACATCCTCGCGCGCCACGTCGCGCGCATGCTGCGCCTGGGCGTCGTGCCCGCCGCACATCAGACCGCCGCGGCCGCAGCCGCCACGACCACCGAAGGATCCCACGCATGAGCATCACCGACTCCGCAGCGCCCCGCACGCCCGGCATCGCCCGCATCGAGGACGCGATCGCGGCGATCGCGGCCGGCCGTCCCGTGATCGTCGCGGACAACGAGAACCGCGAGAACGAGGGCGACGTCATCATCTCGGCCGAGCTCGCGAGCCAGGAGTGGATCGCCTGGACCGTGCGCTGGTCCTCCGGGCTCCTCTGCGCGCCCATGACGAACGCCGTCGCCGACCAGCTCGACCTGCCCATGATGGTGGAGCGGAACGAGGACGTGCGCGGCACCGCGTACACCGTGACCGTGGACGCCGCGCACGGCATCACGACGGGCATCAGCGCGAGCGATCGCATGACCACGCTGAAGGCCCTCGCGAACGTCGACGCGGTTCCCGGTGACGTGCGCCGCCCCGGCCACATCCTGCCGCTGCGCGCCGTCGACGGCGGCGTGCGCGCCCGCGACGGCCACACCGAGGCCGCCGTGGAGCTCATGCAGCTCGCGGGGCTCCGCCCGGTCGCGGCGATCGCCGAGATCGTCGCCGAGGACGGCGAGATGATGCGCCTGCCCGGCCTCATCGAGCTTGGCGCGCGCGAGGGGGTGCTCGTCATCACGATCGAGCAGCTCATCGCCTACCTGAACGAGCACGATCCGGAGGGCGCGCCGGCCGGCGCCACCCGCAACCGTAGCGTGAGCCTCCGCGCCAACACGCTGCTGCCGACGGAGCGCGGCGACTTCCGCGCGCTCGCGTACCGCGACCGGCGCGCGGGCATCGACCACATCGCCCTCGTCGCGGCGACGCCCGAGGGCGCCATGCCGAGCGGGGAGGCGCTCGTGCGCGTCCACTCGGAGTGCATCACGGGCGAGGCCTTCGGCTCGCTGAAGTGCGAGTGCGGGCCGCAGCTCGACGCGGCGCTCGACCGGATCCACGAGCGCGGCGGCGTCGTCATCTACCTGCGCGGCCACGAGGGCCGCGGCATCGGCCTCGCGAACAAGCTGCGCGCCTACCAGCTGCAGGAGCAGGGCGTCGACACCCTCGACGCGAACCTGCAGCTCGGGCTCCCCGCCGACAACCGCGACTACACGGCTGCCGCCGAGATCCTCGCCGACCTCGGCATCGATCGCGTGCGCCTGCTCACGAACAACCCGGACAAGGTGGCGCAGCTCGAGGAGCACGGCATCGACGTCGTCGAGCGGGTGCCGCTCGTGGTCGGCGTGACCGAGCAGAACGTCGGCTACCTGAACGCGAAGCGCGACCGCATGGGCCACCAGCTGCCCGAGCAGGTCGGCTGAGCCGCACACCCCCGATCACCCCCACCGGAAGGAACCGAACCCATGAGCGGAGCGGGAGCCCCCAATCTCACCGTCGATGCGAGCGGCCTGCGCGTCGCCGTCATCGCAGGCAGCTGGCACGAGGAGATCATGTCCTCCCTCGTCTCGGGCGCAGCGGACACGCTCGACGCCGCGGGCGCGGAGCACAGCGTCTTCCGCGTGGCCGGCGCGTTCGAGCTGCCGCTGGCGGCGCAGATCGCACTCGCGCCCGTCGCAGAGGGCGGCGGCGGCTTCGACGCCGCCGTGTGCCTCGGCGTGATCATCCGCGGCGGCACGCCGCACTTTGACTACGTCTGCAACGCCGTGACCGACGGGCTCACCCGCGTGCAGCTCGACGCGGGCCGCCCCGTCGGCTTCGGCGTGCTGACGACCGACACGGAGCAGCAGGCGCTCGACCGCTCGGGCCGCCCCGGCGCCCCCGAGTCGAAGGGCCAGGAGGCCGCCGAGGCCGCCCTCCATCTCGCGATCACCGCGCGGCGCATCCGCGAGGAGGGCCCCACCCTCCGGCTCGTCCCCGAGGGGTAGCCCGCAGGGCGGCCCCGAGAGACCGGACCCGCACCGCGGGACCGCGCGGCTGGGCGGCGACCGACCACGGTCGCCGCCCAGCCGCGCTCGGTAGAGTTGAGCTCATGTCCGGGCTCCCTGATTCCTCCCCGTCAGCTCGCCGGGCGCCGCGCCGCCGCGGCCCCGCACGCCGCACGGAGGCGACGCCCCGCGGCCCGCGCGCCTCGCTCGCGCAGCTGGTCCCCTATCTCTTCGAGCAGCGCCGACTGCTCGTCATCGCGCTCGGGCTCGGGCTCGTGAGCGCGGCCGCGTCGCTCGTGCAGCCGCTGCTCCTCGGCCAGGTGATCGGCCGGGTCGAGGCGGGCGAAGCACTCGGCTGGCTGCTCGCCGTGCTCTGCGTCGTCGTCGTCACCGGCGCGGTGCTCAGCGGGCTGCAGCACTACGTGCTGCAGCGCATGGGCGAGGGCGTCGTGCTCACGAGCCGTCGCCGCCTCATCGCGAAGATCCTCCACCTGCCGATCGCGCAGTTCGATCAGCGCCGCACGGGCGATCTCGTCTCGCGCATCGGCAGCGACACGACGCTCCTCCGCGCGGTGCTCACCCAGGGCTTCGTCGAGGCGATCAGCGGCATGCTCGTCTTCGTCGGCGCGCTGATCGGGATGCTCGTGATCGACCCCGTGCTGTTCGGGATCACCTTCGGCGTGATCCTCCTCGCCCTCGTCGTGGTCGTGGTGGTGGGCAGCCGCATCCGCCCCGCCGTGGCGCGCGCCCAGGAGAAGGTCGGCGATCTTGCAGCGCAGGTGGACCGCACGGTCTCGTCGATCCGCACCATCCGCGCCGCCGGCGCCGCCGAGCGCGAGGAGCGCGCCACCGTGCGCGACGCCGAGGAGGCCTACGGGCTCGGCGTGAAGGTCGCGAAGATCTCCGCGCTCATCGTCCCCGTCTCGTTCCTCGCGATGCAGCTCTCGTTCCTCGTGGTGCTCGGGCTCGGCGGGTACCGCGTGGCGACGGGCGCGATCACGATCGCCCAGCTCGTCACGTTCATCATCTTCCTGTTCCTCATGATCATGCCGCTGGGCCAGGCCTTCGGCGCGATCACCGCCGTGAACCAGGCGCTCGGCGCGCTCGGCCGCATCCAGGAGATCACCGCGCTGCCCACCGAGACCGCGCACGATGCTGAGCTCTCCCCGCTCCACCGCATCGTGCCGCTCGCGCAGGCGGGCGACGTCGCGAGCCCCGCGATCCGCTTCTCGGACGTGCACTTCACGTATCGCTCGGCGGCGCCCGAGCGCGCCGACGCGCGCGCGCTCGTGCGCGGGGGCCGGGGCTCGCGCGACGTCCCGCCCGCCGAGATCGTCGAGACGCCCGTCCTCCACGGCGTCGACTTCTCGGTGGAGCGCGGCACCCGGGTCGCGCTCGTCGGTCCCTCGGGCGCGGGCAAGTCGACCATCCTCGGCCTGATCGAGCGCTTCTACGACCCGGATCAGGGCACCGTCTCACTCTTCGGCGCCGAACTGCGCGTGCTTGACCGCGCCGAGCTGCGCGCCCAGCTCGGCTACGTCGAGCAGGACGCCCCCGTGCTCGCCGGAACGCTCCGCGACAACCTCCGCCTCGGGGCACCGGACGCGAGCGATGCCGCGTGCGCGCGCGTGCTGCAGGCCGTGAACCTCGGCGGCCTCCTCGGCCGCGCCGCGGGCGGGGCCACGAGTTCGGCGAACCACTCCGAGCCGGCGGCGCAGTCGCCCGCCGAGCTCGCCGCCGCACTCGACCTGCAGGTGGGCGAGAGCGGCGTCATGCTCTCGGGCGGCGAGAAGCAGCGCCTCGCGATCGCGCGGGCGCTCCTCTCGGCGCCGCCCGTGCTCCTCCTCGACGAGTCAACGGCGAGCCTCGACGGCGTCAACGAGCGCCTCATGCGGGACGCGCTCGACTCGGTCGCGACGGGCCGCACGCTGATCGTGATCGCGCACCGGCTCTCCACCGTCGTCGATTCGGACAAGATCATCGTGCTCGACCGCGGGCGCGTCGTGGGCGAGGGCACGCACGACGAGCTCGTCGCCTCCACCCCGCTGTATCGCGAGCTCGCGCGGCACCAGCTGCTGGTGCCGGATTCGCAGCCCTAGGGGCCGCCGCCGCTGCTACGATTTCTCCGTGGCAGAAGCTCCCAATGATGCGCGAAGCGCCCCCGGCGTCGAGGGTCTCCCCGCGCGCTCCATCACCGCGTACGGTTCCCGCGAGATCTCCCAGACCGGCGTGCGCGGGGTGGGCGGCGCCCACGGCGTGAACGCCCACGTCCGCGCGTTCGGCGCGCTCCTCGTGATCGAGGCGTGGGGTACGGCGTCGGAGATCGAGCGGCGGCCGCTGCGCCCCGGCTTCCCCACGATCGACATCATCTTCGTCGAGGAGGGCGAGTTCGAGTACCTCGACGGCAGCGCCTGGCGCTCCTCGGCGGGCCCCCTCATGATCGCGCCGAGCGGCCTCCCCCATCGCGTGCGCTTCATCACCGACTGGCGGTTCATCGTCGCGCGCGTTCCGCGCGAGGCGCTCCTCGCCTACGTGCCGATGCTCGCCGACACCGTCAGCATCGGCTCCGAGCTCCGCATGCCCGAGCGGGCGATGCAGGCGCTCCTCACCGACCTCGTGCGCAACCCCGAGCCAGCGTCCGAGTCCGACAGCCAGATCGTCGACCGGCAGGTGCTCGACATGGCCGGCACCCTCGTGCTCGGGCGGCAGCAGCCGAACGGCGGGCCCGGCGGCCCCCACGGGTCGCTGCGCTCGCGGGCGCTCGCGGCGATCGCCGAGCGCAGCGGCGAGGTGCGGCTCTCGCCCCAGGAGCTCGCCGATGGCCTCAACATCTCGCTGCGGCGCCTCCAGGGCGTTTTCGCGGAGGCGCGGAGCTCGGTCGCGGGCGAGATCCGGCGGGAGCGCGCGCGGGTCGCGCGGGCCCTGCTGCAGGACGCGCGCTTCGACGGCATGAGCACGGCCGAGGTCGCGGAGCGCGCCGGCTTCGGCTCGAGCACGAGCATGCGGCGCGCGCTCGAGGAGCTCTACGGGCTCAGCGCACGCGAGCTGCGCACGCGCCGAGCCGCGGCCTAGCCGACTCGCTCGGCGTCGCACCCGGGCGCTCTGCGCCCGCGTGCCTCACCCGCGCGCGGTGCGCCGCGGCGCGGCCTCGGGCGCCCAGATCCGGTCGACGCTCGGCGCGATCAGCGGGCGGGCGAGCCGGGACACCCACGCGCCCGAGAGCACGACCGCAACGGCGGCGCCGATCGCGACGAGCACGAGGACTCCGGGCCAGCCCAAGCCGCTGATCGCGGCCACTGCGCCGCTCTCGCGGAGCGCGTAGATGATCGGGCCGTGCAGCAGGTAGACGGCGAGGGTGCGGGTGCCCCACTCGGTCGCGACGCCGTGGCCGCGCGGCACGACGATGAGCACCGCGAGGGTCAGCACGGCCGCGGCGAGGAGGAGCGCCGCCCGCACGAGCAGGCCGCCGAGCGCGATCCCGGCCCAGGAGTCGGGCTGCCACTCGCCGATCGGCGCGTTCGCGAACAGCCACGCGAAGTCGTCGCGCCAGGTGAGCCAGCGATCGATGCGCCAGAACTCGCGCAGCCCGGGCACGAGCGCGAAGCCGAGCGCCACCGCGCCGAGCACGGCCCAGGCGCCCGCGCGGAGGCCACGGCTCGGCGTCGTGAACCACTCCCCGGCGAGCCACCCGCGGTCGCGGATGAGCCAGCCGGCCACGAAGAAGGGCAGGAAGCAGAGGGTGCGGGAGGCGGAGAAGTCGCCGCCGATCCCGGGCAGCAGGCCCGCGCCGAGCGCGAGCCCGATCGACACCAGCAGGGGATGCCGCAGCCGGGCGAGGAAGGGGAGCATGATCCGCATCGTGGCGAGCGTCACGAGGAACCAGAGCGTCCATGCGGGGCCGACGAGGAACGACGACCCCGGCGTGCGCCCCTCGACGGCGAAGCGGATCACGGCCCAGATGCCCTCCCAGAGCCCCCAGGTGACGATCAGCTGGATCGTCGAGCGCACGCCCCTGAGGTCCGTCTCCGGTCGCGAGAACAGCCCGGAGAGGAGGATCATCGCGGGCATGTGGAAGAGGTACACGAAGGCGTAGAGGCCGAAGCCGAGCGCCGTGTCCGAGCGCGCGGTCGACACGGCGTGCGCCACCACGACGAGCACGATGAGCGCGAAGCGCGCGTTGTCCCAGAGTGCGATGCGGGGCTTTGACGACGTGGTCACGCTGGTAGCCTAACCGCCCGAGCGGCGGCGCCCGAATCGGCCGGGGAACGCAAACGGCCCCGGTGAGAACCGGGGCCGGAGTGGAGCCGCCTACCAGAATCGAACTGGTGACCTATTCATTACGAGTGAATCGCTCTACCGACTGAGCTAAGGCGGCCTGGCGCGGGATTGCTCTCGCGCACAAGCAATAACTCTAGCACGAGGAGCGGGCCACATCGCACACCGACGGCGCGTCTACTCCGTGCAGCGGGGATCCGATGCGGGCACGGCCCCCGTGAGGAGGTACTCGCTCACGATGTCGGCGACGCACGAGCTCGTCGTCGCGGCGGTGTGCCCCTCGCCCACGTAGGTGATGAGGTGGCCGCTCTCGAGCTGCTCCGCGAGCGACTCGGCCCAGCGATACGGGGTCGCGGGATCGCCCGTGGTCCCCACGACGAGGATCGGCGCCGCCCCCGGGGCGGACACGGGCGTGCGCTCGGCGACGCTCGGCACGGGCCAGGTTGCGCAGGCCAGGTCGCCGTAGCCCTGGAACCGGCCGATCGTGGGCGCGATCTCGGCGAGCTCGGCCGCGTCGGCGCGCATCCGCTCGGGATCGGACTCGTTCGGGTAGTCGAGGCAGTTGATCGCGGAGAACGCCTCGAAAGAGTTGCTCTGGTAGACCCCGTCGACGCGATCGTTGTACGCATCGGCGAGCGCCAGGGCGACGTCCGGGTCGTCGACGGCGAGCGAGGAGAAGAGCCGGTCGAGGTAGCCCCACATGTCCTGCGAGTAGAGCGGCAGCACGATCGCCGTGACCGCGACGCCCGAGGTCACGGTGCGCCCGTCGGAGGCGCGCAGCGGCTGCGCGTCGACCCGGTCGAGCAGCGCGCTGATCTGCGCCATCCCCGCGTCGACGGAGCCGCTGAGCGGGCAGCCACGCCGTTCGAGGCAGTCGGCGGTGTAGGCGCGGAGCGCCTGCTCGAAGCCGATCGTCTGCTCGCGCACCACGTCGCTCATGGTCGCGGTGGGGTCCATCGCGCCGTCGAGCACGAGGCGGCCGACGCGGTCGGGATACGCGTCGGCGTAGCGCGCACCGATGTACGTGCCGTAGGAGAACCCGAGGTACGAGAGCTTCGGGTCGCCCACGATCCCGCGCAGCATCTCGAGATCCTGCACGGTATCGCTCGTCGCGACGTGGGCGAGCAGGGCGCCGTTCTCCTCGGCGCACGCGGCCTCGAAGCCCTCGCGCTCGGCGAGGGCCGCCGCGATCCACGCGTCGCTGCCGCGCTCGAGCCCGGCCGTCGCCGAGTCGTCGCCGTACAAGAAGCGGTCCATCTCGGCCGCGTCGAGGCAGTGCACGGGGGTGGAGTCGCCCACGCCCCGCGGGTCCCAGCCGATGACGTCGTAGGCCGCCTGGAGCTCCGGCTGCACCACCCGGTCGATGCTGTCCATCACGTAGCCGGCGCCCGATGCGCCGGGCCCGCCCGGGTTGATGAAGAGCGTGCCGAGCCGCTCCGTGCCCGTGGCGGGGTGCTTCACGAGGCGCACGGTGATCGTCTCCCCCGCGGGCTCCGCCCAGTCGAGCGGCGCGAACACATCGGCGCACTGCATCCCGTCGCCGCAGGACTGCCACTCGGGGTCCTGCTCGGAGAAGCTCGCGGCCGAACCGCTCGGGGCCTCGGGGAGCGCGGGGGCCGCGGCCTCGCGCGCGCCGCCGAGCCCGGGCAGCAGCGAGCAGCCCGCGAGCGCGGCGACCGCACCGAGGGCGAGCGCCGCCCGCACGATCCCGGTGCGCCGCGCGGCGGTCGTCATCCGTGCCATCAGCCCTCCTCCACCGCAATGATGCGCGCGAACAGCGCCTCGAGCACGAGCCCGGGGGTGATGCCGCGGCCGAGCCGCTCGCGGGCAGTCTCCACGGCGGAGACGACCGCGAGCGCGCGCTCCGGTCCCCACCGCTCCGCGCGATCCGCGATCCGCGGGAGCTGCTCCCGGTTGATCACCTCGAAGCCGGGCTCGGTGGACGCTGCGGCGCCACCGGCCGCAGCGGCCCCGCCGGGGGCGCGCTCGGCCGCGTCTGCGGCCGCCCGTGTCGTGAGCGCGAGCAGCAGGATGTCCCGGGTGACGGAGAGCAGGTCCGTGAGGATCCGGTCGATCCCGTCGCGGAGGCTCCGCGTCGCCCGTCGTTTCTGGTCCTCCTCGAGCGCACGGATCTGGGCGCGCATCTGCGGCGGGATCGCCGCGCCCGGGGCCAGCCCCAGGCTCCGCAGCGCGTCCTCGCGCTCCCGCGCGTCCCGCTCCTCCGTGAGCGCCGCCGCATCGGCCTCCGCGACCTTCACGAGCGCCGCCGCTGCGCGCATCGCGTCGCCGAGCGTCGCGATGCCGAGCGCGAGCTCGACGCTCCGGTCCCGGCGCGCGAGCGCCTCCGGATCCGATGCGAGGCGCCGCGCCATGCCGATGTGGCTCTGAGCGAGCCGGGCAGCGCGCTCCGCGGCGTCCGGGTCGATGCCGTCACGCTCGTGAAGCAGGCGGGCGATATCCTCCGGGCTCGGCGTCGCGAGGCGCAGCGAGCGCGTGCGGGAGCGGATCGTGGGGAGCAGATCCGCCTCGCTCGGCGCGCACAGGATCCAGATCGTGCGCTCCGGCGGCTCCTCGAGCGCCTTGAGCAGCACGTTCGACGTGCGCTCGGGCATCCGATCCGCGTCCTCGATGACGATCACCCGGTAGCGCCCCTCGGCCGGCGCGTAGTGCGCGGTCGTGACGATCTCGCGGGCCGCCCGGATGTCGATGAGCAGCTTCTGAGTGGTGAGCACCCCGAGGTCCGGGTGCGTGCGGGCGCGCACCTGCTCGAAGACGTGCGCGCGCTCCTCCGCGTGCCGGGCGATGAGCGCCGCCGCGAAACGGAACGCGAGATTCGAGCGCCCCGAGCCGGGCGGGCCCGTGATGAGCCACGCGTGCGCGACGACAGCATCGGGCTCGGCGGCGCGCTGCAGCGCCCCGACGGCCTCGGGCTGCCCGACGATTTCTGCCCAGTACTCCACCCCACGAGCGTACCGCGCACCCCTGACAGGACCGACGCGGAGGCTAGGTGGCGAGGTCGACGTACTCCGCCGTGCCGCGATCGAGCTCCGCCGCCCCCGCGCTCAGCTCCGCCGCGAGCTCCGCGAGCGGAGCGATCTCCCGCTCGGCGACGTGGAAGCGCTGCGCGATGTGGTCGCTGTACTCCGCCGTCCCGATGCCGTAGCCCCGGCGCCGGGCCTCCGCCTCGATCTGCGCGGCGACGTCGTAGGCGCAGTGCACCGTGACCTCGTGCCGGATCGCGCGCGGCACGCGCCGCGCGCGCAGCACGGCCTCCGCGACGGCGGCCCGGTAGGCGCGGGTGAGGCCGCCCGCGCCGAGCAGCACGCCGCCGAAGTAGCGGGTGACCACGGCGACGACGTCGCTCACGCCGGCCGAGGTGAGGGCGTCGAGCATGGGCGCGCCCGCGGTGCCGCTCGGCTCGCCGTCGTCGTTCGAGCGCTGGATCCGCGACTCGGGGCCGATCACGAACGCGGAGCAGTGGTGCCGCGCGCGCGGGTGCTCCGCACGGATCCGCGCGATCACCGCGCGCGCCTCGTCCTCGGACTCGACGCGCTCCAGCCGGGTCAGGAAGCGGGATCGCGAGATCTCGAGCTCGGTGTCGACCGGCTCGCCGATCGTCTCGTACTCCATGCGTCTCCCGGCGGTCGGTGATCCCTGTCCGAGCGGCGCCGCGGCACCCGAGCGCGACGCTCATCATGTCTCGGTACCATCGAGTCTATGGCCGGTGACAGTGTGCGGGTAGACACGTGGGTGTGGGGCGTGCGCCTCGCGAAGACCCGCAGCCAGGCCACCGCGGCCTGCCGGGCCGGTCACGTGCGCGTCAACGGCGCCGCGGCGAAGGCCGCGCAGCCCGTGCGGATCGGCGACGAGGTGCGCGTGCGGTTGCACGGATTCGAGCGCATCTACCGCGTGACGGGGCTCACCGTGCGCCGCGGGAGCGCCGCGGACGCGGCCAAGCACTTCGAGGATCTCACCCCGCCCCCGCCGCCGCGGGAGGAGCGCCCCGCGGCGATCGTGCGGGATCCCGGCGCGGGCCGCCCCACCAAGCGCGAGCGGCGCGATCTCGACCGGCTGCGCGGCCGATGACCGCCGCTGCACCGGCGCCGGTGCTGCTCACCGCGGATGCGTGGCGCGATCGGGAGCGCGCGCACGAGGAGCGCGCCGACGCCCTCACGGCGGGCCACCGCGCCCGCACCCGGCTCCGCGAGAAGCACCCGATCGAGGACTTCCTGTGGACGTACTACTCCGTGAAGCCCGGCGAGCTGCGCCGCTGGCACCCGGGCGCCGGCGTGCAGCTCGACGGCGCCGCGGCGGAGCGCTCCGCGTGGCGCCACTACCGCGCGGCGGGATCGGCGGCGGCGGTCGACCTCCCGGCCTTCTTCGCGCGGCGGGGCGGCACGGTCGACTACGTGGAGCAGCTCCTCGCCGCCACGCTCGCGCACACGCCGAAGTTCGGCTGCTTCGGCCTGCACGAGTGGGCGATGGTCTACCGCCTCACCCCCGAGCAGCTGCGGCACAGCGCGCTGCCGCTCCGGATCGGGCACGCGGCGACGGATGCCGTCGTGGAGACGCACACGATCGGCTGCTCGCACTTCGACGCCTACCGCTTCTTCACCCCCGACGCGGTGCCGCTCAACACGCTGCGCCCGAGCCGCGAGACCCAGCCGGCGCTCGAGCAGTCGGGCTGCCTCCACGCCGGGATGGACGTGTACAAGTGGGCGTCGAAGCTCGGCCCCATCGTGCCGGGCGAGCTGCTCCTCGACACCTTCGTGCTCGCCAGGGACATCCGCGAGGTCGACATGCGCGCGTCCCCCTACGACGTCACGGGCTACACGGGTGCCGACGGCGCGCCGCTCACCCCGATCCCGATCGAGACGAGCGCCGGCAAGCGCACGTACGCGCGGCTGCAGCGGGGCTTCGCGGAGCGCGGCAACGCCCTGCGCGAGCGGGTGCTCGACGCGATCGCGCGGGCGCGGGCGCTCAGCCCCGCGGGCGAGTAGCGGCCTCGGGGACGCCCGCGACCGCCGCGTCCGTCGAGCGACGCGGGCCGCGCGGGCCCCGGATCGCCCGGAGCGCACCCAGGATCGCGACGAGGTCGACGAGCTCCTGCATCCACGCGCCGAACAGCGCCGGGAGGAAGCCGAACGCGGCGACCAGCATGAGCACGACGCTGAACGCGATGCCGAGCCAGATGCTCTGCACGGCGATGCGCACCGTGTCGCGACCGATCCGCACCGCGTCGGCCACGCCGCCGATCCGGTCGAAGCGGTTGACCACGTCGGCCGACTCGCTCGCCGCCGTCGAGCCCCGCGCGCCCATCGCGAAACCCACGTCGGCCGCGGCGAGGACGGGGGCGTCGTTCAGGCCGTCGCCCGTCATGAGGAGGGGGCGCGGCTGCACATCGGCGACGATCCGCACCTTGTCCGCCGGTGTGCACTCGGCGTGCACCTCACCGATCCGGAGCTGCGCGGCGAGGGGGTTCGCGGTGGCCGCGACGTCGCCCGTCACCATGATCATGCGCTCCACGCCGAGCTCGTGCAGCTCGGAGACCGTCTCGACGGCATCGTCCCGGAGGCGGTCCCGCATCACGAGCGTGCCGGCGAAGCGGTCGTCGAGCGCCACGTAGATGGCGAGCTCGCCGGGTTCGAGGCCCACGTGGCGCAGCTCGGGCGCGGCCTCGGCGACCCAGGCGGGCTTGCCCACGCGCACCGTGCCGGCCGGGGTGCCCGCCTCGACGCCGTTCGTGGCGTACTCCTCGGCCGCGTCGACGCCGAGGAGGGCGAGGCCGCGCGCCTTCGCCGAGGCGACGACGGCGCTCGCGAGCACGTGCGAGGAGAAGACCTCGGCCGAGGCCGCGAGCTGCAGCACCTCGTCCTCGGAGAACCCGGGCTGCGCTACGATCCGCCGCGGCTCGGGCTTGCCCGTGGTGAGCGTGCCCGTCTTATCGAAGGCCGCCGAGCGCACCCGCGCGAGCTGTTCGAGCGTGCCGCCGCCCTTCACGATGAGGCCGGCCTTCGCGGCGCGGCTCATGCCCCCGAGGAACGCGACGGGGGCCGCGATGAGGAGCGGGCAGGGCGTCGCGACGACGAGCACCTCCGCGAAGCGCACGGCGTCGCCGCTCACCGCCCATGCGATGCCCGCGATCGCGAGCGAGAGCAGCGTGAACGGCACGGCGTAGCGGTCCGCCATGCGCACCGTGCGCGCCTTGCTCCCCTGCGCTTCCTCGACGAGCCGCACGATCTGCTGGTACTGGCTGTCGCTCGCGAGCGCGGTCGCCCGCATCCGCACCGCGACGGGCCCGTTGATCACGCCCGAGGCGATCTTCTCCCCCGCCGCGCGCTCGACGGGCAGGCTCTCGCCCGTGAGGGACGACTCGTCGAAGGAGGCGCCGTGATCGAGCAGGATCGCGTCGACCGGCACGAGCGTGCCCGGGCGCACGAGCAGCGTGTCGCCGACGAGGATCTCCTGCACCTCAACGTCCTCGGTGCGCTCGCCCCCGTCCTCGTCGAGCTGGCCGGGCAGCACTCGCGTGGCCCGGCTCGGGGCGCGGTCGAGGAGGGCCGTGAGCTCGCGCTTCGAGCGGTTCTCCGCGTAGTCCTCGAGAGCCTCGCCGCCCGTCAGCATGAGCACCACGACGAGGGCGGCCCAGGGCTCGCCAACGAGCACGGCGGCGACGATCGCGGTGACCGCGAGGATGTCGAGGCCCGCGTGGCCTCGGAGCAGCTGCCGCACCATCTCGACGGCCTGCCAGGCGGCGATGAGGAGCGCGTAGCCGCCGACGATGCCCGGCGCCGCGTCGCGCCCCGGCGTCGCCAGGAGGAGCAGACCGACGACGCCGACGACGAGCGTTGCGGCGACGGCGGGGTACGCGCGCGCGGCGCGGCGGAGCTTCTTCATGCCCCTATTGTCTCCGAGGAGAGGCATTCTCGCAGCACAGCACAGGCATGCCTCACTCAGGGGAAAACGCGGCAGCGCCCACCCGATCGCGGGTGGGCGCTGCGCGCTCCGAGCGGGATCGAGCCCCGCGCGTCAGCGCTCGGAGGCGATCTGCGTGTGGTGCTGGATCACCTCGGCGACGACGAAGTTGAACCACTTCTCCGCGAACTCGGGATCGAGGTGCGCGTCCTCTGCCAGGCTGCGCAGGCGGGCGATCTGCCGGGCCTCGCGCGACGGATCGGACGCGGGCATCTCGTTCTCGGCCTTCAGGAGGCCCACCTCCTGCGTGCAGCGGAAGCGCTCGGCGAGCATGTGCACGAGCGCCGCATCGATGTTGTCGATGCTGGAGCGCAGGCGGTCGAGCCGCTCGACGGGAGTGGGCTCGCTCATTCCGCGGCCGAATCCAGGAGATCGTGCAGCTCGACGACCTGCTCGCGCTCCGGGCCGACGCCGACCGCGGAGAAGCGCGCACCGCTCATCGCTTCGAGGGCGACGATGTAGTCCTGCGCGTTCTTCGGCAGTTCGTCGAAGCTGCGGCAGCCCGTGATGTCCTCGTCCCAGCCCGGGAACTCCTGGTACACCGGCACGGCGTGGTGGAAGTCGGACTGGTTGACCGGCATCTCGTCGTGGCGCACGCCGTTCACGTCGTAGGCGACGCAGACGGGGATGGTCTTGAGCCCCGAGAGCACATCGAGCTTCGTGAGCACGAAGTCGGTGACCCCGTTGATGCGCGCCGCGTAGCGGGCCATGGGAGCGTCGTACCAGCCGCAGCGGCGGGCGCGACCGGTGGTGACGCCGAACTCGCCCCCCTTGGTCTGGAGGAACTCGCCCATCTCGTCGAACAGCTCCGTCGGGAACGGGCCCGAGCCCACGCGCGTGGTGTACGCCTTGATGACCGCGATGATGCGGTCGATCTTGTGCGGGGGCACCCCGGAGCCGGTGGCCGCGCCGCCCGAGGTGGCGTTCGAGCTCGTGACGAACGGGTAGGTGCCGTGATCGATGTCGAGCATCGTCGCCTGGCCGGCCTCGTAGAGCACCGTCTTGTCCTCGGCGAGCGCGTTGTGGAGCAGCAGCCCGGTGTCGCACACCATCGGCTCGAGCAGCTCGCGGTAGCTCAAGAGGTCGGCGACGACCTCGTCGGCGTTGATCGCGCGACGGTTGTAGATCTTGACGAGCACCTGGTTCTTGAACTCGAGCGCTGCCTCCACCTTCTGGCGCAGGATGCCCTCGTCGAAGATGTCCTGGATGCGGATGCCGACGCGGTTGATCTTGTCGGCGTAGGCGGGGCCGATGCCGCGCCCCGTCGTGCCGATCTGGCGCTTGCCGAGGAAGCGCTCGGTGACCTTGTCGAGCGTGCGGTGGTACTCGGTGATGACGTGCGCGTTGGCGCTCACCTTCAGCTTCGAGACGTCGACACCGCGCTCCTTGAGCGCGTCGAGCTCGAGCTTCAGCACGGCGAGGTCGACGACCACGCCGTTCGCGATGACCGGCACGACGCCCGGCGTGAGGATGCCCGACGGGAGCAGGTGCAGGGCGTACTTCTGGTCTCCGATCACGACAGTGTGACCGGCGTTGTTGCCGCCGTTGAACTTGACGACGTAGTCGACGCGGCTTCCGAGCAGATCGGTCGCGCGCCCCTTGCCCTCATCGCCCCACTGGGCACCGGTGATGAGCACTGCGGGCATTTCAGCCCCTTCCTTCGCACTAGGCAGATACCGACCCAGTCTACCCGGAGCCCCGGACGAGCTCACCCGGATCCGGCCTTTCCGGCAGTGGATCAGGGATTTTGCGTGAGCCGGCGCCCGCAATCGGGTGCGGCCCCGTTCCGGCACGACCCCGGCTAGGCTGAGCGGAGCGGCCGCACCGCGGCCCGGGAGGAGCGTCATGCCACACTCACCGCGCAGACTCGTGATCGGCGGCGCGTCCGGCTTCCTCGGCACCCGGCTCGCGGCGGAGCTCGCGGCGGACGGCTGGGAGGTCGCAACGATCGGCCGCGCGGGCGCCGACGCCGCCTGGGACGATCCGGTGGGGATCCTTGCACTCGTCGACGGCGCCGACGCCGTGATCGGCCTGGCCGGAAAGAGTGTCGACTGCCGGTACACGGACGCGAACCGCGACGAGATCCTCCGCTCGCGCCTCGACACCACCCGGGCGCTGTCCGACGCCATCGCGGCGAGCACGCGGCCCCCGAGGGTCTGGCTCAACGCGAGCACCACCACGATCTATCGGCACGCGATGGACCGACCGCAGACCGAGGCAGGGGGCGAGCTCGGCACGGGGTTCTCCGTGGACGTCGCGCGCTCGTGGGAGCGGGCGTTCTTCGCCGCGGAGCTGCCGGAGACACGCCGGGTCGCCCTCCGCACCTCGATCGTGCTCGGCAACGGCCCGGCGACGCGGCTGCTCTTCCGCCTCGCCCGCTGGGGCATCGGCGGAACGCAGATCGACGGCCCCTGGTGGGGGCACCGGCGGTACCGCGGCATCGGCGAGCAGCCGACGTCCGCCGAGCGGCCGAACTGGCGCCGCACCCACGGCAGGCAGCGCTTCACCTGGGTGCACATCGACGACTTCGTGGGGGTCGTGCGCTTCGCGCTCGCCTCGCCCCAGCTGAGCGGGCCCCTCAACGTCGCCGCGCCGGGCGTGAGCGACAACCGCACGCTCATGCGCACCCTGCGGCGCACGGTCGGGGTCCCGCTCGGCCTGCCCGCGTTCCGCTGGATGCTCGAGCCGGCGACGTGGGCACTGCGCACGGAGACGGAGATGGTGCTGAAGAGCCGGTGGGCGCCGCCCGCCGCGCTCCTCGAGGCCGGCTACACGTTCGCCTGGCCGGAGCTCGAGCCCGCGCTGCGCGACATCGACGCCCGCCTGCGCCGCCCACCGGTGCGCGAGTACCCTGGAGCGTGAAGGGGGCCGTCCCCTGAAGGGACACATGCCTACTCACCACGCCTCCACGTCCGCCGAACGACCCCGGTCACGCGGCTTCTTCGGCCACCCGTGGGGGCTCGCGAACCTCGCCGGCGTCGAGATGTGGGAGCGCTTCAGCTTCTACGGCATGCAGGCGCTCCTCGCCTACTACCTGTACTACTCCGTCACCGACGGCGGCCTCGGCCTCTCGCAGACCGCGGCCACCTCGATCGTCGGCGCGTACGGCGGGCTCGTCTACCTCTCCGCAGTGCTCGGCGGCTGGGTGGCCGACCGCGTGCTCGGCGCTGAGCGCACGCTGCTCGCCGCGGCCTGCCTCATCATGGCCGGGCACATCGCGCTGGCGCTGCTGCCGGGCGTCACGGGTCTCGCCGTTGGCCTCGTGTGCGTCGCGCTCGGATCGGGGTCGCTGAAGACCACGACCTCGACCGTGCTCGGCGACCTGTACGAGAAGACCGACCAGCGCCGCGACGCCGCGTTCTCGATCTACTACATGGGCGTCAACATCGGCGGCCTGCTCGGCCCGCTCGCCACGAGCGCGCTCTGGGGCTGGCAGGGCTTCCACTGGGGCTTCGGACTGGCCGCCATCGGCATGGCCGCCGGCCTCATCCAGTACGTCGCGCTGCGGCGCCACACCCGGAGCGAGGCGAGCTCGGCCCCGGCGAACCCGCTCTCGCCCCGCGAGCGCACCCGCTGGCTCCTCATCTTCGGCGCGGCGCTCGTCGTGATCGCCGCGACGGTGCTCGCCGGCTGGGTCACGGCGGAGAACCTCTCCGACATCGTCGTGGTGCTCATCGTCATCGCGGTGATCACGCTGTTCATCGTGATCCTCTCGAGCCGTTCGATCTCGCGGGTGGAGCGGCGGCAGGTCACGTCGTTCATTCCGCTGTTCTTCGCCTCGGCGGTGTTCTGGACCCTGTTCCAGCAGCAGTTCACCGTGCTCGCGATCTACGCGGATCAGCGGCTCAACCGCACCGTCTTCGGCTGGGAGCTGCCGCCGAGCATGGTGCAGTCGATCAACCCGGTCTTCATCATCGTGCTCGCGGGCGTCTTCGCCGCGATGTGGGTGAAGCTCGGCGACCGCCAGCCGAGCACGCCGGTGAAGTTCTCGCTCGGCGCCGGCATCATGGGCCTCGCGTTCCTGTGCTTCATCCCGCTCGCGGGGAGCGCGAACGGCACGATCCCGCTCATCGCGTTCGCGGGGATCCTGCTGCTCTTCACGATCGCGGAGCTGTGCCTGTCTCCGGTCGGCCAGTCCCTCGCGACGAAGCTCGCGCCCCGCGCCTTCCACTCCCAGATGGTGGCGCTGTTCTTCCTGTCGATCTCGCTCGGCTCGGCAGCATCGGGCTCGCTCTCCGCGTTCTACGACCCGAGCGATGAGGTGCCGTACTTCCTCACGATCGGCGGCGCATCGATCGTCGTGGCCGCCGCGCTGTTTCTCGCGCGGAAGCCGATCCTCCGCCTCATGGAGGGGGTGCGGTAGCGCCGGATCGCGCCCCCGCGATCAGCCCTCGATCGCCGCGATCGCGTCCGGGTCCGCGCCGTCGAGGAACTCGGTGAGCCGAGCCACCTCGGCATCCTCGCCGATCGCCGCAGCACCCCGGCGCAGCGCGTAGAGCGCCCGCAGCACGCCGCGGTTGGCCTCGTGCGACCAGGGCACGGGACCGGCGCCGCGCCACCCCGACTTGCGGAGCGCGTCGAGGCCGCGGTGGTAGCCCACGCGCGCGAAAGCGTACGCCTCGATCTCGCGCCCCTCCGCCGCGGCAGCGTCGGCGAGCACGGCCCAGGCGAGCGGCGACTCGGGGTGCGCGCGCACGACCTGCTCGGGCTCGGCGCCCGCGGCGAGCGCGTCCGCCGCGGCATCGGGCGCGAGGCGCGTGGGTTCAGGTCCGAGGAGGTTCTCACCGATCATGTCGCCAGTGTAGCCGCGGGCCCGGCCGCCCCGGCCGCGCGTCTACCCGGCGAGGTGCAGCGAGCTCAGGATCCGCACGAGCTGCGCGTACTCCGCGGTCTCCGTGAAGGCGCGCGCCTCGTCCATGGACGCGAAGAGCCGCTGCGACGCGGGGTCGTACGTGTCGACCTGTCCGCGATCCGCGAAGACGCCGAGCCCCTCGGGCGTGTGCAGCAGGTTGTAGAACATGCACGAGTTGACGGGCACGTCGTCGGCGAGCGCGAGGCTCGTGATGACGCCCTCCGCCACCTGCCCGGCGCGGAAGACGACGCGGGGCGCGACGAGCTGCGTGACCCCGTCGGGTGCGGCGACGTAGCCGGGCAGCTCGACGGGAACGCTGTCGAGCTCGACGAGCTCGAGCTGCGGGAGCGTGCCGCAGGCGCCGCCGAGCCCCGTCATGCGGGTCGCGAAGAACAGCTGCTCAGCCCCCTGGGCGTCGACGATGCTGAACTGGAAGATTCCCTGATCGGCGTCCCCACCGAGCTCGACGGCGCTCCACCCGGGGGGCAGCTCGAAGCTCTGCGGGAACCGAGCATCCGTGAAGCGCGTCCAGGGCGCCTCCTCCGGCTCCTCCGGGGTCGTCGGCTCCGGCTCGGGGCTCGGCTTGGGGGTGCTCGTCTGTGTCGGGGGCGTGGGCTTCGCCTCGGGTTCGGGGGCGCAGCCCGCGAGCAGCCCCGCGCTCGCGAGAAGGAGCGTCGCCGCCGCGAACGCCGAGGCCCGGCGCGCGATGCGCGGGGCGATCCCGAACGATGCGGCGTGCCGCGTGATCCCGAACTGCATGGCTCCCCCAATCGGCCTGGGCCGCCGGGCGTCGCGGACCGCGACGCCCGGCATCATCCGCCTAGCGGAAGTTGACGAACTGCAGCGCGACCTCGACGTCGGCGCCCTTGAGCAGCGCCATCGTCGCCTGGAGATCATCGCGGCTCTTCGAGGAGACGCGGAGCTCGTCGCCCTGGATCTGCGACTTCACGCTCTTCGGCGCCTCGTCGCGGATGAGCTTGTTGAGCTTCTTCGCGGTGGGCTGGTCGATGCCCTCCTTGAGCTTCGACTCGATGCGGTACTCCTTGCCGCTCGCGAAGGGCTCGCCGGTGTCGAGCGCCTTGAGCGACAGCGAGCGCTTGATGAACTTGGACTGGAGCACATCGAGCACGGCGAGTGCGCGCTCCTCGGTGTTCGCCTTGATCAGGATCGTCTCACCGGACAGGGTCACGTCGGCACCCACGCCCTTGAAGTCGTAGCGCTGCTCGACTTCCTTGCGGGCCTGGTTCACCGCGTTCTCGACCTCCATGGAGTCGATCTTGCTCACCACGTCAAACGAAGAATCAGCCATACCCCCAGCCTAGTGGGGCCGCCGGGGAAACAGTTTGCAATAGCTGGAATAACCGAAGCGAATGTATTGCTACACTCTCCGTTGGCCAGGCGCGTTCGCGCCGCTGTCGCACGTAAAGGACTCCCCCACTCATGGCTTCTCCCGCAGTATCCGCTCCCCCGACCCGCCGCAGGCTCCCCCGCTGGATGACCTCGTTCGGCTGGCAGATCCTCGCCGCGCTGGTGCTGGGCCTCGTGCTCGGCGGCATCGCGATGTCGATCGGCCCCGACGCGGAGGACAACCCGAACGGCCTGCACGCCACCCTCGCGACGATCGGCGGCAGCTACGTCTCGCTGCTGCGCGCCGCCGTGGTGCCCCTCATCTTCACCGCGATCGTGTCGAGCATCGTGGGCCTCCGCAAGGTCACGAACGCCGCCCGCCTCGCCGGCCAGACGCTCCTCTGGTTCGCGATCACGGCGCTCATCGCGGTCACGATCGGAATCGTGCTCGGCGTCGTCCTGCGCCCGGGCGCGGTGGCCTCGCAGACGGAGCTCGCGACGGGCGACCCGTACACCGTGGGCACCTGGTGGAACTTCCTCACGGGCCTCGTGCCGGGCAACTTCCTCGGCCTCACGGTCGGCGGATCCGCCGATCTCGAGACCGGCGCCCTGAGCGCGAGCCCGAGCTTCAACGTGCTCCAGGTGATCGTCGTCTCGGTCGCGGTCGGTATCGCCGCGCTCAAGATCGGCGAGAAGGCCGAGCCGTTCATCACGCTCACCGAGTCGGCCCTCGCGATCATCCAGAAGGTGCTGTGGTGGATCATCCGGATCGCGCCGCTCGGCACGATCGGCCTCATCGGCAACGCCGTCGCCGAGTACGGCTGGAGCAAGATGGGCTCGCTCACCGCCTTCGTCGGGGTGCTCTACCTCGGCCTCGCGATCGTACTGTTCGTGGTCTACCCGATCCTCGTCCGCGCGCACGGCTTGTCCGTGAAGCAGTACTTCTCGGGCGTGTGGCCCGCCGTGCAGCTCGGCTTCGTGAGCCGCTCGTCGATCGGCACGCTCCCGCTCACTCAGCGCGTCACCGAGCGGAACCTCGGCGTGCCGCGCGGCTACGCCTCCTTCGCGGTGCCGCTCGGCGCGACGACCAAGATGGACGGCTGCGCCGCGATCTACCCGGCGGTGGCGGCGATCTTCATCGCGCAGTTCTTCGGGATCGACCTGACGCTCGTGCAGTACCTGCTCATCGTGCTCGTCTCGGTGGTCGGCTCGGCCGCGACGGCCGGCACGACGGGCGCGACCGTGATGCTCACGCTCACGCTCTCGACGCTCGGCCTGCCCCTCGAGGGCGTCGGCCTGCTGCTCGCCGTCGATCCGATCATCGACATGGGCCGCACCGCGGTGAACGTGGCAGGCCAGGCGCTCGTCCCAGCGATCGTGTCGAAGCGCGAGGGCATCCTCGACGAGGAGCTCTACAACGCGCCGCGCCGCGGCCAGGCCTTCGATAACGAGGATGTGGACTCCGCCCCGCCCGCGCCCCGCGCGGAGCAGCCCGCGTAGCACCCCGCCCCAACGCACTCAGGCGAGTGCGATC
>NZ_AYMV01000014.1 GCF_000633415.1 Leucobacter sp. PH1c | reverse complement strand
GGAACGCACCCTCACGCGGGGACTCGATGGTGGGGGCGGTGGGGGCGGTGGTATCGATCGTGAGGGTCACGCTCGTGCCGGTGGTGGTGTTCCCTGCCTGGTCTTTCGCGGTCGGGGAGAGGGTGTACTCGCCGTCGGGGAGCGGGGTTGTGGGGGCGCATTCCCACTTCGTGTTGTTCGCGGGGGTGGTGCAGATCGTGGTGTCGTTGTGGGTGATCGTGACCTGGGTGCCGTTGGGGGCGGTGCCGGTGAGGGTGGGGGTGGTGGTTGCGGTGTGGGTGCCGTCTTCCGGGGAGTCGATGGTGGGGGCGGTGGGGGCGACGGTGTGGATCGTGAGGGTCACGCTCGTGCCGGTGGTGGTGTTCCCTGCCTCGTCTGTCGAGGTGGGGGTGAGGGGGTGGTCGCCGTCGGTGAGCGGGGCGTCCGGGGTGCATTCCCATGTTCCGTCGGTGACGGGGGCGGTGCAGAGGGGGTGGTCTTTCTGGCCGGTGATGGTGATGGTGGTGCCCGTTTCGCCGGTGCCGGTGATGGTGGGGCGGGTGGTGTTGGTGGTGGTGCCGTCGGTGGGGGTGACGATCACGGGTGTGGTGGGTGGGGTGGTGTCGGTGGTGATCTGGATGGGGGTGCCGGTGGTGGTGTTCCCGGCCTGGTCTTTCGCGGTCGGGGTGAGGGTGTGGGTGGTGTCGGTGAGGGCGGTGTCGGGGGTGCACGCCCATTTCCCGTTCGCTGCGGTGGTGGTGCAGAGGGTGAGGGAGTTCTGGTCGGTGATGGTGACCGTGGTCCCGGTTTCTGCGGTGCCGGAGAGTTTCGGGCGGGGGTTGGCGGTGAGGGTCTGATCGTTCGGGGTGGTGATGGTGGGGGCGTCGGGGGCGGTGACGTCGATCGTGATCTTTGTTTTCTTGCCCGTTGACTGGTTCCCGGCCGGGTCTTTCGCGGTCGGGGTGAAGACGTGGGTGCCTTCCTCGAGTTCCGGGGCGGGGCAGGACCAGGCGCCGTCGGTGATGGTGACGGTGCAGAGGGTGGTGTCGAGCTGGTCGGTGAGGGTGAGGGTGGTGCCCGTTTCGCCGGTGCCGGTGATGGTGGGGGTGAGGGTGTTCACGAACGCGCCGTGTTTCGGGGACACGATCACCGGGGTGGTGGGTGGGGTCGTGTCGATGGTCACGGTGATCGGGGTGCCCGCGGCCTGGTTCCCGGCCCGGTCTTTCGCGGTGGGGGTGAAGGTGTGGGCGCCGTCGGTGAAGGTGGTTGCGGGCAGGCAGGCCCACGTTTTCTCGGTGACGGTGGCCTGGCAGACCGGTGCCCCGTTCTGGTCGGTGACGGTGAGGGTGGTGCCGGTGTCGCCGGTGCCGGAGAACACGAGCGTGTTCACGCGTGTCAGGAGACCGTCCTGGGGGGAGGTGAACGCGGGGGCGGTGGGGGCGGTGACATCGATGCTGATTTTCACCGTCGTCCCGGGGGAGGTGTTCCCTGCGGGGTCGGTGACGAGCGCGGTGAGGGGGTGGGTGCCCTCGGGGAGCGGGGAGGTGAGCGTGCACGTCCATTCCCCGGAGCCGGTGACGGTCGCGGTGCAGGCGGGGGTGCCGTCGTCGGTGGTGATCGTGACCGTGCTGCCGGGTTCGGCGGTGCCGGTGAGGGTGGGGGTTTGGGTGTTCAGGGCGTCGCCGTCCGCGGGGGCGGAGACGGTGGGCTTTGCGGGGGCGGTCACGTCGAGGGTGAAGGTGGTCTTCGCGCCCGAGGCCGTGTTCCCTGCCCGGTCTTTCGCGGTCGGGGTGAAGGTGTGGTCGCCCTCGGTGAGTGCCGTGTCCGGGGTGCATGTCCAGGTCCCGTCGGTGACAGGGGAGGAGCAGAGGGTGCGGTCGCGGTGATCGGTGATGGTGACCGTGGTGCCCGTTTCGCCGGTGCCCGACAGGGCGGGCTTGGGGGTGTTCGCGATGGTCGCGTCAGCGGGGGCTGTGATCACGGGTTTCTGGGGTGCGGTGACATCGATCGTGATGGTGTGCGTGGTGGGGGTGCTCACATTCCCGGCCGGGTCTTTCGCGGTCGCGGTGAACGCGTGCTCGCCCTCGGCGTACTCGCTGGGGGCGGTGCACTCCCAGGTGCCGTCTTTCGCGGTCGTGGTGCACACGGTGTCGCCGTCGGTGTCGGTGAGGGTGATCGTGGTCCCGGTCTCGGCGGTGCCGGAGAACTTCGGTGCGGGGGTGTTGAGTGCTGCCCCGTCTTTCGGGGACACGATCACGGGAGCGTCGGGGGCGGTCGCGTCGATCGTGACCTGGGTTGTGGCGCCCGTGCTCTGGTTCCCTGCCCGGTCTGTTGCGGTGGGGACGAAGGAGTATTTCCCGTCGGGGAGGGTGGCCGCGGTGCAGGCCCAGGCGCCGTCGGTCACGGTCGCGGTGCAGATCGTGGCGTCGTTGTGGGTGACGGTGATCTGGGTGCCGGTTTCGCCGGTGCCGGTGAAGGGGAGGGCTGCGGTCGCGGTGAGGGTGTCCGTTTTCGGGGTCGAGATTTTCGGGGTCTCGGGGTTTTTGGTGTCGGTGGTGATGGTGACGGTTGCGCCGAGGGTGGTGTTTCCTGCTCGGTCTTTCGCGGTGGGGGTGAGGGGGTGTGTGCCGTCGGTGAGGGGGGTGGTGGGGGTGCATTCCCAGGTGGTGTGGGTTGCGGTGGTGGTGCAGAGGGTTGTGTTGTTCGTGGTGGTGACGGTGATGTGGGTGCCGGGTTCGGTGGTGCCGGTGATGGTGGGGGTGGGGGTGTTGAGGAACGCACCCTCACGCGGG
>NZ_AYMV01000013.1 GCF_000633415.1 Leucobacter sp. PH1c | reverse complement strand
GATCCGGCACCGCCCGGGTGACTCAGGTGCCGCGGCGCCTGCCCAGCCCCACGCCCTAGTCGAGCAGGAGCGCGGGCTCCTCGAGCACGGAGGCCACGTCGGCCACGAAGCGCGAGATCACATCACCGTCGACGATGCGGTGGTCGAACGAGCCACCCACCGTCGTGACCATGCGCGGGCGCACCTCGCCGTCCACGACCCACGGCTTCTGCCGGATCGTGCCCATCGCCATGATCGCGCACTCCCCCGGGTTCAGGATCGGCGTGCCGAAGTCCATCCCGAACACGCCGATGTTCGTGATCGTGATCGTGCCCTGCTGCATCTCGGCGGGCTGGGTGCGGCCCTCGCGCGCGGTGATGGTCAGCTGCTCGATCGCCTTCGCGAGGTCGAGCAGGCTGAGCTCCTGCGCTTCCTTGATGTTCGGCACCACGAGGCCGCGGGGCGTCGCGGCCGCGATCCCCAGGTTGACGAAGTTGCGGCGGATGATCTCGGTCTCCGTGAAGGTCGAGTTGACCTCCGGGTTGCGGCGGATCGCCCACAGCATCGCCTTCGCGAAGATGAGGAGCGGCGAGACCTTCACGCCGGCGAAGGCGGAGGACGTCTTGAGCCGCTTCACGAACTCCATGGTGCGCGTCGCGTCGACCTCGGTGAAGACGCTCACGTGGGGGGCCTCGGAGGCGCTCGCGACCATCGCCTTGGCGATCTGCTTGCGCATGCCCTTGAGCGGGATCCGCTCCTCGCGCACCTCGGGCGGTTCCGGCGTCTCGAGGTTGCGGAAGAGACGGGCCTGGCCCGCGTGTCGCTCGACGTCCGTGCGGGTCACCTCGCCTGCGGGGCCCGTGCCGCTCACCTCGGCGAGCGGCACGCCGAGATCCTTCGCGAGCTTGCGGATCGGGGGCTTCGCGAGCACCGCACCGGGGGCCGTTCCGGCGGCCGCGACCGCGGCGGGAACCGCACCGGGCGTGGGGAGCAGCGGCTCGCCGCCCGAGCGGCGGCGCGACTTCGCCGCGCCCGTCGTCCCGTAGCCGACGAGCACCGCACCGGCGCCCTCCTCGTGCTCGACGCTCGCGGCGGCGTCGGCGGCGATCTCCCGCGCCTCCTCGACCACCGCGGGGGCGGCCTGCGGCGCCGGCGCGGCGTCCGCGGGGGCGGCGTCGCCGCCCGTCGAGACGCGCATGATCGCTTCGCCCACCGGAACCGTCTGGCCCGGCTGCGCGAGCAGCTCGGTGACGGTGCCCACGAACGGCGATGGCAGCTCGACGATCGACTTCGCGGTCTCGATCTCGCAGATCACCTGGTTCAGCGCGACCGTGTCACCGGGCGCCACCTTCCAGGCCACGATCTCGGCCTCGGTCAGCCCCTCGCCGACGTCCGGCAGGGGAAAGGACATCTCACTCATCGCGAATCCTCCGAGGGTTAGTAGTGCAGGGCCCGGTCGACCGCTTCGAGCACGCGATCAGCGTCCGGGAGATACAGGCTCTCCAGGTGCGCCGGGGGGAAGGGAACATCGTATCCGGAGACCCGCATGACGGGGGCCTGCAGCGCCGTGAAGGCGTGCTCCGAGACGTGGGCGGCGATCTCGCTGCCCACGCTCGCGCCACCCTGTGCCTCCTGCGCGACGACGAGGCGACCCGTCTTGCGCACGGAGGCGATGAGCGGCGCGTAGTCGATCGGCGAGACGCTGCGGAGGTCGACCACCTCGAGGCTCGTGCCCTCGCTCTGCGCAATTTCGGCGGCCTGCAGCAGCGTCGTCACCATTGCGCCGTGGCCGACGACGGTGCAGTCGGCGCCCGTGCGCGCGATCCGCGTCTGGTGGAGCGCGGCGGCCGGAGCGCTCGGGTCGACCTCGCCCTTCTGCCAGTACTTCGCCTTCGGCTCGAAGAACAGCACCGGATCGGGCGACGCAATCGCCTGCTGGATCATCCAGTACGCATCGTTCGCGGTCGACGGCGCGACCACGCGGAGCCCCGGGGTGTGCGCGAAGTACGCCTCCGGGCTCTCCTGGTGGTGCTCGACGGCCCCGATGTGCCCGCCGTAGGGCACACGGATCACGACGGGCATCGACACGACGCCGTCGTGCCGGTTGGTGAGCTTCGCGAGCTGCGTGACGATCTGGTTGAACGCCGGGAAGATGAAGCCCTCGAACTGGATCTCGACGACCGGGCGGTAGCCGCGCATCGCGAGTCCGATCGCGCTGCCGACGATGCCGGCCTCCGCGAGCGGGGTGTCGAGCACGCGGGCGGAGCCGAAGTCCTGCTGGAGCCGATCCGTGACGCGGAAGACGCCGCCGAGCGGACCGATGTCCTCACCCATGAGGAGCACCCGATCGTCGGCGGCCATCGCCGCGCGGAGCCCCTCGTTGATGGCTCGGGCGATCGGCAGCGTGGTCGGCTCGCTCAGCGTGGCGACGGCGCGTGCGCCTGCGGTGGTCGTGGTCTCGGTGCTCATGCGCCCGTCCCCTCCTGGTGCTCGAACGAGGCCTCGTAGCGGGCGAGCCACGCGCGCTGCTCCTCGATGCGCGGGTGCTCCTCCGCGTAGACGTGCGCGAACATGGAATCCGGCTCGGGCGCCGGCAGGCTCAGGATCGCGTCGCGCGCGACCTTCGCCTCGCGGTCCGCGGTCTCGTGCACCTCCGCGAAGAAGTCGTCGGCGACACCGAGCGAGCGCAGGTACGCCTCGAGCCGCGCCACGGGGTCGCGCTCCTCCCAGCGGGCGAGCTCCTCCTCCTCGCGGTAGCGGGTGGGGTCGTCACTCGTGGTGTGCGCACCGATCCGGTAGGTGAGCGCCTCGATGTAGCCGGGGCCCTCGCCCGTCCGCGCGAGGCGGAGGAAGCGTCGCGCCACCGCGTAGGCCGCGAGCGGGTCGTTACCGTCGATCTGCACGGCCCGGATCCCGAAGCCGAGCGCGCGGCGGTACAGCGGGGTACGCGACTGGCGTGCCACGGGAACGGAGATCGCCCAGCGGTTGTTCTGCACGACGAAGACCTCGGGGGTCTGGTAGCTCGCGGCGAAGATCATCGACTCGTTGGCGTCGCCCTGGCTCGTGGTGCCGTCGCCGTAGAAGACGAGCGTGGCCTCGCCGGTCGCGGTGCCGGCCTCGCCCGCGTCGAGCGTCGAATCCCCCGCCGCGCGCTTCGCGTCGAGCAGCTGGCCGAGCGCGTAGCCCGTCGCGTGCTGCGTCTGCGCGCCGAGCACGAGCGTGTACAGGTGGAAGTTGCCGTGCGCCGGATCGGTGACGTCCCAGCCGCCGTGCGTGAGGCCGCGGAACTGCTTCGCGAGATCCACCCGCGAGACTCCGCGGATGTGGGCGATCGTGTGCTCGCGGTACGCCGGGAAGATGTGGTCCTGCGGCTCGGCGGCGCGGCCGATGCCGGCCTGGCAGCCCTCCTGGCCGATGCTCGGCACCCAGAGCGCGAGCTGGCCCTGGCGCTGGAGGTGCGTGCACTCGATGTCGAAGGCACGGGTGGAGACCATGTCGCGGTACCACTGCTGGAACTCGGCGACGCCGACCCCCGCGAGCTCGTCCGCGTACTCGGCCGCGGTGGCCGAGGGCGCATAGGCCCCCGCGTCGTCGAGGAAGCGGATGGGCTCCGGATCCTGCTGGGTGATGGTGAGTGCGGACTCGGTCACGCGACTCCTCCTCGCTGTGCGAGATGTGCTCGCACCAGGTCGATGATGACGGGGAGGCTCTCCTCCTCGCCGACGGAAATTCGGAGCCCACGCGCGGCGAACGGACGCACGAGCGTGCCGCGCTCCGCGAACTCGGCGGCGAGCGCGAGCACGTCGGGGACGCCGCCCTGCTCGGCCTCGGGGATCCAGACGAAGTTGCCCTGCGCATCGGGCACGGCGAGCCCGAGCTCGCGGAGCGCGGCGGCGAGCCGGTCGCGGCGCTCGACCAGCACGGCCACGCGCTCGGCGTGCGCCGCGCGGGCCTCGGGGGTGAGGGAGGCGCGAGCGGCGAGCTCGGCGATCCCGGTCACGGAGAGCGGGATCGCGACGCTCGCCGCCGCGCGGAAGATCGCCGGATCCCCCACGCCGTAGCCGATCCGCAGGCCGGCCAGCCCGTACGCCTTGGAGAACGTGCGCAGCACCACGAGGTTCGGGTGCGCCGCGAGGACGTCCTCACCGCGCACGGCCTCGGGGTCCGTGACGAACTCGCGGTACGCCTCGTCGAGCACGACGAGGGTGTCAGCGGGCACGCGCGCCATGAAGCGCTCGAAGTCGGCGCGGCGGAGCGCGGGGCCCGTCGGATTGTTCGGCGAGCAGAGCAGGATCACGCGCGTGCGCTCGGTGATCGCCTCGGCCATCGCGTCGAGATCGTGCTCGGCCTCCGCCGTGAGCGGCACGCCCACGGGCTCGGCGCCCGAGGCAAGACCAAGCCCGGGGTAGGCCTCGAAGCTCGGCCACGCGTAGAGGTAGCTGTCGCCCGCCGCCGCCGCGGCCTGCACGAGCTGGTAGAGGATCGCCACCGAGCCCGCCGCGAGGTGGACGTGCGCGGGGTCGACGCCGAACTCGGCGCCGATCTCGGCGCGCAGCTCGGGCATCGCTGCGGCGGCGTAGCGGTTGATATCGAATGCGCCGGTCATCGCCTCGAGCACTCCGGGGAGCGGGGCGAACGGGTTCTCGTTGCTCGACAGCTTGTAGCCGGGCTCCGTGGGCGTGGCGCCCTGCCGGTAGGCGGGTACGGCGAGCACATCGGCGCGGAACCGGACGGGCGTCTGGGCGTGGTCGCTCATGCGTGCCAGTGTATCGAGCGGGTATCTCAGGATCGGGATACACCGAGGGGCGGGAGATGACATTCGTCACTCCTTTTCGTGACACCGCCGCACTGTTCGGTCGCCGGCGCGCCCGCGAGACTGGGGCTCACCCCGCCGTCTGCGGGGCCCGAAAGCCGCCCTCGATCGTTGGGACCCCTCGTGCGCACCGCTCGCAAGATCATCCTCCGTACCCTGCTCGTGCTCGTGAGCGCCATCGCGCTGACGCTCGCCGGTACCGCCGTCGGCAACGCCGTCGCGAGCGCGAACGAGGCTGCGCGCCTCGTGCCGTACGGGGAGCGCGTGGACGTGGGCGGCCGGCAGATGAACGTCGTGGTGAGCGGCTCGGGCGAGGAGACGCTCGTGCTGCTGCCCGGCTTCGGCACCGCGGCGCCCGGGATCGACTTCGCACCGCTCGTCGCCGAGCTCGAGCGCGACTTCCGCGTGGTGGTCGTGGAGCCGTTCGGCTCCGGGCTGAGCGATGACACGAGCGTGCCGCGCACCAGCGAGGCCTACGTCGCAGAGGTGCACGCGGCACTCGCCCAGCTGGGGATCGATCGCTACGCACTTGTGGCCCACTCGATCGCCGGCGTGTACTCACTGGCCTATGCGAATCGCTTCCCCGGAGAGGTCACGGCGTTCGTGGGCATCGACAGCAGCGTGCCCGATCAGCCCGGCGCCGCCGTGGAGCTGCCGGTCGGCCTCATGCGCACGCTCAGCGCACTCGGCCTCACCCGGCAGCTCGATGCGGCCGGCCCGGACCCGCTCGAGGGGCTGCCCTACACCGCGGAGCAGCGCGAGCAGAACCGGATCCTCACCCTGCGAAACGGGACGAACGACGCGCTGTTCAGCGAGGCCGCGCTCGCGGGTACCAACTTCAGCGCGGCCTCGGGCGAGACGTTCCCCGCCGAGCTCCCCGTGCTGCTCATCATCGCGGAGGGGGACGACGGCGAGGTCGCGGGCTGGCAGACCCTGCATGAGGCGCAGGCTGCCGCCGTGGACCGCGGCGAGGTCGTCCTCATTCCCGGTGACCACTACCTGCACCACGAGCACTCCCCCGAGATCGCCGAGCGGATCCGCGCGCTGCTCATCCCCGCAGGCTGAGCCCGGGCGGGTGGGCCGCACTCGCGGCGCCCAGATCCCGGTGCGAGAATGGGCGCATGCGCGCCATCATTCGAATCCTCGTCAGCGCCTTCGCGCTGTGGCTCACCACGCTCATCGTGGGCGGCAGCGGCGACCACGGGGTGTGGATCACCCCGATCGACGCCGGCGAGTACGGCCACCTCATCACGCTCCTGCTCGTCGCGCTCCTCTTCGGCCTCGTGAACGGCACGCTCGGCCGCATCGTGCGCTTCGTCTCGATCCCGCTGTACATCATCACCTTCGGGCTGTTCGGCCTGATCGTGAACGGCATCATGATCGCCGTCGTCGCCTGGATCTCCGGGCTCGCCGGCTTCGGGCTCGAGGTCGAGAGCTTCTGGTGGGGCGTGCTCGGCGCGCTCGTGCTGTCGCTCCTGTCCGGCTTCATGAACAGCCTCCTCGGCACGAAGAAGAAGCGCGACCGCTAACAGCGTTCGGCGCGGTGGTGGCGATCCGCCGGGGGTGCACCGCGCCGCGGCCCGGCCGCTCGGGCAGACTGGAGCCATGAGCGCGCCCTTCCACGTCAACTTCGTCTGCACCGGCAACATCTGCCGCTCCCCCATGGCCGAGGCCGTCTTCCTGCGGCTCGTCGCCGACGCCGGGCTCGGCGAGCGCTTCACCGCATCGTCGAGCGGCACGGAGGGCTGGCACACGGGCCGCCCCGCCGATCCGCGCACGCTCGCGGCCCTCGCGGCGCGCGGCTTCGACGGCTCCGCGCACCGCGCCTCGCAGGTCTCGGACGCGGAGATCGCGCACGACGATCTCCTCGTCGCCCTCGCCCGCACCCACCGCGACGCCCTCCTCGCGCGCGGCGCCGATCCCGCACGAGTGGTGCTCTTCACCGACTTCGATCCCGCCGAGCCCGCAGACCCGGACGTCTTCGACCCCTACTTCGACGACCAGGCGGCCTTCGACGCGGTCCTCGCGCAGGTGGAGCGCGGCGCCGCTCGGCTCCTCGCGGAGCTGCGGGACCGGCCCTAGGCGGCGCGGGCGGCGCCTCCCCCGCCCGCATGGGAGAATGGAACCGGATCGCGCGCGCCATGGCGCCCTGCCGTGCCCGCGCCGCACCGCCGCCGCTCGCCTCGACCCGCACGGAGACGCCATGACCCCCCTGCCCCCGCAGCCCATCAGCCCGCTCGACGGCCGGTACCGCGCCGCCGTCGCCCCGCTCGGCGATACCCTCTCGGAGGCCGGGCTGAACAAGGCTCGCGTCCACGTCGAGGTCGAGTGGCTCGCGTACCTCACCGAGCACTCCCTGCTCGGCGGCACCCCGATCGATCCGGAGCAGCTCGCCTCGCTGCGCGCCTGGGCCGCCGACTTCGGCCAGGCCGAGATCGACGAGCTCGCCGAGACCGAGAAGACCACGCAGCACGATGTCAAGGCGGTCGAGTACCTCGTGCGCGCAAGGCTCGAGTCGCAGGGCCTCGGGCACCTCGCGGAGCTCACGCACGTGTGCTGCACGAGCGAGGACATCAACAACCTCTCCTACGCGCTCACCGTGAAGCAGGCGATCGCCGATGTGTGGCGCCCGCGCTTCGACGCCGTGATCTCGGAGATCGCCCGCCAGGCCGAGCAGTACCGCGAGCTGCCGATGATGAGCCGCACCCACGGGCAGCCGGCCACGCCGACCACGCTCGGCAAGGAGCTCGCGGTGTTCGTCCACCGCCTGGAGCGCCAGCTCAACCAGATCGACGATGTCGAGTACCTCGGCAAGTTCTCGGGCGCGACCGGCACCTTCGCGGCGCACCTCGCGGCGGATCCCGACACCGACTGGGCGCAGGTCTCCCAGGAGTTCGTTGAGGGCCTCGGCCTCGACTGGAACCCCCTCACCACGCAGATCGAGTCGCACGACTGGCAGGCGGAGCTCTACACGCGGATCGCGCACGCGAACCGGATCCTCCACAACCTCGCGACCGACATCTGGAGCTACATCTCCATCGGCTACTTCCGGCAGATCCCCGTCGCGGGCGCGACGGGATCCTCGACCATGCCGCACAAGGTGAACCCGATCCGCTTCGAGAACGCCGAGGCGAACCTCGAGCTGTCGAACGCGATCCTCGACTCGCTCGCCGCGACGCTCGTGACGAGCCGCTGGCAGCGCGACCTCACCGACTCCTCGGCGCAGCGCAACATCGGCGTCGGCCTCGGCCACTCGGTGCTCGCGCTCGACAACATCCTGAAGGGCCTCGGCCAGATCGACGCGGCCCCCGAGGTGCTCGCGGCGGATCTCGACGCGAACTGGGAGGTGCTCGGCGAGGCGATCCAGACGGTGATCCGCGCGGAGGTCACCGCGGGCCGCTCCTCCATCAGCGACCCGTACGCGGCGCTCAAGGAGCTGACGCGCGGGCGCCGGATCGGCCAGGCCGAGCTCATCGAGTTCGTCTCCGCGCTCGAGATCGGCGACGCGGCGAAGCAGCGCCTCCTCGCACTCACCCCCGCGACGTACATCGGTGATGCCACGCGTCTGCTCGACTTCCTCCAGCGGTAGTCGACGCGCTCAGCAGTGCGGCCCGGGGCGTCTCGCCCCGGGCCGCACTGCGTTTCGGGCGTGTGCGCCCGGCCCGGTGATACGCTCGGGAGGAATCATCTGATGAAAGGATCACCGTGACCGAGCAGGATCCCGCCGCACGCTTCGCCCGCCCGCGCACCATGCACCGCTTCACCGCACGGCGGATCGTGGTGACCCGCGTCACGGAAATCGAGCACTTCACGCGGATCACCTTCTCGAGCCCCGAGCTCGCGGACTGGGAGAGCACCGGCCCCGAGGACCACGCGAAGATCTTCTTCCCCGACCCGGACACGGGCGAGCTGCGCGCCCCCGCCCCCGTCGGAGCGGACGCGGACGGGATCGTGCGCCCGGAGGGCGAGATGTTCGGGCGAGACTTCACGCCGCTCAACGTGCGGGAGGATCCCGGATCCGGGCACCGCGTCTTCGATCTCGACGTGCTGCGCCACGAGGATCCAGGCCCCGCCGCGCGCTGGGCGGCCGGCGCCGAGCCGGGCGATGAGCTCGTGATGGTGGGGCCGCGCGGCTCGATCGCGGCGGCGAGTGCTGCGCCCCGCGTCGTGTGCTTCGCGGACGAGACGGCGCTGCCAGCGGCGGCGCGCTGGATCGCGGAGATGCCGCGGGAGTCGCGCATCGAGGTCGTCGCCGATGTGCCCGGAGCGCTCGACTGGGTGCGGCTCTACCTCGCGGCGCAGGGCGGGCGCGACGTGCCCGTGCACGCGGCGCCCGGCACGCTCGCCGAAGCCGCCGTCGCGATCGGGGTCGATGCGGACACCTACGTGTTCGCGGGCGGCGAGGCCGGTCGCCTCGTACCGCTCCGCCGCTACCTGCGCGGCGAGCTCGGCTTCGGCAAGGAGCAGTACTCGATCAGCGGGTACTGGAAGCGCGCGGAGTCGGGCTTCGATCACCACGCGCCGATCGATCCGAGCGACCCGGAGGACTAGCGGAACGCGCCGGCGGCGGGCGCCCGGCGGCTCAGTGCCAGTTGGCGCCGTTGTCGGGCTTCTGCAGGTCCTTGCGGGCCTCGAGGTCCTCGTCGCTCGGCTTGCCGCCGAGCCCGACGAGCGCGACCATCATCACGGAGACGATGAAGCCGACGCCGAGGAAGACGAGGCCGAGCACGATGTCTCGCGTCGTGAGCAGGACGATGAGCCCCGCGAACACGCCCAGGACGGTGGAGAAACCGAGCAGCTCGAGCGGTCGCAGGCGATCACGGCGCGACGGGGTCACGGGATCCTGCTTGGCGGGCTCGGGAGACTGAGTCATCTTCTGCTTTCAGGTCAGGCGAAGGGATTTAGCGGGCGGCGGGCGAGGCGCCCGCTGCGTCGCCGGCTGCACCGGCGGCGCGACGCGTGTCGAACGCGGAGATTCCGAGGAACACGCCCGTGAGGAGCGCGTAAGCCCCGAAGAAGCCGAGGATCGCGACCTGATCGTCGCGGAAGAGCAGCACGAGGAGCGCGAGCAGGACGCCGGCTCCGCCGAGCAGCGCCGAGTCCTGGCGGCTGCCGGGGCGCACCGCTGCGCCGATGAACTCGAGGAGCGCGCTCGCGAGCGCCCAGGCCGCGACGATCACCGCGAAGGCGATGGGCGCGCTGGAGAACGGGAGCAGCAGCGCGGCGACCACACCGACGACACCGAGCAGCAGCGGCACCACCGTGCGCGCGGGCGCGCGGAGCGTGAACCACTCGACGAAGTGGGCGATGCCGATCGCACCGAGCGCGGCGGACGCGACGCCGAGGTCGAAGCCGAGCTGCTCGTGCAGGGTCGCGGAGAACGCGATGACGAGGCCGGCGACGAGCAGCACGCCGACGCGCAGCAGGCGCACAGCGCGGGAGGGTGCGATTTCCGGGGCCACGGATTGCGCGGACGATGACGCCACAGCGGACATGGCTCCCCTTTCGTTGACCGACACCCAGTCTACCCCGCGACGGCTGAAGCCGCCTCCCAGGCTAGATCCCGCTCGGCATGTCCTGGAAGCGGGAGTAGTGGCCCTGGAACGCGACCGTGACGGTGCCCGTGGGGCCGTTACGCTGCTTCGCCAGGATGAAGTCGGCCTCGCCCGCGCGCGGGCTGTCGCGGTCGCCCACGGCCTCGCGGTGCAGCAGGATGACCATATCGGCGTCCTGCTCGAGCGAGCCCGACTCTCGCAGGTCGCTGATCGCGGGCATCTTGTCCGCTCGCTGCTCCGACGCACGGTTCAGCTGCGACAGCGCGATCACGGGCACGTCGAGCTCCTTCGATAGCAGCTTGAGCGCACGCGAGAACTCGGAGACCTCTTGCTGACGGCTCTCGGACTTCTTGCCGCTCGAAAGCAGCTGGAGGTAGTCGATGACGACCATGCGGAGGCCGTGCTGCTGCTTCAGTCGCCGGCACTTCGCGCGGATCTCGACGAGCGTCAGGTTGGGGCTGTCGTCGATGTACAGGGGCGCCTCGGCGACGCGGGCCTGCGTCGCCGCGAGCTTCTGGAAGTCGCGGTTGTCGAGCGCGCCCTTCCGGAGCGTCTGCATCGGAATGCTCGCCTCCGCCGCGAGCAGTCGCATCGCGATCTCGGCGCGCCCCATCTCGAGGGAGAAGAACACGGTGGGCGCATTGGCGTGCACCGAGGCGTTGCGGGCAACGTCCATGGCGAGGGTCGACTTACCCATCGCGGGTCGCGCCGCGATGATGATCATCTGCCCGCCAGCGAAGCCGTTCGTCATCGCGTCGAGCTCGCTGAAGCCGGTGGGCACGCCGAGCATGCCGTCAGCCGCACCGTTGGCCTTGTTGATCTCCTCCAGCGCGGCGTCGACGGCGAGGTGCAGGGGCACGTAGTCCTCGCCCTGCGCCTCCCCCGTCACGCCGTAGATCTCCGACTGCGCGACGTTCACGAGGTCGATCGCCTCGCCCTCGCCCGCGTAGCCCATCTGCACGATGCGGGTGCCCGCCTCGACGAGCCGGCGCAGCAGCGCCTTCTCGGCGACGATCTCGGCGTAGAAGCTCGCGTTGGCGGCCGTGGGCACGATGCTCGTCACCGTGTGGAGGTACTCCGCGCCGCCCGCGCGCTGCAGCTCGCCCGACTTCGTGAGCTCGTCCGTCACCGTGATGACATCGGTCGGCTCGCCGCGCGAGTAGAGCGAGAGCACGGCCTCGTAGATGACCTCGTGCTTCGGCACGTAGAAGTCCCCGCCCTTGAGCAGGCCCGTCACGTCCGCGACGGCGTCCTTCGAGAGGAGCATGCCACCGAGCGCGCTCTGCTCCGCGAGCAGGTCGTACGGCGGCGTGCGCTCGTGGCCACGCGAGGATTCCTCGACGGCGGGATCCGGGATCCCGAGATGTGCGATCGACACTCGATCACTCCTTTTCGCTGCAGCGGGACGGGTGCTCAATGATCGAACACCAGACCCCAGACATTCACGGTACGGGCACCTGCGGCCCACACCAAGCCCCTGAGTTTTACACCTGTGGATAACTCGGTGCATAACTTGCCGATTTGTGCCACATCTTTTCCACAATCCTGGGGACAACTTGTGGATGAGTGTGCACGGGTGTGTTTTTTATGGCTCCTGATCAGGCGTTTATATTTTCCACAGCCTGAAAGTTATTCAAGTCTCAGGTAGATCTTGAGGGTGGGGAAAGCGGGCGCGTGTGTGGAGAACTGTCGGGACAAGTCGCCGAATGTCAATCCCGCCACGCCGATATCGGCCCACCAATCGACATCGAGTGTTCACTTTTTCGGGCGTGTCGTGGCCGCCCGGCGATCCCGCACAAAACGCGAGCGGGGCGGCGGCCCCGAAGGACCACCACCCCGCTCGACTGCAGTGTGCTTAGCGCTGCGAAATCACCTGGAGGGTGATCTCGGCGTCGACGCCCTCGTGGAGGTGCACGATCGCCTTGTACTCGCCCGTCGACTTGATCGAGGGGACGGTGACCTTGCGCTTGTCGATCTCGCCCAGGCCAGCAGCGGAGACCGCAGCGGCAACCGCAGCGGGCTTCACCGAGCCGAAGAGGCGGCCGCCGGTGCCGGTCTTGGCCTGGAGGCGGATCTTGCCCTCCTGGAGCTTGGCCTTGAGCGCCTGAGCGTCCTCGACCGAAGCGAGCGCACGCGCCTCGCGAGCCGCACGGAGCTGCGCGACCTGAGCCTCGCCACCGCGGGTCCAGTGCACGCCGTAGCCCTGGGGCACGAGGTAGTTGCGAGCGTAACCGGTCTTGACGTCAACGACGTCGCCGGCGGAACCGAGGCCCTGGACCTCGTTCGTGAGAATAACCTTCGCCATGATTCTCGTTCTCCTTAGCGGCCGGAGCCGGCGTAGGGGAGGAGTGCCATCTCGCGGGCGTTCTTCACGGCCTTTGCGATGAGTCGCTGCTCCTGCACGGACACGCCGGTGATCCGACGGGCGCGGATCTTCCCACGCTCAGAAATGAACTTGCGAAGCGTCGCGACGTCCTTGTAGTCGATGACGCCCACGGTCTGCTTCTTGGCGGGTGCGACGACCTTAGCGTTCTTGCCGCGACCCGGCTTGCGGCCTGCGCCGCTGGACTTGCCTGCCATAGTTGGTCTCTTTTCATGTGATGCCCCGAGCACGCTCGGAACAAGAAGTTGATGCTCGCCGTCTGAGAGAACGGGAGGGTGGCGCCGCGTGGCGGCGCGAGGGCTGCCTTAGAAGGGCTGCTCGTCGTCGAAACCGCCGCCGAAGCCGCCGCCGCTGGAACCGCCCTGAGCGGGCTGGCCGCCCCAGGGGTTGTCCTGCTGCTGGGGAGCTGCTGCGGGCTGACCCCAGCTGCTCTGCCCGGCGGGCTGGCCGCTTCCGCCGCCGAAGCCGCCGACCTGACCGCGGGACTGGCCCCGGGAGATCTGTGCGGTAGCGAAGCGGAGCGACGGGCCGATCTCCTCGACCTCAAGGTCGAGTGACGTGCGCTGCTGCCCCTGGTTATCGGTGTAGCTGCGCTGCGTGAGACGGCCCTGGACGATGACGCGGGCGCCCTTCGTGAGCGAGGCGGCGATGTTGTCGGCGTACTCACCGTACGCGCGGCAACCGAGCCACAGCGGTTCGCCGTCCGACCAGTCACCCGACTGACGGTCACGCACGCGCGGCGTCGAGGCGATCCGGAAGGTCACCCACGACTTGCCGGCCTGGCTCACGCGAGGCTCGGGGTCGGCAACGAGGTTACCGACGACAGTGATCAGCGGCTCGCCGGCCATGAGCTACGCGCCCACCTTCGCGGCGCGAGCCGCCTTGGCCTGCTCGTGCTTCGCCTGCGCTGCGCGCTGCGCGATGAGCTCGTCGGAGCGCAGCACCTTGGTGCGGAGCACTGCCTCGGACAGGCCGAGCTGACGGTCGAGCTCCGCGGTCGCCTCGTGCGACGCGGTGAAGTTCACCACGACGTAGATGCCCTCGGACTGCTTCTTGATCTCGTAGGCAAGACGACGCTTGCCCCAGATGTCGACGTTCTCGATCTCGCCGCCCGCGTTGCGGATGACGCCGAGGAACTTCTCCATGCTGGGGGCCACGGTGCGCTCGTCGATACCCGGATCGAGGATCACCATGAGTTCATACGGATGCATTAACTGACCCACCTCCTTCGGACTTCACGGCCACAGGATTTCTGTGGCAGGAGGGTGTTTGTGCATCGTGCCGGTGCGCGACGAAGGTTACGCTGCGCACAGACAACCCGGAAAGCTTATCACTTTCCGCCCCTGCACGGGAGGCCCCGGACTGTTTCCCGTGAAACATCGACGGGGCATCCCTAGGGTGGGGGAATGCGGATCGCCCTTGTCTCCCTGCACACCTCGCCCGCCGCGGTGCCCGGCAGCGGCGACGCGGGTGGGATGAACGTGGTCGTGGCGAACGCGGCGCGGGCGCTCGCCCGGGCGGGGCACGACGTCACCGCGTTCACACGGGCCGATGGACACGCGGCCGCGGAGCTTTCGGAGACTTCGGTTCCTCCCGGGGCAGCGCCGTCCGGGGCACCCGTGGCGCGCATCGTGGTCTCGCCCCTCGGCGACGGCGCCCGGCTCGTCACGCTCCCCGCCGGCGACGCCGCACTGCGGAAGGAGGCCCTCCCTGGCGTAGTACCCGTGTTCGCCGCGGCGCTCGCGGCCCACGGTCCCTTTGACGCGGTGCACGCGCACTACTGGCTGAGCGGGCTCGCCGCCCTGCCGCTCGCGGCGCGGAGCGGCGTGATCCCGGCACTCACGCTGCACACGGTCGCGGCGCAGAAGAACGCACGGCTCGCCCCCGGCGACCGGCCGGAACCGCCCCTCCGCGTCGCGGGCGAGCGCGCGCTCACCCGGCGGGCGCAGCTCATCGCGTGCAGCACGAGCGAGCGCGAGGCGATCCGCTCGGGGTACGGCGAACCTCGCTTCCCCATTCCCGTGGTGACCCCGGGCGTCGACACCGAGCTGTTCCGTCCGCGCGGGATCGGGGCTGGGCTCGCGGAGAGCGGGGCAGGGCTCGCGGAGTTCGGGGCTGGGCTCGCGGAGTGCGGGGCGGGGCTCGCGGATTCGCGCCCGCTCCGCGTGACCGTGCTGGGGCGCGTGCAGCCGCTCAAGGGCCAGGACCTCGCGGTGGCCGCCGCAGCCGCCCTCGCGCGGCGAGATCCCGAGCTCTGGGGGCGCACGGAACTCGTTGTGGCCGGGGAGCCGACCCCGGGCGCGGAGGACTACGCCGCCGAGCTTCGCGCGCTCGCGGACCGGGAGGGGATCGCGGACCGGGTGCGGTTCCTCCCAGCGCAGTCGCGGGCGGCGGCGGCCGCGCTCTTCGCGGACAGCGACCTCGTTCTCGTGCCGTCGCACTCGGAGACGTTCGGCCTGGTGGCCCTGGAGGCCGCCGCCGCAGGCGTCCCCGCCATCGTCGCCGCCCACACGGGGCTGCTCGAGGCGACTCCGCCGGGGGAGTCCGGGGTGCGCGTCGCGGGACGCGATCCCGAGGAGTGGGCCCGCGCGATGGCGCAGCTCCTGAGGGATCCCGAGCGCCGTGCCCGGCTGGGCGCCGAGGCGCGGGCCCACGCGCTCAGCCACAACTGGGACGCGCACGCCGCCCAACTGGTCGAGGTATATTCCCGCCTGCGTACACGCTCCGCGTAGCGCCCATTCCCCGAATCGAATATTCCCGATCGGGAATTCGGTGGAATGCCTGCCTGGGGGTGCGGCTCGTGCGTGCTCTCGCTCGCTCGCCCGTGAGTGAGCCGATGCCGTCCCCCGGTTCCCGCTCACTTTCCTCGGAGAAATCCGATATCTCGGAGCCTGCCCCGGCAGAAACTCCGAGATATCGGATTTCTCCTGGGGAAGGTGCGCGAATGCGAGCGAGCGAGCGGAGCCTCAGCGGACAGACCCCAGCTCAGCGGCACAGCCCAGGCCGCAGCAGCACAGCCCAGGCCGCAGCAGCACAGCTCGCGCCACAGCAGCACAGCGGCACCGCACATGCACACGAGGGAATATGCGTGTGGGGCCCAGCGAACATCGCTGAGCCCCACACACGCGCACAACGGCAGCGCCGCCCCAAGCTACGCCGCGGAGTCCTCCAGGAACTCCTCGAGCTCAGCGCGCGCCGCGTGGTCGGGCTTCTGCACGGGCGGCGACTTCATGAAGTAGGCCGAGGCCGCCTCGACGGGCCCGGCGATGCCGCGCTCCCGCGCGACGTGCGCGATCCGGATCGCGTCGATCATCGTGCCAGCCGAGTTGGGGGAGTCCCACACCTCGAGCTTGTACTCGATGCTCATGGGCACATCACCGAAGCCGCGCCCCTCGAGGCGCACGAAGGCAAACTTGCGATCCTCGAGCCACGGCACGTGGTCGCTCGGCCCGATGTGGACGTCCTCAGGCGCGAGGTCGACGTCGAGGTTCGAGGTGACGGCCTGCGTCTTGGAGATCTTCTTCGACTTCAGGCGGCTGCGCTCGAGCATGTTCTTGAAGTCCATGTTGCCGCCGACGTTCAGCTGGTAGGTGTGGTCGAGCGCGATGCCGCGGCTCTCCATCAGACGCGCGAGCACGCGGTGCGTGATGGTGGCGCCCACCTGGCTCTTGATGTCGTCGCCGACAATCGGCACGCCCGCGGCCACGAACTTCGCGGCCCACTCGGGGTCGCTCGCGACGAACACGGGGACCGCGTTCACGAATGCGACGCCCGCGTCGAGCGCGGCCTGCGCGTAGAACTTCACAGCCTCGTCGCTGCCGACGGGCAGGTAGCATGCGAGCACATCGGCGCCCGAGTCGCGGAGCACCTGCGCGACGTCGACGGGTGCGGCGTCCGACTCCTCGACGGCGTCACGGTAGTACTCGCCCAGACCGTCGTAGGTGGGGCCGCGCTGCACGGTCACGCCGAGCTCGGGCACGTCCGAGAACTTGATCGTGTTGTTGTGGCCCGCCCAGATGGCCTCGCCGAGATCGAGTCCGACCTTCGCGGCGTCGACCTCGAACGCTGCGACGAACTCGAGATCGGAGACGTGGTGCCCGCCGAGGCGGACGTGCATCAGGCCGGGAACCTGCTCATCGTCTGCGGCACCCCGGTAGTACTCCACGCCCTGCACCAGCGAGCTCACGCAGTTTCCAACGCCCGCGAGGGCTACCTTGACAGTCATCGAACCCCTGTTCCTCACGATCCGGGCGCGCGGCGCGCCCGAGGGAAGAGTCTACTCCGCCTGCTCAGCGGCGTCGGTGGCGAGCGGGCGGAGCCGGAACGCCTCGCGTCGCGAGATCGGCTGGCGCTGCCCGCCGACGTGCACGATGTCGTCCCCGTCCACGGTCAGCTGCGTCGCGTGCGAGCGCAGTGCGGCCGTCTTTCGGTCGAGCCAGTGCTCGATCCCGTGCACCTCGATCGGGATCGCGCCCGCCGCGTCGGCCGACACCGCCTCCTCCGAAGCGCCGAGCCCGGTCGCGGCGAGGAGCGCCGGATCGTCCTCCGCGACGATCTCCCAGAAGGGGAGCCCGAGCGCCGCGGCGACGGCCCGCGCGATGCGGTGAGCAAACACGTGATCCGGATGGCCGTAGCCGCCCCCGTCGTCGTAGCTCACGATGCCCTGCGCGCCCGCGCCATGCGCCGCCGAGAGGAGATCGTTGAGCGCCTCCACGGCGGGAGCTCGCGTAAGCGCGTCCGGGCTCGCATCGGGTGCCGCGGCGGCCCGGCCGTCCGGGCCCCACACCATGCCCGAGTCCTCGTAGATCACCGGCGGGGCGCCGTCCGCCCGCGCCGGCTCGACGCCGAGGAAGACGTGCCGCTCGATCCCGAGCATGAAGAGCGCCGCCGCGAGCTCGCCCTGGCGGTGCGGCGCGAGGGCGTCGGTTCCCTGGAGATGGTGGAACGGGCCGTCGACCACCTCGCCGCGTTCGCCGCGCGTGAGCGTGACGAGGAGGGGCTCCTGCCCGGCCGCCGCGAGCGCGGCGAGCGTGCCGCCCGTCGTGATCGTCTCATCGTCGGGGTGGGCGTGCACGAACATGATCCGCGGGCGCCCCCCGAACCAGGTGGCAGGATCCGGAAGCTCGGTGCTCGTCATGTGATGCTCCTCCGTGTGCTCGTTTGCGGTCTGCGATGCGTCGTGGGGCGCGGCGGCGGGGCCGCTCACGCCGTCTCCTGCTCGGCGAACCAGGCCCGCAGGCGCTGCTCCGCGGCCTCCGCGCCAATGGGCCCCTCATCGAGCCGTACGTCGAGGAGGAACTTGTACGCCCGGCCGACGAGCGGCCCCGGCGGGATCTCGAGCAGCTCCATGATCTGCGCGCCGTCGAGCTCGGGGCGCACGGCCGCGAGCTCCTCAGCGGCGGCGAGCTCCTCGATCCGGCGCTCGATGTCGTCGTAGGCGTGATCGAGGCGCTCGGCCTTGCGGCGATTGCGGGTGGTCACGTCCGCGCGGGTGAGGATGTGCAGCTGAGCGAGCTCGTCTCCGGCATCGCGCACGTAGCGCCGCACGGCGGCGTCCGTCCACGGCTGGTCGCTGTAGCCGAAGAAGCGGAGGTGCAGCTCGATGAGCCGCGCCGTGCGCTTCACGGTGTCGTTGTCGAAGCGGAGCTCGCGCAGGCGCTTCTTGGCGAGCTTCGCGCCCACGACGTCGTGGTGGTGGAAGGTGACGCCGCCGCGCTCGAAGCGGCGCGTGGCGGGCTTCCCGATGTCGTGGAGCAGCGCGGCGAGGCGGAGCACGATGTCGGGCGCGGTTGTCTCGGGATCGCGCCGGGAGATCTCGAGCTCGATCGCCTGCCGCAGCACCGTGAGGCTGTGCTCGTACACGTCCTTGTGGCGGCCGTGATCGTCCTGGGTGGCGCGGAGCGCGGTGAGCTCGGGGAGGAACCGCTCGGCCAGGCCGGCGTCCACGAGGAGGCGGATGCCGGGCACCGGGTCGTTCGTGCCGAGGAGCTTCACGAGTTCGTCGCGGATCCGCTCGGCGGAGATGATGTCGAGCCGCTCGGCGTACTCGGCCATGGCGGCCTCGGTCTCCGCCGACACCGTGAAGCCGAGCTGCGCGGCGAAGCGCGCGGCGCGCAGCATGCGGAGCGGGTCGTCCGTGAAGGAGGCCGCGGGGGCCCCGGGGGTGTGGATCCGCCCCGCGAGCAGATCCTCGACGCCGCCCGCGACGTCCACCAGGCGGAGCTCGGGCAGCATGAGCGCGAGGGCGTTGATCGTGAAGTCTCGGCGCACGAGATCGCCCTCGATCGTGTCGCCGTAGCTCACGCTCGGCTTCCGCGAGTCCTCGCGGTACACCTCGGCGCGGTAGGTGGTGATCTCGACCGTCTCGCCGTGCACGCGCGCCGCGATCGTGCCGAAGTCGCGGCCGACATCCCACACGTTGCCGCTCACCTCGTCGAGGATGGCGCGCGTCTCGTCCGGGCGCGCGGAGGTGGTGAAGTCGAGATCGGTGACCGCTCGCCCGAGCATCGCGTCGCGCACCGGCCCGCCGACGAGCGCGAACTCGTGCCCGCGGGCGGCGAAGGCCTCCGCGAGGGTTGCGACGGGTGCGGAGGCGGCGATGGCGCGCAGGGCGTCCATGGACTCGGCGAGGGAAAGCATCCCCCCAGGGTACCTGGGCCGGGAACACAGAGCCGGTCTTTAGACTGGTACCTATGCCCTCAGTTCCCCGCCTCCGCGCGATCACGGCGACGCTGCTCGCGCTCGGGCTCGCCTGCGGCGGCCTGCTCGCGGGGGGCCAGGGCGCGGCGCACGCATCCGCGCTCGCCGGGGCCGTCCCGGCCCCCGTGGCGGGGGAGGAGACGGGCGGCGACGGCGCCACCGCCGAGACCGAGGAGAGCACGACGCCGGATCCCGTGCCCGAGCTGGTGATCGCCCCGAGCGAGGCGGTGCTCCGCCCGGACAGCACGCAGCTCGAAGTGTCCGTGCTCCTGCGCAATCCCGGCGCCGAGGAACTCCCCGCGGGTGAGATCCTCGTGGGTCTCGGCGCCGAGGCCGTCACCGATTCCGCGGCGCTTCACGCGGAGCGCTCGAGCGGGATCGGTACTCAGCTCGGTGCCCTGCGGGTCGGTGCCACGCCCGCGGGGAAGACCCAGGCACTCAGTCTGACCGTCGCGCGCGCCGATCTGCCGATCGCGGCGACCGCCCCCTTCGGGGTGCACCTGCTGCGCGCGGAACTCGTGCCCGAGGGGGAAACCGCTCCGAGCGATGCGCCCGCCGAGGACGCAGCAGGCGCGGAGGACGCAGCAGGCGCGGACGAGACCGCGGCGGACCCGCAGTTGCTCACCGCGAGCACACCGCTCGTGTGGCGCGGCACGGCTCCGCTCCAGGGGAGCACCGGAACCGCGCAGACTCCCGATGCGCAGACTCCCGATACCCAGACGCCCGGAGCGCAGACTCCCGGAGCGCAGGATCAGCCCGCCACCCCGCCGGTCACGCTGCCCACGGTCTCGCTCGGCCTGATCGTGCCGCTCGTCCTCCCGGACGACATCCACACCCTCCCGACCCGCGCGCAGCTCGAGGCCCTCGCGCCGGAGTGGGACCGGCTCGTCACGCAGGCGCGCGCGCAGCGCGGCACGCTCGCGATCGATCCCCGGATCATCTCAGGGATCCGCGCGTACGGCAGCGAGGCCCCGGAGAACGCGCGCCAGCTGCTCGATCGCATGACGACCCTCGATCTGCCGTCCTTCCTCCTGCAGTTCGCCGACGCGGATCCCGCCGCGCAGGCCGCGCTCGGCTTCACGAAACTGCTCAGCCCCTCGAGTCTCGACTTCGTGACGCGCTTCGGCACCTTCCCCGATGCTGCGACCGGCGCTCCGATCGGCAGCGGTCCAGGCGGCAGCGGCACGAGCGACGGCGGGGCGAGCGACTCCACGAGCACCGGCGCCACGCCGGACCCGGGAACCGGATCCGGGTCCGGGGCCGGCAGCGACCCCGCGGACGCTGCGGACACCACGGATGCCCCGCCCGCGGGGGAGGACGCCGCCCCGGCGCTCCCGGAGCTGCTCGCCTGGGACTCCGCCGAGCGGATCGCCTGGCCGGCCGCGGGCGCCGCGAATGCGCAGACGATCGACTTCCTCCGCACGAACGGCATCCGCACGACCGTGCTGAACTCCACAAACGTCGCGCTCGAGGGCGGCCCCCGCGCGCAGCTGAGCGATGGCACGGCCTACGTCGCCGATGCCGCGCTCGGCGACGCCGCAAGCGCGGCCCTCTCGGGTGAGACGGCCGCTGAGCGCGCCGCGGGATCCGCGCTCGTCGCCGCCGAGCTCGCGCTCGCGGCCCAGTCCGGCAGCACGGGCGTGCTCCTCGCCCTCGACCGCGGCGCGGTGGCCTCGGCCGAGCACCCGAACGAGCTGATCGCGCAGATCGCGGGCCTCGACTGGGTCGCGGCGACACCGCTCGCCGAGCTCGCCGAGGGCACCGCGACGCTCCGCGCGGGGGACACGCTCGAGGAGCGGCGCGAGCTGCTCCGCTCGGCCGTGGGCCGGGAGTCCTCGGTCACGAAGATCGGGGCCGTGCTCGTCAATCCCGAGTACCTGAGCGGATACCAGCGCACCCGCCTCCTCGAGCTCTTCGCGACCCGGCACGCCGCTCCGGAGCGCGAGTTCGACGAGGTGGCCGCCGCATACCGCGCGCGCGACGCCGAACTGCTTGAGGGCGTCCAGGCGATCAGCACCGAGCACACTCAGCTCGTCGGCACTTCCACGCGGGTCCCCGTCCAGCTGCGCAACACGCTGCCGTTCGACGCCCGCGTGCACGTGCAGGTCGATCCGGCATCCGGGGCGCTCTCGCTCAGCGAGCGGAGCTTCGACGACGTCGTGGTGCCCGCCGAGGGCAACCAGCAGCTCCTCGTCCCCGTGCACAGCCGCGTCTCGTCGGGGGAGTCCGGCCTCGTCGTGAGCATCTCGGCGCCGTCGGGAGATCCGACCGTGTTCACGGGAACCATGCCCATCTCGATCCGCAGCTCCGTCGAGGCGATCGCGCTGTGGTCGCTCGGCGTGATCGCGGCTTCGCTCCTCGGCTTCGGCATCTGGCGGAGCCTCCGCCGGCGGTCCCGCGCCCGCGCCGCGGAGCCCGTCCCCAGCGCGCAGGAATAGCGCGAGCCTAGGATGGGTTGTACCCCCTGAGCGGCCGGCACCCGGCCGCGATTCATCAGCGATGCGTGCGAGGAGCCTCATGCAGCAGATCATCATCATCGGTTCCGGCCCCGCCGGCTTCACGGCAGCGATCTACGCGGCCCGTGCTGGCCTGAAACCGCTGCTCTTCGCGAGCTCCGTCGGAATCGGCGGCGAGCTGATGAACACCACCGAGGTGGAGAACTTCCCGGGCTTCCCGGAGGGCATCCAGGGCCCCGAGCTCATGCAGCGCATGCAGGAGCAGGCGGAGAAGTTCGGCACCGAGGTCGTGTACGACGACATCACCGAGGTCGACTTCTCGGGTGACGTGAAGCGCGTCACCGCGGGCGACGGGACCGTCCACGAGGCGCTCACCGTGATCTACGCGACGGGCTCCGCCTACCGCAAGATCGGCCTGGCCGACGAGGAGCGCCTCTCCGGCCACGGCGTCTCCTGGTGCGCCACCTGCGACGGCTTCTTCTTCCGCGAGAAGACGATCGCCGTGGTGGGCGGCGGCGACTCCGCGATGGAGGAGGCCACGTTCCTCACCCGCTTCGCGGAGAAGGTCTACGTGATCCACCGCCGCAACGAGCTCAAGGCCTCGAAGATCATGCAGCAGCGCGCCTTCGACAACGAGAAGATCGAGTTCGTCTGGGACTCCGAGGTCGCCGCGATCCACGGCGAGTCCGAGGTCGAGGGCGTCACCCTGCGCAGCACGGTCGACGGGAGCGAGCGCGAGCTCGCGATCCAGGGCCTCTTCGTGGCGATCGGCAACGATCCCCGCACCCACCTCGTGCACGGCAAGCTCGACCTCACGGAGGAGGGCACGATCGCGGTCCAGGGCCGCAGCGCGCAGACCTCCGTGCCCGGCGTCTTCGCCGCGGGCGACGTCACCGACCCGAGCTACCGCCAGGCGATCACCGCCGCCGCGTCCGGCACCATCGCCGCGCTCGACGCGGAGCACTTCCTCGCCGCACGCGCGTCGCAGGACGCCGAGCTCGCCACGGCCTGAGCGCCGCGCGCACCCGAATCCACTGCGTGACCGAAGGAGTCATCATGAACGAACCCATCAACGTCGACGAGCAGACCTTCGACACGGTCGTGCTCCAGAGCGAGATCCCCGTCCTCGTGGACTTCTGGGCGGCCTGGTGCGGCCCGTGCCGCGCCGTCGCTCCCGTCCTCGACCAGATCGCCGCTGAGCAGGAGGGCAAGCTCCGCATCGTGAAGCTCAACGTCGACGAGAACCCGAACCTGGCCGCCCGCTACCGGATCACCTCCATCCCCGCGATGAAGGTCTTCTCGGGCGGCGAGGAGGTGCGCGAGATCATCGGCGCCATGCCGAAGCCGATGATCGAGGAGCACCTCGCGGGCATCATCTAGACGCGAGCACCTCGGCCATTCGGGCCGGGAACGACTGTGGGCGGGGATCGCTGATCCCCGCCCACAGTCGTTTCCGGAGCCCGGCGTGCGCCTACTCGGCGCCGGTGCCCGTCTCGGCGAGTGCCGCGAGCCGATCGATCGAGGCGCGGAGCGCTGCGCTCGTGTTCGCGCGGGCGCGGGCGACGCGCTTCGGATCGGTGAGACCCGTCCAGTCGTAGGTGTGGCGCACGAGCGTGCCCTCGGCGCGGGGCTCGAGCTCCCAGCGCCAGAGGTGGCCGGGCGCGGGCTCGCCCACGGGGGAGGGCAGCCAGGCGATCCTGCGCCCCTCCTCAAACTCGACGACCCGGTTCTCGCGCACGCGATCGCCCACGTTCGTCATCACGAAGACGTCGCCGACGGCGCGGACACGCTGACCGGGAGCCGCCTCGGCAAGGTTGTCGTTGCCGTCCCAGCGGGGCTGCTGCGCGGGATCGGCGATCAGCTCAAAGATCTCCGCCGCGTCCGCCGCGATGACCCGCTCCGCCGACACGATCTGCTCTGCTGCACTCATGGCCCCAGTCAATCACACCGACGCGTGCGGCGGTTTAGCTGAAGCCGGGGTCTCCGAGCTCGGAGAGGATGCGCTTCAGGTCGGCGATCGTCGCGAAGTCGATGACGATCTGCCCCTTCTTCGCGCCGAGCTTCACGGCGACGCGGGTGTCGAACCGGTCGCCGAGGCGATCGGCGATCTCGCCCAGCTGAGCCTGCACGCCGCCGGCTCGGGGCTTCGCCACCCGGCGCTGGGGCCCCTCGGCCGCAGCGGCCTCCGCCGCGCGCACCGAAAGCCCCTCGTCGACGATCTTGTCGGCGAGGCGCTGCATCGACTCGGCGTCGCCGTCGTGCGACAGGATCGCGCGAGCGTGCCCGGCCGAGAGCACCCCGGCGGCCACGCGGGCCTGCACGGGCTCGGGGAGGCGCAGGAGCCGGATCGTGTTGGAGATCTGGGGGCGCGAACGGCCGATCCGCTCGGCGAGCTGCTCCTGCGTGATCCCGAAGTCGGCGAGGAGCTGCTGGTAGGCCGAGGCCTCTTCGAGCGGGTTCAGCTCGGCGCGGTGCAGGTTCTCGAGGAGTGCATCGCGGAGCATGTGCTCGTCGGCCGTGCTGCGCACGATCGCGGGGATCGAATCGAGGCCCGCCCGCTTCGAGGCGCGGAAGCGCCGCTCGCCCATGATGATCTCGTAGCGCGGGCCGCGCTTCGGCGCCGGCTCGATCTCGCGCACCACGATGGGCTGGAAGACGCCGAACTCCTTGACGGAGTGGGTGAGCTCCGCGAGCGCGTCCTCGTCGAACTCGGTGCGCGGCTGCACGCGGTTGGGCGTGATCTCGCTCAGCTCGAGGCGGGTGAGGCGCGCGCCGGGAACGGCCTGGAGCTGCTCCTCGCCAGCGTCGACGACGGGGGCCTCCGGCGCCGCGCTCGCGTCGGCGGCGGGCTGCTCAGCCGCGTCCGCCGGCGTGCTCGCCGGGAAGAACACGTCGACCGGGCGCTCGCCCGTCGCCGGTGCCTGGGGGATGAGGGCCCCGATCCCGCGGCCGAGACCGCCTCGCTTCTTCGTCGCCATCAGTCGCGCCCTTCCGTGGAAATGTCTGCTCCTGCCCCTGCTCCGCGCTCCGCCATCTCCGCGGCGGCCTCGAGGTACGCGAGCGCGCCGATCGAGGCGCCGTCGTAGGCGTGCACGGTCTGCCCGTAGCTCGGTGCCTCCGAGATGCGCACCGAGCGCGGGATCACGGCGCCGAGCACCTGCTCCGGGAAGTGCGAGCGCACCTCGCGCGCCACCTCCTGCGCCAGGTTCGTGCGCGCGTCGTACATCGTGAGCAGGATCGTCGACACCCGGAGCCCGGGGTTCAGGTGCTTCTGGATCAGCTGGATGTTGCCGAGCAGCTGGCTGAGGCCCTCGAGCGCGTAGTACTCGCACTGGATCGGGATCAGCACCTCGTCCGCGGCGACGAACGCGTTCACCGTGAGCAGGCCCAGCGAGGGCGGGCAGTCGATGAAGACGTAGTGGTAGGGCTCCTCGGCCTCGTCGAGGAACGCCTGGAGCGCGGTGCGCAGGCGCTGCTCGCGCGCGACGAGCGAGACGAGCTCGATCTCCGCGCCCGCGAGGTTGATCGTGGAGGGCACGCACCACAGGTTCTCGTGATCCGTGGTCTGCTGCAGCGCCTCATCGAGGCCGCTGTCGCCGAGGAGCACGTCGTAGACGCTCGTCACCTCCGGGCGATGCGGAACACCGAGCGCGGTCGACGCGTTGCCCTGGGGATCGAGGTCGATCACGAGGACACGCGCGCCCCGGCGCGCGAGCGCCGAGGCGAGGTTCACCGTGGTCGTGGTCTTCCCGACCCCGCCCTTCTGGTTCGAGACCGTAATGATGCGCGGCTCGTCGGGGAGCGGCGAGACGGTCTCGGCGAGCTTCCGGCGTCGCCGAACCTTGTCGACGAGATGGTCGCCGACGAGTGACTTCTCCGATTCAGCCATGGCTCTTGATTTTAGCCCGAAACACGCGCGTCGTCTCCGCGAGCTGGCCGACGCCGAGCTCTTCGACGCGGACATCGGTGAGCCGGTGCTTGCGCAGCACCTTCGCCGCGGCCTCGATCTCCGTGTCCACCGACGTGCCCTTGAGGAAGAGCATCTCGCCCTCCTCGCGGAGGAGCGGGGCGGTGATGGGCACGAGCTTGCGCAGCGCGGTCACCGCACGCGCAGTGACCTGGTCGACCGGGAACGCGTCGTGGAACTCCTCGGCGCGCCCCCGCTTGACCTCGGCGTTCGTGAGCCCGAGGCGCTCGATCTGCTCCGACAGCCACAGGCAGCGCCGCTCCATGGGCTCGACGAAGAGGAAGTGCGCATCGGGCCGCACGATCGCGAGCACGAGGCCGGGCATGCCGCCCCCGGTGCCGATGTCGGCGACGCGCGCGCCCGGGCGGATGAGCGGCGCGAGCACGGCGCTGTTGAGCAGGTGCCGGGTCCAGAGTCGCGGCAGCTCGAGGGGACCGATGAGCCCGAGCTCTTCGCCGCGCGCGGCGAGGTCGGCCGCGAACGCGCGCAGCACGTCGATCCGCTCGCCCGCGATCTCCGCGGCAGCCGCGGGCTCCGGCTCGAGTCCGGTCACTTCGGTCATTCTGCGCCCTCCGCGCGTTTCACGTGAAACGAGTTCCGGCCGCGCTAGGCGCGGGTGATGACGAGCCGGCGATCCCGGCCCTCGCCGCGGGACTCCGAGAAGTACCCGCGCTCGGCGACGTCGTCGTGCACGAGCTTCCGCTCGTACGAGGACATCGGCTCGAGCTCGACGCTCTCACGGCCCGCAGCGATCTGCGCGACCGCTGCGTCCACCATGCCCTTGAGCTCGGCGGCGCGGGCATCGCGGGATCCGCCGATGTCGATGATCAGGCGCGAGAAGCGGCCCGTCTTCGCCTGCACGGCGAGCCGGGTCAGATCCTGCAGTGCCTGCACCGTCTCGGGCGCGGCGAGGTGGTCGAGCCCCGCGCCGCCCCCGGTCACGGAGACGTAGGCGCGACCGTTGGCCACGTCGATGTCGATGTCGCCATCGAGATCCGCGATGTCCAGAAGACCCTCGACGTAGTCCGCGGCGAGATCGCCGTCAGCCTCGAGCTCCTCGAGCGTGAGGTCGGCGGACTCGGGTGCGGGGGAGCGCTGCTCATCACTCATGGAACTCACTTGCCCTTCTTCTTCGCGCGCTTCGAGCTCATCGGCTGCTGGCGCTGGCCCTCGGCCTTCGACGGGGTCTGGGCGTCGAGCGCCCGCACCTCGTCGTCAGTCAGCTTGCCCTTGGCCTTGAGGCGCGCCTGGCGCGCACGCCACGCCTCACTGCCGGGCGTGGGCATGTTGCGGATCACGATGAACTGCTGGCCCATGGTCCAGACGTTCGAGGTGAACCAGTACACGTTGAGCGCGAGCGGGAAGGTGACGCCCGAGAACAGGAACGCGAAAGGGATGATGTAGAGCAGGATGCGCTGCTGGCGGTACATCGGCGAAGCCTTCGTCTCGTCGGAGACGTTCTTCGACATGATCTGCAGCTGTGTGAAGAACTGCGAGGCGATCATGAGGATCACGATCACGCCGAGGAGGATCACGACGGTCCAGTTGCCGCTCTCCCAGCCCTGGGTGAAGTTCATCTTCAGGGGAGCTCCGAAGATGCTCGCCTGGTTGAAGCTCTGCGTGAGGTCGGCGTTCATGAAGCCGATGCCCGGCTTGTTCTCGGCCGCGTGGCGCAGCACGTAGAACAGCGAGAAGAAGACCGGCATCTGGATGAGGATCGGCAGGCACGAGGAGAACGGGTTGGTGCCGTGCTTCTTGTACAGGGCCATCGTCTCGCGGCTCATGGCCTCGCGCGAGAACTGATCCTTCTTGCCCTTGTACTTGTCCTGCACCTTCTTCATCTCGGGTGCGAGGTCCATCATGCGGCGCTGCGACTTGATCTGCCGCACGGTCACCGGGATGAGGGCGGAGCGGACGACGATCACCAGACCGATGATCGAGAGCACCCAGGTGAGGCCGGACGCGGGCTCCATCCCGAGCCAGGTCAGCGCCTGATGCCAGACCGCCAGTACCAGCTCGACGAGCCAGCGGAGGGGCCAGAGTATGGTCTCGAAGAAATCCACCGCGTTAGGCCTTTCGCTCGATGGGGCGGACGAAGCCGCGCGAGTTAATCACAAAGTTCTGTTGGTTCCGAGCGGGGACATCATCGATCCCGCCGGGCGTGAAGGGGTTGCAGCGCAGCAGCCGCCATCCCGTGAGCGCGGTTCCGACGATGAATCCGCGCAGTTGGTACGCCTCCACAGCGTATCGGGAACACGATGGATAATACCTGCAGACCTGCCCGTACAGCGGGGAGATGAGCTTCCGGTAGGCGTGCATGATCGCGAGCGCGAGATTGCGCGGTGCGAGCCAGAGCTCGAGCAGGATCCGCTTCACGCCGACTCCGCAGGGGAGAGGAGCGTGCGCTCCACCCGATCCAGCGCCCGCGTCACCGCGGCGTCGAGCTCCGCGAACGGAGCATCCGCGATCGGCGGCAGCGCGCGGAACACCACGTCGACCCCGGTCATGCCCGCCGCGATCCGGCGCTCGGCGAGCGTCTTCAGGCGGCGACGCACGAGGTTTCGCGTCACGGCGTTGCCCACGGCCTTCGAGACGATGAAGCCGAAGCGCGCCGGTTCTCCCGGCGCACGCAAAACCGCGTGGGTGATGCACAGAGCACCACCCACGCGGTAGCCGGATCGAACGACCCGTCGGTATTCGTCTCCCCGGGTTACGCGGTGCCGCTTGGCAGGCATAGTGATCCCGGGAGGGGAATTACGCGGTGAGCTTGGAGCGGCCCTTGCCGCGACGAGCGGCAACGATCGCACGGCCCGCACGGGTACGCATGCGGGCGCGGAAGCCGTGCACCTTGGCGCGGCGGCGGTTATTGGGCTGGAAAGTACGCTTGCTCATTGAAGACTCCGTGACTTATGGAACAGATCCCCGAAGCTCAGTGTCGTCGAGGAAGTCGGATCTGGGCAGGGCGACAATTCGCCCATACAAGGTATTCACTTTACGCGGAATCCCGACTCCCGTCAAAAAGATCTTGTGATTCCCTGCACACGCGGGTGCGCGAGCGGCCCGATCGGGGTGTGGACAGCCTGGGGACTTGCCTGTGGACAAATCTGTGACTAACGTGGGCGCAGATGTCTTTCCGGCGACAAGATCGCGGGAATTCCCCCGAGTTTTGGTTCACCTTCTGTGGATAAGCCTGGGTATAACATCGTTCACCCACCACTACGAACGAGCCGGGTAATTGCGTGACTGAGGACGAAGTACAAGAGGTTTGGGATCGCGTCACCCAGGCCGTGATGGCCGACCCCGCGGTCGGCCCCGCCGTCGGCGCGCAGCTCGCCCTGGCCCTGCCCCGCGGAATCGCGGCCGGCACGCTCTACCTCGCGGTGCAGCTCGAGTTCACGCTGAAGCTGCTCGAGAACCGCCTCCGCCCCGCCATCATGTCGGCGATCTCCGCGATCCCCGAGGCCCAGGAGATCCAGAACTTCGTGGTGATCGTCGATGAGGACGCGCACCCCTCGCTCGATCCGGATCCCGTGCCCGAGCCCGCCGCGCAGCCCGCGGCACCCACCGCACCCGCCGGCTTCGACGAGCCCGCGACGCGCCCGGAGCCCACGCGGCCCGTCCACGAGCCCCGCGGTCGCCACGGCGGCGACGACCCCGGCGACAGCCGGCTCAACGAGAAGTACCGCTTCGACAGCTTCGTCATCGGTCAGTCGAACCGATTCGCCCACGCCGCCGCCGTCGCGGTGGCTGAAGCCCCCGCCCGCGCGTACAACCCGCTCTTCATCTACGGCGACTCGGGCCTCGGCAAGACGCACCTGCTCCACGCGATCGGCCACTACGCCCGGGAGCTGTTCCCCGAGGTGCGCGTGCGCTACGTGAGCTCCGAGGACTTCACCAACGACTTCATCAACTCGATCGCGAACAACCAGGGCGCCGCGTTCCACGCCCGGTACCGGAGCGTCGACATCCTTCTCGTGGACGACATCCAGTTCCTCGAGGACAAGGTGGAGACCCAGGAGGCGTTCTTCCACACCTTCAACACGCTCCACGATCACAACAAGCAGGTGGTCATCACGAGCGATGTGCAGCCCAAGCAGCTGCGCGGCTTCGAGGAGCGGATGCTGTCCCGCTTCGAGTGGGGCCTCCTCACGGATATCCAGGCGCCCGACCTCGAGACCCGCATCGCGATCCTGCGGAAGAAGGCTCAGCGCGAGAACCTCGAGATCGATCACGCGATCCTCGAGTTCATCGCGAGCAAGTTCTCCTCCAACATCCGCGAGCTGGAGGGCACGCTCATCCGCGTGACCGCGTACGCGAGCCTCAACCAGCAGCGCATCGACATGGCCCTCGTGCACACCGTGCTGAAGGACCTCATCACGCTCGATGCCGACAACGAGGTGCAGCCCTCGGACATCATCAGTCGCACGGCCGAGTACTTCGACCTCTCGGTCGACGATCTCTACGGTCCGACCCGCGCTCAGCAGATCGCCACCGCGCGGCAGATCGCGATGTACCTGTGCCGCGAGCTGACCCCGCTCTCGCTGCCCAAAATCGGGCAGCTCTTCGGCGGCCGCGATCACACCACCGTGATGTACGCGCACAAGAAGATCTCGCAGCTGATCGCCGAGCGACGGTCCATCTACAACCAGGTGACCGAGCTCACGACGCGCATCAAACAGGGCACCCGGTAGGGCGAGTTATCCACAGTTGTGATGAGCCCTGTGGATAGCTGGGGAGAACTCGGGCGTGTCTGTGGAGGGATTCCACAGGCCTGTGAGTGGGACTCCGTCTGACAACTTTCCTGTCACTGCAACGAATGTGATCTATCCCGAGGCTGCCAACAAGTGACATTCGTGTAGTTCGCAACGGGCGACAGGGAAGTCCGGAGTTATCCACACAATCCACAGCCGTTAACACTGTTAACAATTTCTCTTATTTTTTGTCACAAACTCGATCACGCGATCGAGCGGGGCTCGAATAGGTGTGACACGCCTCTCGGATGCCACTCCCGCTGGAGTGTGCAAAGATTGTGAGGCCCATCGAACCAGCCACGCTCACGGGCGGAAGGAGCAGCCATATGCGATTCACCGTTAACCGTGATGTCTTCAGCGAGGCCGTATCGTTCGCGGTAAAGCTGCTCCCGCAGCGTCCCACGCAGCCGCTGCTCAGCGGAGCCCTCATCGAAGCAGAGGGCGAAAGCCTCACGGTGTCGTCGTTCGACTACGAGGTCTCCGCCCGTACGAGCGTGCTCGCGCAGGTTTCTGAGGCGGGTCGTGCGCTCGTTTCAGGTCGACTGCTGAGCGAGATCGCACAGCGGCTGCCGCACGCGGACGTCGAGGTGTCGCTCCTTGAAAGCCGTGTCGAGGTGCGCTGCGGCTCTGCATCCTTCAGCCTCCCCGCGATGCCGGTCGAGGAGTACCCCCAGATTCCCCGCGTCGATGCGGTGTCCGGCGCGGTTCCCGCTGACGTGTTCGCTGATGCGATCGCGCAGGTCTCGCTCGCCGCGTCGAAGGACGATGTCACCCCCGTGATCACGGGCGTGCAGTTCGAGATCAACGAGAACTCGCTCACGCTCACGGCGACCGACCGCTACCGCGTAGCAACTCGCGGCATCGATTGGGAGCACGCCGGCGATCAGGACGCGCTCAGCGCGCTAGTGCCCTCGAAGATCGTCACCGAGGTGGGTAAGACCTTCTCCGGCGACGGCCAGGTCAACGTTTCCATCATCAAGGATGGCGAGCGCGAGCTCATCGCGTTCACGGGCGGCTCGAAGACGGTCACCTCGCTCCTCATCAAGGGCAACTACCCGCCGGTTGGGCGACTGTTCCCCGAGAGCGTGGACAACTACGCAGTGGTGAACACGGCCGAGCTCGTCGAGGCCGTGGGCCGAGTGGGACTCGTGCTCGAGCGGGAGGCCGCGCTGCGGTTCTCCTTCGCTGAGGGCACCGTGACCCTCGAAGCCGCGGGAACGGAATCCGCTCAGGCGGTCGAGACCGTCGACGCGCACCTCGTCGGCGATGAGATGGTCGTGTCGCTTAAGCCTCAGTTCCTCCTGGACGGCCTCCGCTCCACGCACTCCGAGTACGCGCGCATCGCATTCACGCGTACGGACAACCCGGGCAAGCCCGGGCCCGTGCTCATCACGAGCCAGCGCAGCAAGGATGACGCTGACGAGGAGAGCTTCAAGTACCTGCTGCAGCCCAACCTGCTGCTCCGCTAGGGGAGGGGAGCGATGCGGGTCGCGCACCTCTCGCTCGGAGATTTCCGCAACTATCGCATGGCCGAGCTTCCGCTGGCCGCCGGCCCGAACCTGATCGTCGGGCGGAACGGCCAGGGGAAGACGAACCTCGTCGAGGCGATCGGCTACTTCGCTGCGCTGCGATCGCACCGGGTCACGGGCGATGCCGCACTCATCCGCGCCGGGGCGGATGCCGCTATCGCGCGGCTCCGCGTCATCGCCGCTGAACGCGAAGTGCTCCTCGAGCTGCAGATCAATCGCGATCGCCCGAACCGCGCCCAGGTCAATCGCAATCCTGCGCGCCCCCGCGAGGTGATGCGCTGGTTTGCGGCGGTGCTGTTCGCGCCGGAGGACCTCACAATCGTTCGTGGAGAGCCATCCTTACGTCGGCGCTTTCTCGACGACGCACTCGTTTTGCGTCACCCGGTGGCCGCGGGCGCCCTCTCGGACTACGAGCGGGTGGTGCGGCAGCGCACCGCGCTCCTCAAATCTTCGCGAGGCTCGTCCGGGCCACCGACCGCCGCACTGCAGGTCTGGGACGACCAGCTCGTTGAGTTCGGATCGCAGATCATGTTGGCGCGTCGCGAACTGGTTCGCGACCTTCAGCCGATTCTGCGCGATGCGTACGCGACGCTTGTCGAGCAGGACCACGCGCCGGAGCTCGGCCTGGCCGAGTCGGTCGCCGAGGCACTTCGCGCGGGCGACGTTTCACGTGAAACACCGGCGCCGTCCCTCGCCGAACTCGCGAGCGTTTCACGTGAAACACTGGCCGCCGAGATGCGGGAGGCCCTGGAGCGGGTGCGCCGCCGCGAGGTCGAGCGGGGAGTGACGCTCGTAGGTCCGCACCGGGACGACCTCGTACTTTCCCTCAATGGGCTTCCCGTGAAGGGCTACGCGAGCCACGGCGAGTCATGGTCCTTCGCGCTGTCGTTAAAGCTCGCACTCGCCGGCCTGCTCCGCGACGAGTCGCCGGCTGGCGATCCCGTGATCATCCTCGACGACGTGTTCGCCGAACTCGATTCTCGTCGCCGAGAGCGCCTCATGGGCGCCGTCGAGTCATATGAGCAAGTTATTGTGACGGCCGCGGTCGAGGGGGACGTTCCTGACGAGCTGTCCTGGCATCGGGTGGAGATCCGCGCGGGCGAGATTCTTGACGCAGGGGAGGGGAGCCGCGAGGCCGCTGCGCCCGAGGACTCCACTCCGGACTCCGCCGCAGACTCTGTTGCCGCAGACTCCGTTGCCAGGGTGCCCGACGCGGCGGCGCAGGACGCGGCGGCGGGTGACATCACTGCGGGTGACATCACTGCGGGTGGCCCTGTTGCGGGCGACACCGCCACGCGCGACACGGAGGAAACGCCGTGAGCGAGGGAGCCGGCGAGCTCGGCTTCGCGAGCGAGGCGTATCTCCGCGCCAAATCGCTCTGGCGGGGGAAGCCCGTGCGGCGTCGGCGGCGGGTGGGTGCCGACGGCCCCGGGGGCGAGGCCTTCGGCTTCGGCCGCGATCCCCGTGCGCTCAGCGACGTGCTCTCGACGATGGCGGGCGATATGGGCTGGAGTGTCGAACTCGAGCAGGCGCGCATCATCGCGGAGTGGGCCGAGTTTGCCGGGGGAGCGACCGCGGAGCACACGACCGTGCTCGGGATCAGCCACGGCGTGCTGCAGATCCAGTGCGACTCGACCACCTGGGCGACGGAGCTGCGCCGGCTTCGCGCCGAGATGCTGACTCGGCTGCTCCGGGAGTACCCCGATGCCGAGATTCGTGACATTCGATTCCTCGCACCGGGGGCACCGAGCTGGCGCCACGGCCCGCGCACGGTTCCGGGCCGAGGACCCCGCGACACCTACGGGTAGGGAGATTCCGCGGGGGAGGACCCCGAACTTCACATGCGCCGCACAGGCCCGCAATCCGGCCTGCGACGGCGCATTCTTGATAGACTGGTGTGCGGAAGTATCCGGGGTGAAATTACGCTCTGAGACGCCCAGAAAAGGATCATTCACGCATGAGTTCAGAACAGGCCGCGGCCGCGGAAGACTACGGCGCCGGCGCCATTCAGGTGCTCGAAGGCCTTGAAGCAGTGCGCAAGCGTCCGGGCATGTACATCGGTTCGACCGGCCCCCGTGGCCTCCACCACCTGGTGTACGAGATCGTCGACAACTCCGTGGATGAGGCGCTCGCCGGCTACTGCGACACGATCGCGGTGACCATCCTTCCCGATGGCGCGGTCCGCGTCGTCGACAACGGGCGCGGCATCCCCGTGGATCCGCACCCCACCGAGGGTCGCTCCACGGTCGAGGTGGTCCTCACGGTCCTCCACGCCGGCGGCAAGTTCGGTGGCGGTGGCTACGCGGTGTCCGGTGGCCTGCACGGCGTCGGCTCCTCGGTCGTGAACGCGCTCTCGACGCGCTTCGAGGTCGCCGTGAAGCGACAGGGTTTCACGTGGAACATGTCGTTCACCGGCAGTGTCCCGGACGCCCCGCTCGCGCAGGGGGAGCCCACGGACGAGACCGGCACGACGATCACGTTCTGGCCGAGCGCCGAGATCTTCGAGACCGTCGAGTTTGACTACCAGACGCTGCGCACCCGATTCCAGCAGATGGCCTTCCTCAACAAGGGCCTCAAGATCACGCTCACGGATGAGCGCCCGCAGGAGCCCGTGGAGAACGAGGCCGGCGAGCTCGTCGCTCCCGCCGCTCCGCACGATTCCTTCCTCTACGAGAAGGGCATCGAGGATTACGTCGAGCACCTGAACGCCGCCAAGCGCGCCGATCTCGTGCACGAGGACATCATCTCCTTCGACGCGGAGGATCCGGAGCGCAAGATCGCGGTCGAGATCGCGATGCAGTGGACCACCGCGTACACGGAGAGCGTCCACACCTACGCGAACACGATCAACACCCACGAGGGCGGCACCCACGAGGAGGGCTTCCGCGCTGCGCTCACCACGCTGGTGAACCGCTACGCGCGAGAGAAGAACATCCTTCGCGAGAAGGATGACAACCTTTCGGGCGACGACGTGCGCGAGGGCCTCACCGCCGTCATCTCCGTGAAGCTGGGGGAGCCCCAGTTCGAGGGGCAGACGAAGACCAAGCTCGGCAACACCGAGGCGAAGGCGTTCGTGCAGAAGGTCGTGGGCGATCAGCTCGGCGACTGGCTCGAGCGCAACCCCGGTCCCGCCAAGGACATCATCCGCAAGGCGATCCAGGCCGCGACCGCTCGGATCGCGGCCCGCAAGGCCCGTGAGACCGCGCGCCGCAAGAGCGTGCTCGAGTCGGGTGGCATGCCCGGCAAGCTCTCGGACTGCACGAGCAAGGATCCGACGATCTCCGAGATCTTCATCGTGGAGGGCGACTCGGCAGGCGGCTCCGCCAAGACCGGGCGCAACCCCCACACCCAGGCGATCCTCCCGCTCCGCGGCAAGATCCTGAACGTGGAGAAGGCGCGACTCGATCGGGCCCTCAACAACGCCGAGGTTCAGGCCATGATCACGGCGTTTGGCGCCGGCATCGGCGAGGAGTTCGATCCCGAGAAGGCTCGCTACCACAAGATCGTGCTCATGGCCGACGCCGATGTCGACGGCCAGCACATCACCACGCTGCTGCTCACGCTCCTGTTCCGCTACATGCGGCCGCTCATCGATCTCGGCTACGTGTACCTCGCGCAGCCGCCGCTCTACCGCATCAAGTGGGCGAACGCGGATCACGAGTACGTCTACAGCGATGCGGAGCGCGACGCGCAGCTCGCCGCCGGCGCGGAGAACGGCAAGCGCCTCATGAAGGAGAGCGGCGTGCAGCGCTACAAGGGCCTCGGCGAGATGAACCACGAAGAGCTGTGGGAGACCACCATGAACCCGGAGACCCGCACCCTGCTGCAGGTCACCATGGAGGACGCGGCGACCGCCGACGAGATCTTCGCCACCCTGATGGGCGAGGACGTCGAGGCGCGCCGCACCTTCATCCAGCAGAACGCGAAGGATGTGCGCTTCCTTGACATCTGAGAACCAGACCCCGGAGGTCGACCCCGTGACCGACGAGACCCAGCCGGGAGAGCAGGCCGTGCACGGCCGTATCGACCAGGTCGACCTGCAGCTCGAGATGCAGCGCTCCTACCTCGACTACGCCATGAGCGTCATCGTGGGTCGAGCCCTTCCCGACGTGCGCGACGGCCTGAAGCCCGTGCACCGCCGCGTAATCTACACGATGTACGACGGAGGCTACCGCCCGGACAAGGCCTTCTCGAAGTGCACCCGTGTCATCGGTGACGTGATGGGCCAGTTCCACCCGCACGGCGACGGTGCGGTCTACGACTCGCTCGTGCGCCTCGTGCAGCCGTGGTCGCTGCGCTACCCGCTCGCGCTCGGCCAGGGCAACTTCGGTTCGCCCGGCAACGACGGAGCCGCGGCGCACCGATACACCGAGACCAAGATGTCCCCGCTAGCCATGGAGATGGTGCGCGACATCGACGAGGAAACCGTCGATTTCCAGGACAACTACGATGGGCGCACGCAGGAGCCCACCGTGCTCACGAGCCGGTTCCCGAACCTGCTCGTCAACGGCTCCGTGGGCATCGCCGTCGGCATGGCCACGAACATCCCGCCGCACAACCTCCGCGAGGTTTCCGAGGGCGCCATCTGGCACCTCGAGCACCCCGAGGCGAGCCGCGAGGAGCTGCTCGAGGCGCTCATGGAGCGCGTGCACGGCCCCGATTTCCCGACGGGCGCCCAGATCCTCGGTACCAAGGGGATCCGCGAGGCGTACCGCACGGGTCGCGGCTCCATCACGATGCGCGCCGTGGTGAACATCGAGGAGATCCAGGGCCGCACGTGCCTCGTGGTCACCGAGCTCCCGTACCAGGTGAACCCGGACAACCTCGCGGTGAAGATCGCGGACCTCGTGAAGGAAAACAAGGTCCAGGGCATCGCCGACATTCGCGACGAGACGAGCGGCCGTACGGGCCAGCGCCTCGTGATCGTGCTGAAGCGCGATGCGATCCCGAAGGTCGTGCTGAACAACCTGTACAAGCACACGCAGCTGCAGGAGAACTTCGGCGCGAACATGCTCGCGATCGTCGACGGCGTGCCGCGCACCCTGTCGCTCGACGGCTTCATCGTCTCCTGGGCGAAGCACCAGGTCGAGGTCATCGTCCGCCGTACCGAGTACCGGCTGCGGAAGGCCGAGGCCGAAGCGCACATCCAGCGCGGCTACCTCAAGGCGCTCGACGCGCTCGACGAGGTCATCGCCCTGATCCGCCGCTCGCCGACCGTGGATGAGGCTCGTGAGGGCCTCATGCAGCTCCTCGACGTCGACCAGATCCAGGCCGACGCGATCCTCGGACTCCAGCTGCGCCGCCTCGCGGCCATGGAGCGCCAGAAGATCCTCGACCTCGCGGCGAAGCTCGAGGCGCAGATCAAGGAGTACCAGGGCATCCTGGCATCGCCGGCCGAGCAGCGCAGCATCATCGTGACCGAGCTGGGGGAGCTCGTCGACAAGTACGGCGACGAGCGCCGCTCGACGATCCTGCACGGCTTCGACGGCGACATGTCGATGGAGGACCTCATCCCCGAAGAGGAGATGGTGGTCACCGTGACGCGCGGCGGCTACGTCAAGCGCACGCGCATCGACAACTACCGCTCGCAGCACCGCGGCGGCAAGGGCGTCAAGGGCGCGGCGCTCCGCGCCGACGACATCGTCGAGCACTTCTTCGTCACCACGACGCACCACTGGCTCCTGTTCTTCACGAACACGGGCCGCGTCTACCGGGCGAAGACGTACGAGATCCCCGAGGGCGGTCGGGATGCGAAGGGCCAGCACCTCGCAAACCTGCTCGCGCTCGCTCCCGATGAGACGGTCACGCAGATCCTCGACGTCCGCGACTTCGCGAGCGGGTACCTCGTGCTCGCGACCCGCGATGGCCTCGTCAAGAAGACCGCGCTCACGGAGTACGACACGAACCGTACGGGCGGCATCATCGCGATCAAGCTGCGCGAGGGCGACGAGCTCGTCTCGGCGCTGATCGCGGAAGCCGACGACGACGTGCTACTCGTCTCCAGGCACGGAATGTCGGTTCGATTTACGGCATCTGATCAGGCACTTCGCCCGATGGGACGCTCCACGAGCGGCGTGCGCGGCATGAACTTCCGCGAGGACGACGCACTCCTCTCGGCCTCGCGCGTGAGCGACGAGGGCGGCTTCGTCTTCGTGGTCACCGAGGGCGGGTACGCCAAGCGCACCGCGGCGAACGAGTACCGCGTGCAGCAGCGCGGCGGCTACGGCATCAAGGTCGCGAAGCTCGATGAGAACCGCGGCGATCTCGTCGGCGCGCTCATCGTCGACGAGGCGGACGAGGTGCTCGTCGTGCTCGCAAGCGGTAAGGTGGTGCGATCGAGCGTCGCGGAGGTCCCCGCAAAGGGCCGGAACACCATGGGCGTCGTGTTTGCACGATTCCCAGAGGCGGACCGTATCATTGGCATCGCGCGAAATTCAGAACGCGGGCTCGACGACGCTGAGTCCGAAGCACCGGGCGCCGAGACCGCGGAAAACGAGGAAGACCTGAATGAGTAATACTGTCGCAGACAAGCTGGCCAAGAAGACCCGCAAGAAGGCTCCTGCCAAGCAGGTTCGGCTGAAGCTCGTCTACGTCGACTTCTGGTCGGCGGTGAAGTTCTCCTTCCTCGTGTCGATCTGCTTCGCGATCGTCGGCATCGTGGCGACCATCCTGATCTACACGGTGCTGCTCCAGACCGGCGTGTTCAGCCAGGTCGACGCGCTGTTCATGGACATCGTGGGCGAGGACAACAGCCTGATGAAGATCATCGGCTTCCCGCAGGTGCTCGGCCTCTCGGTCGTGGTGGGAATCCTGAACGTGATCGTCGGCACCGCGCTCGGCGCGATCGCCTCCCTCGTCTACAACCTGCTGGTGCGCGTCCTCGGCGGCTTCCAGCTCGGTTTCACGAGCAACTAACGCGACCACGGTCGCACCGCCCGGGCACCGGCCCCGACGGGATCCACGGATCCCTCGGGGGACCGGTGCCCGTGTGCGTGCGGGGGAGACACCCTGGATGGCGGACGTGGCTGCTCCGGGACGGGGAGGCCCCGACGCGCACCGCGACCACGCGCACCGCGACGACACGCAACGCGCCCGGAACGCCGATTCGATTTCAATTTTCGTTCGGCTTCCGCTAAAGTTAGTTTCTGGTCAAGGGGCTATAGCTCAGGCGGTTAGAGCGCTTCACTGATAATGAAGAGGTCCCAGGTTCAAGTCCTGGTAGCCCCACCGATGTGCACGAGAGTGTTCATCACCACGGGTCCTTAACTCAGTTGGTAGAGTGCCTGCTTTGCAAGCAGGATGTCGGGAGTTCGATTCTCCCAGGATCCACCACAGAAATCCTCGCTTCGGCGGGGATTTTTTGCGTTCCCGGGCCCGGGAGTAGGGAAACCCCGAAACCGCTCCTCCGGTCGGCCCGGTGTTGCGGGCCCCCGCCTCCGCCTACCGTAGAAGCATGAGCAGTTCTCCGGCCGCACCGGCCACCCACTCCGCGACACCCGCGACACCCGCGGCCCCCGCATCGACCGATTCCGCGCCGCGCTGTGCGGCGCCGCGAGGCACGTCAGCGGGCGGTCACGCGCCCCGCCGGATCGCCTTGACGGTGCTGCACCTCGCCGCGCTCGGGATCGGCGGCTGGGTCGTCGTCAGCGTGCTCCTCGCACTCGGGAGCGCCGGTGTGGCCACCGCGCTCGTCTTCGGGATCGGCCTCGTCGTGCTCGTGGGCTTCGTGTACGCGCTCTTCGGCGTCGGCTGGTTCGAGATCGAGCGGGTCGCCGGCCTGTACGGGATCGAGGCTGCGCCCCTGCGGCTCGCCCCCGCGCGCGGCCCCGGCTTCGGCGGGTACCTCCGCGGAGTCTGGGCGCAGTTCTGCGACGGCCGCATGTGGCGCTCGATCGGCAGCTTCATCACCGCCACCGTGATCGGCACTTTCGTGCTCGTGCTCGCCCAGAGCGTCATCTGGGCGCTCGTCTCCGGGGTGAGCGGCCTGTTCGGGGGAGCGAGCGAGCCGGATCCGGCCTTCGGCACCCTGTTCGGGCTCTTCGGCGGGCTGAGCTCGCCGCTCGTCGCCCTCATCGTCGCTGTCCTGGGCAGCGCGGCCATCATCGGCCTGGCCCTGCTCCACCGCACGATCACCGTCGCGATCCTCCGGGCCGGGGTGCGCACGCAGCAGCTGACCCGGGACGCGCAGACCTCGGCCCGGCAGCGCGCCGGCGCCGTGCGCGCCGCTGAGGTGGAGCGCACCCGCATCGAGCGCGACCTCCACGACGGCGTGCAGCCCCGCCTCGTCTCGGTCGGGATGACGCTGGGCCTCGCCCAGCAGCAGATCGAGTCGAACCCGGAGGAGGCGAAGGCCCTCATCGCGGAGGCGCACACGTCCACGAAGGCCGCGATCACCGAACTGCGGCAGCTCGCGCGCGGGATCCACGCCTCGGTCCTCGACGACCGCGGCCTCGACGCGGCGCTCTCCGCGCTCGCCGGGCGCTCCCACATCCCGGTCGTGCTCGACGTGCGCCTCGACGGCCGCTGCAGCAGGGAGGCCGAGACCGCCGTGTACTTCGCGATCGCCGAATCCCTCACGAACGCCGCGAAGCACTCGCGAGCGAGCGAGTGCCGGGTGATCGTGCGGCTGCGCGAGGGCGGCACGCTGTGGGCGCGCGTCGAGGACAACGGCATCGGAGGCGCCCGGGTACTCCCCGGCGGCGGCCTCGACGGGATCTCCAACCGGATCCTCGCAGCGGGCGGCACCATTCGACTCGACAGCCCGCAGGGCGGTCCCACATCCCTGGAGGTGAGCGTTCCGTGCGCATCCTGATCTGCGAGGACTCCGTGCTGCTCCGCGAGGGCCTGGTGCGGCTCCTGGAGCACTCCGGCCACGAGGTGGTCGCGGCCCTCCCCACGACGGAGGGCGTCCCCGAGGCGGTGCGCGAGCGCGCGCCCGAGCTCTGCATCCTCGATGTGCGGCTCCCGCCCACCTTCACCGATGAGGGGATCCGGCTCGCCCGCGCGCTCCGCAGCGAGCACCCGCAGCTGCCCGTCCTCGTGCTCTCGCAGTACGTGGAGGAGCGCTACGCGAGCGAGCTGATCGCCGCCCAGGGCGGTGCCTTCGGCTACCTGTTGAAGGACCGCGTCGCCGACGTGGGGGAGTTCATCGACGCCGTCGCCCGGATCGCGGGCGGCGCGACCGTGCTCGATCCCGAGGTCGTCGCCCAGCTCCTCACGCGCCGGGGCCGGGACGACCGGATGTCGGCGCTCACGGAGCGCGAGCGCACCGTGCTCGCCGCGCTCGCCGAGGGCCGCTCCAATCAGGCCATCGCCGCGCTGCTCTTCCTCTCCGAGGCGAGCGTCGAAAAGCACATCACCGCCATCTTCCAGAAGCTGGGCCTCGAGCCGGACGAGTCGGGCAATCGCCGCGTCCTCGCCGCCATCGCGCACCTCGAGAGCACGGGAGCCGTGCCGCCCCAGCCCCCCACGACCCCGCAGACAGGAGCCCCCCGATGATCGATCAGCCCCAGCCCCCGAGCACCCCGACCGTCCCGACCGCCCCGAGCGGGCACACCGTGAGCGAGGCGGGGCCGGGCAGCCCCCGCCGTCGCGGAACCGGCCCGGTCGCGATCACCACCGCGATTCTCGGCGGGGTGGCCCTCCTCGCGGTGGGCGCCTCCGCGGCCTCCGGCGCCGTGGGCAGCCGAGGCGGGACGAGCGAGAGCGGCGTGCAGAGCGTCTCCGCGCGCGGGATCACGGAGCTCGACCTCGAGGTGGGTGCTGCATCGTTCACGCTCGCTTACGGCCCCGTCACGGAGGCCGAGCTCACGGTGACCGGCGCGCAGGCGGATCGCGTTGAGCTGCGCCGCGAGCGCGGCTCGCTCGTCGTCTCGAGCCCCGACCAGATCGGCGGGAGCTGCTGGTTCGGCTTCTGCCCGCCGGAGCGGCGCCTCGGATCGAGCACGATCACGCTGACCCTGCCGCAGAAGTACCGCACGCAGCTGCTCGACGCGGACATCACGCTCGCCGCGGGCGCGGTCTCCGCGGACGGCACCTTCGGCCAGCTCGACGTCGAGGTCGGCGCGGGCAAGGCGGAGGTGACGGGCGCGGCCCGGGAGCTCGACGTCAGCGTGGGCGTGGGGGAGTTCGTCGGAGATCTGCAGGGCGTGCGCACCGCCGACTTCGAGGTATCGATGGGCGGCGCGACCGCGCGGCTCCGCGGCACCGCGCCCGACGAGGTCTCCGTGCAGGCGAGCATGGGATCGGTCGATCTCACCCTCCCCGATGCCGAGTACCGGGTGACCTCCGCGGTGGAGCTCGGCGATCTGCGCAACGAGCTCCGCACCTCCTCGACGTCTCCGCACCGCATCACGGCCGAGCTCACGGCAGGCGACCTGGTTCTCCGCAACGGGTCGTAGACTACGAGCATGACCGAGTGGCGCGAGGACGTGCTCGGTGCGGGCTTCACCTGCACCGAGCTCGCCCTCGGCGCGGACGACGAGGGGCCGCTCGTCGCCACCCTCGTGCGCGCCCTCCCGGAGCCTGTCCCGCTGTGGGATCGGCTGCGCGGGAAGCGGCTGCCGCTCGCCGACGTCGATGTGCTCTACGTGCACGGCTGGTCTGACTACTTCTTCCAGACGGAGCTCGCGCGGTTCTGGACGGACCGTGGCGCGCGCTTCTACGCCCTCGACCTCCGGAAGTACGGGAGGAGCCTCCGCCCCGGGCAGACCCCCGGATACATCACCGCGCTGGGGGACTACGACGAGGAGATCGGCCAAGCCTTCGACGTGATCGCGGCCGCGGGGCCGAGCGGCGCCCCGCGCGACCTCGTGCTCTTCGGGCACTCGACGGGCGGCCTCGTGCTGAGCCTCTGGGCGGCCAGGCACCCGGATCGCGCCCACGCGCTCGTACTGAACAGCCCCTGGCTGGAGTTCCAGCTCGCCACCGCCGGCAGGCAGGCCCTCTCTCCGATCGTCAACATGACCGCGAAGGTCACGCCGAAGGACGCGGGACCGCAGGTGGACGCCGGGTTCTACATGCGCGCGCAGCGCGAGGTCGGCCCCGCCGAGGAGCTCGCGCGGCTGAACCCCGAGTGGCGGCCCGAGCGCAGCCACACGATGTCCGCCGGCTGGCTGCGGGCGATCCTCGCGGGGCACGACCGGGTGAGCAGGGGGCTCGGGATCGGGATCCCGGTCGAGGTGATGCTCTCGGCCCGCTCGGCGGTCCCGCTGCGGTGGAGCGAGGAGCTCACCCGCGCGGACACCGTGCTCGATGTGGAGGCCGTGGCCCGTGCCGCGCTGCGCCTCGGCGGCTCCGTCACGATCGACCGGATCGACGGCGGGCTGCACGATCTCTTCCTCTCCGCGTCCGGGCCGCGCGCAGAGGCGTATGCGCGCCTCGACCGCTGGCTGGTGGGGTGGCGCGCGCAGCGTTCGAGCTTCGCGGTTCCCGCGGAGCGGCACGGGGGCGCACACGGGGCGACAGGCTAGGCTCAGAGCCATGGATCTTCGAGTGGCCGCCTACGCGGTGGTAGAGCGGCGCGGGAAGATTCTGCTCACGCACTGGCGGCGCGGTCACCTCCACGGCTGGACGCTGCCGGGTGGCGGGCTCGAAGCCGGCGAGGATCCGCGGGACGCGGTCGTGCGCGAGGTGCTCGAGGAGACCGGGCTGGAGGCCCGCGTGGGGAAGCTCCTGGGTGTCGATTCCCGGGTCATGGTGCGTGAGGAGGTGCCCGAGGGCACCGATCCCGAACTGCACACCATCCGCATCGTCTACCGCGCCACGGTGAAGGACGGGCCGCTCCAGCACGAGGTCGACGGATCCTCGGACGAGGCGCGCTGGGTGCCAATCCGCGACATTGGGAAACTGCGCACCCTGTCGCTCGTGCAGACGGGGCTCCGGATGGCGGGCATCGGTCGACGACCGGCGGAGGGAACCGCGAAGGGCGGCTCGAAGGGGGCCGCGAAGCCCGCAGGCAAGCCCGCGGCGAAGACGACGAAGACCGGGAAGACCGGGAAGACGGGCAAGACGGGCGCTGCGGCGAAGAAGAACGCCGCCGCGAAGACCGGCCAGGAGCGGCCGCAGACCCGCGGTCAGGGGCGCAGCGGCCCGCGGCGGGCCTCGCTCCCGAAGTCTGGTCCCGGCCCGCAGCCTCCCGCCGCAGCCTCCTAGAAACGCCGCGGGCGCTGCACCCGGAATCCGGTCGCAGCGCCCGCGGCGTTCGTGGGGCGTCGAGCTAGTGCTCGGGGGCCACCCACAGCTCGTCGTCCGTGCGGAAGGCCTGCCAGAGCGCGTAGCCCACGCCGGCGGCCGCGGCGACACCGAGGCCGAGCGCGACGAAACCGCCCACCCGGCGCTTCTTCTTCTGCGGCGCGAGGTATCCGGCGCGCTCGCCGAATCCGCGCACCTGCGCGGCGGCGTCGCCGTTGTCGAGCTCGTCGAGCGTGCGGATGGTGCGCGCGAGGGCGTTCGCGACGATCGGGGTCGTGACGCGGCGCACGGTGTCCGCGGCGCGTCGGGCCGATGCGACGCCGCGGTCGACGGTGGGGCGTGCGGCCTCGAGTGCATCGTCGATCCGGGGCGCGAGGTGCTCGTCGCTGAGCGCCTTCGCCTGGCGGCCCGCCTGGGAGAGCACGTCTCCGGCGTGGCTCAGAACGACGCGCTGCTGATCGAGCAGCTCCTGCGCGTCACCCCGCAGGCTGCGCAGTTCGCGGCGGCGCTTGCGTGAGAGTTTCATTACGGTCCTCCTAGCTTGGCGAGGCGGGAAGCAAGGGTGCTCGCTGTCTCCACGCTACACCGATCTGCGCGCGGTGCGTCGAGTCCGCGCACGAGTGCATGAGGATTCTCAGGAGAGGCGCACAGGAACACCGGCCAGCGCTCAGTTCCTCGCGGGAGGCCCGCCTACACTAGTGCCTATGACCATTCACACTGCGGTAGCGACCATCCACACGAACCACGGCGACATCGTCGTCAACCTCTTCGGCGACCAGGCCCCGAAGACGGTGAAGAACTTCGTCGACCTCGCCGAGAAGGGCTTCTACGACGGCGTCATCTTCCACCGCATCATCCGCGACTTCATGATCCAGGGCGGCGACCCCACCGGCACCGGCACCGGCGGCCCCGGCTACACCTTCGACGACGAGATCCACCCCGAGCTCGTCTTCGACCGGAAGTACCAGCTCGCCATGGCGAACGCCGGCAAGCGTCCCGACATGACCGGCCGTCTCGCCGGCACGAACGGCTCGCAGTTCTTCATCACCACGACCGCTCCCGAGTGGCTGACGGGCAAGCACACCATCTTCGGTGAGGTCGCGGACGAGGCCTCGCAGGCCGTCGTCGAGGCGATCTCGGGCGTGCAGACCGGTGCGATGGACCGTCCCGTCGAGGACGTCGTCATCACCGGTGTCGACGTCGTCGCGGCCTAGGTCTCCACGTGGCGAGTGACGGCGCGGGGCCCTCGTACGGCGAGCGCGTCTCGTACGGGCCCGACGATGTCTGCTATCGCCACCCGCGCGTGCACAGCTTCACGCTGTGCCAGCGCTGCGGCCGCACCATCTGCCCGGAGTGCCAGGTGGTGTCGGCCGTCGGCGTGCTGTGCTCGGAGTGCGTGAAGCAGACGCAGCCGAGCACCGCGAAGCGGGCGGCGCGCGCCTCCCGGGTCACCGGGCGACGGATCGCGGCTTCGGACACCCCGGTCACCTACGGGATCATGATCGCGTGCGCGGTCGTGTTCGCGCTGCAGCTCATCAGCCACACCTTCGGCGGCGACGAGGTGACGCGCACCCTCTGGTACGCGCCCCTGTACTCGCTGCCCGACGCGGTGCTGCCCGCCGGCATGGGCTTCGAGCCGTGGCGCATGTTCACGGCGATGTTCACGCACTCGACCGGCTTCCTGTTCCACATCCTGTTCAACATGTATGCCCTGTGGCTCTTCGGCAGGAACCTCGAGCAGACGATCGGCCGCGGCGCCTACCTCGCGCTGTACCTCTTCGCGGGGGTCGGCGGATCGCTCGGCGTGATGTTCTGGGCGTACCTCGCTCCCGAGACGATCAACATCCCGACGGTCGGCGCCTCCGGCGCGATCTTCGGCGTGCTCGCCGCGACGCTCGTCGCCTACCGGGCCGCCCGGGTGAACGTCACCTCGCTCGCGGTGCTGCTCGCGATCAACTTCGGCATCGGGCTCATCCCCGGCGCCGCGATCTCGTGGCAGGCGCACCTCGGCGGCATGATCGTCGGGGCGGCGACGATGGGCGTGCTGCTCGCGACCCGCGGGCCGCGGCGCCGCGCGGCCCGGATCGGCTCGCTGGTGGGCCTCGGCGTCGTGCTCGCCGCGCTGTCGTGCGCGTACTTCGTGGTGATGCCCGCGATCTTCTGATCCCGCGGTGAACGACTGAGGCCCGGCCTCGCGCAATCGCGCGGGACCGGGCCTCAGTCATGTCCGGGTCGCCGTGGAGTTATCCACAGATTCCTCCCCAACCTGGGGACGAATTACACCGGTGTGATTAATGACAAGAATGTGTCATTCGTCAGCGTGCGAGGAGCTACTTCCACCACGGCGTCATGAGGAAGCCGACGAGCACGAGGCCGAAGCCGACGAAGATGTTGCCCTGGCCGAGCGCCGGGATGGGGAGCTGCAGGTTGCCGCTCGTGATGTAGAACAGCACGATCCAGATGAGCCCGAGCAGCATGAAGCCGAACATCACGGGCTTGAACCACACCGGGTTCGGAGCGTCCTTCCGCGCGGAGGCACGCTCCGCACGTTCGCGGTCGAGCTCACCCGACGCGCGCTTGCTTACATTCTTGCCAGCTGCTGCCATGACACCGATTCTAGCCCGATCCCGTGTGGGACTCAGGTGTGCGATCTAGAATGTTCTCCATGACCGAGACGCGACGTGCGGGCGGCCGCCGCCGCAGAGCACGGCTCAGCCCCCTGACGGTGATCGGGGAGCTCCTGCTGGTGGCCGGGCTGGGCGTGCTCGGCTACATCGTCTGGCAGCCCTGGCACACGGGCGTCACCGTCACCGCGAAGCAGGAGCAGCTGTCCGCCGCGGACTCCGAGAAGTGGCGCACGGAAGCGCAGCCGCTGCAGACCGAGGGCGTCCCCGTTCCGGCGAAGCCCGAGGCGGCCGAGGTGTTCGCCGTGCTCCACGCGCCCGCCTTCGGCACGAGCTACGCCAACCGGATCGGCGAGACGACCGACTGGTGGACCGTGCTCAACCTCGACGAGAAGGGCATCGGCCACTACGAGAACACGCAGCTGCCGGGCGAACCGGGCAACTTCGCGCTCGCGGGCCACCGATCCGGCCCGCTCATCAACTCGTTCCGCGAGGTCATGAACCTCCGGGTCGGCGACCCGCTCTTCATCGAGACGGCCGACGGCTGGTACACGTACCGCTTCCGCTCGATCGAGTACGTGCTGCCGAACGAGACGGACGTGCTGAATCCGTTCCCCCGCCTCGAGGGCATCCCGGGAACCGACCAGATCATGACCTTCACCACGTGCCATCCGAAGCTCGCCGGCAGCGACGAGCGGGCGATCGCCTACTCCGTGTTCGAGGGCTTCCAGCCCCACAGTGCTGGCCCGCCGGCCGAGCTCCTCGAACTCAACCCCGCACTGAAGGGAGCTGCGAGCTGATGTTCTCCATGCTGTGGCGATTCTTCCCCGGACCCGCGTGGCTGCGCGTGATCGTGCTCATCGTCGCGCTGGCCGCCCTGGTCTACGCGCTCATCACCTATGTCTACCCGTGGGTGGCTCTCCAGCTCCCCGAACAGGAAGTGACGGTCGGGACATGACAAGCATCCTGGTCATCGACAACTACGACAGCTTCGTCTACACGCTGAACGGCTACCTGCAGCAGCTCGGCGCCTCGACGCGGGTGATCCGCAACGACGAGCTCACCCCCGGCGAGCTCGAGCAGCTCGTCGGCGAGTTCGACGGCGTGCTCATCTCGCCCGGCCCCGGCACCCCGACCGACGCGGGCGTCTCGATCGCCATGGTCGGGATCGCGCTGCGCACGGGCATTCCGCTCCTCGGCGTCTGTCTCGGTCACCAGGCGATCGCCGAGGCGCTCGGTGCGACCGTGACGCACGCCGAGGAGCTCATGCACGGCAAGGTGTCGCGCGTGCGCCACGCCGCCGACGGCTTCTTCTCCGGCGTCCCCGAGGAGTTCGACGCGACGCGGTACCACTCGCTCGCCGTCGTGCGCGACACGGTGCCCGAGACGCTCACCATCACGGCGGAGACTGCGGGCGGCGTGATCATGGCCCTGCGCCACCGCGAGCTGCCCATCTACGGCGTCCAGTACCACCCGGAGTCGGTGCTCACGGAGGGCGGCTACCAGCAGCTCGGCAACTGGCTCACCGTCGCCGGCCTCGCGAACGCCGCGGAGATCGCGCGCTCGCTGTCGCCGCTCATGCGCGAGGCCTGAACCCCGCGCCGCGCACGGAGCGGATCCTGAGCGCGTTCTGAGCGGGCTCTGAGTGCGCTCAGCGCGACGAAACGGCCGAGGGGCCGGCAC
>NZ_AYMV01000012.1 GCF_000633415.1 Leucobacter sp. PH1c | reverse complement strand
AGTGTCCGCCCGCCGCCCGTGTGCGTACGTGGGGTGCGAGCCAGGGCTCGCGACGCGCGGTTCCGGCTTAGAGGCCGGAGTACGCGTGCAGGCCCTTAAAGAACACGTTGACGATCGCGAAGTTGAAGATGACCGCGGCGTAGGCGATGATCGACAGCCAGGCCGAGCGGGTGCCGCGCCAGCCGCGGGTGGCGCGCGCGTGGATGAAGCCGGCGTAGAGCACCCAGATCACGAAGGTCCAGACCTCCTTGGTGTCCCAGCCCCAGTAACGGCTCCACGCAGCCTCAGCCCAGATCGACCCGGCGATCAGGGTGAAGGTCCAGAACACGAAGCCGATGATCGCGAGGCGGTACGAGAGATCCTCGAGGCGCACCGCGCCGGGGATGCTCGTGAGGAAGTTCATGCCGGGCTGCTCCCCCGCGGCGATCTTCGCGTCGCGGCGAGTCTGCAGCAGCTGCAGCACCGAGAGCCCAAAGGAGAGCGTGAGGAACGCGACGGCGAGCACGGCCACGAGGATGTGGATCACGAGCCAGTACGAGTCGAGCGCGGGCTGCAGCGGAACGATCGACACGTAGAAGTTGACCTTCGTGATGCCGAGGAACAGGACCGCCATGCCCGTGACGAGCGTGCCCAGGAAGCGCAGGTCGACGAAGAACTGCACGAGCAGGAAGATGAGCATGATCGCGCAGGTCGCGGTGAGCGCGAACTCGTACATGTTGGCCCACGGCACGCGCTCCGCGCCGATCCCTCGGAGCACGGTCGCCCCGAGGTGCAGCAGGAAGCCGAGCACGGTCAGCGAGAAGCCGATCCGCAGGGCGCGCGAGCGCCGCGGCTTCTCGGCGTCCTTCGCGGGGGCCGCGGTGCGCTGGAGCGTGGCGACGCCGCCTGCGCTTTGCGCGACCGACGGCGCGTTCTGACGGGCGCTCGCCGAGGCGTCGCCGCTTCGGTTGGCAAGGTCGACCGCGTAGAAGACGAACGCGATCGCGTACACGATCATCGCCGAATACAGGGCGATCGTTGAGAAGGTTTCCAGCTCGCTCAGCACAATTTGCCAGCGTACCGCCGCCCGCCGCGAGATGGCTGGGAACCTACATCAGATCTGCGTGCTATCGCGGGAACCGCTCAGCTGGACTCGGGCGAGACAACGATGTCGATCTGGATCGGGGAGCTGCCGCTCTGCTCGTTCGTGAGGGTCACGCGCGTCGTTCCGGCTTCCTTCGCCGTGACGCCGGGATTGAACACGGCGCTGTCATCGCGGTACCCGGCGGTGAAGGCGGCGACGCTCGGATCAGACACTGCGCCGCGGTAACTCGCGACCGCCTCGACCGGCACATCGATGTTCAGCACCTGACCGACCACGAGCTCCACCTTCGCGCCATCGAGCTCTGCGACCGGCAGCGTGATGGGCGCTACGATATCGCCGCCGATCTGCCCCGCCTGCTCACTCGTGCGCGCCGCGCCCTCGTCGGCCCGGCCGCTCTGCGCCATTGCGCAACCCGTGAGTCCCGCGAGGAGGGCCGCAGCCGCGACCGCGGTCGAGATCCGTGTCAGCGTTCGCATGCCCCCAGTCTCGCACCCTCCGCTCGGCGGCGCACGCAGAAAGTGGTGCGCACGCGCGACGCAGAGTGCGGACGCACGAAACGGGGTGCGGATCCCATCCGGATCCGCACCCCGTCCCGCGGGCCCGCACGCATGCTCGCGCGCGGGCCGCAGCCGCTCCTGGGGAGCGCCGCGCGGGACCGGCCGGCCGGGGGAGGAGGACCGGCCGGTCACCGCGGGCAGGAGCTGCCGCCAGGGCCGCGATTAGCCCTGGTTCGTACCCTGGCGTCGGCGCGCGACCAGCAGGCCGCCGACGATCAGGAGCGTAAGGCCGGCGGCCCAGAGCGGCGCCTGCTCGACGCCACCGGTCACCGCGAGCCCGCCCGCAGGCTGCTCAGGCTGGGGCTGTCCCGGCTGGGACTGCTCGGGCTTCGGCTCGGGCTTGGGCTCGGGCTCCGGCTTCGGCTCCGGCTTGGGCTCCGGCTCGGGCTTCGGCTCGGGTCCGGGACCGACCGGGAGGCACTCGATCTCGGCGAGCGTCACCACGAACGACGCGGTGCCGTTGGCGTTGAGCTCCCAGCCCTCCGCCTCGGCAAGCGTCATCCCCGCGGCGGGAGTCGCCACGACCGTCACGGTCTTGCCCGCGGCAACCTCACCGATCACCTCGTGGCTCACACCCTCGGTCTCCGCAACGGTCACGAGCGGAGCCGTGAGGCTGCCGGTCTCCACGTCGCACACCGCCTGCGTCACCACGGGAGCGACGGGAGCCACCGGCGCGACCGGCTGCTCGCACTCGATCTCGGCGAGCGTCACCACGAACGACGCGGTGCCGTTGGCGTTGAGCTCCCAGCCCTCCGCCTCGGCAAGCGTCATCCCCGCGGCGGGAGTCGCCACGACCGTCACGGTCTTGCCCGCGGCAACCTCACCGATCACCTCGTAGCTCACGCCCTCGGTCTCCGCAACGGTCACGAGCGGAGCCGAGGTCTCACCGGTTGCGATGTCGCACACGGCCTGCGTGACCGCGGGAGCGATCGGAGCAACGGCGACGAGCGGGGTCTCGCACGGCACGTCCTCAAGGACGACCTGCATCGACGCCGTGCCGTCCTCGGCCAGGGTCCAGCCCTCAGCCGCGGTCAGCTTCACGCCGGCCGCAGGGGTCGCGACGATCGTGACCGTGTTCCCAGCGCGCACCGCACCGTTGACGCGATACTCCACGCCCTCGGTGGTGGCGAGCTCGATGCTCGGATCAGACGCGATGCCCGAATCCACATCGCACACGGCCTGCGTCACCACGGGCGCAACCGGGGCAACCGGAGTCAGCGGCTTCTCACACTCGACCTCAGCAAGCTTCACTACGAACGACGCCGTACCATCCTCAGCCAGGGTCCACCCCTCGGCCGCGGTCAGCTTCGCACCCTCGGCAGCAGTCGCCACGACCGTCACGGTCTTGCCCGCGGCAACCTCACCGATCACCTCGTAGCTCACACCCTCGGTCTCCGCAACGGTCACGAGCGGAGCCGACGTCTCACCGGTCTCCACGTCGCACACGGCCTGCGTCACCACGGGCGCAACCGGAGCAACCGGAGTCAGCGGCTTCTCACACGGCACGTCCTCCAGGACGACCTGCATCGACGCCGTGCCATCCTCAGCCAGGGTCCACCCCGAAGCGGCTTCGAGCGCTGCCTTCCCGGTGGCAGTCGCGACAACCTTCACGGTCTTGCCCGCGGCAACCTCACCGACGATGCGGTACGAGATGCCCGCGGTCTCGGCGAGCGCGAGGAGGGGCGCGGTCACTCGGCCCGTTGCGGCATCGCACACGGCCTGCGTCACGGTCGGGGCGACCGGGGCGACCTTCACCTCGGGCGCCGCCGGCGGCTCGCAGGTGATGTCGGGGTCACCGATGAAGGGGAAGTTGTGGAACTCGCTGCCGCCGTAGTCCTGCGTCAGATCGCCCGCAACCCAGTAGCGGCCGTTCGTGCCGGCCACCGCGACGCGGGTCTTCGATCCCGCCGAGGGAACGATCACCGAGCCGGGGACCTGCGCGGTGCCCTCGATGTTGACGTTGCTCGCGTCCGGGAAGGTCCAGAGCATCCGGCTCGCGCGCTGGCCGAACGACTTCGAACCGGTGTCGAGCGGAGCGTTGTTCACCATCACGGTGTTCAGCGGGAGCGTCGCGCTCGGGCCGCCCGTGACCTCGACCACGACGATGTCCGTCTCGGCGATGTTCTCGAGGTTCAGCGCGAGCGACTTCCCCGCGACAAGCTGCGACGCGGGGATGGTGAAATGGTGGCGCGTCTTGCCCGCGGTGCCGCTGAGCGTCAGCGTGCCCCAGGACTCGATCGTCGCGACGCCGGGAGTGCCCTGCGCGTTGCGCTGCGCGAGCTCCTTCAGCCACGCGAAGTCGTTGTCCGCCCAGCCACTCACCGCGTCGCCGAGCGCCTTTCGGGCACCGACGCCCGAGATGACCTTCGACTCGGGGTGCTGCTCCTCGATGAACTTCGGGTCGACGATGGTGCCGCCCGCGACCAGGTTCCCGGGAGCCACCGCGCCCGCGGCCGTGGTCGACTTGATGTCGAGCTTGGGCCCCGTGATGGTCACGTTGCCGCCCACGGTCACGATGTCGCTGCCCACCGTGGGGATCAGGCCCGATCCGGCCCCGACGGTGCCGAGGTTGTAGAGCCCCGATCCGAAGTCGGCGTTGCCGCGAACTGCGAGGCGGCCCTCGAGCTCGGCACCGGCCTTGCGGGTGAAGTTGCCGCCGACGTAGACGGAAATGCCGTCGTCGACGGGAAGCGGCTTGTGCGGCGTCGCCGGGGAGACCGCGCCCACACCACTCGTGGGCATGCATACTGCCGCCGCAGCGCGGGGCGTCGTGGGCTGGGTCGTGGCCTGCGCCGTCGTGGCCGGGAGGGTGATCCCGCTGGCCACGACGAGCGCGCCGAGCGCAGCCGCCAGTGTCTTGCGAATTGACAAAGTGGTGTCCTCATCAGTTTCGGTGGATAGAAACTGCGCCGGACGTCACGACAAGCCTGAAAACGGCACGCCAAATACAGCCCTTGGGCACCGGTGTACGGCCGTCCCCCGACGGCCAGATTCCCCCTGCGTGCACCCCCGACACATTTAGTTCATCTTGCGAACTAAAACCACCCTAAGTGTTTCCTGCTACACCCGTAGATCTTTAGCCGACAATTCACCCCGGTATTCACCCGCCCGAACGCGGAATGGCGCTGGCGCCTCGCTCGAACGAGCGATACAGCCGAGAGGGCGCCGACTCGCTAGCATGGGGCGCGGGTGACCGCGCCCCGCAGAGAGGACCCACCGACGTGACCAGTGCAGATCTGTCGACGCTCGTGATCCCCCTCGCCGCGGTGATCGCCCCGCTCCTCGCCGCGCTCGTCGGGCGCGTGCTCGTGATCCCGCTCGTCGTCTTCGAGATCGGTCTCGGCATGCTGCTCGGACCGTCCGGGCTCGGCTGGATCACGGACTCCCCGATCCTCGACGCGCTCACGCAGATCGGCCTCGCCGCGCTCTTCTTCATGGCGGGCAACGAGATCGAACCGAGCACGTTCCGCGGCGCTCCCGGCCGCCGCGGCGTGGCCTGGTGGTCCCTCTCCGCCGTGCTCGCACTGGGCGCGGGGTTCCTCCTCGGGCCGAGCCCCGAGGCCGCCGCGCTCATCGCGGTCGCCCTCACCGGGACGGCGCTCGGCACACTCATGCCGATCTTGCGCGACGCCGGGCTCGCACGCACGCCGCTCGGGAATGCGATTGTTCGGGCCGGCGCGATCGGCGAGTTCGCTCCCCTGATCGCGGTGTCGGTGTTCCTGAGCGGCCGCCAGCCGATCGCCGGCACGCTCGTACTCGTCGGCTTCGCCCTCGTCGCCGCGCTCGCGTTCTGGCTCGCCCAGCGCGGCCCGCACGACTGGCTCCGACGCATGGTGACACTCACCCTGCACACGAGCGGCCAGTTCGCGGTGCGCTTCGTTCTCTTGATCCTGGCAGCGCTCGTCACGCTCGCCCTCGCGCTCGGCGTCGACTTCCTGCTCGGCGCGTTCACCGCGGGCATGCTCGCCCGCGCCGTACTGCAGGGCGGCGATCCCGAGGAGCTCCGGGTGATCGAGGCGAAGCTCGACTCCGTCGCCTTCGGATTCCTCGTACCCGTCTTCTTCATCTCCACGGGCGTCACGTTCCCGCTCGCAGCGCTCCTCAGCGATCCCGCAGCGCTCGCTCTCGTGCCCGTGTTCGCGCTCACCATGCTCGTCGTCCGCGGAGTGCCCGGCTGGTTCGCGGCAGGACGCGGCACCTCCGCGAGCGACCGGCGCACCGCCGCGCTCTGCACCGCGACGACGCTGCCGCTCGTCATCGCGGTGAGCGGGATCGGCGTGGAGCACGGCGTGATCGGCGCACCGCTCGCCGCCGCGATGGTGGGCGCCGCGATGCTCACCGTGCTCCTCTTCCCCATGCTCGCCCTGGTGGGGCGGCGCGCCCCGACCCAGGAGCCTCGGCCCGCGATCCTCGACGAGCGCTAGGGTCTCGGCCGCGCGGACCGCCCCGGGGCGACCGGCCTCCCGCGAGCACCGCTGCGCTATTCTTGGACATCATCCACACTTTTTCCCGGGCGCATCGAGGCACCGGGAGCGGATCGGGGGAATCTACATGAGCACGTCCGAGCAGCGCACCGATCACCCCGCCCCCGGCTGCCCCGTGCACGTCGGCGGCACGGGGCAGCCGGGAGCGGCAACGAGCACCGAAACGGGCGGCGACGCCGGGTACTTCGGGCCGGACAGCATCAGCTGGCGCCTCTTCTCGGACCCCTCTTCCCAGCTCGGCGGCGTGGCCGCGATCCTGCTCCAGTCGCTGAACCCGCAGATGATGCGGCTCTTCGAGGGCACGAGCGGGTACTCCACCGACATCGAGGGGCGCGGCGAGCGCACGGGCCGGTACATCGACACGACCGTGTTCGGCGATCGCGACCACGCCGACGCCGCGGGGGCCGCCGTGCAGCGCCTGCACGCGGCGAGCGTCTGGACCGACCCGCACACGGGGCAGGAGCTGCGGGCCGACACGCAGGAGTGGCTCGCGTGGACCCACAACTGCATCGTCTACGGGGTGCTGCGCGCGGCCGATGCGTTCGGCCCGACGCTCACGGTGGCCGAGCAGGATCGCTTCGTCGTCGAGCAGCACGAGGCGGCGCGCATCGTCGGGATCGAGGGCGAAGAGCTCCTCCCGGGGAGCCGCGAGGAGCTCGATCGCTACATCGATGACAACAAGGATTGGATGGCGCTCACCCTGCCGGCTGCGGAGAACACGCGAGCGATGCGCAAGCCCACGCTCAGCGGCAACCCGGTCAAGGTATGGGCGGCCGTGAACATCCAGGACGGGATCCTGTCGCTCCTCCCCGACTGGGCGCTGCTGCTCTTCGGCATCGAGGGGCGACCGATGAATCTCCGGGCCGCAGCTCGAGTGACCCGCCGCCTCATCGCCTCGGCGCGGGCGGGCCGCAGCTCGGAGGATCTCATCTCCGAGGTCGTCGCGCGCGTGCAGACGCACCCGTACCGCAAGGCGCGCGGCGGGCGGCGCTAACCGCCCGCCGCGTCACGGCGCTACTGCCCGCGCTGCTTGAGCGCCTGGAGCCGCTGATCGACCTCGCTCTGCGCGCCCAGGTCGTCAAGCTCGTTGAACTGGGCATCGAGCGTCGAGGCGGCGAGCTCGGCCTGCCCGCGCACCATGGCCTCCTGGCGCTTCACCTTCTCCTCGAAGCGGCCGAGCTCGCTCGTGGGATCGAGCACGTCGAGGTTCTTGACGGCGTCCTGCACCTGCGCCTGTGCCTGCGCCACCTTGCCACGGGAGACGAGCTCGTCGCGCTTCGCCTGGAGCTGCACGAGCTTCTCGCGCATCGTCTGCAGGCCCGTCTTGAGTTGCTCGACCACCTGCTGCTGCGCGGCGACGCTCGGCTCGGCCGCGGCGACCTCCTTCTCGAAGGAGATCTGCTTGGAGAGCGCCACTCGCGCGAGCGTGTCGAAGCGGTCCGCGCCCGCGGCGTCGCCGCCCGCGCGGAGGGTCTCCGCCTGCGCCGAGGCAGCCGCGGCCTTGCTCCCCCACTCGGTGATCGCCTGGCGATCCTCCTCGAGGTCCGCCTCCATCAGACGCAGGTTGCCGATGGTCTGCGCGACCGAGCTCTCGGCATCGGCGATGCTGTTCTTGTAGTCGCGCTCCATCTGGTTGAGCATCTTCTCGGGATCCTCCGCGGCGTCGAGGAGCGCGTTGATGTTGGCCTTGGCGAGCTGTGCGATACGGCCAAGGATGGACTGCTTTGCCATGTCGGCTTCCTTTCCTGTTGTTCCACCGAACCAGCTCGGGGAAGTCTGCTCGTGAGCCGGTGCGTTCCGGCCCGTGTCGAGACGCGCGCCCGGGGCGCCGTCAGAACCGCCCGCCGCCACCGCGCCGGCCGCCGCCGCCGGATCCTCGGGAACCGCCGAAGCCGCCCCCGGATCCCCCGATCGAGCCGCCGCCGTTCCACCCCCCGGTGAAACCGCCGTTCGAGCCGCTCCAGCCCCCGGAGCTGCGCGATCCGCTGGAGCCGCCGGAGCCGCTCAGCAGCCCGCCGAGGATGCCGCCCAGCACGGCCCCGCCGAAGCTGCCGCCCCCCGTTCCGGGCGATCCGGGGCCATCGCCCCACCCCGAGACATCGGCGCTCGCGAGACGGGAGGCGGCCCGTGCGTACTGGCTGGCCTGCTGCGCGCTCTGGGCCGAACGCAGCGGGTCCGTCTGCGCGAGCTCCTCGGCGATCTGCAGCTGCCGCTTCGCCTCGGACAGGCGTGTGCGGGCCTCGGGGCCGATCGCACCGCGCCGGGTCTCGATGAACTGCTCGGCTGCGAGCACCTCCGCGCGAGCGGGAATGAGCGCCTCGTCGCGCGCGGCCTCCGCGCGGCGCAGCCGCTCGGCCGATTCGCGCGCGGTGCCGATCGCCGCGTCGATGCGCACGTTCGCTGCGGCGGCGGCCGAGAGCGCGCGAACGGGATCGCCCGCGGTGTCGGCGGCCAGTACCGCGCTCACCTCGGCGACGGCCGCTTCGAGCGCCGCGCGGTCCTCGGCCCCGGCACCGGCAGCGAGTGCGGCGGCGAGCTGCAGATCCGCGCGCAGATCATCGTGCGCCGCCCCGAGCTGCTGCGCGCTCTCCGCGAGCTCCGCCCGCACCGTGCTCGGGGAGTCCGCGAGGGCGCCGGCCTGCTCGAGCGCGGCCTCGCCGGCGCGGATGCTTACCGCTGCGGCGCCCGTCTGGCCCGCGGCGAGCTCTGCGTCCGCCGCGACGAGGCACTCGGCGACGAGGCCGAGGCGCTGCTCCGCCTCCGCGAGGTTCGCCGCGATCGGTGCCGTGATGGACGCGGCGTACACGCCGTCGAGCTCCGCGGCGACCCCTCGCCCGGCGAGGAGACGTTGCTCCACCCCGGGCAGCGCGAGCCGGAGCTGCGCGAGCGCCTCCGGCGCCCGCTGCTCGACCTCGCGCAGCCGCGAGAACGACTCGGTGTGCGCTTCGAGGGACGCCTTCGCGCCCTCGCAGCGCGCGATGATCTCGGTGAGCCAGGCCCGCTGCTGCTCAGGCGTGTCCGGCTCCGCGTCGTCGAGCTGCTGCCGCAGCAGGAACGCGGCGTGGAGCTGCGCGCGCGCCTCGGCGATCGCGGCGGCGAAGGGCGCGGCGGCGTCCTCACCGAACTGCGCCTGCGCGAAGCCAAGCTCCTGCTCGCTGCTCCGCACGTCGTCGTCCACCCGCACGAGCAGCGCGCTCGCGCGGGCCTCCAGCTCGCTGAGCGGGAGCTCCTCGGGCGAGGCCCCCTCAGCCCCCGCGCGCCGCCGCTTCCGCGCCAGCACGATCGCGGCGGCCCCTCCGCCGAGCACGACGACGCCGCCCACGACGGCCACCGCGATCCCGGTTCCGTTCGTCCCGGGGTCAAGAACGGTGCGCTCGATCCCGCGCAGGGTCTCGCCCACCACCCCGGCCCAGTCGCCGCGCTTCAGCGCCGGGCGCACGTAGTCGTCGGTAAGCGCGGTGTACTGCGCATCCGAGATGAGCGCCTGCGGCGCGTTCAGATCGAAGAGGCGATCCTGAACGGCGACGCTGAGGAGCACCCCGTCGTCGCCGAGGAAGTTCTTCTCGGCGGTGGCGGCGCCCCAATCGAGCGGATCCTCCGGGGAGGTGAAGCGATCCACGTAGACCACGAAGAGCTGCACGCCGTGCTCGGCGGCGAAGTCGCGCACCTCGGCCTCGAGTGCAGCGCGCTCCGAGCCGAGCACCCCCGCCTCGGTCTCATCGAGCACGTAGGCGCCGGAGAATGCGGGCGGCTCGGTCGCCCCCGCGGCCGCGGGCGCCATGAGGAGCATCCCCGCCGCCAGCGCGGCTCCGAACCGAGCTGCCCACCGCTTCATACCCGCTCCCCCCGTCACGGTCATCCCGGACGCCCGCGTCTCAGATGTGCTCAGTCTATGAGCGCGTCCCGTGCGCCGCCAGAGGCAAATGACGCGGCGGGCCTACGCTGGATCCGGGGCTCCCGAACCACGGGCGGAGATGCCGCGGCCCCGCGAGTTCGGGAGGCGACATGTCACGCAGAGCACCGGGGATCTGGGCGGAGTCCGGCGTGCTGCTCGCCCACGCCGCGCGGAGTCTCCGGCGGGGCGGCGCACGCCTCGTCGGGCTCATCCTCGCCACCCAGCTCGTGCTGCTCCTCATCGCGCTCCCGCTGATCGGTTGGGTGTTCCGCGAGGCCCTGCGCGCGAACGGCATGACCGGGCTCGACCTCGGCCGGCTCCCGAGCGGGCCGGGGCTCCCGATCACGATGACCCTGCTCGCCGCAATCATCGCGCTCGCGTTCTGGGCGCTCGCGCTGCAGTTCACGGCGCTCGTCGTCCTGCTCCGCTGGCCCGAGCTGGGCGCGCGTCAGTTCCTCGGCGCGCTCGGGCGCGTGGCGCGACGACTCGTACGGCCGTCCGCGATCCCGCTCGTGGCGTACCTGTTCCTGCTCGTCCCCCTCACCGGGTTCGGCTTCACCTCGGCGCTCACGCGCGGGATCGCGATCCCCTCGTTCATCTCCGGCGAGCTCGCGAAGTCGGCGACGAGCGAGGCGGTCTTCACCGTCGTGCTCCTGCTGCTCGCGTGGGTGAACGTGCGGCTCGCACTCACGATCCCGCTCTTCGTGCTGACCGATGAGCGCCGCCCGCTGCGCACCAGCTGGCGGCTCACCCGGGGGCCGCGGGCCTGGCTCCCCTTCGCGATCGCGATCGCCGCGATCATGGCGCTCGCGGGCGCGCTCGGCATCGGGCTGCTCATCACCGCGGTCGTGCCGACCGCGCTCGCCGACGCGCTCGCCCCCGACGCGGCGCCCGGCGTCGCAGCGGTCTCCCTCGGTACGGCGCAGCTGCTCGGCATGCTGCTCACCGGCTTCGTCACGGCCGCCGTCGCTGCGGTGCTCCTCACCCGCGTGCGCCGGATCGCAGCGGCCCAGCCCGCGCGGCTGCGCCTGCTGCCCGCGCCAGGCACGGCGCCGCTGCCCGGCACAGCGCCGCTCCCCGGCGCATCCGAGCTTCGGAACCGCCGGCGCACCGCAGGCGCGGTCGCGGCGGCGGCCGTGCTCGTCGCCGGGGGCCTCAGCTGGGCGGGCTGGGACACCCTGCACCGGCTCGCCGCCGCCCCCGAGACGCTCGTGCTCGCCCACCGCGGATTCTCCGACGGCGGCGTCGAGAACACGATCGGCGGGCTGGAGGCCGCAGCGGCGGCCGGCGCCGATCTCGTCGAGATGGACGTGATGCAGACGGCGGACGGCGAGTTCGTTGTGATGCACGACGCGCAGCTCGGGCGCCTCGCGGGCGAGGACGTCGCGGTGCGCGACCTCACGCTCGCCGAGCTCACCTCGCGCACGGTGCGCGACCGGCTGGGGCACGCGGATCGGATCCCGAGCCTCGCCGACTACGTGACCCGGGCGCAGGAGCTGGACATGCCGCTCCTCATCGAGATCAAGCTGGGTGGCGCGGACACCCCGGACCACGTCGACCGGCTCATCACCGAGCTCGAGGGGCTCGACGCGCTCGACGCGAACATCTACCACTCGCTCGACGCCGCGAGCGTCGACCGGCTGAAGCGGCTGCGCCCCGACCTCACCGTCGGATACACGATGGCGTTCGCGGGCGGCGGCCTCCCCGACACGGTTGCGGACTTCATCGTCGTCGAGGAGTGGAGCGCGACCGAGGGCATGCAGCGCGCCGCGCACGACGCGGGGCTCGGCTTCATGGTGTGGACCGTGAACGACACCCCGGGCATGCGCGAGCACCTGCGCCGCAGCACCGACGGCATCATCACCGATCACCCCGACGAGGTGCTCGCGGCGCGGGACGAGATGCAGCAGGAGAGCGGGATCTCAGACGTGCTGGTCGACGCGCTCACTCGCGTCGTGACGATCAACTGACCGCGCAGGGGATTCAGTCCTGGGCTGCGCGGCGCTTCGCGCGCCAGGAGGCAAACGCCTTGTACGCCTCGATCAGGATCGGGATCCCCGGGATCAGTACGAGCACGATGATGAACACCTCGCTGTACTCGCGCACGAAGGGGATCTGGCCGAGGAAGTAACCGAGCAGCGTGACCCCGACGCCCCAGAGGAGCGCGCCGACCGCGTTGTAGACGACGAACTGGCGGTAGCGCATGTTGCCCACGCCGGCGGCGGCGGGGACGAACGCGCGGAAGATGGGGAGGAAGCGGGCGATGATGATCGCCTTCGGCCCGTGCTTCTCGAAGAACTCGTGGGTGCGCGCGACGTTCTCGGGGTTGAAGAGGCGGCTCTTCTCCCGGCTGAAGATCGCGGGCCCGAGCTTCCTGCCGATCATGAAGCCCATCTGGTCCCCCGCGAAGGCGAAGAGGAACAGGAAGATGCAGGTGATCCAGATCGGCACGTCGATGATGCCGGTCGCGGAGAACAGGCCCACCGTGAAGAGCAGCGAGTCGCCCGGGAGGAAGGCGAGCACGAGCACGCCGGTCTCGAGGAACACGAAGGCGCACGCGAGGATCAGCGCCGCCCAGCCGCCCGCCTTCAGGAGGGTCTCGGGGTCGAGCCAATCGATCCCGAGGAGTGCCGGAACGGTCGTCGCGGTCAGTGCGGCTAGGGTCGAGGTCACGGGTGTCGGCTCTGCTCTCGTTTCGGGTGCGGGTGTGCGCCGGTGCGCGACGCGCAACCGAGAACATTATGCCCGCCCCCGCTGGGGAGCGGCTGGCGGTGGGGCGCAGAGAGCTCGCAAGACCTCACAGCGATACTGACCTATGAACCACCACATGGAAACAAAGCCAGCACATAGCCATACTGAATGGGTGACCCGTTCTTTTGTTGTCCCCCTTGTGACGTCTGCGCTGACACTTCTGGCCCTCACCGCTTGCGGCTCCCCTCCAGCCCCCGAGGAGCCTCCTCAGGAATCCGTGGACACGAAGGAGTGGCAGGCGGAAGCAACGCCGGAATCAGCGACCCCAGACGAGCCGCCGGCATCTCAAATCCCCTCCTGTGCAGATGCAAATCCATTGGCAGCACAGGAAAGCGTCGACTTCTACAGCTCGATCGACATCGATATCTCAGAACACACGGGCCCAACAGACCTCACAACGTTCAACCGGTTGTCCGGCCCACTTGCCCAGGCTGCAATGCGGGATGTCGATGCCGTTCAGGGGTGCCAGTGGCCGCTGTACCTCGCGGGCAATCAGCTCACTCAGTACACCGCACTTCTTCCAAACGACAGCCAAACACCGCTGATCGTTGGCCTCAGGGACTCCGACTACGTCGAGTCGACCGCCGGACCGGCACTCAAGTTTGAGCTGAGTCTCGAAGACCCGGAGAACTATCGAATGGCTGGACGGACAACGATCCAACAGCTCTTCTTGGGCGACGTCTGGATCACCATCATCGAGACCGGGAAGTCTGACTATGCGGAGTCAGCAGTAAGCACGTTGCTGTCCCTCAACCCGCATCTTGAGGCGCAATCCACACAATAGGGATCACTCCCACAACGCGAAGCGCCCGGGCCGGCTCCTCAGGAGCTCGGCCCGGGCGCTCCGGGAACCGCAGGGGCGGGGTCTACGCGAGATCCGCCGCGCGCTCCGCCATCTCGACCACGTTCTTCAGCAGCAGCGCGCGGGTCATCGGACCCACACCGCCGGGGTTCGGCGACACCCAGCCGGCGACCTCGGCCACCGCGGGGTCCACATCGCCCACGACGCGGCTCTTGCCGGTCTCCGGATCCGTCTTCCGCGAGACGCCCACGTCGAGCACGATCGCACCCGGCTTCACGTCCTCGGGACGCACGATGCCCTCGACGCCCGCGGCCGCGACGATCACGTCGGCGCGGCGCAGCTCGGCCCCCAGGTCGGCGGTGCCGGTGTGGGTGAGCGTCACGGTCGCGTTGAACTCGCGCCGCGTGAGGAGCGGGCCGATCGGGCGGCCGACGGTCACGCCGCGGCCCACGACCACGACGTGCTTCCCGGCCCACGAGAGGCCGTTCCGCTCGACGAGCTCGATGACGCCGCGCGGGGTGCACGGCAGCGGGGAGGTGATCTCGGTGTTGGCGTTCAGCACGAGCCGACCGAGGTTCGTCGGGTGGAGCCCGTCCGCGTCCTTCGCCGGATCGATGCACTCGAGAATGCGATCCGTGTCGATGTGCTTCGGCAGCGGCAGCTGCACGATGTAGCCCGTGCACGCGGGGTCTGCGTTCAGCTCGGCGAGCACCGCCTCGAGCTCGTCCTGCGTGACGGATTCGGGCAGCTCACGCTTGATCGACGCGATGCCGACCTCTGCGCAGTCGCGGTGCTTACCCGCGACGTACCACTGGGATCCGGGATCCGAGCCGACGAGCACGGTCGCGAGACCGGGCACCACGCCGCGCGCGGCGAGCGCCGCGACCCGCTCGGTGAGCTCGAGCTTGATCGCGGCGGCCGCGGCGGTGCCGTCGAGGCGCTGAGCGCCGGTGGACTCAGCCACCGGGCTCACCACTCCTCGAGGCCGGGGTACAGCGGGAAGGCCTCAGCCAGCGCGGTGACGCGGGCCTTCAGCGCCTCGAGATCGCCCGCCTGCTGCAGCGTGAGGGCGATGATGTCGGAGACCTCGGCGAACTCAGCGTCGCCGAAGCCGCGGGTCGCGAGCGCGGGGGTGCCGATGCGGAGGCCGCTCGTGACCATCGGCGGGCGGGGGTCGAACGGCACCGAGTTGCGGTTGACCGTGATCCCGACCTCGTGGAGGGCGTCCTCGGCCTGCTGGCCGTCGAGCTTCGAGTTGCGCAGATCCGCGAGCACGAGGTGCACGTCGGTGCCGCCCGTGAGTACGTCGACGCCCGCGGCCTTCGACGCCTCGGTGGTGAGGGCCGAGGCGAGGAGCTTCGCGCCGGAGAGGGTGCGCACCTGGCGGTCGGCGAACTCCTCGGTGGCCGCGAGCTTGAAGGCCGTCGCCTTCGCCGCGATCACGTGCATGAGGGGGCCGCCCTGGTGGCCGGGGAACACGTTCGAGTTGATCTTCTTGTAGAGATCCAGGTCGTTCGTGAGGATGAAGCCCGAGCGGGGGCCGCCGATGGTCTTGTGCACGGTCGAGGAGACGACGTGCGCGTGCGGCACCGGGTTCGGGTACAGGCCCGCGGCGACGAGGCCGGCGAAGTGCGCCATGTCGACCCAGAGGGTCGCGCCCACCTCGTCGGCGATCGCGCGGAACGCGGCGAAGTCGAGCGTGCGGGGGTACGCCGACCAGCCCGCGATGATGACCTTGGGCTTCACCTCGAGGGCCTTGGCGCGCACCACGTCCATGTCGATGAGGAAGGTCTCGGGGTCGACGCCGTACGAGGCGACGTTGTACAGCTTGCCCGAGAAGTTGAGCTTCATGCCGTGGGTGAGGTGGCCGCCGTGCGCGAGCTCGAGGCCGAGGATCGTGTCGCCCGGCTCGGCGATGGCGGAGAGCACGGCCGCGTTCGCGGAGGCGCCCGAGTGGGGCTGCACGTTCGCGTACTGCGCGCCGAACAGGCTCTTCGCGCGGTCGCGGGCGAGGTCCTCTGCGACGTCGACGAACTCGCAGCCGCCGTAGTAGCGGCGGCCGGGGTAGCCCTCGGCGTACTTGTTGGTGAGGACAGAGCCCTGCGCCTCGAGCACCGCGCGCGGAACGAAGTTCTCGCTGGCGATCATCTCAAGGGTGCCGCGCTGGCGGCCGAGCTCGTTCTTCAGGACCTCGGCGATCTCGGGGTCGACGACCTCGAGCGGCTCGTTGAAGAAGGCTGACTGGGTGGACATAGTGCGCTCCTCAGGGTATTCGCTCCGCGCACGCGGAATCGGTGTCGGAATCAAGACCCAGGCGAGCGGCCATTCCGTGAAGAGGTGTCGTTCCCCGATGGTGGACCATCTGTACGCCAGTCACGACGCACTCAGCATATCAGCGCGCCCATCGCCGAGCCGCGAAGTTCCCGTTGGTTACGGAACGGCCAGCCTCCGGCCACGGGGCGCGGGCGGCGCAGGAAGACTGGCTAGAATTGGCCGGATGAACACGATCGCTGCTGACACGCTCGACACCCAGTGGGTGCTCACCCTCTCCTGCATTGACGGACCGGGAATCGTGCACGCGATCAGCGGCGCGATCGTGGCGGCCGGCGGCAACATCGCGGAGAGCCAGCAGTTCGCGTCGGCGGACACGGGGCGCTTCTTCATGCGGCTCCAGGTCGAGGCGGTCGCACAGCCCGACACCTTCGAGGATCGCTTCGCGAGCGCGCTCGCACCCGTCACCGAGCGCTACCACATGACCTGGCGCCTGGATCGGGTCGGCCGCCCGGTGCGCACGCTGATCCTGGCGTCCACCGCCACGCACTGCGTGAACGATCTGCTGTACCGCCGCCGCGGCGGCCAGCTGCCGATCGAGGTGCCGCTCATCCTCTCGAACCACGAGACCGTGCGCGACATCGCCGAGTTCTACGACGTGCCCTTCGAGCACCGCGCGATCGCCTCGCCCGCGGACCGCGACGCGTTCGAGGCCCGCGTGCTGGAGGCCGTCGAGGAGCACAACATCGAGCTCGTCGTCCTGGCGCGCTACATGCAGATCCTCTCCCCCGGGCTCTGCGAGGCGCTCGCGGGGCGCGCGATCAACATCCACCACTCGTTCCTCCCCGGCTTCAAGGGCGCGAACCCCTACAAGCAGGCGCACCAGCGCGGCGTGAAGCTGATCGGGGCCACCGCGCACTTCGTGACGACCGACCTCGACGAGGGCCCGATCATCGAGCAGGACGTCGTGCGCGTCGACCACTCGTACTCGCCGCGCGAGCTCGTGCAGCTCGGCCAGGACGAGGAGGCGCGCGTGCTGCGCCGCGCCGTGGGCTGGTTCGCGGAGAACCGCATCCTCGCCGACGGCGACCGCACGATCATTTTCCGCTAGGCCGCAGGCCGCGGCCCGCGGCTCGGCTGGGGCCGCGGGGCCCCAGGAAACAGCACTGCCCCGGGACGAGACGTCCCGGGGCAGTGCTGTGTGCGGCGCGAGCTAGAGCAGCTCGCGGTGCCGCTCGCGGAGCTCCTCGACGGCGCGATCCAGCGCGGGATCATCGCCGCGGGCGAGGCCCGCGTACTGCAGCACGACGCCGTCCGGCTCCTGCACCGCCTTCACCCACATGCGGCGGCGCGGCACGAAGAGCGACCACATGAGGCCGCCCAGGCCGGCGAGCGCGAAGACGAGGATCCAGACCTGGGCCGGGTTCTGCATCACGTCGAACGCGGCGTAGCGCGGCGCCGACTCGAAGGTGATCGTGCCGAGACCGTTGGGCAGGTCGACCGTGTCGCCCGGCGTGAGGGTGAGCGAGTCGGCGTCGACGGCGCGGCCCGTGAGCTGCGTCATCTTCTCGGTGTCGAGCACGTAGACCGACTGCGGGATTCCGCTGTCGATCCCCAGGTCGCCCGTGAACACATCGAGCGTGAGCACGGGGTTCTCCAGGTCAGGGTAGTTCGAGGTGAAGGCGCCCGTGTCGAGCTCCGCCTGCGTCGGGTAGAAGAAGCCGCGGAGGCCGAGCTGCGTCTGCTCGCCGTCATCGGTGGTGATGCCGAAGGGCACCTTGACGACGCCGAGCGAGGTCATGTTCGTGTCCTGCGGGATGAAGGGCATCGACTCGCGGTACACGACCTCGCCCTCGGCGTTCTTGATCGTGATGAGCGGCGCGTAGCCGTTCGCGATCAGGTAGATCGGCGAACCGTGCACGCGGAGCGGGTGGTTCACCCGGATCGTGTGCGATTCCTCGGTCGAGCCGTCCGGACTGATGAGCGTCATGTCGGCGAGGTAGTCCTTCACCTGGCCGAGCGCGTCGATGTTCCCGTCCTCGGGCGACATGTAGCTCACGTCGAGCGAGTTCAGGCGCAGGCTGAAGGGCTCGAGGCTCGCGGTGTCGAACGCGCGGCCCGAGTTGACGGTGTCGTAGTCGATGAGCTGGTTGACCATCGTCTCGCCCTCGATGAGCACCTTCTGCCCGTTGAAGGTGAGCGCCGCGCCGATGCCGACGCTGATGAGCACGCCGAGCATCGCGACGTGGAAGAGCAGGTTGCCCGTCTCGCGCAGGTAGCCGCGCTCCGCGGAGACGGAGACCTCGGTGACGCCGCGTCGCGTCGCCTCCTGCGTCTCGACCCGGTAGCCCTGCTTCTTCAGGAGACCGGCCGCGGCCTCGACGGCGCGCGCGCCGAAGTCGGCGCGCTCCTCGCTCGTCGCGGCGGGGTTCGAGACGCGCACCTCGGAGAAGCCCGCCATGCGCTGCAGGCGCGCCGGGGTCTTCGGCGGCGTGCCGCGCCAGGCCTTCCAGTGGTGCGCGATGCGGGGCAGCACGCAGCCGATCAGGGAGATGAACAGCAGCAGGTAGATCGCGGAGAACCACACGGAGCTGTACACGTCGAACGCCTGGATCGGGAAGGCGTCGAGGATCTTGAAGAGCGTGGGGTGGTCCTGCTCGTACTGGAGCACGCCGTTCGGGTCGGCCGAGCGCTGCGGCACGAGCGAGCCGGGGATCGCCCCCACCGCGAGCAGAAGGAGGAGGATCAGGGCCACGCGCATGCTCGTGAGCTGGCGCCAGAACCAGCGGCCCCAGCCCGTGATCCCGAGCTCGGGGGATTCTGCGCGGAGCGATCCGCCCGCGCCGGTGCCGTCGTCGTAATCAGAGGGGCGTGACATACCCGTCAATCACCGCCTGCAGTGCAAACATCATCTTGCTCCAGAGCCCGGTCACCATCAGGAGACCGATGAGGATCAGCAATCCGCCGCCGATCAGATTCACGGCACGGATGTGCCGCTTGAAAAACGTCATCGTCTGGGTCATCCAGCCGAAGCCGAACGCGGCGAGCACGAACGGCAGGCCAAGACCCAGGCAGTACATGAGCGCGAGGACCACAGACCGCCCGATCGAGCCCTGCTGCAGGCTGAGCCCCATGATCACGGTGAGGGTGGGGCCCATGCACGGCGTCCAGCCGACCGCGAAGACGGCGCCCAGCACGGGGGCGCCCGCGAGGCCGAGCTTCGGCTTGAGCTTCAGCTTCCGCGTGTTCTGCGCGCGCGAGAACACGCCCATGAAGACGAGCCCCATGAGGATCACGAAGACGCCCATCACCCGCGTGATGATCGGCTCCCACTCGATGAGCCAGATGCCCACGCTCCCCGCGGCCGCGAGGAAGGTCACGAGCACCGCGGTGAAGCCCGCGACGAAGAGCGCGGCGCCCAGCACGAGGCGGCGCCGGCTCGGGGTCTCACCCGGCGCGGCCCCCGCGCTCGCGCTGGCGTACGCGAGGTAGCCGGGCACGAGCGGGAGGATGCAGGGCGAGAGGAACGACACGAGGCCCGCGGCGATCGCGATCAGCGAGGCGACGAGCAACTGCCCGTCGGCCACGATCTCGAAGATGCCCACGAGCGATTACTGCTTGTCCGCGGAGGCGCCGGCGCCGTCGCCCGTCTCGGCGAGGGTCTCCTCGATGAGGGTGCGCAGCTGCGACTCCCCCGCGAGCTGCCCGAGCACGCGATGCGCCACGCGCCCCTCGGCGTCGAGCACGAGGGTCGTCGGCACGGCGTTCAGGGGCACCTGCCCCGCGAACGCGCGCTGCACCGAGCGGCCGCCCGGCATGTCCATGATCGAGGGGTACTCGACGCCGAACTCCTCGGCGAACTGCTGCGCCTGCGCGGACTGGTCGCGGGTGTTCACGCCGATGAACGCGACGCCCTTCGGCGCGAACTCGTCGTAGGCGGCGACGAGATCGGGCGCCTCGGCGCGGCACGGCGGGCAGCCCGCGTACCAGAAGTTCACGACGGTGACCTGGCCGCGGATGTCCTCAGAGCTGAAGGTGTCACCGTTCTCGACCTCGCCGGAAAACTCGACCGGATCGGTGCGCTCGCTCGGCGCGAAGCTCGCGGAGGTGCCATCGCCCGACACGTAGCCCTTGTCGCTGTTCTCCTGCCACTGCTTGGCGAGGTCGCTGCCGCCGCCGCCGCTGCAGCCCGTGAGCACGAGCGCGGCGCTCAGCACGAGGGCGGCAGCCGCCCCGATCTTCCGGCGGTTCATACGGCCCCCACATCCACGGCATCGTCGAGCAGCCCCGCGGCCGGGGTGCGGTAGTCGACCTCGAACCAGCGCTCGCCGCGCTTCTCGAAACTCGTGATGCTCGACAGCTCGCAGCGCCGCGAGGCCGGGTTGTGGAACAGCGGCTTCCCCGCGATGTCGAGGTGCGCCATCCAGATCGGCGACTGGTGCGACACCATCACGATGTCACCGCCGCGGGTGCGATCCCAGGCGTCGTCCATCGCCTGACGCACGCGGGCGGCCACCTCGCGGTAGGGCTCACCCCAGCTCGGCCGGAACGGGTTCCAGAACTTGTGCCAGTAGCGCGGCTGCTTGAACGCTGCGTCCGGGCCGGAGTTCACCTTGCCCTCGAAGAAGTTCGTCGGCTCGATGATCCCCTCCTCGGTGACGATCTCGAGGCCGAACGCGCTCGCGATGGGGCGCGCGGACTGCTGCGCGCGTTCGAGGGGCGAAGCGAAGAGCTTCGCGATCGCCCGGTCGCTTCCCGCGAGTTCGAGCGCGGCGGCCTCCGCCATGCGGTGCCCGCGCTCGGACAGCCGGAAGCCGGGGATGCGGCCGTACAGCACCAGATCGGGGTTGTGGACCTCGCCATGGCGCACCAGATGCAGCAGTTTGTCGCTCACGCCCACCATTCTACGTTCGGCTCACCTGGGAATCCCGGGGGTCCACCCCCAGGGGGTATCGCCCCGGGATCACGGCTCGGGAGCGCCGTGCCGTGGCGAGCGGGCGCGGGCTCCGGATGCGCTACGAAGCCGGTGCAAAGCCGCCGAACCGGGAGCGCGCGAAGAGCAGCGGCCGATCGGCGCCGCCCAGCAACCCGGACGCCTCGACGTCGGCGACGACGATCCGGTGGTCGCCCCCGTCGAACTCCTCACGGATCGCGCACTCGAACCAGGAGGAGCCGCCGGCGATCACGGGGTGCCCGCGGCGCGGGCTGCGCACCGTGGGGATCCCGCCCAGCTTGTTCGGCGCACCGGGGCGGGCGAGCCGCCGGGCGAGCGGGCCCTGCCCCTCGCCGAGCACGGTCGCCGCGAAGGAGCCCGTCGCCGCGATCCGGGGCCAGCTCGTCGAGCCCGTGCCCACGGTGAGGAGCACGCGGGGCGGGCTCACGGACAGCGAGACGAAGGACTGGATCGTGAGGGCGGCGGGCGGCGCGCCGTCCCCGTCAGCTGCGGCGAGCGCGACGACCCCAGTGGGGAAGCTGCCGAGCACGCCGCGCGCGGCCGCCGCATCGGTGAGCGGCGCCTCGGCAAGCGAGGCGAGTGGCAGCGCGTAGGTGAAGAGGTCGAGCCGCTGCTCGCCCGCGATCCACAGGCCGTCCCGCTCGGGCCGCCGCTCGTAGCCGAGCGCGTCGTACAGCCGATGGGCGCCGCGCATCTCCGGCCCGGTCTTCAGCACGACCGCATGGAAGCCCGTTCCGGCCGCGCGCGCCGCGATGTCGCGCATCAGCGCGGCCCCCACGCCGCGGCGGCGCGCGGCAGGCGCGACGCCGAGCAGGCGGAGATCGAGCTCGTCGGGCGCCACGTCCTCGTGCAGCGGCGGGCCGCCGGGCCGCCGGGTAGTCACGCTTCCGAGGAGCGAGCCGTCGCGACCCTCCGCCACCCAGACGTCGTACGCGCCCGCCCGGACCGCCGCGGCGCGGAACGGATCGCCCGCGGAGTCGTCCGGGCCGTAGTCGTGCGCGTAGGCTGCGCCGAGGAGCGCGTCGATCGCCGCGAATTCGTCCGGCCGCGCGGGGCGCACCGCGACGGGGGTCGGGCCGCTCTCCCCACTCACGCCGCGCCTCGCGACCCGGCCGGGCGCCATCCGAGCGCCGGCCCGATGCTCGTGGCCAGCTCGTGCAGGATGTGCTTCCAGTCCGCGAGCTCGAACTCGAAGGGGAGCTCGAAGAGGTAGTCGTCCGCCGCGCGGAAGGCGGGGTCGGTGCGGATGAACTCGACGATCTCGTCGCGCGAGCCGAGCACGTCGCGCGCGATGATCGTCTTGCCGCCGTGCACCTGCTCGGTGCGCGGGGTGCGCGCCTCCGCGTAGGCCCGATACTTCGCGAGCTGCTCGGGCGTCGTGCCGTCGGTCGGCACGATGACGCGGGCGACGCTCGCCCGCGCGCCCTCCCCCGCGGGGTGCGCGGCCCGGAACGCGTCGATCTGCGCCCGCTGCACCCGGCCGAAGTCGGTGTCGCCCGTGTCGGTCGTGCTGATGTTGCTGACGAGCCAGTTGAGCCCGGCTCGGCCCGCCCACTCGGCCGAGCGGAGCGAGCCTCCGCCGTACCAGAGCCGCTCGGCGAGGCCGGGGCTGTGGGGCTCCACCCGCTCGGAATCGATGTCGCCGCCGATCCCGCGGTACGGCGGAACCTCGCGCACCCGGTCTCCCGCGAGGAAGCCGCGGAGCCGCTCGATCCGTCCGTAGGAGTAGTCCTCTTCGCGCCAGCCGCTGTCGTGCACGAGGTCGTTCACGTCGTCCTCGGCCCCCGGCGGGTGGACGCTCAGCCCGGCGAGCACGCGCCCGCCCGAGAGGGCGTCCGCCGTGCCGAGATCCTCGGCGAGCCGGAACGGGTTCTCGTGCCCCACGGGGATCACCGCGGTGCCGAGCCGGATGCGCTCGGTACGCTCGGCGACCGCGCCGAAGAAGACGGCCGGCGAGGGGAGTCCGTACTGCAGGTGCCGGGTGCGCACCCAGCCACTGTCGAGGCCGAGCTCCTCGGCGTAGCGGAAGAGCTCGACCCCCTCGCGGAGGCCGCGGCCCGGATCGTCGCGGTCGAAGGGGACGAGGTGGATGAAGCCGAGGCTCGTGAGCGGCCGCGGCGCGGGGGTGAGGGACATGGGGACTCCTGTGATTCAGATCTGGTACTCGGGGCCGCCGCGGGCGAGGTGGTACTCGCGGAGGAAGGCGCGGGCGCGGCGGCTCGCGTCGGGGCCGAAGAAGGCGGTCGGGGGCGCATCGTCGACGATCCGGCCGTCCTCGAGGAAGACGACCCGGTCGGCGGTCTGGCGCACGAAGTGCATCTCGTGGGAGACGAGCGCCATCGTCTGCCCGGCCGCCGCGATCTCGCGGATCGTCTGCAGCACCTCCCCCACGAGCTCGGGATCGAGCGCGCTCGTCGGCTCGTCGAGCAGGAGCACGCGCGGCTCCATCGCGAGGGCCCGGGCGATGCCCACCCGCTGCTGCTGCCCGCCGGAGAGCTGCGCCGGGTAGTGCCCGGCGTGGCCGGCGAGGCCGACGCGGTCGAGCTGGGTGCGCGCCGCGGTCTCGGCCTCGCGCCGGCCGAGACCGCGCACGACGCGCAGCCCCTCCGCGACGTTCTCGAGCGCGGTCTTCCGCGCGAAGAGCTGGAACTGCTGGAACACCATGGCGGTGCGCCGGCGGAGCGCCAGCACCTCTGCGCGGCCGGCCCGCGCGGCATCGACCGTGAGCTCATCGACCGTCACCCGACCGGCGTCGGGGCGCTCGAGCAGGTCGAAGCAGCGGAGCAGCGTGGACTTGCCTGCCCCGGAGGGGCCGACGATCGCCGTGACGCCGCCCGCGTCGAGCTCGAGGTCGATCCCGTCGAGGATCACCCGGTCGCCGTAGGACTTCCGGATCCCGTGCACGCCGATCATGCGCTCGCCCCCGCGGGGAGCTGCGCTGCGGCGCGAGCACGGGGTCGGCCGGGGAGGCGGGTGGGCCGCGGGCGGGCCATGGAGCGCTCGATCCAGCGCGCGCCCTGCTCGATCAGCACCGTGAGGGCCCAGTAGATGATCGCGGTCGCCAGGTAGGCCTCGAAGAAGCGGTAGTCGCGGCCGCCGAGGATCTTCGCGTAGGCAGTGATCTCGACGATCGACACGACGAAGGCGAGCGAGGACTGCTTCAGCATCCCGATGAAGTGGTTCACGAGCGTGGGGAAGGCCACGACGGCGGCGTTCGGCACGGTCACGCGGGTGAGCGTCTGCCACGAGGTCATCCCGAGCGCGTGCGCGGCCTCGATCTCGCGCCGATCGACGGAGAGCAGCGCGGCGCGGATGGTCTCCGAGCTGTACGCCGCCTCCGTGAGCGCGAAGGTGAACGCGGCGACGAGGAACGGCGAGAGCGCCATCGCGTCCCAGTCGGTGCCGAACGCGTGATTGATGTAGAGGATCGCGATCGGCACGGCGTTGACGTTGAGCAGCAGCTGCACGAGCGGCGGGGTGCCGCGCAGGTACGAGACGAGCACGGCGCTGATCTGGCTGAGCACGGGCACCCGCGCCAGCTTGATGAGCGCGAGCCCGAGCCCGAGCAGCGTGCCGACCACCGTCGCAACCACGCTGAGCGCGAGCGTGACCGGGATGTACGGCACGAGATCGAGCACGTACCTCCCGATCGCGGGGAAATCGATGATGGTGTCCACGTCCGCTGCGTCCCCGGCCTACTCGGCGTCGCTCGGGGCGGTGCGGGGCGAGACGTCGAGGCCGTCGAAGAACTCCTCGCTCAGCTTCGTCAGCTCGCCCTCGTCCGCCAGCTCGCGGAGGGCTCGGTTCAGTTCCTCGACCACGTGGTCGACGTTGGGCGTCTGCTTCGAGATCGCGTACGCCGAGAACAGGTTGGTGCCGTACTCCTCGACGAGCTTCGCGCCGTCGAGCTGCGAGAATGCGACGTCGACGCCCGCGGCGTAGCCGTCGTAGACCACCTTGTCGCTGAACACGAAGTCCGCGCCGCCCGTCGCCACCTTCTTGTACTGCGACTGGAGGTCGAGCTCCGTGTACTCGATCTCGATCGGCCGATCGGGGTGCGCCTCGTTGTACGCCTCGAGGATCTTCGTGAAGTTCAGCCCGGGCTCGCCGAAGGTGCGCTTGCCCGCGAGCTCGTCGAGCGTGGTCGCCCCAGCGAGGGGCGAGCCCGCGGCGACCGCGACGCCAAACTGGGCCTCGATGTAGGGATCGGAGAAGTCGTACTTCTCGCGTCGCTCCTCGGTGGCCGACAGGTTGTTCGCCACGATATTGAACCGTCCCGAGTCGAGGCCGGCGAAGAGCGCGGGGAACTCGGCCACCTGGTACTCGAACTCGAGATCCGGCACGCGCTCGTCGATCAGCCGGAGCAGCTCGATGTCGTAGCCCGTGAGCTCGTCGTTCTCGTCGAGGAAGGTGAAGGGACGCGGGGAGGCGCCCGTCGCGACGAGCAGCTTCTGCACCCCGGCCTCGCCGGTCGCGTCGGACCCCGCTGCATCCGCGCCGGCGGAGGGGGCGCAACCGCTCGCGCCGAGCGCGACGGCGGCGAGCGCGCCGACGAGGAGGGTGGTGCGGGCAAAGCGGGTCATGACTGCGTCCTTTCACGGGGCCCGGGCGATCGTCCGGGGAACAGGGGCCAGCGTACGAAGCCACGACACATCACACAAAGTGATGTGACACATTGTTTCAACTTATTGATTTCGCGGGCCCGGGATCGCGCGTTCCGGGGCGCTGCGCCGCGAGTAGACTGTGGGGGTGACTGAGCGTGTATTGATCAAGGACCTGCCCGCCCTCGAGGGCGGCACCGTACGCGTATCCGGCTGGGTGGAGAAGGTGCGCGATCAGCGCTACGTCCAGTTCGTGGTGCTGCGCGACGAGTCGGGCGCCGTGCAGCTCGTGAACGGCGGCGTGCTGCGCGAGCCGGATCCCGAGAACCCCCGCTCGGACATCCTCGTGCCCCGCACGACCACCATCTCCGAGCTCACCCACGGCACCTTCGTGACCGTGGAGGGCGAGCTGCAGCACAACGAGCGCGTGAAGCTCGGCGGCGTCGAGATCCAGATCGAGACGATCGAGGTCATCACGAAGGCGCTCCCCGACAACCCCGTCGCCGGCGATTCCGGCATCGACGTCCGCCTCGACTGGCGCTTCCTCGACCTGCGCCGCCCCGAGCAGAACCTCGTGTTCCGCATCCAGACCACCTTCCTGCACGCGCTGCGGAACGTCTGGGTCGACCGCGGCTTCATCGAGATCCAGACCCCGAAGCTCATGGCCTCCGCGTCCGAGTCGCGCGCCGAGCTGTTCGAGGTCGAGTACTTCGAGGGCAAGGCGTTCCTCGCCCAGAGCCCGCAGTTCTTCAAGCAGATGGCCCAGGCCGCAGGCTTCGGCGGCATCTTCGAGGTGGGCCCCGCGTTCCGCGCCGACCCCTCGTTCACCTCGCGCCACGCGACCGAGTTCACCTCGATCGACACCGAGCTGAGCTGGATCGACTCGCACGTCGACGTCATGGAGCTGCACGAGGAGCTCATCGTGGCCGGCCTCACCGCGGTGCAGGAGAAGCACGGCGAGGAGATCCAGAAGCTCTTCGGCATCGAGCTCACGGTCCCGTCCCGCCCGTTCCCGCGCGTCCCGCTCGCCGAGGCGAAGGAGATCGTGAAGGCGCGCGGCTACGAGGTGCCCCGCGCCGACGCCGACATGGACCCGGAGGGCGAGCGCCAGATCGCCGCGTGGGCCAAGGAGGAGCACGGCAGCGACTTCGTCTTCCTCACGGACTACGACGCGTCGATCCGCCCGTTCTACCACATGCGCCACGAGGACGACGCGAACCTCACGAAGAGCTACGACCTCATCTACCGCGGCACCGAGATCTCCACGGGCGCGCAGCGCGAGCACCGCATCGAGGTCCTCGAGGCGCAGGCCGTCGAGAAGGGCATGGACCCGAAGGAGCTCGAGTTCTACCTCGACTTCTTCCGCTACGGCGTGCCCCCGCACGGCGGTTTCGGCATGGGCCTGAACCGCGTGCTCATGCTGATGCTCGAGCAGTCGTCGATCCGCGAGGTCACCTACCTCTTCCGCGGCCCGAACCGCCTGCTGCCCTAAGCAGCACCGCACGCGAAACGCTCCGCCGCCCCACCCGGGACGGCGGGGCGTTTCGCATTCAGCTCGAGGGCACCGTGCTCCAGGTGCAGTCGGCGTTCGCCCCGAGCAGGCCGCTCGTGCCCGTGGCGACGAGCCAGGGCGAGACCCACCCGCCCGGCCAGGTGAGCCGCACGGCGACCGACGCGCCGCCGCCGAGCAGGCCGCCCAGCAGGCCGAGGTTGAACTCGGTCTTCGCCGCCGACGTGGTGCCCGAGACGGTCACACTGCCGAGCAGCGCCGAAGTGAGCGGGGTCAGCCCGCCCTGCGCCAGGTAGCCGTACTCGGCGCTCGCCATCGTGTAGCCCGTCGCCCCGGCAGGCACCCGCCACTCGACCGTGATCTTCGGCGTCGCCCCGAGGAGCCCCGGGTTGAACTGACACTTCGGGGTGAGCGCCTGCGGCGTCGCGACGGTCATCGCGGAGAACGACGCGACCGCGACCTCCGGATCGCTCCAGCTCGCCTCCGTGAGCGAGGTCGGCACGGCGAGCATCGCGAGGATCGCCGCGCCCGCGACCCCGGCGGAGAAGCGCCGCCGCCGGTCACGGGCCCCGCGCCCACCGGGATTCCGGCCGCCTCGCCCCGCGCGCGCCACGGCGCTCACCGCCCTCGCCCGAGCCGGGCACGCCCGAGCGCCACGAGGCCCGAGACGCCGAGGCCCCCGGCCACGGCGCCCAGCGCGAGGACCCACGCGCCGGTCGCGCCCGTGACGGGCAGCAGCGCGGGGACCGTGGCGACGCCCCACGCGCCACCAGGGTCGGCCCCGATCTCCGCGGTCTCGCCCGATCCGGCGGCGCGGAGCGCGAGCTCCACCCGGCCCGTGCCCCGCTCGGGGATCTCGCCGGTGACGAGGAACCAGCGCTCGCCCTGCCCGCGGAGGGTGCCGAGCGGGATCGCCCCGCCCGTCACATCGATGACCCCGGGCCCGAGCACGGCTCGCTCCGTTCCCGCGCAGACCCCGCCCTCCCAGCGGAGCGAGCAGGAGCGCACCCGCACCGACAGCCCCAGCTCGGGATCCCCCGACGCGAGGAGCGCGACATCGACCTCGCCCGCGCTCGATTCCGCGAGCCGCACGCCGATCTGCCAGTCCACCGGGACGCCGGGGCGCATCGCGCGCATCGCCGCGGGATCGCCGATCGAGGTGAGGCGGAGGAACGTGCCGCGCACGACGCTTCGCTCCTCGCCCGGCGCGGCCGCGGCGGCCGGCGAGACCCCGGGCGCGGGCAGCGCGGTCGAGCCGAGCCCGGCGCCAACTCCGAGCGCTGCGATCGTGAGCGCGCCGGCCACGTGCCGCCCGCGGCGCGCGGGCGGCGACTCGCCCGCTGGGAGGCCACCCGCCTCCGGGATCTCGCCATCCTCCGGCAGCTCGCCCTCCTCCACTGCGCGCCGCGAGCGCGGCGCCTTCGGCCAGAACGCCCAGGTGACGAGGGCCGCCGCGCCGAGCGTCAGCCCGCCGAGCACGGTGGGGTTCGAGAACCAGACCACCGCGTGCGCGAGGCCCGGCACTGAGACGAGCACGCGCCGCACCTCGGCCACCTCGTACGGCGAGGGATCCTCGGAGTCGTTCGCGTCGCCCCGCATCGTGATCGTGCGCGTCTCGCCCGAGCCGGCCACCGAGGTGACGCGGTGGGTCACGGGGAGCATCCCCGCGCGGTCCACCGTGACGACGTCGCCCACGCGCACCGCGCTCGCCGGGATCTCGCGCACCACGGCGAGGGAGCCCGCGGGGATTCCGGGCGACATGGACCCGGTCTTGAACATGATGAGCGAGATCCCGAACACCCCGGAGAGCACGACGAGCACGATGCAGAGGAGCCCGCCCACCGCGGCGATGTTGAGCAGCGCGTTGCCCGCCGTCGCGGCCGCGCGGCCGCCGCCCTTCCGCTTCACGCTCCTCCCTTCGTGCCGTGTCTACGAACTCGACGTCGCCGTGAGCGTCCAGGTCGCCGTGGCGTTGAGGCCCTGCGCCGCGTTCGACGTGCCCGCCGGCAGCGTCACCGCGAAGCAGAGGTTCACGGGCGATGCACCGGCCGCCGCGAGCGGCTGCGTCACCGTGCCCGCCGTGGCGAGCGTGCTGCCCGAGGGGACGATCGCCGTGCCGACACCCGGAGCGAATGCCCCAGCGTTGCAGGTGACGTTCCCCGCGATCGCGACGACCGCGTACCGGAGCGAGGGGCCGAGGCCCGTACCGCCGACCGTCGCGCCGCTCAGCGACAGGGCGCCCCCGACGGTGCTCGCCGCAGTGGTGCGCACCGTGAAGCGGGCGTAGCTCGTGGTGTCGGGCGACATCGCGGTCGGCGCGACCGTGAAGCTCAGCACCGCGGGACCGCCCGCCGGATGGTCCGCGAAGGTGGTGCCGTCCACGGAGCCCTGGATGCCGAACACGCTCGCCGCGAAGTTCGCCTGCGCGGTCTCGGTGTCGGTCCAGGCCGCGAGCGTCAGCGTGCCTCCGACCCCGAGCACGAGCGCACCGGCGAGCAGCGCGCGCACCCGCGTGAACCACACACGCGGCCGGGCCGCCCCGCGCGCGCCGCGGCGGCGCGACTCAGCCCGGCTCGTTCCGGCCGCGCGCTCCCCGTGCTTCACCGCTCACCTACAGGGCCGCGCCGGATCCCGCCGTGAATGTCCAGGTCAGCTCCCCGGTCGCGCCCTGCGGGAGCGCGCCGTCGGCGGTGACCTTGAAGCAGATGAACTTCGGCGTCTCGGGCGCGGTGAGCGCGAAGGTGGTCACGTTGGCGTCGGTACCGGCGGTGAAGGCGGCCGCGTTGCAGGTGGCCGACGTCGTGGTGACGAAGTTCGAGGTAGTCCCCGCGAGCGCGCTCGCCGTGTCGGTGGAGAGGGTCACGTTGGCCGCGTTCGTCGAGCCCGCGGTGAGCTGCACCGCGTAGCCGGCGTATACCGAGTCACCGGGGGCGAGCGCGCTCGCGTTCATCTGGAAGGTGAGCGCCGCGGGGGCTCCCGTGACGGGGTGGCTCGCGAAGGTCGTGCCGTTCGTCGATCCCTCGATCCCGAAGCTGCCGCTGCCGAAGACCCCGCGCACCCACTCGGTGTCCGTCCACGCGGCGAGCGTCACCGCCGCGCCGACGCCCAGCACGAGTCCGCCCGCGAGCAGCGCCCGCGCTTTCGTCCAGCCCCGGCGCTCCGCCGTCGCTCCGGCCCGCGTTCGATCCTGTTGTTCGCTCATCAGACATACCCCTTTGTACCGACTCACCAAGCCCACCTTGGTGAAGCTATGGGCTCATGCTACGACAACTCATCGACTTTCAACAGGGTCTTGCCGCTCGCGAGCTCAGCCGTCGGTTTCGGCCACGGCGCGGGCGAAATCCTCCTCGATGAGCGCCCAGTTGAGCGCTCCGGCCGCCTGGGCCGCGGCGCCCATCACCATCGGCACGGTCGCCATCGGAGCGACCGCATTGCCCGCGGCCCAGACGCGCGGGTGGCTCGTGCGCCCGGTCGCGTCGACCGCGATCAGGCTGCCGAGCGGCGTCTCGGCGCGCGCGAGCCCGAGCCCGGCCACGGCCCCGTCGCGCGGGCGCACGGCGCCCATCGTGAGGATCGCGTCGAGGGCGTGGACCCGCCCGTCGGCCGTGCGCACCCCGGTCACCCGGTCGCCATCGCCGAGCACCTCGACGACCGGCTCGGGCACGATCCCCATGCCGCGCGCCCGGAGGCCGCGCTCGAGCCCCGGGTCGAGCGCGCCGAGCCCCGCCGAGAACACGGTCACCTGCTCGCTCCACTGCCGCGCGAGCTGCACCTGGTGCGCGGAGGCCGGCGAGGTCGCGAGCACCCCGATCCGGCGCCCGCGCACCTCCCAGCCGTGGCAGTAGGGGCAGTGCAGCACCGTGCTGCCCCAGCGCTCGGCGAGCCCGGGGAGCTCGGGAAGCACGTCCTCCGCCCCCGTCGCGAGCACGAGGGCACGCGCGACCACGGTGCCCGCGGCGCCCGGCCCCTCGGACAGCTCGATCGCGAGGCCGCCGTCCGCATCGTGGACACCGAGCACCTCACCCGTGACGAACTCGACCCCGTAGGCGGCGGCCTCGCTCCGCCCGCGGGCGAGGAGCTCGGCCGGCGGCAGCCCGTCGTGCCCGAGCACGTTGTGCATGTGCGCCGCGAAGCGGTTGCGCGGGAGGCCGCCGTCGATGACCAGGGTGCGCCGCACTGAGCGCCCGAGCGTCTGCGCCGCGCTGAGGCCGGCCGCGCCGCCACCGATGATCACTGCGTCATATCTGCTGCTGTTCATGGCTCCCATGGTTGCGGCGACGCCCATTCTTGGCAATACTGTTTGCACTATCGGCAATGACGGGACGTGATCGTGGACGAACTCTCACAGCTCGGGCCGCGCCTGCGCGCCGCACGGCAGCACCGCGGGTGGACGCTCGCCGAGCTCGCCGAACGCGCCGGGCTCTCGACGAGCACGCTCTCGCGCCTCGAATCCGGGAAGCGTCAGGCGAACCTCGAGCTACTCGTCCCCCTCACGCGCGAGCTCGGCATCCGCGTCGACGACCTCCTCGCGCCGCGCGATGCCGACCCGCGCATCCGGCGGGACGCGGTCTCCCGCGGCGGGCTCATCATCGCGCCCCTCACCCGGGAGGCATCGGCCGTCCGCGCGTTCAAGATCACCTACCGCCCCGGCGCCGCCGAGCGCCCGCCGCAGGTCCACGAGGGCTCCGAGTGGCTCTACGTCCTCTCGGGCCGGCTCACGCTCGAGCTCGGCGGCGAGCGCCTCGAACTCGGCCCCGGCGAGGCCGCCGAATTCGACACCATGACCCCGCACCGGATGCGGGCGGCGGGCGGGCGGCCCGCCGAGGTGATCAGCATCTTCAACACGGTGGGCGAGCGCCTGCACCTGCTCACCCCGAACGACGACGCCGGCGTCACCGGCACCCCCGAGTAAGGAGCCCCCATGTCCGAGCACTCCCCGATCGCCCTCGTCACGGGCGCCACCGGCGGCATGGGCCGCGAGATCGTGCGCGAGCTGTCGCGCAGCCACCGGGTGATCGCCTGCGGCCGGGACGCCGAGCGGCTCGCGGGGATCGCGGCCGAAACGGGGGCCGAGGTCTGGCCCCTGGACCTCACCGACCACGCCGCCGTGGCCGAGCGGGTGGCCGCGCTCCCCCGCCTCGACGTGCTCGTGCACGCGGCCGCGATCGCGCAGTCGCTGCGGGTCGACACCGCCGCGCCCGCCGATTGGGAGGCGCACTTCGCGATCAACGTGACCGCGCCCGCCGAGCTCACGCGGCTCGCGCTCCCCCGGATCCGCGAGGCGCACGGCACCATCGTCTTCCTCGGCTCGGGCGCCAGCACCCGCCCGGCCCCCGGCAGCGCCGTCTACACGGCGAGCAAGCACGCGCTGCGCGGGCTCGCCGACGTGCTGCGCATCGACGAGGAACCGCACCGCGTGCGCGTGACGACGCTCGCGCCGGGGCAGACCGATACGCCCATGCTGCGCGGGCTGATCCCGGGCGAGGCCTACGACCCGGAGCGGTACATCCGCCCCGAGTCGGTGGCCGCGGCGGTGCGCTACGTCGTGGACGCTCCCGCCGACGTGCAGATCACCGACCTCGCGATCCGGCCCCGCAGGGAGGTCGCGCGGCTCTGAGCCGCGCGGCCGCCCCGCGGATCACCCGGCGACGGTGACCCGCTCCTCGACCCGCGGCGCCTCGCGGCGGCGCAGCCGCACGAGCACGAGGAAGACGAGCGCCGTCACCACGAAGCCGACGAGCCAGGCGATGTTGATCGAGCCGGCGAGCGGCCCCTGGAAGATCGCGATGCTCATGAACGGGAGCTGCGCGAGCAGCCCGACCCCGTAGCTCACGAGGCCCACGGCGTTCCACCTGCCATACTCGCCGCCCGTGCGATCGAACAGCGCGGGCACGTTGTAGTGCCCCTTCTGGATGATGAAGAAGTCGACGAGGTTGATCGCGGACCACGGGATGAGCACGTACAGCAGGAGGTCGAGGAAGCCGATGAACATCGTCATGAAGTCGCCCTGCCCGAGCACGGCGATGAGGGTCGCGATCCCGCCCGAGATGACCGTGGTCCACACCCGCACCCGCGTGGTGATGACCATGCGGAAGTTCGACTGGAGCACGGTGAGGGCGTTCATCACCGCCGAGTAGAGCTCGACGCCGTTGATGAGCGCCGAGCTCACCGCGAAGATGACCAGCACGATGAGCCCGATCGGCCCGAGCGCCGAGGCGAGCGCCCCGAGCGGGTTCTCGGGGGCGAGCGCGCCGAGGAGCACGCCGAGCCCCATCACGAACACCGAGCTCAGCACCAGCCCGAAGTACGTGCTCCAGAACGCGGTCTTCGGGCCCGTGGCCTTCGGCAGGTAGCGCGAGTAGTCGGAAACGTAGGGCGCGTAGGCGAGCTGCCAGACGATCCCGACCGCGAGCATCGCGAAGAAGCCCTCCGGCGTCATGACCGCGTCGTCGCGAGAGGCGACGATGTCGGGACGCACGGCGATGAGCACCATCGACACGGCGACCGCGATCCCGATGATGATCGACAGCCAGACCATCGTGCGGCGCAGGAGGTCGTAGCCGAAGACGCACAGCACGATGCCGATCGCCGCGAAGCCGATGATCGCGACGGTGCCGTTGAAGCCCGGGATCACCTCGGCGAGCGCGTCCTTCGCCACGAGGAGGATGCTGGCGAAGAAGCCCATGAACATGATGAAGGCGATGAGCGCGAACACGCTCGCGCCGAGGTACCCGAACTGGGCGCGAGCCTGCAGCATCTGCGGGATCCCGAGGGTGGGGCCCTGCGAGGCGTGCAGCGCCGCTCCGAAGGCGCCGATCACGTTGCCGGTGATGATCGCCACGAAGCTCCAGCCGATCGGCAGGCCGAAGCCGCCGCTCGCCACGGCGCCCGTGACGACGGCGAGCGGCATCATGTTCAGGCTGACCCAGATCGCGAAGATCGACCAGTTGGTGCCGGTCCGTTTGTCTTCGGGGATCGGCATGATGTGCTCTTGCTCGAAGGTCGCGAACGTCTGTGTCACGACGGGCGGTTCAGATGCCATGAGATGCAGCCCTTCCGGGGTCGGTGAAGCAGGGCCCGCCTCCCGGCGACGGTGCCGGGGCGGGGTCGATCAGAGCCGAGCGGAGCGGGGCGGCTCAGAGCCCGGCCCGCTCAGTCGCGAGCGCGAAGGCGCGATCCAGCAGCTCGGCGAGCTCGTCGATATCGGCGCGGGTCATGACGAGCGGGGGCGAGACCTGCACGAGCGGGTTGCCCTCGGCGTCGATCGCGACGCGGCAGATGAGCCCCACCTCGGCGAGCGCCGGGTTCAGGTGGACACCGACGAAGTCACCCGCGCTGATGACGTCGTTCTCCCACGTCTTCGTGCGCGCGTTCGTGACGAGCTCGAAGCTGCGGTGGAAGCCGTCGCCGCGGAAGTCGCCGACGATCGCGGTGTGCGTCTCGGCGACCGCGGAGAGCCGCTCTTCGAGGTAGGGGCTCAGCGCGGCGACGTTCTCGACGACGCCCTCCCGCTCCATGATCTCGAGGTTCTTGAGCGCCGCGGCGCAGGCGACCGGGTGGCCGCCGTAGGTGAGCGCGTGGTTGAACATGCCCACGGGGCCGTCGAGCACGGTCTCGATAATGCGGTCGCTCGCGATGACGCCGCCGAGCGGCACGTACGCCGACGCGATGCCCTTCGCGAAGACGATCATGTCGGGCTGGAAGTCGTAGTGCTGCGAACCGAACCACGAGCCGAGGCGCCCGAAGCCGGTGATGACCTCGTCGGCGATCATGAGGATCCCGTACTTGTCGCACAGGGCGCGCACCCCGGCGAAGTACTCGGGCGTCGGCGGCTTCAGGCTGCCGCCCGCGTTCTGCAGCGGCTCCATGATGATCGCGGCGATCGTCTCGGGGCCCTCCTGCACGATGAGCGATTCGATCTCGCCGAGCAGGAACGCGGTGGTCTGCTCGGGGGTCTCGCCCTCGGGCCGGCGGTACGTCTTGGTGTTGTGGGTGTGGCGCACGCCCGACATCAGCGGCTCGAACATGGCCCGCACGTTCGTCATCCCGTTCAGCGACATCGCGCCGAAGCTGGTGCCGTGGTACGCGACGCGACGGGCGATGAACTTGGTTCGGGTGCCCTGGCCGATGGTCTGCTGGTACTGGCGGGCGAGCTTGATCGCGGCCTCGTTCGACTCGCCGCCGCCCGAGGCGAAGAACACGCGGTTCAGATCGCCGGGGGCGAGCTGCGCGATCTTCTGCGCGAGCAGGGCGGCCGGCGGGTGGGTGACGCTCCAGGTGGTCTGGTACGGCAGCGCGGCGAGCTGCTCGCGCACCGCGTCGCCGACCTCGGCGCCGTGGGTGTAGCCGAGCTGCACGCAGAACAGGCCGGCGAGGCCGTCGAAGAAGCGCCGGCCGCTCTCGTCGAACACCGAGCAGTGCTCGCCCCGCACGAAGACGGGAAGCTCGTCGTCCCGGTACTTCGATGCGGGGGTGAAGTTCATCACGAGGTGGCGCTTCGCGATCTCGGCGAGGCCGCTGGGCGGTTCCGTCACGGTGTCCTCGAACGCCACCGTCTCCTGCTGCAGGGTCATGATTCTCGAAAGTCCTCTCAGTCGACTCTGACTGGGCGGGAAAGCCGCCGCTGCTGCAATCGTCGCATCGCGGCGGTCATCGGTAAAATAGCGAAATCGGCTCGGCTGCATCACGGGATCAGATGATCACCGGCAGCCCGATCGGGCGGGGCACGCCCGCCCGATCACGGATCAGCGCGGGGCTAGCCCCACTGCATCCAGGTGGTCTTGAAGTCCGTGTAGTTCTCGAGCGCGTGCACCGAGAGGTCGCGCCCGAAGCCGGACTGCTTGAAGCCACCGAACGGGGTGGTGAAGCCGAGCGCGTCGACGGTGTTCACCGAGACCGTGCCCGCCACGAGCTGCGACGAGACCCGGTGCGCCCGCGCGAGCGATCCCGTCCAGAGCGATGCCGCGAGGCCGTAGGGGGTGCCGTTCGCGTGCGCGATCGCCTCCTCCTCGGTGTCGAACGGGGTCACGACGGCGACCGGGCCGAAGATCTCGCGCGTGTGCACCTCGTGGTCCGCCGGCACGTCGGTCACGATGGTCGGCTCGATGAACGCCCGGGATCCGTTGATCTCGGGCCGGGTGCCGCCCGCGACGATCCGGCCGTCGCGGCGCGCGTGCTCGATGGTCGCCCACACGGAATCGGCGTGCGCCTCGGAGACGAGCGAGCCGATGCCCGAGGCCGGGTCGAGCGGATCCCCCGGCGCGTAGGCGCGAGCCGCCTCCGTGTACAGCCGCAGGAATTCCTCGTACACCGGCCGCTCGACGAAGATCCGGGAGTTCGCCGAACAGACCTCGCCCTGGTTGGTGAAGCTGCCGAACGCGGCCTTCTCGGCCGCGAGCTGCAGATCGTCGCAGTCGGCGAAGATCAGGTTCGAGCTCTTGCCGCCCGCCTCGAGCGCGAGGCGCTTCATGTTCGACTGCCCGGCGTACTGCTGCAGCTGCTTCGCGACCTCGGTCGAGCCGGTGAACGCGAGCATGTCGACGTCCTCGTGCAGCGCGAGCGCCCGGCCGACCACCGAGCCGCGGCCCGGTACGACGTTGACGATGCCAGCGGGGATCCCCGCCTCGAGCGCGAGCTCGGCGAGCAGCAGCACCGAGTGCGACGCCTCGACCGGCGGCTTCACCACGACGGCGTTGCCCGCGGCGAGCGCGGGGGCGAGCTTCCAGGTGGCGATCTCGAGCGGGTAGTTCCACGCGACGATGACCGCGACGACGCCGAGCGCCTCCCGGGTGACGAGCGCCGTGGATCCGGGTGGCGTGACGGGGATCAGGTCCTCGGTCTTCTCGATCGCCTCGCCGTAGAAGCGGTAGAGCGCCGCCGATCCGGGGGCGTCGATGGTCGACGCCTCGCGCACGGGCTTGCCCATGTCGAGCGAGTCGTAGAGGGCGAACTCGTCGGCTCGCGCCTCGATGAGTCGCGCGAGTTCGAGCAAGCGCTCGCGGCGGAACCCGGCTCCCGCGCGCGACCAGGCACCCGATTCGTAGGCGGAGCGCGCGGCGGCGACCGCGGCGTCGACCTCCTCCGGGCCGCAGTCGTGGATCTGCGAGAGGACCTCGCCCGTCGCCGGGTTGGTCTTCTCGATGGTCCGGCCCGAGGCGGCGGCGCGGCGGGCACCGCCGATCACGGGGCGTCCGTCGAAGTCGAGGGCCGCGGCAGCGGCCTTCCATTCGGCGTGGGTGCGGGTCATGACGGGTCTCCTTCGGGGGTGGTGCGGGGCAGACGGGCGCTGGGGATCGTGACCGTCGCGGTCTCGAGGTCCTGCGCTTTCAGCAGCGGGATGCCGCGGGTCTCGGGAAGCGTCAGCACGGTGACGAGGCCGACGAGGCCGACGCCGACGAGAAAGAAGCCGGGAACGAGCGGGTTGCCGGTCGTGCCGATGAGCCAGGTGAGCGCGTACGGGGCGGTGCCCGCGAAGAGCGCGGCCGTCACCGCGTAGGCGATCGACAACCCGGTCTGGCGCGTGCGGGTCGGGAAAAGCTCGACGACGGTGACCGCGTGGGTGCCGAGCACGATCGCGAGGATCAGCGCGAGGCCGAGCGTCGAGGCGAACGTCGCCCAGGGCGCCGGGATGCTCATCAGCGCGAACAGCGGAACCGCGAGCACGGTGAGGGCGATCGCCGCGCCGAGCAGCACGGGCTTCCTGCCGACGCGGTCGGACAGGATCCCCGCGAACGGGACGACGATGAGCCCGAGCGCCGAGGCGAGCGTCGACAGCAGGGCCGCGCGCCCGGCGTCGATGCCGAGGACGGCCTCCTGGTAGGTCAGGAGGTAGACGAGCACGACGTAGAACGTGACGTTCATGAAGATCTCGATCCCGCAGGTCTGGAGGAACTCGCGCCGATTGCGCTGGAACACCTCCGTGACGGGCGCGTGCGACACGGTCTCGAGCTCCTGCAGCTGCTGGAACTCGGGGGTGTCCTCGATCCGGCGTCGGATGAAGAGGCCGATGAAGCCGAGCGGCACGGTGATGAGGAAGGGGATGCGCCAGGCCCAGTCGACGATCTGCTGGGCGTCGAAGGCTTGGTGGAGGAGGAACACGGCGAGCGAGGCGAGCAGGAAGCCGAGCAGACTGCCGAACTCGAGCCAGCTGACCCCGAAGCCCCGCCGCTTCGCGGGCGAGAACTCCCCAAGGAACGCGGCGGCGCTGCCGAACTCGCCGCCCGCGGCGAGCCCCTGCACGATGCGCGTCGCGATGAGCAGGATCGGCGCAGCGATGCCGATGCTCGCGTACCCGGGCAGGAGCCCGAGCACGAGGGTGGCGATGGCCATCGTGAGGATCACCACCGACAGCGTCTGCTTGCGGCCGAGCCGGTCGCCCAGGCGGCCGAAGATGACCGCGCCGAGGGGGCGCACGAGGAACGAGACCGCGAACACCGCGAACGCGGCGAGCAGCCCGGCGGTAGCGTTCTCCGCGGGGAAGAAGACCGTGGCGAGCGTGCCCGCGAGGTAGGCGTAGACGGCCCAGTCGAACCAGTGCACGAGCACGCCGATGGCGCCGGCCGCGACGCTCGTGCGCAGGCTCTTGCGGTCGACGAGCTCGGCGGCTTCACGGACGGGTGCGGAGGAGGAGGTCGGCATTGACGGGTCCTTTCTGCGGAGTCGGTGCGGATCGTGCGGAAGACGGAGGGCGGGGTCGGTGCGGGCGGGGTCGGTGGGGGCGGGGTCGGTGCGGGAACTCAGCCCCGCCCGCGCGCGAGCGCGACGTCGAGGGCGGTCCAGGCGAGCGCGGTGGCGCCGTCCCGCAGCGCCTGCTCGGCGAGCGGGCCCACGCAGGCCTCAGCGAACGCGGGCTGGTGGTTGCTGGCCGTGCCGCCGACACCGATGTACGGGTGGATCGCGTGCACGATCTGCGACACATTGCCCATGTCGGTCGAGGCGCGGTTCATGGTCGCCGCGTCGGGGTCGACGTCGAAATCACGGCCGAGCCGGAGCGCGTTCGCCCGGTAGAGCTCCTGGGCTTCGACGTCGGTGCGCATCTCGGCGTAGCGCTCGCTCTCGGGGGTGATGGTCAGCTCGGTCCCGGTCGCGAGCGCCCCCGCCTCGAAGCAGCGCAGCACCCGGGCCTCGGTCGCGAGCAGTTGCTCCGTCGTCTCGGCGCGCACGTACCAGCGTCCCTCGGTGCGCTCGGGGATCGCGTTCGGTGCCTCTCCCCCGCGGGTCTGCACGCCGTGCACCCGCACGCCAGCGGGCAGCTGCTGCCGCAGCAGGGCGATGGCGGTCTGCGCGACGATGAACGCGTCGTTCGCGTTGATGCCCCGTTCCGGGTAGGCGGCAGCGTGCGCGGCGCGGCCGTCGTAGCGGACGTGCCAGTGCGCAACGGCGAAGGGCCGCGCCTCGGCGACGTCGACGGGCGCGGGGTGCGCCATGAGCGCGAAGTCGAGCTCGCGGAACGCGCCCCGTTCGAGCAGCACGATCTTGCCGCCCCCGCCCTCCTCGGCGGGGGTGCCGATCACCTCGACGGTGAGCCCCGCGTCCTCCGCGACGGCGGCGAGCGCGAGCGCCCCGCCCGCCGACATGGCCGAGATGAGGTTGTGGCCGCAGGCGTGGCCGAGGCCGGGCAGCGCGTCGTACTCGGCGAGGAACCCCACGGTGAACGGCCCGGATCCGATGGTCGCCCGGAACGCGGTGTCGAGCCCGAGGTAGGGCTGCTCGATCGCGAAGCCGTGCGCCGCGAGGAGGCCCGCGACGGCCGCGGAGGAGCGGTGCTCCTGCCAGCCCAGCTCGGGATCGGCGTGCAGCCCGTTCGACAGTGCGACCAGTTCGGCGTCGAGTGCGGCGCGGCGCGCGGCGATCCGCCGCTTCAGCTCGGGGGTCTCCTCGCGCATCGCCTACTCGTCTCCGGGAACGCCGTAGGAGGGCGCCGCCGTGGGGTCGAGCCCCCGGCGCACGTAGTCGTCGCGCTGCGGCAGCCACTCGTCGAGCGCGCGGCCGAGCTGCCCAATCGGGTCGTCCTCGGCCCAGTCGACGCGGAGGTCGGTGACGCGCCAACCGGCGTTCCCCACGACCGCGATGCCCGCGGAGTGGACGGGCCCGGCCTCGCCGCCCGCGGCGACCGCGGCGCGCAGTGCGGCGAGCAGGCGCTCCTCGATCCGGCCGGGCGCGGTGAGCGCCGTCTCGACGAGCGCGTCGAGCACGTCGAGGCTCGCGAGCATGTTGCCGCCGGCGACCGCGTTCTCGCGGCCGGCCGAACCGAAGATGCCGAGCGCCCGGGTGCCCGAGAAGACGGCCGGGGTGCCCGATGCGTCGAGCACGAGGAGCTGGCGGAAGTCGATGGTCGCGGGATCCGCCGCCGCCACGACGGCGTCGATCGCCTGCTGCGCGGAGTCGCCATCGCGGAGCCGCTCGAGGAGCGCCGGCCCGAGCCGGGGATCGGTGACGTTCTGCGAGTGGGCGCCGCCCAGGCCGTCCGCGAGGTTCACGCAGCGCGCGGCGACCGCGGGCGACGACGACGAGATCGCGGAGCCGAACTCACCCGTCTCCGGATCTCTGAGGATGAGCGAGAAGGTCATGCGTCGCTCGATCCGCTGATCACGGCGGTGGCATCGATCTCCACGAGCCACTCGGGCCGCGCGAGGGCCTGCACGACGATGCCGGTCGAGACCGGGTACACGCCCGTCAGGTACTTCCCCATGGTGCGGTACACGTCCTCGCGGTAGCGGGGATCGATGATGTAGACGGTCACCTTCACGATGTCGGCGAGGCTGCTGCCGGCCTCGCCGAGCAGCAGCTCGATGTTCTGCATGGCGCGCTCGGTCTGGGCGACGACGTCGCCGATCCCGACCGACTCGCGGGTCTCGAGGTCCTGTCCGATCTGGCCGCGCAGGTAGACGACGCCGTTCGCGACGACGGCCTGGCAGAGGTCGTTGTCGAGGTTCTGCTCCGGGTACGTCTCCCTGGTGTTGAACTTCCGCAGTCGCAGGTGCGTCTCGGTCACAGTGCCTCCTCGTCGAGCCGTGCGCGCGCCATTCACGCCGCAGCACTATTGTTGAGACCCCACACTCCATCTGTAAAATAGCCAAAAGATAGAGCCTCGATCGCCCAAGCAGATCGACTCGAAGGGGCCCCGATGACGCAGCGCTTCTCCATCACACTCACCCAGCTGAGCTACTTCGTCGAGTGCGCGAAGACGCTCAACATGACGGCCGCGAGCCAGGAGCTGCACGTCGCCCAATCGGCCGTGTCGACCGCGATCTCGCACCTCGAGCGCTCGCTCGGCACGGCGCTCTTCATCCGGCAGCACTCGAAGGGCCTCATCCTCACCCCCGCGGGCGAGACCCTGCTGCGCGACTCGCACCAGCTCTTCGGCCTCCTCACCGACACGATCGACTCGATCCGCGCGGATCAGCACGAGGTGCGCGGCAGCATCACGATCGCCTGCTTCAACACCTTCGCGCCATTCCTCCTCCCCCATCTGCTCGGGCGCTTGCAGGAGCGGCACCCGGGGCTCGACGTGCAGGTCATCGAGGGCGACGACGACGAGATGCTCGCGGCGCTTCGGGGCGGCCGCGCCGAGCTTGCGATCGCCTACCAGTTCTCGGATCTCGAGGGCATCGATCGCACCGTCATCGGGGAGTTCCCGCCCCACGTGCTCGTCCACACGGCGCACCCGCTCGCGGGCCGGAAGCGGATTGCGCTCGCCGAGCTCGCGACCGATCCCTTCGTCCTCCTCGATCTGCCGAGCAGCCGGGACTACTTCCTCGGGCTGCTGCGCCAGGCCGGGATCACCCCCGTGCTGAAGTACCGCACGGCGAGCTACGAGACGGTGCGCTCGATGGTGGCGACCGGGCTCGGCTACTCGATCCTGAACCAGCGCCCCCGCACGAGCGAGACTTACTCCGGCGCGCGCACCGTCGTGCTCGAGATCTCGGATCCGCTCCCGGGGCTGAGCGTCGCCGTCTCGTCGCTCAACCAGGTGCAGCGCTCGAGCCGCGCACGAGCCGTCGAGGAGACCGCGCGGGAGGTGCTCGCCGAGACGGTGCGCTGAGCCGCGCCACCCGCCCGCCCGATGCGTTTGGGCGATCGATGACTGCATCTGCATCACTTCACTCGATGCAAATGACCGCGAATGACTATTGGCTTTCGTCTCCCGCCCTGGGGTTTGCTGGGGGAATCCGAGCCCGGCGCACCGCTGCGACCGGCCGGATCCCAAATCGCACCCAGCAGAGTGGAGAACGAAGATGTCGAGCCAGGAGGTGGAGGCCACCGAGGTCCTCGTCGTCGGTGCCGGGCAGGCGGGCATCGCCGCCAGTGAGCACCTGAGCGCCGCGGGAATCCCGCACATCGTGCTCGAGCGGAACCGCATCGCGGAGCGCTGGCGCAGCGAGCGCTGGGACTCGCTCGTCGCCAACGGCCCCGCCTGGCACGACCGCTTCCCCGGCCTCGAATTCGAGGAGCTCGATCCGGACGCGTTCGCCCCGAAGGAGCGGGTCGCCCGCTACTTCGAGCAGTACGTCGAGCGGTTCGCGCTCCCCATCCGCACGGGCGTCGAGGTGCTCGGGGTGCGCCGCGACGCGGAGCGCGGGGGCTTCCTCGCCGAGACGAGCGCGGGCCCGATCCACGCGACGTACGTGATCGCGGCGACGGGCGCCTTCCAGGTTCCCGCCCTCCCCGACGTGGTGCCCGCCTCGGCCGGCGTCGTGCAGCTCCACTCGAGCGCCTACCGCAACCCCGCGCGTCTCCCCGCGGGGGCCGTGCTCGTCGTGGGCGCCGGCTCCTCCGGCGTGCAGATCGCCGACGAGCTGCGGGCCTCAGGCCGCGACGTGTTCCTCGCCGTCGGCGCGCACGACCGCCCGCCGCAGCGCTACCGCGGCCGCAGCTTCGTGTGGTGGCTCGGCACGCTCGGGCTGTGGGAGAAGTCGACGCCCGCGGCGGGCGCCGAGCACACGACCATCGCGGTGAGCGGCGCGCACGGCGGCCGCACGATCGACTTCCGGGATCTCGCCGCCGACGGGATCACGCTGCTCGGCCGCGCCGAGAGCTACGCCGACGGGGAGCTCGCCTTCGGCCCGGACCTCGAGCGCGACGTGCGCCGGGGCGACGAGAACTACCTCTCGGTGCTCGATCAGGCCGACGCGTACATCGCGCGCACCGGCATCGACCTCCCGGAAGAGCCGGAGGCGCGGATCCTCGGACCGCTGCCCGACTCGGTCGTGCACCCCATCCGCTCACTGAACCTCGCGGCGTCGGGAATCACCTCGATCGTCTGGGCGACGGGCTTCCGCGTCGACTTCCGGTGGCTCCCCGCGGGCGCGACCGACGAAGCCGGGCGCCCCAGGCAGGAGCGCGGGGTCTCCGCCGAGCCCGGCGTCTACTTCCTCGGCCTCCCCTGGCAGTCTCGCCGCGGCTCCAGCTTCATCTGGGGCGTGTGGCACGACGCGAAGTACATCGCCGAGCAGATCGCGATCCAGCGGAGCTACCTCGCGTACGCGGGGAACGCGCGCCCGGCAGACGCGGCCGGCGCCGCGGACGCGGGAGCTCGGGCGGAGGCCGGAGCGCGCGCCGCCGCGGCCTAGGAGCCGGCGGCCTCGGCGCCGACGGCCCCGGCGCCGGCCGCCCCCGCGGGATTCGCGTCCGGCGCGCCGGCCGCCTCCGCGGCCACGCTCCAGGCCCGCACGCGCGCGGCGCTCTCCTCCTCCGAGAGGTCCTCGATCCGGGTCATCACCGACCATCGCACGCCGAACGGATCGCGGATGCTCGCGAAGCGATCGCCCGAGACGAAGTCGCTCACCGGCTCGCGCAGGCGCGCGCCCGCAGCGAGTGCGCGCGCGACGACGGTGTCGACGTCGGGCACGTAGAGACCCATCGAAACGCAGTCGTCGTCCCCCTCGGGCGGCGCGACGAGGTGGTACTCGGGCAGGGGCTCGCCGAGTTGGAGACGGCCCACCGGGAAGCCGAGCTCGGCGTGGACCACGCGCCCGCCCATCTCGGTCACGTCGATCACCCGCGCCCCGAAGACGTCGGCGTAAAAGGCGATCGCCTCGCGCGCGTTCGGGATCACGAGGAACGGGGTGAGGCTCGCGGCGCCGTTCGGTCGGCCATTCGTGGTGTGCGCCCCGTGCGCGGGGCGGGTCTTCGCTGAAGTCATGGGCCCAGCGTAGGATCGAGGCCGCGGCGCGCGCTTGGAGATGCGCGCCACACGCGAACCGGGGCGGAGGGCGGCATGGCGGGAGATGCAGCGACCCGAGGCTCCGCGTCCGCGGACGCCGACCGCGGCGTGCTCTACCCGAGCCGCCTGCCCGAGTTCCACCGCCTCGATCCGCCCGCGCGGCTCGCGCAGCTCGTGCGATGGTTTTGGATCCCCGAGTGGTCGCTTGCGCCCGGCGCCGTCTCCCGCCAGGAGGTGCTGCCCTTCCCCGCGTGCAACCTCGTCGTCGAGCCCGAGGGCGTCTCGCTCGTGGGGCCGCCCACGCGGCGCTCCGAGCGAGACCTGCGAGGTCACGGCTGGGCCGTCGGCGCGCTGCTCCGCCCCGCCGCAGTGCCCGCGCTGTGCGCCGAGCCCGCGGCCCTGCAGGATCTGAGCGTGCCCGTCGCCGCGGAGGCGCTGCACGCGCGGGTCGCCGCGGCGATGAGCACGCGCGACGACTCGGCTGCCCCGGGCGGCGCGCACCGGACCCGCGCCGCGGCGGCGCTCGCCGCGTGGCTGACCGAGCACGTGCCCGAGCCCGACGCCGAGGGGCGGCTCGCGAACCGGCTCGCCGAGCTGCTCTTCGACCCCGGGATCACGCGCGTGGATCAGCTCGCGGTGCCCCTGCACGCCTCCACGCGCACTCTGCAGCGCGTGGCCACGAAGCACTTCGGCCTCTCGATCGGCAGCATGATCCGGCGCAGGCGGCTGCAGGAGGCCGCGGCCCGGCTGCGGGGCGCCGACGGGGCCGCGGGCGCCCCGCAGTCGCCGCCGGGGCTCGCGGCGCTCGCGCACGAGCTCGGATACACCGATCACGCGCACTTCTCGACCGAGTTCAAGGCCGTGCTCGGGCTCACCCCGAGCGCCTACCGGGCGCAGTTCCGCGGCCCGGAGGACTCTCGCCTCAGACCGTGAAGTCGGTGGCGACCCGGGCGACGGCGTGCTGCTTCACGACGCCCGCGGCGGCAACGTGATCGGGGTGCGTCGCGTAGACGGCAAGGCCGTCGGCGTCGTCGAAGTCGGCGACGAGGGTGACATCGTAGTTGTCCCCGTCGAAGAGCTCGTTGCGGTGCACCGCGAGCGCGCGGACCGTGGGCACGAGCTCCGTGAGGGGCGTGAGCGCCGCGGCGATCTCGGCCGCCTGCGCGTCGCGGTCGGCGCGGGTCTCGCCGCTCAGCTTCCAGGAGACGATGTGACGAAGCGTCATGTGAGCTACTGCTTTCTCGGGCCGGGCCCGGCTGGGGAGGGGGACGCGCAGGCGCGTCAGCGCAGCAGGCCGCCGAGCGGGCCGCGCGCAGCCTTCTCCACGGCGGCGGTGAGCCGCGCGGGGTCGACGCGCCAGATGGCGTGCCGCTTGCCGTTCACCTGAACGACCGGGATGTGCTCGGAGTGCGTGCGGGCGAGCGCGGGATCCTGCAGGATGTCGAGCTCGTCGAGGCGCGTTTCGATGCCGCGCGCCGAGAGTTCGGAGCGCACCCCGGCGATCACCTCGCGTGCGTCGTCGCAGAGGTGGCACCCGGGCTTCCCGATCAGCGTGAGCTGCACCGTGCGCATGGCCATCCTTCCTCGCCGACCACGGTCGGGCGATCCCGCGCACCGTCCGGGGCGCAGGGGAAACAAAAGGCGCCGGACCAGAGGCCCGACGCCAGCATCGATCGCGCTCGGGGCGCGCCGACTACTTCTTGTTACGACGCTGGTGACGCGTCTTCCGAAGCAGCTTGCGGTGCTTCTTCTTGGACATGCGCTTACGGCGCTTCTTAATAACTGAACCCACGGTCACCTCACAACGTCTCTCGGGCCGCCGGATTCGTGGCCCACAAAACAGTTATTCTACTCGGCGAAAGGCCGGAGCGCGAACTGAGAATGAGAAAAGGCCGTCAGTCGCGCAGCCGGAACCGCGCGACAAGCTCTTTCACACGGTTCTCGGCGCGCGCCGCGGCGCGTCCCATCCGCTCGGCGGCGGCGGCGGCTTCCTCGGGCAGCACTTCTTCGCCGGCCTCCACGAAGGCGTCATCCGCGGCCGGGCCGGGCACGCGCTCGCCGTTCTCGGAGAGGTACTCGACCGTCACCTCCGTGTCGAAGCCCGCGGAGAGGAACGGGATCACGAAGTCCTCGATCATCTCGAGTGGCTCGGGGTTCAGCGAGTAGAAGCGGTGCTGCCCCTCTTCGCGGACCGTGACGAGTTCGGCCTCGCGCAGCACCTTCAGGTGCTTCGAGACGGTGGGCTGGCTGATCTCCAGCTGGGCCACGATTTCCGACACGCTGATCTCTGAATCGCGCTGGAACCGCTCGAGCAGCACCTGCAGGATGTCGCGCCGGGTCGCGTCGGCAATGACCCCGAAGATATCTGGCATACCTCCCAGGGTAGTCGCACGGGCGCCATCTGTCCCGCATGCGCACTGCGGCGCGCGCTTCGCCCTCCGCCGCGAGGCGCGCTTCGCCCCGGGAGCGCCGCGTGTGTACGATGTCTTCATCCAGTTCGAGGCGGTGAGACCCACGCGCCTCGCGCCGTCACCGGAAAGTAGGGAAACCGTGGGGGCACCCGCCGTGAACCATCGCCGCGCCGCCACACTCTCGCGCCGGTCGTGGCTCGGAGCGATGATCCACTCGTCGCCCGCGCGCTTCGCGCTGATGGTCTTCACCGCGCTGATCCTGCTCTGGACGGCGCTCCTCTCGCTGCCCTTCGCGAGCGCGAGCGGCAAGGTCACCCCGCTGGCCGACGCGCTCTTCACCGCCGTCTCCGCGATCTGCGTCACGGGCCTCTCCACGGTCGACATGTCGACCCACTGGTCGCTCTTCGGCGAACTCGTGGTGCTCGCCGGCCTGCAGATCGGCGGCATCGGCGTGCTCACGCTCGCGAGTATCCTGGGCCTCACGGTGACCCGCCGGCTCGGCCTGCGCCAGCGCCTCCTCGCGGCGGGCGACACGAACCCCATGCGCATGGGCCGCGACGTCTCGGAGAGCCAGGCCGTCGGCCTCGGCGAGATCGGCGGCCTGCTCGGCTCGGTCGCGCTCAGCGTCGTGGTGATCGAGGGCGCGCTCACGATCCTCATCGCGCCCCGCCTCATGGCCGCCGGCTACGACTTCGCGCACGCGCTCTGGAACGGCTTCTACCTCGCGGCCTCCGCGTTCACGAACACGGGCTTCGTGCCGCTCCAGGGCGGGCTCGAGCCGTTCGCCACCGACGTGTACCTGCTCAGCATGCTGGCGATCGGCGTGTTCCTCGGCGCGATCGGCTTCCCCGTGATCTTCGCGCTCTACCGCTACGTGGTGGGCGGCGGCTGGCGCGCGCACAAGCGCCTCGGCCTGCACGCCAAGCTCACCCTCACGACCACGATCGTCTTCGTCATCTTCGGCTGGCTCGCGATCGCAGCCCTCGAGTGGAACAACCAGGCCACGCTCGGCGAGCAGAACTTCTGGCAGACGATGTTCAGCTCCGTCTACATGTCGATCATGACCCGCTCGGGCGGGCTCGGGATCATCGACCCGCTCGACATGAACGGCTCGACGCTCCTCGTCATGGACATGCTCATGTTCGTGGGCGGCGGATCCGCGTCGACCGCGGGCGGTATCAAGGTGACCACGATCGCCGTGCTCTTCCTCGCCGCCTGGGCCGAGGCGCGCGGCTACAAGGACGTGCAGGCCTTCGGCCGCTCGATCCCGAACGAGGTGCTGCGCATCTCGGTCTCGATCCTCATCTGGGGCGCGACGATCGTGCTCGCCGCCACCGTCGCCATCATGCACATGACCGGCGAATCGCTCGACATCGTGCTGTTCGAGGTGATCTCGGCGTTCGGCACCTGCGGCCTCTCGTCGAACCTCTCCGCCGAACTCCCCGACGGCGGCAAGTACGTGCTCATCGCCACCATGTGGGCCGGTCGCGTCGGCACCGTGACCCTCGCCGCGGCCGTCGCCGCGACGAGCCGCTCCCGCCTGTTCAGGTTCCCCGAAGAAAGGCCGATCGTTGGTTGATATTCGCAGTGACGCCCCCGTGCTCGTGATCGGCCTCGGCCGCTTCGGCGCCGCGACCGCCGGGCAGCTCGATCGGCAGGACCGCGAGGTGCTCGTCGTCGACACGGACCCCACCCTCGTGCAGAAGTGGGCCGACCGCGTAACGCACGCGGTGCAGGCCGACGCCCGCTCGATGGAGGCCCTCCGCCAGATCGGCGCAGACGAGTTCCAGATCGCCGTCGTCGCGACCGGCTCCTCGATCGAGGCGAGCGTGCTCATCGCCGCGAACCTCGTCGACCTCGAGATCCCGCAGATCTGGGCGAAGGCGATCTCCGCCTCGCACGGCAAGATCCTCGAGCGGATCGGCGTGAACCACGTCATCTACCCCGAGCGCGAGGCCGGCGAGCGCGTCGCGCACCTGCTGAGCGGCGCGATGCTCGACTTCATCCAGTTCGACAACAACTACGTGATCGCGAAGATGTACCCGCCCCGCTCGATCCGCGGGCGCACGCTCATGGAGAGCGGGGTGCGCACCCGCTACCGCGTGACCGTCGTCGGTGTGAAGACGCCGGGGCAGCCCTTCACGCACGCCACGCAGGACACGCTGATCTCGCCGCACGACCTCATCATCGTGAGCGGCACGGCGTCCGACGTGGAGCGCTTCGCCACGATCGGCTAGTCGCTCGGGAGCGGGCGGGATCCGGCGCTGCTCGGTGGCCGGATCCGGCCCCGCTCCGGAGTCTCGTCCGGTCCGGCCCCGCTCCGGTCCGGCGCCGGCGCCGGCGCCGGCTACTGCGCTTCGAGTTCCTCCGAGCGGCGCACGTTCGCCGCGAGCGCGCGGTCGAACAGCTCCGGCCAGCCAGCGCTCTGCAGCACGAGCACGGCCTGCTCGGTCGTCCCCTTCGGGCTCGTCACATTGCGGCGCAGCTGCGCCGGGTCCTCGCCGCTCGACTCGAGCAGCGCGGCCGCGCCCACCACGGTCCCCTGCACGAGCGCGCGGGCCTGCGCGGCGTCGAAGCCCCGCCGCTCGGCCGCGGCGATCATCTCCTCGACGTACAGGAAGAGGTACGCGGGGCCGGATCCGGATACCGCGGCGACGTCGTTGATCTGGTCCTCGCGCACCACGAGCACGGAGCCGACCGTCTCGAACAGCGCGCCGACGAGCGCGACATCGGCGTCGCTCGCGTTCGCGCCGCCCGCGATCCCCGTCACCCCGCGGCCGATGTGCGAGGGCGTGTTCGGCATCGCCCGCACCACGGCGGTGCCCGCGGGGAGCACGGCCTCGATCGCCGCGCTCGGCACGCCCGCCGCGACGCTCACGACCACAGCGCCCGGCTCGAGCGCGTCGGCGATACCGCGGGCAGCGTCGACCACGAGCCACGGCTTCACGGCGAGGATCACGAGGCCCGCGCCGGCCACGGCGGCGGCGTTCGCACCGGGATCCTGCTCGACCGCGCGCGCCGAGACGTCGTCGGCGCCGTCGAACTGCGCGGCGCTGGCCGCGGAGTTCGTGGTCACCGCGATCGGCCGCGCGATCTCCACCGCGGGGTTCCGCAGGCCCGCGAGGATCGCGCCGCCCATCGAGCCCACGCCGATCATGGCGGTCGCGGGAAGGGGCTGCTGCTGGGTCGTCTGGGTCGTCGTCGCTTCGCTCACGCCAACAGTCTAAGGAGTGCGCGCACGCGCCGGGAGGGCATATAGCGGCGCGACGAGGCCCGCCCCGTAGAATGACGCAGAAGAAGAGTTCGAACACTCGGCTGGAGGGCATCTGACATGAGCGCGTCGGGCGGCAGTAAGGCGATCATCGCGGCATTCCTCGCCAACATGGGCATCGCCATCACGAAGTTCATCGCGTGGGCGTTCTCCGGTTCGTCCTCCATGCTCGCGGAGGGCGTACACTCGCTCGCCGACTCCGGCAACCAGCTCCTCCTGCTGCTCGGCGGCAAGCGCGCGAAGCAGCGCGCCGACAAGGAGCACCCCTTCGGCTACGGCCGGGTGCGCTACGTGTACGCGTTCGTCGTGGCGATCGTGCTGTTCTCCATCGGCGGCGTCTTCTCGGTCTACGAGGGCATCTCGAAGATCCGCGAGCCCCACCCGCTCGAGATGTGGTGGCTGCCGCTCCTCGTGCTCGCCATCGCGATCGTGCTCGAGAGCTTCTCCCTGCGCACCGCGATCGGCGAAAGCCGCCCGCTCAAGGGCGACTCGAGCTGGATCCAGTTCATCCGCCGCTCGAAGGCTCCCGAGCTCCCCGTCGTGCTCCTCGAGGACATCGCCGCGCTCACGGGCCTCGTGCTCGCGTTCTTCGGCGTCGGCCTCACCGTGATCACGGGCAACGGGCTCTTCGACGGCATCGCGACGATCGCCATCGGCGTGCTGCTCATCGCGGTCGCCGTGATCATCGGCGTCGAGGTGAAGAGCCTCCTCGTGGGCGAGGGCGCGAACGACGACGACATCGAGAAGATCGAGGCGGCGCTCCTCAAGTCGAAGGACATCGACCGCATCATCCACATGAAGACGCTCTACCTCGGCCCGGACGAGTTCATGGTGGGCGCGAAGATCAGCCTCGACGCGAGCCGCACCATGAACGAGGTGTCGATGATCATCAACCTCGCCGAGCGGCGGGTGCGCGAGGCCGTCCCCGCTGCGCGGATCATCTACCTCGAGCCGGATGTGTACCTGGACCCGTCGGTGGCCCAGCCCACGACCAGCTCGATCGTGATGCTCTCGAGCGACTAGCGCGCCGCTGCGGCGCTGCGGGCTGCGGGCTGCGGGCTGCTGCACCCCGCGGCACCCGCGTGCTTCTGCGACCGCCTGCTGCGCGCTGCTGCACCCCGCGGCTCGCCAAGTTTCCTCGCCCCCCTGTTTCCTCAGTTTCCGCAGGAGAAATCCGATATCTCGGAGCATTCGAGGGGACTCCCTCCGAGAAAGCAGATTTCTCCTGCGGAAACTGCGGGAGCTGCGGAAACTGCGGAAACTGCGGGAGCTGCGGAAACTGCGGGAGCTGCGGAAACTGCGGAAGCTGCGGAAACTGCGGGAGCTGCGCGGGTCCACGAAGCACCGTGTCCCCGAGAACCACGCACGTTTCCTCGGAGAAATCCGGAATCTCGGACGCTCTCCCCGCAATAACTCCGAGATATTGGATTTCTCCGAGAAGAAAGGGGAGGGCAACCGGCCGGAACCGAGGACGGCGGGGAGAAGCTCGCCACCGCCGAGCCTCCCACCGTTCACTCACCGGCTACCCGCGCGCTGCACCCGGGAAACCGTGCTTCCTTAGCGTGGGATCGGATCGACGGGCACCCCTGCGGCGCCCGCACGCCTCACCTGGCGATCCGCTCCCACCTCCGGAAGGAACCCTCGTGACCTCTCGCGCACTCCTGCGCTCGGCGACGCTCGTCACCGCGACCCTCCTCGTCGGCAGCCTCGCCGCCTGCTCCTCTGCCGGCGCCCCCGAGGCCGGCGGCGACACGGGCGGCACGACCGTCGACGCCGCAACCGCAACCAGCGCCGCAGACTTCGGCGGCCTCGACGGGCTCATCGCCGCGGCACAGGAGGAGGGCCAGCTCAACGTCATCGCGCTGCCCGAGACCTGGGCGAACTACGGCGAGATCATCGCCGGCTTCGAGGACAAGTACGGCATTACCGTGAATTCGGCCTCGCCCGACGCGTCGAGCGCCGAGGAGATCCAGGCCGCGCAGAACCTCAAGGGTCAGGACACCGCGCCCGACGTGTTCGACCTCGGCGCGGCCGTCGCGCAGACGAGCACGCAGCACTTCGCGCCCTACAAGGTCGAGACGTGGGACTCGATCCCCGAGGACAACAAGGACCCCGAGGGCCTCTGGGTGAACAACTACTCGGGCGTCATGTCGGTCGGCTACGACTCGGACAAGTTCTCCGAGCCGAAGGCGCTGTCCGATCTGCTCGGCTCCGAGTACTCGGGCGCGGTCGCGCTGAACGGCGATCCCACGCAGGCGGGCGCCGCGTTCGCGGCCGTCGGCTCGATCTCCGCGCTCAACGGCGGCGGCGTCGACGACTTCGGCCCCGGCATCGACTTCATGGGCGAGCTGCGCCAGGCGGGCAACTTCCTCACGCTCGATCCCACGCCCGCGACGATCGCCTCGGGCGAGACCCCCGTCGTCTTCGACTGGTCGTTCAACAACGTGGCGGCCGCGGCCGACAAGCCGAGCTGGAAGACCACCGTGCTCGACGGCCCCACCTACGTGTCGTTCTACAACGAGGCGATCAACAAGGACGCCCCGAACCCGGCCGCCGCGCGCCTCTGGCAGGAGTGGATCTTCTCGGATGAGGGCCAGGCGCTGTTCCTCGGCGGGAACGCCGTTCCGGTCCGCGTCGACGCGCTCAGCGAGGCCGGCACCGCCGACCAGAAGCAGATCGACGCCGCGACCTTCGACACGGATTCCGCGAACTGGGTCTCCCCGACGCAGAAGCAGACGGACGCCGCGAACGCGCTCCTCACCGAGCGCTGGGCGAAGACGGTCAGCTAATCGGACTCGGCCCGGGGCGCTGCGACGCGGCGCCCCGGGCCTCCGTGATCCTCATGCGACGCACACTCCCGACGCTCGGCCTCACGCCGTTCGTCGCCTACGTCCTCCTGTTCCTCGCGGTGCCCGCGCTGCTCGCCATCGGCAGCGGCTTCTTCGGCCCCGACGGCTTCTCGCTCGCGGGCCTCTCCGTGCTCGGCGAGGCCGCGACCCTCTCCGCGTTCGGCGCGAGCCTGTGGGTGAGCGCGATCACCGCGGTCGTCGGCGGTCTCGTCGGCGCGATCCTGTGCTGGGCGCTCGCCGCGCTCCCCGAGCGCGGCCCGCTCCGCCGCGTGGTCGACGCGGCGAGCTCCGTGCTCGCCCAGTTCGGCGGCGTCATGCTCGCGTTCGCGTTCATCGCGACGGTCGGGATCCAGGGGCTCGTCACCGTCACCCTGCGCGAGCAGTTCGGGATCGACATCTTCGCCTCCGGCGTGTGGCTCTACGAACTGCCCGGCCTGTTCCTCCCCTACCTGTACTTCCAGGTGCCGCTCATGGTGATCACCTTCCTTCCGGCCGTGCTCGCGCTGCGCCTCGACTGGTCTGAGGCCGTCGCGACGCTCGGCGGCGGCAGCACGGCCTACTGGCGCCGTGTCGGGATCCCGGTGCTCGCGCCCGCGTTCCTCGGCTCGCTGCTCCTCCTGTTCGCGAACGCGTTCTCGTCGTACGCGACCGCGGCGGCGCTCATCAGCCAGGGCTCGCAGATCGTGCCGCTGCAGATTCGCGCCGCGCTGATCGGGGAGACGGGCGCCAGCCAGCAGGCCACGGCCGGTGTGCTCGCGCTTGGCATGATCCTCGTCATGGTCGTCGTGATGCTCGGCTACGGCCGCCTGATGGCCCGCGCCGCGCGGTGGCAGCGATGACGGCGCGGATCCCGGGCCGCCCCGGCCGCGCGCTCGCCCGCACCGTGATCGCGCTGATCGGCGCGCTCTTCCTGGTGCCGCTCGTCGCGATGCTCGAGTTCACGCTCCGCCGCACCACGGGCGGCTACGGGCCCGAGCACTGGGTCTCGCTGTTCGATCCCGCGAAGGCGCGGGTCTACCGGGTGCTCTTCGAGGGTCTCGGCAACTCCCTGCTGCTCGCCGGGCTCACCCTCGCGCTCGTGCTGCTGCTGTTCTTCCCCACGATCGTGCTCGTGCACCTGCGCTTCCCGCGGCTGCAGCGGGCGCTCGACCTGCTCACGATCCTGCCCATCGCGATCCCCGCGATCGTGCTCGTCGTCGGCTTCGCGCCGATCTACCGGGTGCTCGGGCAGGCATTCGGATCCGGTGTGTGGACGCTGAGCCTCGCCTACGGCGTGCTCGTGCTGCCATTCGCGTACCGGGCGATCGCGGCCGACCTCACGAGTATGGACGCGCGGGTGCGCGCCGAGGCCGCCCGTTCCCTGGGCGCCGGGTGGGGCACGGTGCTGCTGCGGGTGATCGCGCCGGGGACCAGGCGGGGTCTCCTCGCGGCGTCGCTGCTCACGACCGCGATCGTGCTCGGCGAGTTCACGGTGTCCTCGCTCCTCAACCGCATCACGCTGCAGACGGCGCTGCTGCAGGTGTCAAAGTCGGATCCGTTCGTCGCGGTCGCCGTCTCGCTGCTCTCACTCGTGCTCGTCTTCCTCGTACTCCTCGCGGTGAGCACCACGGGCGGCCCGCCACGCGCCCGTCGTGGCCGCGGCGCCCGGCCCCGCGGTGGCCGGGCAGCCGGATCGGCGCCCACCCCACCAGCCCAGTCCATCCCCCGATCCGCCGAGGAGAGCTCGCATGCCCACTAAGCCCCGCACCCGCACCACCGGCGAGGCCGTGCGGCTCGACGGCGTCACGAAGACCTACGGCAGCACGACCGTGCTGCACGGCGTGGACCTCGCGCTCGAGGCGGGCGAGCTCGTGTGCCTCCTCGGCCCCTCGGGCTGCGGCAAGACGACGGCGCTGCGCTGCATCGCGGGGCTCGAGACGGTCACGTCGGGCCGCGTCTCGATCGGCGCGGAGGAGGTCACGGATGTGCCGGTGAACCGCCGCGACATCGGCATGGTGTTCCAGCAGTACTCGCTCTTCCCCCACCTCACGGTCGCGCAGAATGTGCAGTTCGGCCTCGACATGCGCCGCGTGGCGCGGCCGGAGCGCCGCACGCGCGTGGGCGAGATGCTCGAGGTGGTGGGGCTCGCCGCACTCGCGGAGCGGTTCCCACACGAGCTGTCGGGCGGCCAGCAGCAGCGGGTGGCCCTCGCCCGCGCCCTCGTGACGCGCCCGCGGGCCCTGCTGCTCGACGAGCCGCTCTCGGCGCTCGACGCGAAGGTGCGCGTGCGCCTGCGCGACGAGATCCGGGCGATCCAGACCGAGCTCGGCATGACGACCGTGTTCGTCACCCACGACCAGGAGGAGGCGCTCGCCATCTCCGACCGCGTGGCCGTGATGGAGGCGGGCCGGATCGCGCAGCTCGGCAGCCCCGAGGAACTGTACCGCCGGCCGGCCTCGGCCTTCGTCGCCGACTTCGTCGGGCTGTCGAACCGCCTCGACGGCGAACTCGTGGGCGATCGCGTGCACGTGCGCGGCGCCGCGCTGCCGCTCGTCGCGGAGCCCGCGGGCTCGACGGGCGTCGCTGGCGCCCGCGTGACGGCCTACGTGCGGCCCGAGCACGTGCGGCTCACGCCCGCGCCCGGCGCGCTCGGTTCCGCGGAGGTGCCGGCGCGCGCGGCGACCGTCGTTTCGAGCGGCTTCCTCGGGGCGATCCGCCGCACAGTGGTGCAGTTCGCCGACGGGACGACGGCCGCCTCGCAGCACAGCGCCGATGCGGACTTCCGTGCGGGCGATCCGGTGGAGGTTGCGTTCGCCCCGGAGCCGGTGACGGTCGCCCCGCGCGCCTAGCGCGGCGCGCGGCGAGCCCAGCGGCGCGTGCGGCGAGCTCAGCGGCGCGCGTAACCCCGCGCGACGAGCTCAGCGGCGCGCGGCGAAGAAGTCGCGGAGCAGTTCGGCTGCCGCGTCCTCCCGGACCCCGGCGACCACCTCGGGCACGGGGTGCGGGAGCCGGCCGTCGCGCAGGAGGTCGTACTGGCTCCCCGCCGCGCCGGCCTTCTCGTCCCACGCGCCGAACACGACGCGCGGCAGGCGCGCGGCGAGGATGACGCCCGCGCACATGGCGCACGGCTCGAGCGTCACGACGAGCGTGCAGCCGTCGAGCACGCGGTCGCCGAGGGCGCGCGCGGCGGCGCGGATCGCCACGATCTCGGCGTGGCCCGTCGGATCCGGATCCGCCTCGCGCGTGTTGCGGCCCGTGCCGAGCACGGCGCCGTCCGGCCCGAGCACGAGCGCGCCGACGGGGATCTCCCCCGCCGCGGCGGCCGCCCGGGCCTCTTCGAGGGCACGATCCATCGCGCGGAGCTCCGCGGGTGATGGAGGGATGGTGGCCACGGCAATAGAATAGGCGCATGCGAGTTTTCGTTGCGGACCATCCCCTGATCACCCACAAGCTGACGGTGCTCCGCGACGCGAAAACGCCGCAGCCCACCTTCCGCCTCCTCATCGAGGAGCTCATGACGCTCCTCGCCTACGAGGCGACGCGCGAGGTGCGCGTCGAGCCCCACGAGATCCAGACCCCCGTGTCGCCCACGACGGGCGTGCGCCTGAGCGAGCCGCTGCCGCTCATCGTGCCGATCCTGCGCGCGGGCCTCGGCATGCTCGAGGGCATGGTGAAGCTCGTTCCCACCGCCGAGGTCGGCTTCCTCGGCATGGTGCGCGACGAGGAGACGCTGCTGCCCACCACGTACGCGGAGCGCCTCCCCGAGTCGCTCGCCGGCCGGCAGTGCTTCGTGCTGGATCCGATGCTCGCGACGGGCGGCTCGCTCGCCGGCGCGATCAAGTTCCTGTTCGACCGCGGCGCGGACGACGTCACCGCGATCTGCGTGCTCGGCACCCCCGAAGGCGTCGAGGCGATCCGCGAGGCCGCGGGCGACCGGAAGGTGACGCTCGTCCTGGGCGCGCTCGACGAGGGCCTCGACGAGCACGCCTACATCGTGCCCGGGCTCGGCGACGCGGGCGACCGCCTCTACGGCACCGCGTAACCGTAGCTCCACCACGCGCTGACGCCCCGTGACGACCGGCCCCGCCGGAACGTCACGGGGCGTCATTTTTCGTCACGGGTTGACACCCGGCGCAATGCTTTGCTTAACTGTCGGTTATGTATGACACCATTCGTCCCCAGTCCGCCTTCGAGGTGAACATTGGGCAGACCGGCATGATGATGGCCGGTCGGGGTGTCATGCGCTGTCGAATGTGCATGTGAACCGCATCTGAAACGCGTCTTCACCGGCGGATCCCCGTCCCGGGGCACCCGCACCTCTGAGCACTGAGCCACTCGGCCCGCTCGCCCGCACTCACCGTCGCCGCATCGGCGCGACGACCCGTTCCGCGCACCGGGACGACAGCACACAAGGACTTTCATCATCATGAGCACCACCCAGACCCTCCGCAGCGCCCGCCCCGACCTGACCGCGGTCATCCCCGCACAGGCCACCCCCGATCGCAACGTGCCCGAGGGCACCGAGGTGCGCGGCTTCGCGCTCTACGTCGGCCTCGCCGACGACAAGATCGCGGACGGCGATCCCCGCCTTGGCGAGATCGTCACCCAGATCAAGCGCCTCGTCGCGCAGCTCGCCCCCGCGGCGGAGACCTACGCGGCCGTCGCTCTCGCCCCCGAGCACACCGGCGGTCGCGACGTGGACGTCGTGCGCCTCGCCCTCGGCGATCCGGCGGCGCACGCCCGCCAGAAGCAGCACGAGGCCGCCGAGCAGGATCGCGCCGCGAGCGGCGTGACGCTCGACCTCTCGCGCAAGCGCGTCCTGCTCGACAATGTGCCCGCCGCGCTCACCTTCCGCGAGTTCGAGCTGCTCCAGTACCTCGTGCTCCGCGAGGGGCGCACGGTCAGCCGCGAGGAGCTCATCTCCTCGCTGTGGCAGGACGCGTCGGACGAGGACACCCCGAGCGAGCGCACCATCGACGTGCACATCCGCCGCCTGCGCGTGAAGCTCGCGCAGTACCAGGACATCGTGCGCACCGTGCGCGGCACCGGCTACCGCTTCGACCGTCACGCCGACGTCTCGATCCTGCACACGGCGGCCCCCAGCCCGGACGTCTTCTAACTCGATCCGAGGGTCGCCTAGCCCGCCCCGAGGCGTCCCATTCCGCGGAATCTCGGCCGAGAAGCTACCCTGCGTTCCCGGCCTGCGGTACTCTCGTACCCAGTTCGTATGCACCAGAGGAGATCGACATGAGCACGCTGCCCCCCGAGGGACAGAACGGCCAGCCGGACGCCGGCACCCCCGCCGAGCAGACGCCCGCGGCCGCGGCGCCCGAGGTCCCGCAGCAGCCTGCGGCCCCGCAGGAGCCCGCCGCACCGGCGACGCCCGCGGCCGCACCGCAGCCCGAGACCCCCGCGGCCCCGGCAGCGCCCGCGGCTCCCGCAGCCCCGCAGTACCAGGCTCCGCAGCAGCCCGCGGCTCCCCAGCAGCCGGCGGCGCCGCAGTACCAGGCGCCCCAGTACGCGGCCCCGCAGTACCCGGCTCCCCCTGCGGGCGGTCAGTACCAGGCGCCCCCGCCCGGCGGCACGCCGCAGGCCCCGCAGGGCTACCAGCAGCCCGGCGTCGACCCGGTGAGCAACATCACGCTCAACTACTGGCTCTCGGTGTTCTTCAGCTGGATCCCTGCGCTCATCTTCTTCTTCGTCGAGAAGGAGAAGGGCAACCCACAGTCGTTCGTCTTCCACCGCGAGAACCTCAACTTCTCGCTGCTCCGCGTCGGCGTGGGCATCGCAACCTGGATCCTCGGTGCGCTGCCCGTGATCGGCGGCCTCCTCGCGGTGATCCTCGCGATCGGCTCGTTCGTGCTGTTCATCTTCCACATCATCGCGGCAGCGAAGGCGCCGGAGAACTTCCGTCGCGGCCAGCAGCCCGGCTTCATCCTGAACGTTCCGTTCATCAAGTAGTCGCGCACGCGTGATGCAGGGCTCGGGCTTCGGCTCGGGCCCTGCGTCGTTTCCGGGGCTCAGGGACGTCGATCAGGACGTCGAGGGGTCCGCGGCGCCCGCGGCGCCCGCGGCGCCCGTCGCGCCGCCGGATTGACGAGCCTCGCGGCGCGCTCGGCGCTGCGCGCGCCACGCGTTCCAGCGCTCCCAGAAGCGCGCGAGCACGCGCCGCAGCCAGCCGAGCACCCGCCGCGCCCACGAGTACTCGGTGCCGAGCAGCGTGAGACCGAGGAACACGATGAGCCAGCCCGGCCCGGGCAGCGGCACGAGGATGAGCCCGATCACGACGACGCCGATCCCGAGCAGGGTGATGAGCACGCGATAGACGATGTTCAGCCACGGCCTGCGACGGATCCGCTCCCGCCACCGATGCATGAACCTGCCGAAACCGCGGCTGAGGCGCTGCGCGCGCTCCGCGTCGTCGGCGTACGGGTCGGTCATGAGCCGAGCCTACGGCCCGGAACTGAGCGTCACCCGCGGATCATGCGCCGCCCGCGTCCCCCTCGAGCACGGCGACTTCCTCGCGGCGCCGCCGGCGGCGCACGAGCAGGATCAGCACGCCGAGCAGGATCAGCCCACCCGCGATGCAGACGAGGGCGATGACGCCCGTGGCGCCCGTGATGGCGAGCGTCGGCGGCTCGGGCGGGCTCGTCTCGCCCGTCAGGTTGACGCCCACGTCGAAGCTCAGCACCGTCGAGTCGGCGCCCTCCGCGCGCGATCCCTCGACCGCCGCGTCCATCGCGAACCCGACCGACACGGCCACGGTTTCCCCCGCTGGCACGGCGAGCTCGGCCACGCTCACGCGGTCGCTCGTGTTGAGGGCCGCGAAGGTGTCGCTGCCCGTCACGCCGCCGATGTCCCAGAAGAGCGTCACGTCGTCGGCGAGACGCGGGTTCGCGGCGCCCTCGGGGATGACCTCGGCGAGGTCGAGCGTCACCGCGGCCACGCCCGCGCCCGGGCCGGCGTTCACGATGTTCAGGGTGCGCTCCACCCGGTCCCCGGGCACGGCCGTGCGGTCGCCGATGAAGGTGGTCTCGGCGCGCGCGTACTCGGCGCCGCGCCAGTCGAGGTGCACGGCGGGGCCATCCCACTCGGCGACGATGACGCTCGCGGGGTGAGTGTCCGACGCGGCGGTGCTCCCGGCGCCCGTGCGGGCGGCCTCGGCCGAGGCGGGGGCACTTCCGTCGGAGCTCCGCGCACCGAGCGTGGGGAGCGCGTCGGCGAGGGCGAGGCCCACGCCGAGGCCGAGCAGCAGGAGCACGGTGAGGAAGCCCGCGATGATCCGGCCGGGGGTCGAGAGGCCGCCGTCCGTGTCGACGGAGAGCACCCGAGCCCCGGGGGCGACGTGCGTGGTGGATCCCATGGTCAGGCCTCACTTCGCTGAGTTGTTGTGGCGTCCGGGGCGCTCTCGCGGCGCTCCTGCGCAAGCGCGAACTCGCGCTCCCGGAGTTCGAGTTCCCGCTCGCGCAGCGCGAGTTCGCGCTCGCGCAGTTCGCGATCCTGTGCCCGTTCGAGCGCGGACGCGGGATCCGTGGCCGCGGGCAGCGCGGACGGCGACATGGCGGCGGGCTGCGACGCGGACGGCGGGGCGACGCCGGGATCCGGCTCCGCTCCCGGGGCCGCGATACTCCCCGTGGCCGCGGTGCTTCCCGGGCCTGTGTCCGTGCGCGGAATCGTGACGACCGTGCGACGCGGCGCCCGGAGGCTGCTCCAGATGCCCGCGCCGATGAGCACGGCCGCGACGCCGCCGATGAGGATCCCGGGGTGCTCACCGGCCCACTGGCGCACCCAGCCGAGCCCGGGCACGCCGTAGAGGAAGACGCCCCGCACCTGCGCGGGGGAGACGGGCTCGTCGACCGAGGAGTTCGCGTCGCCCTGGGTGATGAGGCGGCAGCGGGTGCCGTCCTCGAAGGTGCCGACCGTCTTGCCGACCACGCGGTGCGTGATGAGCGTCGGATCGTTCGGTTCGGGGAAGAAGCTGATGATGGTGCCGACGCCCACGTCCTCGCACACATCCGCCTCGTCGATCCCACGCACGACGACCACGTCGCCGGGAGAGAACGTGGGCTCCATCGAGCCGGAGAGGACGGTGAGCGAGTCGCCGCCGAGCAAGCGCGGGACCACGAGAAGTCCCGCAACCGCGGTGAGCACGAGGATCACGAGGGCGGCGCCGAGCGCGC
>NZ_AYMV01000011.1 GCF_000633415.1 Leucobacter sp. PH1c | reverse complement strand
GCCGGGCCCGCAGCCGTTTCCGTGTGCGCCCTAGCCCTGGGCGACCACCCGGGCGAGCAGCTCCGGCGCCTTCCGATCGAAGATCGCGGCGCCCCAGCGCACCCCGAACCAGCACACGAGCCCGCCGCTCACAAGGCCGACCGCGAGGGTGAGCCAGATGAAGAGCGGCTGCCCCGTGATCCCCGCGGCGATCGCGAGCCCGCTCGTCGGGAGCGAGATGACGGCGAGGGAGCCGTAGGAGCCGGCCATGCCGATCAGGCTGAGCATGCCCGCTCCCGGCTTCGAGACGAACGGGTTCTCCCCCGACTGCGGCACGGGCATCACGAAGAGCGCCGAGCACACGCTCGCCACGCCGAAGCCGCCGAGCGTGACGGCCGCGGTGAGCCCGAGCAGCGTGGGGAGCTGGTCGAAGCGGTCGACGATGGCCGTCGTCACGACGGCGACGAGCAGCACCGAGGGGATCGCGACGATCGCGTTCGCCCACACCCGGCCCCAGCGGTCGTCGATGCCGCGCACACCGCGGAGCAGGTGGGTGCTGAACGCGGTCCCGTCGTAGGAGATGTCGGTGAACGTGCTCAGCGAGAGCATCACGCCGATGAGCACGGTCGACGCCGTGAGCATGATCGGCGCGTTCGCGCCGCTCGCGGCGAAGCCGAACGCGACGGGCAGCACGAGCACCACGAGGAGGCTCTGCAGGTAGCGCGGATCGCGCAGCCAGTAGGTGAAGGCCCGCGCCGCGATCGCGCCGCGCGGCGTGTCCGGGAAGCGCGCGAACCAGCCGGCGCCGCGCTTCGCCGTTGCCCGCGAGCCCTGGGACATGGCGCCGAGGTTCGAGAGGTAGAGCGGCCGCCACGCGAGGAACAGCGCGACGGGCGTCGCGAGCGCGATCAGCAGCTTGAGGAGGGCGGCGCCCCACGCCCCCGTCGCGAGCTCCGCGGGAACCGCCCAGACCGCGCCGAGCGGGGTCCAGGAGAGGCCCTCGGCGATCGCGGGGAGCCGGTCGGCGAGCACGGTCGCGCCCGATCCGACCCCCGCGATGAGCGGGCCCATGAGCATCAGCAGTACGATCACGATGCCGCCGATGATCTCGCGGAAGCGCCGGCTCGCGGTCGCCCGCGAGAGCGCCGTGACCATGAGCTGGCAGGCGAGCACGCAGGTCACCGCGGCGACGGGGGCAAGCAGGATCGCCGCGATCACGGCGAGCGGCGTGCGGAACCAGGTCGCCGCCGTCGCGGCCGACACGAGCAGCGTGACGATCCCGGGCACGCCCAGCAGGCTCGCCGCGGCGATGCCGAGCAGCTGGGTACTCGTGCTCATGGGGAACATGACGAGGCGCGCGGGATCGAGCGTGCGGTCCATGCCCGAGGAGACGATGGGGCCGAGCATCCAACCGATGATGAGGGCGGAGCCGCCGAAGAGCAGCCCGGTGCGCGCGAGGACCGGGTCGAGGCCCGACGCCGCGACGAGGCCGACCACCACCATGCCGAGCACGCCGAGGCCGTACAGCACGCCGATGATCGCGCCGACGAGCTGCCACGGGTGCCGGCCGAGGGTGTTCCAGAGGACGCGGAAGCGGAGCCGCACGAGTACGCGGATGCGGGCGAGCGCGCCCGTGCGGGGCTGGGCCGTGCCGATGAGCTCGGGGAGCCGCTCCCCCGGGGTCAGGCCTGGTTCAGCCACGACGGGCCCTCCAGGTGCTGGCGGCCGCCGACGAGTTCGACGAAACGATCCTCGAGCGTGGAGCTGCCGCGAACCTCGTCGACCGTGCCGGCGGCCAGCACGCGGCCCGCGGCAATGACGGCGACGTGATCGCACATCCGCTGCACGAGGTCCATCGAGTGGCTCGACACGATCACCGTGCCGCCGCCCCGCACGAAGCCCTGCAGGATGTCGCGGATGTTGGCGGCCGAGACGGGATCCACCGACTCGAACGGCTCGTCGAGCACCAGGAGCCGCGGGGCGTGGACGAGCGCGCAGGCGAGCGCGATCTTCTTCGTCATGCCCGCCGAGTAGTCGACGACGAGCGTGTTGCCCGCGTCGGTGAGATCGAGCATCGTGAGCAGGTCGGCGCAGCGCCGCGCGACCGTCTCCGCGTCGAGCCCCGAGAGCAGGCCGTTGTAGGTGATGAGCTGCTCACCGGTCAGGCGATCGAAGAGCTTCACCCCGTCGGCGAGCACGCCGACGAGCTGCTTCGCCTCCGTCGGCTGCGCCCAGACGTCGATGCCGTGGATGAGCGCCTGCCCGAACTCGGGGCGCAGGAGCCCCGTGGCCATCGACAGGGTGGTGGTCTTGCCTGCACCGTTCGGACCGACGAGCCCGTAGCAGGAACCGGTCGGGATGGTGAGCGAGATGCCGTTGACGGCGATCTTCTCGCCAAAGCGCTTGGCGAGCCCGCGGATCTCGAGCGCGGGCGGGAGGGTGGCAGTGTCCATACCACCACCCTACCGATCGCACCGCCCGGGAGTCCTCCCCCGGACGGGCGGAATCAGCGGTTCAGGTGACGCTCGGGCGAGCCGATGTACAGCTGCTGCGGGCGCCCGATCTTCGTCTGGGGATCCTCGCGCGCCTCGCGCCACTGCGCGATCCAGCCGGGGAGCCGGCCGATCGCGAACAGCACCGTGAACATGCGGGTCGGGAAGCCCATGGCCTTGTAGATGACGCCCGTGTAGAAGTCCACATTCGGGTAGAGCTTGCGCTCCTTGAAGTAGTCGTCCTCGAGCGCGATCTGCTCGAGCTCCTGCGCGAGGCCGAGCAGCGGATCGTTGACGCCGAGCTCCTCGAGCACCTTGCCGGCGCTCTCGCGGACGATGCGGGCGCGCGGATCGTAGTTCTTGTAGACGCGGTGCCCGAAGCCCATGAGCTTCACGCCGTCCTCCTTGCGCTTGACCTTCTCGACGAAGGTCTCGACGCTCTGGCCGGAGTCGCGGATCTGGGCGAGCATGTCGAGCACGGCCTCGTTCGCGCCGCCGTGCAGCGGGCCGGAGAGGGCGTTGATGCCCGCCGAGATCGAGGAGAACATGTTGGCGCCGGTCGAGCCGACGAGGCGCACGGTCGAGGTCGAGGCATTCTGCTCGTGGTCCGCGTGGAGGATGAGGAGCTTGTCGAGTGCGTCGACGAGCACGGGGTTCATCACGTACTTCTCGGCCTTGTTGCCGAAGTTCAGGCGGAGGAAGTTCTCGACGAAGCTCAGGTTGTTGTCCGGGTACAGGAACGCCTGGCCGATCGACTTCTTGTGCGCGTACGCCGCGAGCACGGGGAGCTTCGCGAGGAGGCGGATCGTGTTCACCTCGACGAACTCGGGCACGGTCGTGTCGAGCGAGTTCTCGTAGTAGGTCGACATCGTCTGGAGGCCGCCCGAGAGCACCGCCATCGGGTGCGCCGTGTGGGGCACGCCCTCGAAGTAGTAGCGCATGTCCTCGTGGAGCAGCGTGTGCCGGCGGATCTCGGCGTCGAACGCGGCGAGCTCGTCGGCGGCGGGCAGCTCGCCGTAGATCAGGAGGTACGCCACCTCGAGGAACGTCGAGTGGCGGGCGAGCTCCTCGATCGGGTAGCCGCGGTAGCGCAGGATCCCCTCATCGCCGTCGATGTAGGTGATCGCCGACTTGGTCGACGCGGTGTTCACGAATCCGTAGTCGAGCGCGGTGTAGCCGCTCTGACGGGTGAGCGTGCTCACATCGATGGCGGGGTGGCCGTTGACCGCGTCACGGATGGGCAGCTCTGCCGATCCGCCCGGGAACGTCAGTTTCGCTGAGGCCGAGCCCTGGCCCTGAGTCGATTCAGTCACGTCGTCTCCTCGTGGGGTCTCATGTGTGACGAGGCGTCGGGTGCGACGCCGCCATTCCTACACCTTATCGGCTCCAACGGGAGCCCTGTGGCGCGACGAAGATCGTGCGCACCCCCTCAGAGTATCTTGACGTCGAACAAAAAGTCGATTCGTCGGACCCCGCGGCTCAGGCGCCGCGGATCCGGCCCGCCGCCGCCGCGATATCGGCGTCGCTCGCGGTGAGGGCCAACCGCACATGCTGCGGCGAGTGGTCGCCGTAGAAGTGGCCCGGTCCCACCACGATGCCGAGCTTCGCGAACTCGGCGACGCTCTCCCACGCATCGGCGCCGCGCGTGGCCCAGAGGTACAGCCCGGCCTCGCTCCCCTCGACGCGGAAGCCCGCGGACTCGAGCGCGGGGCGCAGCACCTCACGGCGGGCGCGGTAGCGTTCGCGCTGGGCATCGACGTGCGTCTCATCGGCGAGCGCCGCGATCATGGCGGCCTGCACGGGGGCCGGGAGCATGAGCCCGGCGTGCTTGCGCACCGTGAGGAGGCGCTCCACGAGCGCGGGATCGCCCGCGAGGAATGCCGCGCGGTACCCGGCGAGGTTCGACTGCTTGCTCAGCGAGTACACGCTGAGCACGTCGCGATGGTCGTCGCCGACCACCTCGGGGTCGAGCACCGAGGGGATCCGCTCGGCGTCCCAGGGCGCGTCCCAGCCGAACTCGGCGTAGCACTCGTCGCCCGCGATCACGGCGCCGAGCTCGCGGGCCCGCTCGACCGCTGCGCGAAGGCGCGCCGCGTCGAGCACGCGGCCGTCGGGGTTCGACGGCGAGTTCACCCACACGAGGCGCGTGTGCTCGGGCCAGTCGGCGGGGTCGTCAGCGGCGATCGCGTCGGCGCCGACGAGGGCTGCGCCCATCGCGTAGCTCGGGTAGGCGATGCGCGGGAAGACGACCGCCTCGCCCGCGCCGATGCCGAGCAGGAACGGCAAGAGCGCGACGAGCTCCTTCGAGCCGACCGTGGGCAGCACGGCCTCGGGCGCGACGCGGACGCCGCGCCGGCGCGCGTACCACTCGGCGATCGCCTCGCGCAGGCGGGGCGTGCCGGCCGTCGCGGGGTAGGCGTGCGCGTCGGTCGCGCTCGCGAGCGCGTCGCGGACGCCGGCCGGGCTCGGGTCGACGGGCGAGCCGACGGAGAGGTTCAGCGCGCCCTCGGGGTGACGCGCGGCCTCCGCGGCGTAGGGCGCCATCGCGTCCCAGGGATAGTCGGGCAGCGGGCCCCGCATGCGGGCTACTCGCCCTGCGGCGGGAGCGCCGCGATGATCGGGTGATCGAAGTCGTAGACGCCGACCTTGGCGGCGCCGCCGGGCGAGCCGATCTCGTCGAAGAACTCGACGTTCGCCTTGTAGTAGTCGGACCACTCGCTCGGGAGGTCGTCCTCGTAGTAGATGGCCTCGACGGGGCACACGGGCTCGCACGCGCCGCAGTCGACGCACTCATCCGGGTGGATGTAGAGCATGCGCTCGCCCTCGTAGATGCAGTCGACGGGACACTCGTCCACGCAGGCGCGATCCTTGACATCGACGCACGGCAGAGCGATGACGTAGGTCACGTCGCCCCCTTTCACTAGGCACTCCGAAGAACGGCTCCAGTCTACCGCTGCCCGATGGGATGCTCCTGCCCGCGCACCGCGGGCGCGTCCGCCGCGGTCGACACCGGCGCGTCCGCCGCGTCTCGGCCCGTCGCGGCCGCACGCCGTCGCGGCCTCGCGCCGCCGCTGCCTCAGCCCGCGGGCAGCAGCGCGGTCCAGCTCGCCGCGAGGAGCACGGGGCCGAGCGCGAATGTCGCGCGCCCCCGCAGCCGGGTCGCCGCGCCCGCGATGAGGAGTCCTGCGCACAGGGCGAGCGCGAAGCGGAGCAGCGCGGCTTCGGCGCCCCCGAGTACCGCGCCGGCCGCGGCGAGCGGCGCGAGCTTCGCATCACCGGCACCGAGCCCGCCCGGAGCGATGGCCCACAGGGCGCCGCCGCAGAGCGCGACGGCGCCGGCGACGCCGAGCGCGAGGCCCGCCCGCTGGTCCCCCGCCGTGCTCGCCCGGAGCGCCGCGAGGGGCAGGATCGACGTGCAGAGGGCGCCGAGCAGCACGGCGTTGGGGAGCCGTCGCTCCCGCACGTCGCTCGCGCAGAGCCACGCGCTCCAGGCGCCGTAGGAGGCGAGCGCGAGTACGGCGCCGAGCGGTTCCTCGCGCGCCGCGGCGAGCGCCGCGCCGACGGCGGCGCCGAACGCGAGGAGCGGGCGGCACGACCGCGGGAGCGGGGCGGCCTCGGCGAGGAGCCCGCGTCGGACCGGGGCTCCTCGCTGCACGGCTACTCCGCGGGCGCGTCGTCGGGGGTCACCTCAGTACCGATCCCCCGCTCGGTGAAGATCTCGAGCAGCACGGAGTGCGGCTCGCGGCCGTCGATGATCGCGGCTTTCGAGACCCCGCCGCGCACGGCGTCGAGGCAGGCCCGCATCTTCGGGATCATGCCGGATTCGAGCGAGGGCAGCATCTCCTCGAGCTCGGCCGCGGTGATGGAGGACACGAGCGAGTCGCGGTCGGGCCAGTTCGCATAGAGCCCGGCGACGTCGGTGAGGATGACAAGCTTCTCCGCGCCCAGCGCTGCGGCGAGCGCGCCGGCCGCGGCGTCGGCGTTCACGTTGAGCGAGTCGCCCGGGCGATCCGCGTCGGGGGCGATGGAGGAGACGACGGGGATGAGCCCCGCCTCGAGCAGCGCGAGCACGGGCTCGACCCGCACATCGACCACGTCGCCGACGAGCCCGAGGTCGACGAACTCGCCGTCCACCTCGATCGGGGGCCGGCGGCGGCCGACGAACAGGCCGGCGTCCTCCCCCGTGGTGCCCGCGGCGAGCGGCCCGTGCGCGTTGATCTCGTCGACGAGCTCGGGGTTCACCTTGCCCGTGAGAACCATCCGCACCACATCCATCGTCTCGGGGGTGGTGACGCGGTAGCCGCCCTTGAACTCGCTCTCGATGCCGAGGCGCGCGAGCATCGCGTTGATCTGCGGCCCTCCGCCGTGCACCACGACGGGGCGGATGCCCGTGTGGCGGAGGTACACCACGTCCTCGGCGAAGGCCGCGAGCAGCGCATCGTCGATCATCGCGTTTCCGCCGAACTTGATCACCATGATCGCGTCGCGGAACTTCTTGAGCCACGGCAGCGACTCGATGAGCACGCGGGCCTTCTCAGCCGCCTCGGTGTGGGCCATGGGCCCCACGGTCGTCGTCATCGCGGGCCCCTAGCTCGAGTACGCGCTGTTCTCGTGCACGTAGTCGTGCGTGAGATCGTTCGTGCGGATGGTCGCGGAGTACGCGCCAGCGAAGAGGTCGATCTCGACGTGCGTGCGGCGCGGGGTCAGGTCGCAGTCGGTCACGGGGCGGTCCGGTGCTCCCGCGTGGCAGAGGCGCACGCCGTTGAACGCGACGTCCACCTGGTACGGGTCGAACACGGCATCGGTGGTGCCGATCGCCGCGAGCACGCGCCCCCAGTTCGGGTCGTTGCCGAAGATCGCGGCCTTGAAGAGGTTGTTGCGGGCGACGGAGCGGCCCACCTCAACGGCGTCCGCCTCGCTCGCGGCGCCGCGCACCTCGATGTCGATGTCGTGGCTCGCCCCCTCCGCGTCGGCCTGCAGCTGCGCGGCGAGATCGTCGCAGACGGCCACGAGCGCCGCGGTGAACTCCGCCTCGTCGGGCGTGACGCCGGAGGCGCCGCTCGTGAGCAGCGTGACCTGGTCGTTGGTCGACATGCAGCCGTCCGAGTCGAGTCGGTCGAAGCTCGGCGCGGTCGCGGCGCGCAGCGCCCGATCGAGCGCCGCCTCGTCGAGCGCCGCATCAGTCGTGATCACGACGAGCATCGTGGCGAGGCCGGGGGCGAGCATGCCCGCGCCCTTCGCCATGGCGCCGATCGACCAGCCCGCGCCCTCGTGCACGGCCGTCTTCTCCACCGAGTCGGTCGTGAGGATCGCGGCGGGCGCCGTCGTGTCGTCGGCGCTCAGCTGCGCGACGAGCGCGGGCACGTTGCCGACGATCTTGTCGCGGAAGACCTGATCGCCCGTGCCGATGAGGCCCGTGGAGCAGACGAGCACGCGATCGGCCGCCTCGGGCTCCCCGAGCGCCGCGGCAACGGCCTCCGCCGTGAGGCGGGTGGTGTCGTACCCGAAGTCGCCCGTGAAGCAGTTCGCGCCGCCCGAGTTCAGGATGATGGCGCGCGCGGCGCCGTTCTCCGCGACCGTGCGGCTCCAGAGGATCGGGTTCGCCTGCGCGCGGTTGCTCGTGAACACGACCGCGCTCGCGGGAGCCGGCCCGTCGTTCACGACGAGCGCGAGGTCGGGCTTGCCCGTGCTCTTCAGGCCGACCGCAATGCCTGCGGAGCGGAAGCCAGCTGGGGTGGTGACGGTCACGGTGTCTCCTTGGTGCCGCGAACGCGGCGGATCGTGGGGTGTGCAAGTCGGGTGGTGGCGCGGCGCGCGCGACGGGTCGCGCCCGGCTCCGCGCCGGGGTCAGGGAGCGACGCCGTCGACGCTCAGCCCGGTCGCCTCGGGCAGTCCGAGCGCGATGTTGGCGGACTGGATCGCGGCTCCCGCCGTGCCCTTCGCGAGGTTGTCGAGCGCGGCGACCACGACGACGCGGCCCGCCGCCTCATCGATAGCGAGGCCCATGAGGCAGGTGTTCGCCCCGAGCGCGTCGGCCGTGCGGGGGAACGTCCCCTCGGGGAGCAGGTGCACGAACGTCTCCTCCGCGTAGGCGTCCTCCCAGGCGCTCCGGACCTCAGCCGCCGTGACGCCGGGAGCGATCCGCGCGGTCGAGGTGGCGAGGATACCCCGGCTCATCGGCACGAGCACGGGAGTGAAGCTCAGGCTCACCGCCGTGCGCGCGCCCGCGCCGCGCAGCGCCTGCTGGATCTCCGGGATGTGCCGATGCGTGCCGCCCACGGCGTAGGGGTTCGCCGTGCCCATGAGCTCGGCGCCGAGCAGGTGGGTCTTCGCCGCCTTGCCCGCGCCGGAGGGGCCGACCGCGAGGACGGAGACGATGTCGGCTGCCTCGATCACGCCGGCGGCGATGCCCGGCGCGAGCGAGAGCGCCACGGTGGACGCGTTGCAGCCGGGAGCGGCGATGCGCGTCGCCCCGACGAGCGCGGCCCGCTGCTTCCCCTGCCCCGCGACGAGGAGCTCGGGGACCCCGTACGTCCAGGGTTCGTGGTGCTCGCCGCCGTAGAACGCCGCCCAGTCCTCCGCACTCGTGAGGCGGTGGTCCGCGCCGCAGTCGACGGCGAGGCGCACGTCGCGCAGCTGCGCCGTGAGCGCACCGGACGCGCCGTGCGGGAGCGCGAAGAAGACGATGTCGTGGCCGTCGAGCACTTCGGGGGTCGTGGCCTGGAGCGTGAGGTGCGCGAGGGAGCGCAGGTGCGGCTGTGACGCGATGAGCGGCTGCCCGGCGGTGGAGTGGCCGGTGACCGTGCGCACCTCGAACTCGGGATGCCCGGCGAGCAGTCGCAGGATCTCACCCCCGGCATACCCGGATGCCCCCGCTACCGCCACGCTGTACGTCATCGACGCTCCTTCCGATTGCGCTCCCCCTATTCTGGCACTTCGGGCGGCGCACGCGGCGCCGTTCCACAGGGCGGCCGTGGCGGGCGGCGCCGGTGTCCCGGTTAGCGGTGGGTGAACTCCGCGTCGCGCTTCTCCGTGAACGCGCGCATGCCCTCCTTCTGGTCCGCCGTCGCGAAGGCCGCGGCGAACGCGAGCCGCTCGAGTCGCAGCCCCTCCGAGAGCGGAACCTCCTGCGCCGCCTGGAGCGCGTTCTTCGCCGCGTACAGGGCGGGCAGCGACTTGCTGGCGATCGTCGCGGCGAGCTGCTCGGTCTCGGCGAGCAGCTCCTCGGTCGGTACCACGCGCGAGACGAGTCCCGAGCGCTCGGCTTCCTCGGCCCCCATCATCCGGCCCGTGAGCACGAGTTCCGCGGCCTTCGCCTTCCCGATCGCGCGCGGCAGGCGCTGCGAGCCCCCGAAGCCGGGGAGCACGCCCAGGTTGATCTCGGGCTGGCCGAACTTGGCCGATTCCGCCGCGAGGATGATGTCGCACATCATGGCGAGCTCGCAGCCGCCGCCGAGCGCGAAGCCGGAGACCGCGGCGACGACGGGGGTGCGCATCCGCTCGAAGCCCTCCCAGCTCGGGAACGCACTGTTCAGGAACATGTCGGAGAAGCCGAGCTCGGCCATCTCCTTGATGTCCGCTCCGGCCGCAAATGCGCGCTCGGAGCCGGTGATCACGATGCAGCCGATCTCGGGCGAGGCGTCGAACTCGAGCGCGGCGGCGATGAGCTCGCCCACGAGCCGACCGTTCAGCGCGTTGAGCGCGGCCGGGCGGTGCAGGGTGATCCAGCCCACCCGGCCCCGGACCTCGGTGAGCACGGTGCGGTCGTCTGCGTTCTCGGGCATCGCTGTCTGCGTCATGGTGTCGCCTTCTCTCGGAACCGTGTGCGCGGTCACCCCGCGCCGGGTGGAGTCCCCACGCTACAAGCTCCGCGCGGTGCGCGCCGCGCAGCCCCGCACAGCCGGGCGCAGCGCGGCCGTGCGGACCGGCTCACGGCACGTGCCGCTCCCCCACTCCGGAGTACGCGGAGAGGGGCCGGATCAGCGCGTTCGCGGCCGCCTGCTCCATGATGTGCGCGGTCCACCCCGTGACCCGAGACGCGACGAACAACGGCGTGAAGATCTCCGTGTCGAAGCCGAGCAGGTGGTAGGCCGGTCCCGACGGGTAGTCGAGGTTCGGGCAGATCCCGGTGCGCGCGACGAACTCGCGCTCGAGGGTCGCCGTGAGCTCGGCGAGATCGGAGCGACCGGACTCCGCGAAGAGCACCTGGAGCGCGGCGTCCATCGTCGGCACCCGAGAGTCGCCGTGCTTGTACACGCGATGCCCGAAGCCCATGATCTTGCGCTTCGCGGCGAGCGCCGCGTCGAGCCAGGGCACGACGTTGTCCGCGCTGCCGATCTCCGCGAGGACGTGCATGACGGCCTCGTTCGCGCCGCCGTGCAGCGGCCCCTTCAGCGCGCCGATCGCGCCCACCACGGCGGAGTACATGTCCGAGGTCGTCGACGCGATCACTCGGGCGGTGAACGTCGAGGCGTTGAAGGAGTGCTCCGCGTAGAGCACGAGGGAGATCCGGAAGACGTCGACCGCGGCCGGCGAGGGCAGCTCTCCGAAGCACATCCAGAGGAAGTTGCTCGCGTAGTCGAGATCGTCGCGCGGAGCGATCAGCGGGAGCCCGCGCCGCCGCCGCTGCACCGCGGCGACGACGGCCGGGAGCTGGGCGAACAGGCGCTCGGCGCGCACGAGGCCCAGGGCAGGGTCCGTCCACCCGTCCGGCAGGTGGAGCGTCTCGTCGCAGGCGCCGAGCTGGCTCACCGCCGTGCGCACGAGGTCCATGGGGTGCGCGTCGTTCGGCATGGTCTCGAGCAGCGCGAGCGTCCGCGGGTCGAGCGCGCGGAGGGCGCGCTCACGCTCCTCGAACGCGGCGAGCTCCCGCGCATCGGGCAGCTCGCCGTGCCAGAGGAGATGCGCGACGGCCTCGAACGGCTGCGTCGCGGCGAGCTCCTGCACCGGATACCCCCGGTAGAGCAGGCTGTTCGTGTCGGGCGAGACCTTCGAGATCGCCGTCTCATCGACGACGACCCCGGCGAGGCCCTTCTTGATTTCCGTGTCAGACATGATCGCTCCTTTGCGAAGAGTGTCGGTGGTGCCCGTCGGCGAGGGGCGTTAGCGCTCCACCTCGAAGTTGAACACGCTCGTGTCGAAGCGCGTGTACGCCTCGTAGTCGACGAGCTCGTAGAGCTCGGCGCGGTGCTGCATCTCGTCGAGTTTTCCCGTGAGGTGGCCCTCGGAGATCAGCGCGTCGAGCGCGCGATCGGTCGCCCCCATCGCGATCCGCAGCATCGACACCGGCCAGATCACGAGGTTCACCCCCACGTCCGCGAGCTGGCGCACGCTGAACAGCTCGCTCTTGCCGAACTCGGTCATGTTGGCGAGGATCGGCACGTCGACCGCGCTGCGCACCGCCTCAAACTCGGCGAGCGTGCGCATGGCCTCGGGGAAGATCGCGTCGGCGCCCGCTTCGACGAGCGCTCGGGCGCGGTCGACGGCGGCGGCGAGCCCGGCCGCGCCGGGAGCGGTGGCGCGGATGTCGGTGCGGGCCATCACGAGGAAATCCGGATCCCGCCGCGCGTCGACGGCCGCGCGGATCCGCTTGAGCGCGGTCGCCTCATCGACGACGGTCTTCCCGTCGAGGTGCCCGCAGCGCTTCGGGTTGACCTGATCCTCGATGTGCGCACCCGCAAGCCCGGCGTCCTCGAGCGTCTGGATCGTGCGCGCGACGTTCATCGGTTCGCCGAAGCCCGTGTCGGCGTCGACGAGCGCGGGCAGCTCCGTCATCCGGGCGATCTGCTGCGCGCGGCCGGCGACCTCGGTGAGCGTCGTGAGCCCGATGTCGGGCAGCCCGAGATCCGCGGAGAGCACAGCGCCCGAGATGTAGACGCCGTCGAAGCCCTTGCGCTCGATCAGCCGCGCGGAGAGCGGGTTGAACGCTCCGGGGAAACGGAGCAGCTCGCCGCTCGCGAGCCGCTCCCGGAACCGCCGCCGCTTCTCGGCCGGCGTGGTCTGCGCGTAGAGCATTAGAAGAGTCCCTTCGGTGCGGCCGCGAGGTCGATGACCCCCGGTGCGGCGACGATGGTGAGCTCGCGCACCTCCGCGGCGGTGAGCTCGGGCAGCCGCTGCACGAGCGCGAGGAAGCGCTCGATCTCGGCCGGCGCGAGGACGGGCTCGGCGAGGAGCCGGAACTTCGCGACGTAGTCGGCCCGGGCGAAGGGGCGCGCGCCGAGCGGGTGCGCATCGGCTACCGCGATCTCCGCGACGACCCGCTCCCCCGAGCGCAGTTCGATCTCGGCTCGCCCGCCGAATGCCTTCTCCGCCGGGTCCTCGGAGTGGTACCTGCGCGTCCACTCGGGATCCTCGGCGGTGGTGATCGCGTGCCAGAGCGCAACGGTGTCCGCCCGGCCCGCGCGCTCCGGCGTGTAGGAGTCGACGTGGTGCCAGCCGCCGTCCTGCAGCGCGACCGCGAAGATGTACGGGATCGAGTGGTCGAGGGTCTCCCGTGAGGCCGCAGGATCGTACTTCTGCGGGTCGTTCGCCCCGGAGCCGATGACCGCGTGCGTGTGGTGGCTCGTGTGCAGGACGATCGATGCCACGTTCGCGGGGTCCGTGAGCTCGGGGCGCTCGCGGTGCAGCCGCCGCGCGAGGTCGATCCAGGCCTGCGCCTGATACTCCGCGGAGTGTTCCTTCGTGTAGCTGTCGAGGATCGCCCGCTTCGCCTCGCCCGGCGCCGGCAGCGGGACCTCGTAGGCGGCATCCGGCCCGTCGAGCAGCCAGGCGATCACGCCGTCCTCGCCCTCATAGATCGGGGCGGGAGAGGTCTGCCCGCGCATCGCACGGTCGACCGCTTCGACCGCCATCTTCCCCGCGAAGGCTGGGGCGTGCGCCTTCCACGTGGAGATCTCGCCCTTGCGGCTCTGCCGCGTCGCGGTGGTGGTGTGGAGCGCCTGCGCGACCGCCTGCGCGATCACGGGCGTCTCGAGCCCGAGCAGCGTGCCGATGCCGGCCGCCGCGGACGGGCCGAGGTGCGCGACGTGGTCGATCTTGTGCCGGTGCAGGCAGATCGCGCGCACGAGGTCCATCTGGATCTCGTAGCCCGTCGCGATCCCGCGGAGGAGGGCGCGGCCGTCGGCGCCGACGTGCTGCGCGACCGCGAGGATCGGCGGGATGTTGTCGCCCGGGTGCGAGTACTCGGCAGCGAGGAACGTGTCGTGGTAATCGAGTTCGCGCACGGCGACGCCGTTCGCCCACGCCGCCCACTCCGGACTCGCGAGGTGCGCGGCCCCGGTCACTCCGTCCGCGGCGGGCCCGCCGGCGAGGCCGAACACGGTCGCCCCAGCGCCGCCCCGCGAGACGGGGTGGCTGAGCGCCTGGGCGCGCGCCGCGACGACGGGGCCGCGCGTGAGCGAGGCCGCCGCGACCGCGGCGTTGTCGATGATCCGGTTGATGATCATGTCGCTCGCCTCGGCATCGACCGAGACGGGATCGGCGGCGACCTCCGCGATCTTCCAGGCGAGCTGCTCCTCGCGCGGCAGCGGCTCCTCGCTGCGGAAGACGCGGACGTGATGCAGAACGGTCATCGGGGTGCTCCTTCGTTGGAGGGGTGGGTCAGTCGTGCGCCGCGTCCGTCGCGCCGCCGATGGCGGCGAGGATCGCGGCGAGCGCGTGGTGGAGGTGGAGGTGGGTAGCGTGCGCGGCGAGCTCGGGATCGCGGGCCGCGATCGCCTCGGCGATGAGCGCGTGCTCGGCGACCGAATCGCGCAGTCGCGCCGCGTCATCGCGGGTGAGGCGCCGGGCACGCGCGAGGTGCGCACGGATCGGCCGAAGGGCCTGGGCCAGGTAGTCGTTCTGCACCGCGTCGTCGATCGCGGCGTCGAAGCGGGCGATGAGCGCGTAGTACGCATCCGCCGCCCCGGCACCGGACTCGGGGTGCGCGGCGCGGAAGTCCGCGGCGAGCGCGCGGAACGCCCCCGCGTCGCCGCGCAGGGCGGCGAGCCGCGCGGCGCTCTCCTCGAGCGCGCGGCGCACCTCGAAGAGCGCGCGGATGTGGTCGGCGTCGAAGCCCGCGACCACGAGGACGCGCGCGGACTGCTGCTGCACGAGCCCGTCGGCGGTGAGGCGGGCGATCGCCTCCCGCATAGGGGTGCGGCTCACGCCGAGGCGGGCGGCCTGCTCAACCTCGCCGATCACGGCGCCCGGCGCGAGAGCACCGCTCTGGATCTCCTCGACAAGGCCCGCGTAGGCCCGCTCGCTCGCTCGCATCCGTGTCTCCCTCGATCACCGCCAGCGTATACACAAACCGCCGAAGACTCAAGGAAATCCGGGATAGTCCCGAATAATGTATACGTTGGGCTATCCGATGAGGCTCGGCTGGAGGTCCCGGAGCGTGCGTGATCGCATCGTCCGCGACACCCCGAGCGCCGCGACCAGCACGGCGATCACGAGCACCAGCCCGAGCCGGAGCGCGTCGAGGCCCGCGTGGCCGAGATCGCCGCCGTACATCAGCTGCCGCAGCCCGTCCACCGCGAACGACATGGGGAGGAAGTGATGCAGCGTGGCGAGCGGCTCGGGAAGCGTCTGCCAGGGGAAGGTGCCGCCCGCCGTGACGAGCTGGAGCACCATGAGCACGAGACCCATGAACTGACCGACGCTCCCCAACCAGACGTTGAGCGCGAGGATGATCGCGGCGAACGTCGCCGACGCGAGCGCCATCATCCCGTACGCGGGGATCGGGTGGGCCACCTGGAAGCCGAGCGTTCCCGCGACGATCCCGAACAGGGCGAGCATCTGCGCCGCACCGAGGAGGGCCGGCGTGAGCCAGCCCGCGAGCGTCACGCGCAGCGGAGCGTGGAGCGCCGTCACCGCGCGCCGCGAGACGGGCTTCAGGATAAGGAAGAGCGCGTAGATGCCGATCCAGGCGGCGAGGCTCACGAAGAACGGGGCGAGGCCCGCGCCGTAGGTGCCCGCCGAGGTCACCTTGTCCGTCACGACGGTGACCGGGTCCGCGATGTTCGCCGCCTGCTTGGCGCGCAGCTCGGCCGTGCTCTCCGGGAGCTTCTGGACCCCGGCGCCGAGCGCGTCGCGCAGCTGCGCGCTGCCGTCGGCGAGCTGCGCGATCCCGCTCTCGAGCTGCGGCGCGCCATCGGCGAGCTGCCCGATGCCGTCGTTCAGCGTGCCCGCGCCGCTCGCGGCGTCGCGGATCCCCGCGGAGAGCTGCGGCGCGGCATCCGCGAGCGCCCGCGCGCCGTCCGCGAGCTGCTGCGATCCCGCCGCGAGCTCCGAGAGCTGGCCGCTCGCGCCCTGCACGCGCGCGTTCGCGTCGCGGAGCACGGCGTCGGCCTCGCCGAGGCGCGCGCTCACGGCGTCGATCACGGCCGGATCGACGCCGGCCTGGGCGAGCTCGGCGAGGATGGCCTCGCGCTCGCCCGCCAGCCGATCCGTCGCGCCCTGGCTCGCACCGGCCACCTCGCGCCCGAGCTCGGCGATGGCGGCGTTCCCCTGCGAGACGCGGGCCGCGCCGTCGGCGAGCTGCGCCGACTGGTCCGGGAGCGCACCCGTGCGATCCCGCAGCGTGCCCAGCCCCTCGGCGAGCGCGGAGGAGCCCGTGTGCGCCGTGCCGAGCCCCTCGGCGAGGGTCTCCGCGCCGCTGCGCGCCGTCCCCGCGCCGTCGGCGAGCTTCCCCGCGCCGTCGCGCGCCTCGCCGAGGGAGGAGCGCACGTCGGCGAGCCCGTCGAGCATCGCGCGCGACGCCTCACGGCCCACCGACTGCACGATCTGAGCCTGCACGCGCTTCACGGCCTGCTCGCCGATCGTCGTCGCGAGGTAGCTGTTCGCATCGTTCGTCGTGAGCACGACCTCGGCCTGGTGTGGATCCTTCGTCTGCGAGGACTGCAGCGACTCGGTGAAGTCGCCCGGGATCGTGAGCGTGAAGTCGTACGCCCCCTCCGCGATGCCCCGCTCCGCCTGCGCCGCAGAGACCCGGTGCCAGTCGAAGCTGCCGTCCTCGACAAGGTTGTCCGCGACCTCCTCGCCGATCGAGCGGACGGTGTCCCCCGAGGCGACGCCGGAGTCCTCCACCACGAGCGCGACGGGGATCTGGTCGAGCTTCGCGTAGGGGTCCTGGTTCGCCCACAGGTACAGACCGCCGTAGAGGAGCGGCACGCACATGAGGGCGATGAACGCGAGCCGCGCCATGGGCGTCGCCCACAGTCGGGCGAACTCGGCCCGGACCATCTGGAGCACCTTCATCGTGCGTCCTCCGTTCCCGCGCTCGCGGCGCCCGTCTCGGCACCCGTCGCGGCACCCGTCGCGGCTCCGGTACCGCCGCGCAGCGGGGTCACCTCCCCCGTGCGCCACCCGTCCGGGTGCGCGTCGATCGCGGCCCGGGCGGCGAGCCCGGCGATCACGAGCACCGCGTTCCCCCGCTCCGCGAGCTCGCACGCGATCCCCCACCACCCCATGGGGTCGCCCCCGTGGCGATCGGGCGAGACGAGCACGATGCCCTCGACGCCCGGGCGGCGCAGCGCGAGTTCGCACAGCACCCGCACCCGCACCTCGGGGGCGAGCTCGGCCATCGGTGTGCGCGCATGATCGGCGAAGCCGAGGGCGCGGAGCTCGCGCCGCGCGGCGAGCGGACGGGGCGGTTCGCCCGCGAACATCAGCTCCTCGGCGACCACGTGCTCGAGCCGCACGTCGCCGTGCGGCTCGCTCACGTCGGGCGCATCGACGAGCGCGACCCGCCGGCGCAGGGCACGCGCGCCGGGCTCGCCGTCGATGAGCACCTCGCCCGCGTCGGGCCGCATGCGCCCGCTCACGATCAGCCCGAGGACGGTGGGCCGCTGCGCGGTCTCCGCCTCGACGAAGACGGCCCGTCCCGAGGTCATCTCGACATCGGTCGGGGGCAGCGCGCGACCGGCGGGCCCCTTGCTCACTCCGCTTGCGCTCACCTGCACGGGTGCTCCCCTCCGCCGCTCTCACTGGACTCAGGAAGTCTAGCGGGGAGCCCGCACGCCCGGCCGGTCAGAGCTCGGCGATGATCAGCTTCTTCATCTCGAGCATCCGCTCGAACGCACCCGGGTGCGCCATGAGCTCGCCCATATTCTCCGGCACAATCTGCCAGCTCACGCCGAAGCGGTCGGCCAGCCAGCCGCACTGCTCAGCCTCGGGGACCGCGGAGAGCGCGTCCCAGAGCCGGTCGATCTCGGCCTGGTCGGCGCACTGCACCTCGAGCGACACCCCGCAGCTGAAGGTCTCCTCCTGCTCCGCCCCCGAGTCCATCGCCGCGAACCACTGATCGCCCACCCGGAACTCGCCGAACATGAGCGCCTCCGCCGTGGCGGGGCCCGTCGGCTGGCCGTAGGGCACCCGCTGCCCGGGGCCGGCATCGGGGAACACGCTCGTGTAAAAGTCGATCGCCTCGCCCGCCCGGTTCTGCACGGGGCCGCCGAACATCAGGCACGGCACCACGTTCGGGCGCGGATCCCCGTCCGGGTTCGTGAGCATGAGCTGCCAGTTCACGCCGTAGCGGTCCTCGACCCAGCCGTAGCGCGGGCTGAAGGGGTATTCCCCGATCGGCATGCGCACCTCGCCGTCCGCGCTGAGCGCGTCCCACGCGGCGTCGAGCTGCTCGCGCGCGGCGAGCGCCCCGCCGGAGATCCGGGAGGGGTCGAAGTTCAGCATGAGCGAGAGGGCGAGATTCGGCCGGAACTCGGGCCCCGCGTTGACAAGGACGAGGCGGGTGCCGCCGAGCGTTACGGCGACCGTCAACGGCTGCCCCGCGAGCGGCTCCTGGAACGGGAGCAGGCCCTCCGTGGGGTATCGCGATTCGACGGCGTACTCGGTATCGGGCAGCGCGCCCGCATAGAACGCGCCCGCCTCCTCGGCGGTCCCGTTGCACCAGATGTTCGGCACAATGCGCTGCGCCAGTTGCTCGTTCATCTTCCGGCTCCCTCGTTCGCACCGCGACGCGTGGGCTGCGGCGGTTCTGCCGCAAGTATCCGCCCGCGCGGCGCCCACCACAAGGGGGTGCCGCGCGGGCGGGATCTGCCGGATCGGGTGCGGAGCTAGTCGCGCAGCTTCGCGTCGAACGCGAGCTCCGCCGCGGCGACGCCGCCGAGCTTCGCCGCGCTCGCCTCCTCCGCCTTCAGCGTGCGATCCTCGGCGCGGAAGCGGAGCGCGAACGTGAGGGCCTTCTGCCCCTCGGCGATGCCGGTGCCCCGGTAGTCGTCGACGATCCGAGCGTGCTCGAGCAGCTCCCCCGCGCCCGCGATGACGACCGCGAGCACGTCGCCCGCGGGCACCTCGGCGTTCACGACGAGCGTGAGATCCTGGGTGGCTGCGGGGTAGGTCGAGAGCTGACGCGTCTCCGGCTCGCGCGGGGCGAGCTCGATGATCCGGTCGAGGTCGAGCTCGAACGCGGCGACGCGGCCGGGCAGGTGGTGCTCGGCGACGAGCTCGGGCAGCAGCTCACCGGCGACGCCGACGACCTCGAGGCCGCCGTCCTCGCCGTCGATGTCCGAGGCGACGCGGATGCTGAGCTCGGCCGTGCGCCCCGGGTGGAACGCGCGGTGCGCACCCTGCGTCACCACGAGCTCCGCCGCGACCGCGCCGGCGACGATGCGCGCGGCATCGAGCGCGTCGGCCCAGTCCACGGGCCGCGCGGTCTCGCCCGCCTGCTTCGCGACGGCGTCGCCAATGAGGAGCGCGGCGGCGCGACGCGGCTGGTTCGGCACCGAGCCGTAGAGCGCTGCGAGCGTCTCCGCGTCCGGCAGCTCGGCGAGCGGCGGAACCGTCTCCGTACCGAGCTCCGCACGCGGCTCGAACACCGAGCCGAACTCGACGAGCGCGAGATCCGTGAGCCCGCGCGACACGTTGCGCTGCGCCGCGGTCACGAGACCCGGCAACAGGGAGCGACGCATGAACGGCGACTCGCCGTCGAGCGGATTCGCGAGCTTCACCGCGGTGACGGGGCCACTCGCGGCATCGGCCTGCGCGACGCCGTCGAGCACGGGGATCGCGGGCTCCGCGCCCGCCCCGAAGGCCTCGAGCTGCGCGCGGCTCACGAACGGGTAGCTCTGCACCTCGTCGAGCCCGGCGGCCGTGACCACATTGGCCGCGCGGCGGCGCAGCCGCTGCGCACGCGTGAGGCCGCGGCCCGCGGGGGCCACGGGGAGCACCGACGGGATCCGGTCGTAACCGACGACGCGTGCCACCTCCTCGATCAGGTCGGCGGCGCGCGTGAGGTCCGAGCGCCAGCTGGGCGGCAGGACGCGGAGCACCGCGGCGCCCTCCGCGCCCTCGGCCACCGTGCAGCCGATGAGCTCGATCGCGGCGCGCGCCTCGGCATCGGTGTAGTCGGTGCCGAGCAGGCCGTTGATCCGCGCGAGCGGCAGCTCGATCTCCGGCGCCTCCCACGGGGCGGGGAGCTCGGCGCCCAGCTCGTCGGCGGTGCCGCCCGCGAGCTCGACGAGCAGATCGACCATGCGCTGCGCGGCCGCGCGGGCCACGAGCGGGTCGACGCCGCGCTCGAAGCGCTTCGACGCCTCGCTCGGCAGCTTGTGCCGGCGGGAGGTCCGGGCGATCGAGATCGCATCGAACGACGCCGCCTCGATCAGCACGTCGCGCGTCGTCTCGTCAGCCTTCGTCGAGTTGCCGCCCATCACACCCGCGAGCCCGATCGCGCCCGACTCGTCGGCGATCACGAGGTCCTCGGGGTGCAGCGCGCGCTCCTGGCCGTCGAGCGTGACGAGCGTCTCGCCCGCAGCCGCACGGCGGACCGTGATCCCGCCCGTGAGCTTCGCGAGGTCGTAGGCGTGGAGCGGCTGGCCGAGCTCGAGCATCACGTAGTTCGAGATATCGACCTCGAGCGACAGGCTGCGGATCCCGGCGAGCTGCAGGCGCGCCACCATCCACGCGGGAGTGGGGCGCGACTGGTCGATGCCGCGCACGACGCGGGCGATGAGGCCCGCCGCGCCGACGCGGCCGCGAATGGGCGCCCGGTCGTCGATCGTCACGGGGAAGCCCGACGCACTCGCGGGGGTCACGGCCGTCGCCGGATCGCGGAACGCCGCGCCCGTCGCGTGCGAGACCTCGCGGGCGACGCCGCGGATCGAGAACGCGTAGCCGCGATCCGGGGTCACGTTGATCTCGACCGCGGTCTCGTCGAGGCCGAGCAGCGCCTTCGCGTCCGCACCGGGCTCCGGATCGAGGCCGAGGCGCGAGAGCACGATGATCCCGTCGTGGTCGTCGCCGAGCGAGAGCTCGCGCGAGGAGGCGATCATGCCGTCGGAGACGTGACCGTAGGTCTTGCGTGCGGCGATCGCGAAACCGCCGGGCAGCACCGCGCCGGGCAGCGTCACGACGACCTTGTCGCCGACCTCGAAGTTGTGGGCGCCGCAGACGATCCCGCGCACGTCCTCGCCGCCGTCGGCGGCGCGCTCGCCCGCGGGGGCCACGCGCACCTGGCACCAGTTCACGACTTTGCCGTTCGAGTGCTCCTCGGGCTCGCGCGACAGGACCTCGCCCACCACGACGGGACCCGTCACGTCGAAGCGGCGGATGTCCTCCTCCTCGAAGCCGACGCGCACTAGATCGGCGTGCACCTGCTCGGGGGTGACTCCCGCGGGGAGCTCGACCGATTCGCCCAGCCAGCTGAGTGGAACGCGCATTAGACCAGTCCTCCGAACTGACGGTTGAAGCGGACGTCGCCCTCCACCATGTCTCTCATGTCATTGATGTCGTGGCGGAACTGCAGGGTCCGCTCGATGCCCATGCCGAAGGCGAAGCCCTGGAACTCGGACGAGTCGATGCCCGCGGCGTCGAGCACGCGGGGGTCGACCATGCCGCAGCCGCCCCACTCGACCCAGCGCGCGCCGCCCTTTGCGTTCGGCTGCCACACGTCCATCTCGGCGGACGGCTCGGTGAAGGGGAAGAAGTTGGGGCGCAGGCGGATCTTCGCCTCCTCGCCGAACATCTGGCGGGCGAAGTGCTCGAGCGTGCCGCGCAGGTGCGCCATCGTGAGGCCGCGATCGATCGCGATGCCCTCGATCTGGTGGAACACGGGGGTGTGCGTCGCATCGAGCTCGTCCGTGCGGTACACGCGGCCCGGGGCCACCACGTACACGGGCAGCTCGCGGCCGAGCAGCGAGCGCACCTGCACGGGCGAGGTGTGCGTGCGCAGCAGCAGATGCCGGTCGGCGGGCTCGACGAAGAAGGTGTCCTGCATGGCGCGCGCCGGATGATCCGGATCGAAGCCGAGCGCGTCGAAGTTGAACCACTCGTGCTCGACCTCGGGGCCCTCCGCGATCTCCCAGCCCATGCCGACGAAGATGTCCGCGGCCTCCTCCTGGAGCTGGGCGAGCGGGTGCCGCGATCCGGCGCGCTGACGCGTCGGAGCCGCCGTCACGTCGACGGTCTCCGCGATCAGGCGGGCTGCGGCCTCCTGCGCGACGAGGTCGGCCTCGCGGGCCTTGTAGGCGCCCTCGATGCGGCCGCGGGCCTGGCCCATGAGCTTGCCCGTCGCCGCCTTCTCGTCCTTCGGCACCTCGCGCATGCGGGCGTTCAACTGCGCGATCGCCGAACCGTCGCCGGCGTGCGCCGTGCGAGCGGATTTCAGCGCCGCGACAGAGTCGGCTGCGGTAAACGCGGCGAGCGCTTCCGCGACGGCCGCGTCGGCGGCTTCCTGGGTGATCGGATTGAGGTCTGACACGGGGGTCAAGTCTAGCCTGTGCGGATCGGTGCCGCGCGGACGCGTAGACTGGGCCGCATGCAGAGCTCGCGGCGATCCCCGCGGGTCGCCCCCGCTCCGGGGATGACCCGCGGCGTTCGCGTACTCCGCGGCTCGCTCGGCGCCTCCGTCGCGGTGCTCCTCGCCGCAGCCTCCCACGGCATCGCGGGCGGCGTGATCACGTGGGCCTCGGTCGCCGCGACCGTCGTGCTCACGCTCCCCCTCTGCGTCGCGCTCGCTGGCCGCGTCGGCTCCGTCTGGCGCCTCGCGCTCGCCGTCTCCGCGGCGCAGTTCCTCTACCACTGGACGTTCGCCGGGCTCGGCGTCGCCGGCCCCGGCGCCTCGGGCGCTGCCGGTGCGACGCCCGTCTCCCCGCACGCGGCGCACCTCGCCGCGCTCGAGAGCTTCTCCCCGCGACTCGCCGAGGCCGGGACCGCCGACACCGCCATGTGGATCTGGCACCTCATCGCCGCCGTGCTCACGACCGTGCTGCTCGCCCGCGGAGAGCGTGCCTTCCTCGCCCTCGGGCGCGCGCTCCGCCGCGTGCTCACCGAGCGCCCGCGCCAGCTCGCACCGCTCCCCCGCGCGCTCCGCCCGGCCGCGCGCTTCGCCGCGCCCCGCGCGCTGCTCGATCGGCTCCTCACCGCGGGCGCGATCACCCGCCGCGGCCCGCCGCTCCCCGCCTGATTCACCTCATCGTTTCCCGCGCCCACCCTCGCGGGCTCCGTCCGCGCACCCGCGCGCCCGGGGCAGCGGCGCACCACGGACCGGCGCTTGCCGGAGAGAATCAGGAGACCATGTCTCACACCATCCCCCAGACTGCTCGACGACGCGCCTCGCTCGCCGCCGCAGCGGTCGCGCTCCTCGCGGGCGCAGCAACACTCGGCGTCGCGGCTCCCGCGCTCGCCCACGACGAACTCATCGCCACGGAGGTGGTCGCGAACGCGAGCACCGGCGCGGTCGAGGCGTTCGAGCTGAAGTTCAACAACAGCATCATCGAGGTCGGCACCGAGATGGTCGTCACGGGCCCCGACGGCGCGGATGCCCGCGACGGCGATCCCGAGATCGCCGGCCCCGTCGTCACGCAGAACCTGCGCGACGACCTCGAGCCCGGCGACTACGCCGCCGCTTGGCGCGTGGTCTCGAGCGACGGCCACCCGATCGAGGGCGCCTTCGGCATCTCGATCGCCGCAGACGGCACCGGCAAGATCGTCGACGCCGCGGGCATCGACGCCGCTCAGCCCGGCGCCGCGGACGACCACGAGCACGCAGACGAGGCCGAGGCTCACGAGCACGGCCCCGACCACGAGCACGGCACGGAGGAGACCGGCTCCGGCCTCCCCCTCGGCGGGATCCTCGCCGCGGCAGGCGGCGTGATCGTCGTCGCCGGCGGCGTCACCGCAGCCGTCATCGGCCGCCGCCGCCGCGCAAACGGCATGGCCGCCTCCACCCAGAACTTCACCGACACCACCTCGACCGAGGGAGACCCCCAGTGACCCGCATCGCCTCCGCACACGCCATCGCACGCACCCGCACGATCGGCGCGCGCACGCTCACGCTCTCCGGGGCAGCCCTCGCCGCGGCGCTCCTCCTGAGCGGCTGCACCAGCGCGCCCGCCCAGGACGCAGCGGCGAAGCACACGACCCAGGAGGCCGCAGCGGAGCAGGGCGGCCACTCGGCGTTCTCGATCGAGGGCGGCTGGGTCAAGGCGCAGGAGGGCATGACGGGCGTCTTCGGCACCCTGAAGAACTCCGGCAAGACCGACCTCACGCTCGTGAGCGTCGAGAGCCCCGCCGCGAAGATGGTCGAGCTCCACGAGACCGTCACCTCCGGCGCCACGGCGACCATGCGCGAGGTCGAGGGCGGCTTCGTGATCCCCGCTGGCGGCTCCTTCGAGCTCGCCCCCGGCGGGAACCACATCATGTTCATGGACATGCCGAAGCCGATCCTGCCCGGCGACGATGTGGCGCTCACGCTCCGCTTCGACGACGGCTCGACCGCCGAGGTCACCGTGCTCGCGAAGGCGACCGAGGGCGCCCAGGAGAACTACGAGGGCGGGTCGAAGGACACGACCGAGGGCGAGATGGACCACGGCGACATGGATCACGGCGACGCCGCGAGTGATGAGCATGCCGCGCACTGAGCCGGCTCCCGTTTCGAGCAGCGCGGCCCCCGATTCGGGGGCCGCGCCTGCGGCTCCCGGCTCGGGGGCCGCGCCCGCGGACTCCGGGGCGCCCGAGTCGCGCCGGATCGGCCGACGTGCGCTCCTCACGGGGGGCGCCGTCGGCGCGGGGCTCGGCGCCGCGCTCGGCCTCGGCGCAGCGCTCGGCATCCCCGCGCTGCGCGAGGCCGCTGCCCCCGCCGGGTCCGGAGCGGACGCCGACTTCGGCGGTGAAGCGCTCCCCTGCCACGGCGCGCACCAGGCGGGGATCGTCACCCCGCCGACCGCGCACGTGCGCTACCTCGCCTACACCCTGCGCCCGGAGACCGACCGCGACGGAATCCGCCGCATGCTCCGGATCCTCACGGGCGATGTCGAGGGCCTCACCTCGGGGAGCGCCCCGCTCGCCGATCCCGAGCCCGAGCTCGCCGCCCGGCCCTCGCGCCTGACGATCACCGTCGGCGTCGGGCCGGAACTTGTCGACCGGGTGGATCCCGCCCGCCGCCCCGAGTGGCTCGCGCCGCTCCCCGCGTTCTCGCGCGACCGGCTCGCCGGCACGCACGATGGGGGCGATCTGCTGCTCCTCCTGCAGGCCGACGATCCGCTCCCCCTCGCGCACGCCGCGCGCATGCTCGAGCGCGATCTGCGGGCCTTCGCCGAGCTCGCCTGGAGCCAGCAGGGCTTCCGGCAGGCACGCGGCTCGGAGCCGTCCGGCACCACCATGCGGAACCTCATGGGCCAGGTGGACGGCACGATCAACCCGGCGCCGAAGGACGAGGACTTCACGGACCTCGTCTGGGTGACGACGGGCGACTCCGCGGGCGGCGACTGGCTCGCCGGCGGCTCCGCGCTCGTGCTGCGGCGCATCCGGATGGAGCTCGACACCTGGGACCAGGTGGACCGGCCGGGCCGGGAGCAGACGATCGGGCGCACGCTCGACGACGGCGCCCCGCTCACGGGCGGCTCGGAGCACACCCCCGTCGACTTCGAGGCGAAGAACGCGCTCGGGCTCCCCGTGATCCCGAGCTACGCGCACATCCGCCGCGCGCACTCGACGGACCCGTCCGAGCGGATCTTCCGACGGGCGGCGAACTACGACGAGGGCGGCGAGTCCGGGCTGCTGTTCGCGTGCTTCCAGCGTGATCCCCGCACGCAGTTCGTGCCGATCCAGCAGCGGCTCGACGAGCTCGACCTGCTGAACGAGTGGGTGACGCACACCGGCTCGGCCGTGTTCGCGATCCTGCCCGGCTTCCGCCCGGGTGAGACGCTGGGTGCCGCGCTGCTCCAGTAGCGCGCCGTGGGGCCGCCGCGTTCCGGCGCGGCGGCCCCGCCCCGAGGGCTCGCGCGGCTGCGCTCGCCTGCGCGGTTGCGCGGTTGCGTTCGCCTGCGCGCCCACTTTCGCGTCAGCGCCCACGTTCGCCTGCGCGCCCACGTTCGCCTGCGCGCCCACGATTCCTCGGAGAAATCTGATTTCTCGGAGCCACGCCCCTCAAGATCTCCGAGATTCGTGATTTCTCCGAGAATCAGGCGGGACGGGACGAGACAGGGAAGGCGCGAGGACGCAGACCAGCCAGCCGCTAGCCGCGCTGCGCGAACGCCGTCTCGTAGATCAGCACGCTCGCGGCCGTCGCCAGGTTGAGCGACTCGGCGGCGCCGTAGATGGGCAGCTTCAGGCTGCGGTCGGTGAGCGCGCGCTCGTCCTCGGAGAGCCCCCGCGCCTCGTTGCCGAACACCCAGGCGACCGGACCGGCGATCGCGCCCTCGGCCCGCGCCGCGAGGAGGTCGCTGCCGCGCACGTCTGCGGCGAGCGTCGTGAGGCCGGCGGCGCGCGCCGCGTCGACGGCGGCGGCCAGGTCGGGCGCCACGGCGACCGGCAGGTGGAAGAGCGAGCCCGTCGTGGAGCGCACCACCTTCGGGTGGAAGGGGTCGATGCTCTCCCCCGCGAAGATCACCGCGTCGGCGCCCGCCGCGTCGGCGGCGCGCAGCACCGCGCCGGCATTGCCGGGATCCCGCACCTCGTGCAGGATCGCGACCAGGCGTGCGTCCGCGAGCGCCTCCTCGAGCGCGGTGTCCCAGGTGCGGGCGACGGCGATGACGCCCTGCGGGGTGATGGTCTCGGCCATCGCTGCGAGCACGGGCTCCGTGACCCGCTCGAGCAGCACGCCCGCATCGGAGGCGAGCCGATCCAGCTCGTGCTGCCAGGGCTCGGTGCCCATCGTGGCAAAGACGACCTCGGCGAGCTCCGCTCGGTGGGCAAGCAGCTCGCGCACCGCCTGCGGCCCCTCGACGAGGAAGCGCCCCTGCGCCGTGCGCTCCTTCTTCTTCGCGAGCGCCGCGGCCCGCTTCACACGCATCGACTTCGGGTTCTCAATCACCCCGCAAGTCTACCGAGCCCCGGAAACGCAGAACGCCCCGTCCGCAGGGACGGGGCGTTCTGACGAGTACCGGTGCGTTACGCAGCCTTGGGAGCCGAGGTGTCCTCGGGCAGCGCCTGCTTCGCGACCTCGACGAGCGCGGCGAAGGCCTTGGGCTCGTTCGTGGCCAGCTCGGAGAGCATGCGGCGGTCGACCTCGACACCCGCGAGGCCGAGGCCCTGGATGAAGCGGTTGTAGGTGAGGCCGTTGGCGCGGGCGCCAGCGTTGATGCGCTGGATCCACAGGCGACGGAAGTCGCCCTTCTTCTTGCGACGGTCGTTGTAGGAGTAGACCAGCGAGTGGGTGACCTGCTCCTTGGCCTTGCGGTAGAGGCGCGAACGCTGGCCGCGGTAGCCCTCGGCGCGCTCGAGGATGACGCGACGCTTCTTGTGGGCGTTGACTGCCCGCTTTACTCTTGCCATTTCAGTTCTTCCTTACAAAATCTGTGATGAAAAGCGTGGTGCTCGCGGCTTAGTGGCCGAGGAGCTTCATCGCCTGCTTGGCGTCACCCTTGGACAGCACCTGCTCAGCGTTCAGGCGGCGCTTGCGGCGCGAGGACTTCACCTCGAGGTTGTGGCGCATGCCGGCCTGCTGCTTCATCAGCTTGCCGGAGCCGGTCAGCTTGAAGCGCTTCTTGGCCCCCGAGTGGGTCTTCTGCTTTGGCATCGATTTCTCCTTGTTGTGTGCGCGCCCGAGGGCTGCGTTGTGCACGGCTGCTGCGGCGCGAGGCGCACGCTGCGCCGACAATTAGTCGTCGGAATCGGCAGGCCCGGAAGCCTTGTCCGCCTTCCGCGTGGCCTTCTCCTCGGCGCGACGAGCGTTCTGCTCCGCCTTCGCCTCGGACTTGTTCTTGAGCGGGGCGATGACCATCACCATGTTGCGGCCATCGATCCGGGGGTTCGACTCGACGGTGCCGAACTCGGCGATGTCTTCGGCGAACTGCTGCAGCAGGCGGACACCCTGCTCGGGGCGCGACTGCTCACGACCGCGGAACAGGATCATGGCCTTCACCTTGTCGCCCTGCGACAGGAAGCCCACGGCGCGCTTCGTCTTGGTCTCGTAGTCGTGCTTGTCGATCTTCAGGCGGAAGCGGACCTCCTTGAGGACCGTGTTCGCCTGGTTGCGGCGAGCTTCCTTGGCCTTCTGAGCAGCCTCGTACTTGAACTTGCCGAAGTCCATGATCTTGGCCACCGGGGGCTTCGAGTTCGGGGCAACCTCAACGAGATCGAGATCGGCGTCGGCAGCCATGCGCAGTGCGGTCTCGATCGGCACGACACCGACCTGCTCGCCACTGGCACCAACCAGTCGCACCTCGGGGACGCGGATTCTGTCATTCGTACGGGGATCGCTGATCGCCGGCTCCTCTGCTTCAGTGTGGCCACTCCCGTTCGGGAGAACCGTGGACGCTCCCTGGCGGGAGTCACGGAGAGGAAGACCGGGACCGCGCACGCGCCGCCCCACACCCTTCACTGCTGCCTCCTGGGAGGCGGGGTGTCAACAACCCGATAACCTAGAACTGGTGCCGGGTGGGAGAATCTCCTCTTCCGCGTCTCAGCAAAATGCCGAGAACCGAATCAATATTAGCACATCACCGCAGCAACAGTCAGGACAGCATGAGCGAGAACCCCAGCGATCAGCCGCAGACCGAGCCCGCAGCAGCGGATTCGGGCCCCGAAGCTCAGGCGCAGCAGGGCGTGGGACAGGACGACGTCGCCCAGGCGACGCGCGATATCGCGGATGTCGCCGCGGTCGAGGTCATCACCACGGCGGCCGTGCACCTCCTCAGCGCCGCGGCGGTGAAGGTCGGCCTCGCGGACGATCCCGAGACCCAGACCGACCTGGACGAGGCGCGCAAGCTCATCAACGCACTCGCCGGGCTCATCACCGCGGGCGCCCCCGAGGTGAGCGACATGCACGCCCGCAGCCTCCGCGACGGCCTCCGCTCGGTGCAGCTCGCGTTCCGCGAGGCCTCCGCGATCCCCGACGCCCCGGGCAAGGGCCCGGGCGAGAAGTACACCGGCCCCGTCAACTGAGGTCGACGCCCGGGCGGACGGATCCCGCCCGGGCGGACTTGCCCGGGCAGGCGGGCCCCGACCCGGCGCACCCGCCCGGGCGCAGCTGCTTACTTGATGTTCTTCATCGCGAAGTGCGAGCTCACCTTGCCCACCCCGCGGATCGACATGATCCGCTGCGTGAGGAACTCCTCGTACCCCGCGAGATCGGCGACGGCGATCCGGAGGTAGTAATCCGGCGTGCCGAAGAGCCGCTTGAACTCGGACACCTCGGGGAGCCCGGCGGCCTCCTGCTCGAAGCCGGTCACCACCGAGGCCTCCTGCGTCACGAGATCGACGTGGAGGATCACCTCGAAGCCACGCCCCACCGCGTGCGGGTCGACGATCGCCCGGTAGCCCCGGATCACACCCTCTGCCTCGAGTCGCTGCACGCGGCGCAGGCACGGGCCCGGCGTGAGCCCGACCCGGGACGCGAGATCCACGTTCGTGATCCGGCCATCGCGGACCAGCTCGTCGATAATTGCGCGATCCAGAGCATCCATGCAGCTATCTTGCACCAACTCCGCGAATCAGGCACGATCACGCATGCACATTGCGCGGAATCTCCGCGAATATAGTTCCATGCACGAACCCCCGGCCGATCCGCACGGCGACGCACTTCCCCCGGGGGTGCCGCAGACCCGAGCCGCCCAGATCCGCGCGGGCCTCGGAGACTCCCTCGGCGTCGGGATCGGGATCTTCCCCCTCGGCATCGCGCTCGGCGTGCTCGTCGTCCAGGCCGGGCTCCCCTGGTGGCTCTCCCCAGCCCTCGCCATCGGCGTGTTCGCCGGATCGGTCGAGCTCCTGCTCGTCGGCATGCTCGCAGCGGCCACCCCGCTCGTGACGATCGCCGTGACGGTGTTCGCCGTGAACTTCCGCCACGTGTTCTACGCGCTCTCGTTCCCCGTGCAGCGCGTGCGCCGTGGGCTCCCCCGCGCCTACTCGACCTACGCGATGGTCGACGAGGCCTACGCGACCTACGTCCTCATGCCGCCGGAAAAGCTCTCGTCCGCGCGCATCGTGAGCGGCCAGCTCGCCATGCAGGCGTACTGGGTCGGCGGCGGGCTCGTCGGCGTCGCGATCGCCGCGGCGCTCCCGGCGCCCATCGAGGGCTTCGAGTTCGCGCTCGTCGCGCTGTTCATCGTCATGACGCTCGACGCGCTCCGCAGCCGCCGCGAGGTGCCGTCAGCCGTACTCGCGGGGCTCGCGGTCACGGTCGCCCTCGTGGCGTTCCCCGGCCAGGCGCTGCTGGCCGCGCTGCTCATCTTCACCGCCGCCCTCGGGGTGCGCTACGTCATCACGAGAGGGGCCGAACGTGCCTGAAGTCGGGTACCTCGTCGCCGGAGTCGTGGTCGCGGGGCTCATCACGCTCGCGCTGCGCGCGCTCCCCTTCGCAATCCTGAAACCGCTGCGGAAGTCGAAGTTCGTGCAGGCGCTCGGACGCTGGATGCCCGCCGGCATCATGCTGATCCTCGCCGTCGTCGTGCTGCGCGACGAGGTGGCGAAGCGCCCCGAGCAGGCCTGGGCGGTCGCCGTGGCGGCGATCGTCACCGTCGCGGTGCACCTGCTCGGGAAGCGCCGAGCGCTCCTCAGCATCGCGGCGGGCACCGCCTGCTACGTGCTGCTGCTCAACCTGCTCTAACAGCACGCAGCGGGCGGCCGCGGACTACTCGAGCCGCTCGTGCACGCTATCCTCGCCGCCGGCCGGGTACTCCTCGACCTCCGGGCGGCGGGACAGGAAGATCGTGCTGCCGATGAGCCCGCCCCAGATGATGACGAGGGCGAGGGTCAGGAATGTGATGGCAATCGGGGTCATCGTGCGCGCTCCTCAGCTGCGTCGGGGCCGGCTGCGTCCGCGCGGGACGCCGTGCGCACCGCGGCCGGAACCGGCGGCCAGGGGGTGAAGCGGTCCGGATCGTAGCGCCACGGGGTGAGCGTGAGCACGATCGAGCCGATGATCATGAGCGCGACCGAGCCCCAGCCCACAATGAGGAGGTAGCCCGTGTCGTAGCCGGAGTAGGGCTCCTGCACGAGGTTGACGATGGTGGCGATGAGCATGTAGCCGAGTACGAGCGGCCCGAGCACCGACACGAAGAAGAGCCACGTGCGGCCGACGCGGAAGGTCGACAGGATACTCAGGTGACCCGAGAGCTCGGTGCCCGCGCGGCGGATCCAGAGCACCGTGATCGTCATCACGACGGCCGAGGAGACGATGCCGATGTTGTTCGCCCAATTGTCGATCGTGTCGAGCGCGGTGAGGCCCGACTGGGTGCCGAAGAGCACGACCGAGATGACCGCGAGCACGCCGCCGATGCCGTAGACGGCCTTGCGGCGCGTGAGGCCGAACTTGTCCATCACGCCCGCGAGGATCACCTCCATGATGGAGATCATCGAGGTGAGGCCGGCGAGCGTGAGCGCCCCGAAGAAGAGCGCGCCGAAGATCTCGCCGCCGGGCATCTCCGCGGCGATCGCGGGGAACGTCATGAACGCGAGGCCGACGCCCTTGAGGCCCTCGAGATCGGCGACCGCGACGCCCTGCTGGTGCGCGAAGAAGCCGAGCGTCGCGAAGACGCCGATGCCCGCGAGGATCTCGAACGACGAGTTGCCGAACGCGACCACGAGGCCCGGGCTCGTCATGTTCGAGCGGCGGCGGCGGTAGGACGCGTACGTCATCATGATGCCGAAGGCGACGGAGAGCGAGAAGAAGATCTGGCTGTAGGCCGCCACCCAGACCGAGGGATCGGCGAGCGCCGCGAAATCGGGGGTGAAGAGCGCGTTCAGGCCCTCGGCCGCGCCGGGGAGGAACAGGGCGCGCACCACGAGCACGAGGAAGCCCACCACGAGGAGCGGGATCGCGACCATGTTGAGGCGCTGCACGCCGCGGACGACGCCGGCGCCGAGGACGACGAGCGCCACGATCCACATGATCACGAGCGGGATCAGCACGGCGGGCACGAAGGTGCCGCTGAACGGCTCGGCCGAGAGCTGCAGGTACTCCCCCGTGAAGTAGCCGGCGGCGTCGTCGCCCCAGCGGAGGTCGAAGGAGTACACGAAGTAGCTCGACGCCCACGCGAGCACGGCCGTGTAGTAGATCGCGATGAAGACGCAGATCATCACCTGGAACCAGCCGATGCCCTCGCCGAGCTTCCCCGCGAGGCGGCGGAGGGCGAGCGGGGCGGAGCCGCGGAAGCGGTGGCCGATCGCGTAGTCGAGGAAGAGGATCGGGATGCCCGCGGTGAGCAGCGCGACGATGTACGGGATGAGGAAGGCCCCGCCGCCGTTCTCGTACGCGACGCCGGGGAAGCGCCAGATGTTGCCGAGGCCGACCGCGGAACCGATCGCCGAGATGATGAAGCCGATCTGGCCGGTCCATTCGGCGCGCTGCGGCGCGGCGGGGGCTGAGGTGGTCTGCGTCATCGTTCTCGCTTCGTCGGAGGTCGACGCCGCGCAATGGGGCTGCGCGGCGCCGGAGGCACCCCGAGAGCGTAGCAGGCCGTCGCGCCCGCGCGGCGGAAACCCGAACGGATTGCTACGCGGCGCTCGGCCGCACCCGCATCGAGTCGACGCGCTCCGCGATCACCTCGGCGCTCGCCCAGCGGCCCTGCAGGCGCTCGAGCAGCCCGCTCAGCGCGGCGCGGTCGAGGCCCGGCGCGAGGCGGAGGTGCACGTCGACCTCGGGGGCGAGCAGGCGCCCCTCGGGGTCACCCGGCGCGAGCCAGAGCTCCACCACGGCGGGCTCCTCGGCCGTCGCCGCGCGGAAGGCGGCGTGCACATCGTCGTCGGCCCACGCGGGGACGTAGGGCTCCCCGAGCGCGAGGGCGCGAAGCGCGGGGCGCCGCACACCGTATTCGGCCTCGGGCGTCGCGGCGTCGAGGATGAGGAGGTCGGTCTCCTCCTGCACCGCGGCGAGCGCCGCCTGCGTCGCCGGCACCGGGATGGGACGCGCCTCGTCATGCCAGCGGCCGAGCGTCTCGACCGAGCTGAACACGGGCAGCACGCGCCGCCCGTCGGGGGCCGCGACCGTGACGATCGAGAGCTCCTGGGTCTTCTCGACCGTCTTCCCCTCGGGGGTGAGGCCGAGGTCGCCCGCCTCGGCAAGCATCGGCACGAGCACCCGCGCCGTCGCAAGGGCCGCGATCACGTCGCCGTGCGCCGCGGCGATCTCGGCGACGGCCGCCCAGTGCGCCTCGGCGCTCGATGCCTCGGCGGCGGCGCGGGCCGCTGCGCGCAGGCGGCCGACCGCCTCGGCGACGTGGACGGGGGTCTCCCCGGCGTCGTCTGAGAACGCCGTGCCGTGATGGTCGAACGTGCGGCCCTCCCACGGGAAGCCCGCGGAGTCTGCCGCGCCGCCGGCGACGAGGCTCTCCGGGACGCCGGTCGAGCGCGGCGCATCGCCGGTCGACGGGAGCTTCTTGATCGCCACCGCGTGGGTTCCCCTCTCCGCTCGCCTCGGACTAGGCGTTCGCGCCGGCGCCCGCGGACTCGGGCCGACCCGCGATGTCGAGGGCCGCGGGGAGCGTGAACGCGCCGTCGTAGAGCGCCTTGCCGATGATCGCGCCCTCGACGCCGAGCGGCACGAGCTCGCGCAGCGCGACGAGATCGTCGAGGCTCGAGACGCCGCCCGAGGCGACGACCGGTCGCTCGGTGCGCTGGCACATCTCGCGCAGCAGCTCGAGATTCGGGCCGCGCAGCGTGCCGTCCTTGGTCACGTCGGTCACGACGTAGCGCGAGCAGTTCGCGTCCTCGAGCTGCGCGAGCACGTCCCACAGGTTGCCGCCGTCCTCGGTCCAGCCGCGCGCCGCGAGCGTCTCGCCGCGCACGTCGAGGCCGACCGCGATCTGATCGCCGAAGCGGGCGATCGCGGCGCGGGTCCACTCGGGGTTCTCGATCGCTGCGGTACCGAGGTTCACGCGGCGCGCACCCATCTCGAGCGCAGCTTCGAGGCTCGCATCGTCACGGATCCCGCCCGAGAACTCGATGTTGACGGCGGTTCCGGCGCGCTTGATGATCTTGCGGGCGACGGCGACGTTGCTCCCCCGCCCGAAGGCCGCGTCGAGATCGACGAGGTGGATCCACTCCGCGCCCTGCTCGATCCAGTCCATCGCGGCGTCGACCGGGCTGCCGTAGTTCGTCTCGGTGCCGGCCTCGCCCTGGGTGAGGCGCACGGCCTTCCCGTCGACCATGTCGATCGCGGGCAGCAGCTGCAGCTTCGGTCCCTCGGTGAACTCGCTCATGTGTGGTGTGCTCCTTGGTGGGGTCAGAACGTTGCGAGCCAGTTGCGCAGCAACTGGATGCCGGCTTCGCCGGACTTCTCCGGGTGGAACTGGGTCGCGCTCAGCGGCCCGTTCTCCACGGCGGCGATGAAGCGCTCGCCGTGCTCGGCCCAGGTGACGCGGGGCTTCGTGGCCGCGCTGCGGCCCTCGATCTCCCACTCCGTCGCGGCGTTCGAGTGGACGAAGTAGAACCGCTCGTCGGAGATCCCGGCGAAGAGCCGCGAGTCCGCAGGGGCATCGACGGTGTTCCAGCCCATGTGCGGCAGCACGGGAGCGCGCAGCTCGCGCACCGTGCCGGGCCACTGGTCGAGCCCCTCGGTCTCCTGCCCGCGCTCGATCCCGCGCGCGAACATCACCTGCTGGCCGACGCAGATGCCGAGCACGGGGCGCCCGCCCGCGAGTCGACGGTCGATCAGCTCGTCCCCGCGCACCGCGCGCAGCTGCTGCATCACGGCGTCGAATGCGCCGACGCCCGGAACGAGGAGGCCATCGGCCTCCTGCACCGCGCGCGGATCCCGCGTCAGCTCGACCTCGGCGCCGGCGGCCGCGAGGGCCTTCACGGCGGAGTGGACGTTGCCCGAGCCGTAGTCGAGTACGGCGACGCGGGGGCGTGCCCCGGTCGCTGCGCTCACAGCGCGCCCTTGGTGGAGGGCACGCCCGTGACGAGCGGATCGAGCGCCTTGGCCTGGCGGAACGCGCGTGCGAAGGCCTTGAACTCCGCCTCGGCGATGTGGTGCGGATCGCGCCCCTCGATGAGCTTCAGGTGCACCGTGAGGCGCGCGTTGAGCGTCAGCGCCTCGAAGAAGTGCCGCACCATCGAGCCGGTGTAGTGGCCGCCGATGAGGTGGAACTCGAAGCCGGCCGGCTCCCCCGAGTGCACGAGGTAGGGCCGCCCGGAGATGTCCACGACCGCCTGAGCGAGCGCCTCATCGAGGGGCACGAGCGCGTCGCCGTAGCGGGAGATGCCCCGCTTGTCGCCGAGCGCTTCGAGGAGGGCCTGGCCGAGCAGGATTCCGGTGTCCTCGACCGTGTGGTGCACGTCGATCTCGACGTCGCCCTGGGCGCGCACCGTCAGGTCGGTGAGCGAGTGGCGCGCGAACGCGGTGAGCATGTGGTCGAAGAAGGGCACCCCGGTCTGGACGTCGGAGGCACCGGTGCCGTCGAGGTCAAGGCTCAGGCTGATCTGGGACTCGCTCGTGGAGCGCTCGAGCGAGGCCGTGCGTGTGGCTGCGGTCATGCCGCCAGTCTATCCGGCTTCCGGGTCAGGCCGCGGCCCGGCGCCCGCGGCGCCGACGCCCGAGGAACACCCCGAGCCAGATCCCCACGAGGAGCGCGAACACGATCGCGACCGCCCACCCGGGAACCGCATTCGCCCAGCCCATCACCTGGGCCTCGAGCTGCGCCTGCGCGGTCGCGCCGAGCACGCCCCCGAGCGAGGTGGTGCCCTGCGTGACGAGCAGCAGGATGCCGATCCCGATCGTGAGGAGCCCGCCGATCACGTTGGTCCACGCATTGCGCCAGCGCCCGATCACGAGCTCGCGCGGGCGCACCAGGCGGCGCACCGCGGGCACCCGGTCCCAGAGGAGGGCGAGGAGCACGAGCGGCACCGTCATCCCCGCGGCGAACACGAGCAGCACGAGGCCGCCGAGGAGCGGGTTGCCGCCGAACGCCGCGAACGCGAGCGCCGCGCCGAGCAGCGGGCCCGCGCACACGCCCGCGAGGCCGTAGACCGTGCCGAGGGCGAAGACCGAGGCGATCGACGCGCTCTTCGCGCCCTGCTGCGGGACGACCCCGGGGATCCGGATCCCGAGCAGCATGGCCGCGCCCAGCACGATGACGAGCACGGAGGCGACCGTCACGAGCGCGAAGCGGTTCTGGTTCACCCAGGCTCCGAGCGTCCCGGCGAGCAGCCCGAGCGGCACGAGGGAGGTCGCGAGGCCCAGGAAGAAGACGCCGGTGCGCGCGAGCAGCGCGCCCGGGCTCGAGAACGCGTAGGCGAAGAACGCCGGAAGGAGCATGACCGAGCAGGGGCTCAGCAGTGTGAGCACGCCGCCGAGGAACGCGCCGAGGAGGCTGAGCGACATCAGCGCGCCTCGCGCCGCTGCGCGCGCAGCCCGGTGTGCGGCGCTGCGCGGCGCGCCGCCGGGATCTCGGTGCGCGGGGCTCGAGTCACTTCGCGGCGTCCACGGCCTCGTCGAGCAGCGCGCGGAAGGTGTCGACCGGCTGGGCGCCGCTCAGCGCCTGCCCGTCGACCGCGAAGAAGGGAACGCCGCTCACCCCGAGCTGCTGCGCCTGTGCCGTGCTCTGCGCGACGGCCTCCTGCAGATCCGCGCGGGTCATGTCGGCCTCGAACTTCGTGAGGTCGGGCACGCCCACCTGCTTCGCGAACGCGAGGAGTTCCTCGGCCGGGAGCTCGGGGTGGCCGCTCTCGGGGGCAGCCTCGTAGATCGCCTGCACGAACTCGAAGTACTTGCCCTGCTCCCCCGCGGCGCGGGCGGCCACGGCGGCGCGCGTCGACTGCTCGCCGAAGTAGGCGACGTCGTGCAGTTCGATCCGGACCTTGCCGGTCTCCACGTACTCCTCGATGAGCACCGGCAGGGTGTCCCGGGAGTAGACGGCGCAGAACGGGCAGCGGAAGTCGATCCACTCGCTCATCACGACGGGAGCATCGATGTCGCCGATCGCCATCGTGTCGTCGGGGTCGCGCCGCTCAAGGCTCGCGCCCGTGGCATCGCCGCCCGAGCCGGAGGCGCCATCCCCAGAGGTGCCCGCGCCGCTGCCTGCCGCGTTCCCGGCGGCGGAGCCGGAGCCGCCCGAACCAGCCTGCGCCAGCTGGACGCCCCCGAAGACGAGCCCGGCGATCGCGACCGCGCCGAGCGCGAGGTTCAGCGTGCGGGATCGGCGGAGCTTCCGCTCGAGCTCATGACGGGGCAGGGCTTCGGGTGGCTGAGGCATGCCTCCAGGCTATCCGGCGCCCGAAGCGCACCCTCACCGAACTCTCAGGCTCGTGCGCCGCCCGGGCCGAGCGCCGCGATGGCGTCGATCACCGCGCTCGTCTCCTCCCGGGTCCCCGCCGTGATGCGCAGGTGGCCGGGGATGCTGAGGTTGCGGATCAGGATCCCCTGAGCACGGAGCGCCTCGAAAGTAGCCGCCGGGTCGGCGAAGCCCCCGACGAGCAGGAAGTTCGAGCCCGAGGGGTGCACCTGGTAGCCGAGCTCGGTGAGTGCCGCGTCGAGGCGGTCGCGCTCGGAGCGGATCTCGGCGACCGCACCGAGCATGGCGCCGGAGTGGCGGAGCGCGGCGGTGGCCGCCGCCTGGGTGAGCGCGGAGAGGTGGTACGGGAGGCGCACGAGTCGGAGCGCGTCGACGACCGCCGCGTCTGCGGCGAGGTAGCCGAGGCGCACCCCGGCGAAGGCGAAGGCCTTGCTCATCGTGCGCGAGACGAGGAGCCGGGGGCGGCCCGGCAGGAGCGCGACGGCGCTCTCCGTCTCGGCGTCGAACTCCTGGTACGCCTCATCGACGATGACGATGCCGGCGCTCGCCTCGGAGGCGGCGCGGATGACCTCGCGGTCGAGCACCGTGCCGGTCGGGTTGTTCGGGCCGCAGAGGATCACGATGTCGGGGGCGTGCTCGGCGATCGCCGCGGTGACGAGCTCGGGGGTGAGCACGTAGTCGGCCGGGCGGGGCACGTCGATCCAGGCAGTGTCGGTGCCGGCGGCGAGCAGCGGGTACATCGAGTAGGTGGGGCTGAAACTGAGCAGCGAGCGGCCGGGGCCGCCGAATGCCTGCAGGATCTGCTGCAGCACCTCGTTCGACCCGTTGGCTGCCCAGAGCTGCTCGGCGGTGAGGCCGTGACCGAGGTATCCCGCGAGCGACTCGCGGAGTTCGAGGAACTCGCGATCCGGGTAGCGGTTCACCCCGCGGACGGCGCGGGCCAGCGACTGCACGATGTCCTCGACGACTTCGTCGGGGATGGGATGCGTGTTCTCGTTGACGTTGAGGCTGACGGGCACCGGATCCTGCGGGGCTCCGTACGGCTGCTGGCCGACGAGGTTGTCGCGGAGGGGGAGATCACTGAGGCTGGTCACAGCCCCAGTCTAGTTTTACTTCGTGCGGTACTTCGCGTGAGCGAGGAGCGCCGTCCGAGCGACCAGGCCGAGGCGCAGGCCCAGGCCCCGACGGACGCACGCTTCCCTACTCCGGGAGGCCGAGTTCTGCGGCGGGGATGGTGGCGGGGCTGTCCGCGTAGCGGAGCGGAACGGCGAGCGGCTGACCGGCGTCGACGCCCGAGTCGACGAGCTGGTTCAGGTGGACGATCTCCGCGACGAGATCGCGCGGATCCGCCGTCGGATCCAGCTCGGTGGCGACCTCCCACAGCGAGGACCCCGGGGTGACCACGACGTAGGAGAACTCCTGGCCGCCCTCGGAAGGATCTGCCGCACTCGCCTGCGGAGCGGCGAACGTCGCGAGGAGCGCGAGTGCCGCGGCGACGACCACCGTGGCGAGCGCGCCCAGCACGATGCGCCCGCGACGGGTCAGCCGCAGGCGAGTGGGAGCTGCGAGCGCGACTGCGCGCTCGGCGGCAACGGACGCGGGAGCGGTGATCCGGGATCCGGTGAGAGTTGCGGCACTCATGGGACTTCCTTTCGTCGCGACGCCCGCGGGCTGGCGCCATGCGAACATCTGTTTCGAATATATCTTCGAGTATTCGAAACCGCAAGCCCTGCTTCGAAGATCAGTTTCGATCTTTTCGAACGACACTCGAACAGATGTTTGCCCCCGCCGCGAGGGCGGGGCTAGGGTTTCGACAACGAGATCACTGAATCAGGCACCTCAGACATTCATCGATCCCCGCCACGAGCCCCGCCCCTCCGGGCGCGAAAGGACCGCCATGAGCGACGTCGCAGCAGCCCGTCCCAGGAAGCCGTTGAGCGAGAAGCAGCAGGCCATCCTGGAGTTCATCGCACGCTCGGTGGAGACCCGCGGCTACCCGCCGAGCATGCGCGAGATTGGCGACGCCGTCGGCCTCTCCTCCCTGTCCAGCGTCACCCACCAGCTCAGCCGGCTGGAGCTGGGCGGCTACATCCGCCGCGATCCGAACCGGCCGCGCGCACTCGAGATCCTGGTCGAGCTCGCGAGCACGAGCGAGGCCCTCGGGGACGGCGCAGGCCCCCAGCCCGAGGAGGCCGCCTATGTCCCGCTCGTCGGGCAGATCGCCGCGGGCGTGCCGATCACCGCGGATCAGCAGGTCGAGGAGATCGTGCCGCTCCCCCGCCAGCTCGTCGGCGACGGCCAGCTCTTCATGCTCCGCGTTGTGGGCGAGTCGATGATCGACGCCGCGATCTGCGACGGCGACTTCGTGGTGGTGCGCCAGCAGCGCGAAGCGGAGAACGGCGACATCGTGGCCGCCATGCTCGACGGCGAGGCTACGGTCAAGGTGTTCCGCCGGCGCGACGGCCACACCTGGCTCCTCCCCCGCAACAGCGCGTTCGAGCCGATCGTCGGCGATCACGCCGAGGTGCTCGGCAAAGTCGTCGCGGTCTTCCGCTCGGTCTGAGCCGCGGCGGCACGTCCGCCCGCGCCCCTCAGGGCCCCTCCACGGAGGGGCCCTTTTTTGTGCGATGTTGATTTGTTGAACCGGGTACATCTAATATGGCGCCATGATCGCACACGCCGTTCACACCGCCACCCCGCCCCAGCGCGCCCGCGCCGCGCTCGCCGCGCATCCGCCGCACGGGACCTCGATCCCGCCCCAATCCGTGCGCCCCGCGCCCCCGGCCATCAGGGTCACCGAGCGCCTCGCGACGCCCGTGCCCTACGCGGACGGGCTGCTCCTCCAGGAGTCGGCGGCGGACCGGCTCGTGGCAGGCACGGATCACGGCACGCTGATCCTGCTCGAGCATGAGGCGGTCTACACCGCCGGGCGGCGATCCGATCCCTCCGACTTCCCCGTCGACGGCACACCGGTCGTGCCCGTCAACCGCGGAGGGAAAGTCACCTGGCACGGTCCCGGCCAGCTCGTCGGCTACCCCGTGGTGCGGCTCGCCACCGGCGTGGGCGTCGTCGACTGCGTGCGCGTACTCGAGGGCGCGCTGCTCGAAACCGCCGCCGCCTTCGGGGTGACCGGGATCCGGATCGACGGCCGCGCGGGGGCCTGGGCAGCGCCCGCTCCCGGAATCGCTCCCGTCAAGTTCGGCCAGGTGGGGATCCACGCGAGCGCGGGGATCATTACGCACGGTGTCGCACTCAACTGCAGCAACTCGCTCGACCCCTTCGCGAACTTCGTGCCCTGCGGGATCACCGACGCCGGCGTGAGCACACTGAGCGAGCTCGCCGGCCGCACCATCACCCCCGCGGACGCGGCGCCCCACCTGCGTTCCGCCCTCCTCCGCGCGCTCGAGGGGATCACCGCATGAGCGCCCGGATCCTGCCCTCGACCGGCACGCGCCCCGAGCCCGAGGGCAGGAAGCTGCTCCGCGTCGAGGCGCGCAACGCGCAGACGCCCATCGAGCGCAAGCCGGAGTGGATCAAGACCCGCGCCCGCACCGGTCCCGAATACCGCGATGTGCGCGACCTTGTGAAATCGGAGGGGCTGCACACCGTCTGCCAGGAGGCGGGCTGCCCCAACATCTACGAGTGCTGGGAGGACCGCGAGGCCACGTTCCTGATCGGCGGGTCGATCTGCACGCGCCGCTGCGACTTCTGCATGATCACCTCGGGAAAACCCCTGCCCCTCGACCGCGATGAGCCGCGCCGGGTCGCGGAATCCGTGCGCACCATGGGGCTGCGCTACGCGACCATCACGGGCGTGACCCGCGACGATCTGCCCGACACCGGGGCCTGGCTCTACGCCGAGACGATCCGGCAGATCCACGAGCTCAACCCGGGATCCGGCGTCGAGGTGCTCGTCGACGACCTCGGCGGCCGCTCCGACGGGCTCGCGCAGGTCTTCGCCGCGGAGCCCGAGGTGTTCGCGCACAATCTCGAGACCGTGCCCCGGATCTTCCGGCGGATCCGCCCCGGCTTCCGCTACGAGCGCTCGCTCGAGGTGATCGCCGAGGGCCGCGCGGCAGGCATGATCACGAAGTCGAACCTCATCCTCGGGATGGGCGAGACTCGCGCCGAGATCTCCGAGACCATGCGCGAGCTGCGCGACTCCGGCTGCCACATCCTCACGCTCACGCAGTACCTCCGGCCCACGACGCTCCACCACCCGATCGACCGCTGGGTGCGTCCCGAGGAGTTCGTGGAACTGAAGGCCGAGGCCGAGGAACTCGGTTTCTCGGGCGTGCTCGCGGGCCCGCTCGTGCGGTCCTCGTACCGCGCGGGTCGGCTCTGGGCCGAGACCATGCTGCGCACGGGGCGCGAGGTGCCCGAGCATCTGCAGCACCTCGCCGAGCGCGCGGCCGCCGACTTCCCCCAGGCGGTGTGAGCGAGCGCTCGGGTTCCCGCGGGTTCTTGGGTCCGCGGCTCCTTGATTCCGCGGCTCCCCGATTCCTCGGAGAAATCCGATATCTCGGAGCTTTTCACGGGGCAGGCTCCGAGATTTGAGATTTCTCCGAGAACAGAGGCGCCTCGGGGCGGGGCTGCGGCTGCGCCGAGCCTCCCGCCCTACCCCAGCGGGGACGGGGTGAGCAGGTCAAGCTCCCGCAGGACCGCCAGCACCTGCTCGTGCCGGTTGAAGGTGTACAGGTGCACGGAGGGCGCCCCGCCAGCGAGGAGCTGCCGCGCGAGCTCGACCGTGTGCTCCACGCCGAGCTCGGGGGCGTAGCCGCCCGCCTCGGCGAGCTCGGCCGCGAGCAGCCCCGGCGCGGGCCGGCCCGCGAGCTGGGCCACCTTGCGCAGCTGCGCGCTCGTCGACACCGGCATGAGCCCGGGCAGCACCGGGATCCGCAGGCCGGCGGAGCGAGCATCGGCGACGAACGACAGGTACTCGTCCGCCTCGAAGAACAGCTGCGTGATGGCGAACTGCGCGCCCGCTTCCTGCTTGGCGATGAGCCACTCGATGTCTTCCGCTCGCGAGCGGGACAGCGGGTGCCCGTTCGGGTACGCCGCAACCGCCGTGCGGCCCACGCTCGTGAGGGCGGGGCGCTCGGCGCGCGCCTCGGCAACGAGCTCGACGAGTTCGAGCGCCGAGAGCGAGCCGGACACCTCCGGATCGGCCTCGGTGCGGCCGCGGGGCGGGTCCCCGCGCAGCGCGAGGAAGTCGTGCACGCCGGCGTCCATGATGCCGTGGATCGCCCGCCGCACGGCCTCGCGCGACTCCCCCACCGTAGTGAGGTGGGCGAGCGGCAGCGCGTCGGTGTGATCACGGAGGTACTTCAGCAGGTCGACCGAGGCGTCCCGGTTGGAGCCGTTCGCGCCGTAGGTGACCGAGATGAAGTCGGGGCCCGCCGCGGACAGGTGCTGCACAGCGTGCCCGAGCGCGAGCGCGGCGGCGCCGCTCCGCGCGGGGAACACCTCGAAGGAGAAGCGCGCCCGGGTGGGCGCGCTCCCGGTCAGGAGATCGGGGCTCATGCGCCGGCCCCCTCGCGCGCAGCGGCGGGAACCGCGGGTGCCGGATCGGCCCCGCCGTCACCGCCGTCACCGCCTGCACCGGGCGCGCCAGCGGCACCCGCACCCTCATCGGCCGCTCCGGCGGCGGGCTTCCCCGTCGCGCCGTACCCGGCGTAGGAGATCCCCGCCCCAGCGAGACCCGGGCTTCCCGCGAGCTCCTCTGCGGCGAGCGCCGTGCCCCGCACACGGGCGGCGATCTTGGCGAACGCCACGTCGCGCGCGAAATCGGGCGAGCCGTGCCGCGGCTTCTCATCGATCAGGTAGGGCGAGAAACCGCAGTCGTCGGTCGAGCCGAGCAGTTCGGCCGGGATGAAGCGGGCGGCGCGCACCAGCTGATCCCGCACCTGCTCGGCGGTTTCGAGCTTCGGGTTCGTGGGGTTTGTCACGCCGAGGAGCACGCGCGGCACCGCGCCGCCCGTGCCGGCTTCGGCGGCGGCGCGCGTGCGCCCGCGCAGCTGCCTGCCCACGAGCCGAGCCACGCGATCCGGCTCCTTCTCCCCCGCGGCCTGCACGAGGAAGTAGCCGGCCTCGATCTGGAACAGCTCCGGCAGCAGCTCGGCGTAGTCGATGTCCGCACTGTGGGCCGAGTCGTTGTCGTTGCCCGGGCAGGTGTGCACGCCGACGGCGCTCCGCTCCTCCGGGGTGAGGCGATCCAGCACCCGGTTGATGAGCTCGATGAAGCCCCCGAGCGCCTGCGGCCCCGCCCAGGGGGCGCGGAGGTCGCGCCGGAGCGCGAGGCGCCCCTCGGTGAAGTCGATCGAGACGCGCGAGGCGCCCGCCGCGAAGGAGCGGCGGATGTCCTCGGCGCAGCCCGCGACGACGTCCTCCAGGAAGTCCTCGCGCCGGTACTCGCCCACGCCGCCCTCGGGCACCATGAGCGAGAGCATCGACGGGGAGATCACGGCCTGCTTGAGCGGCAGCTCGGTGAGGGCGCGCGCGGCGGCCACGTCCTCCGCAGCCCAGGCCTGGAAGCGGAAGGGCGCGCTCGCGAGGCTCGGGATCACCCGGTGGTGACCGTCGGCGAACACGGCGAACACCGGCCCGGCCGAGAGGTCCTCGGTGCCGAGCGGGTAGCTCGCGAAGCTCTCGCGCCGCTGCTCGCCGTCTCCCACGATCGGGGAGCCGGTCGCGGCGAAGCGCTCGATGGTGTCGGCGACGGCGCGATCCTGCTCCGCGCGGAGCTCCGCGGCCGTGGCCAGTCCCGTGTCCGCGTCGAGCACGGCCCGCTGCAGGCGGGCCGGGCGCGGCAGGGAGCCGACGGCCTCCGTGGGGAGGCCGTCGGCAGGCCAGGGCGCGAAGGAACCCTGGGCCACGGCGCTACGCTCCGCGCACGGCGCGGGCGGCCTGCACGAGGTTCGTGAGGCTCGCGACCGTCTCGTCGTAGCCGCGGGTCTTGAGGCCGCAGTCGGGGTTCACCCAGAGCTGCTGGCCCGGGATCCGCGCGGCGGCGATCCGGATCAGTTCCTCCTGCTCCGCGGCGCTCGGCACGCGGGGCGAGTGGATGTCGTAGACGCCGGGGCCGATCCCGCGCGAGTAGCCGTGGTCGCCCAGCGGGTCCACGACGTCCATGCGGCTGCGGGCCGCCTCGATGCTCGTCACGTCGGCGTCGAGACCGTCGACGGCGCCGATGATCTCCCCGAACTCCGAGTAACAGAGGTGCGTGTGGATCTGCACGTCGCTCGCGGCACCGCTCGTCGCGAGGCGGAACGCGCCGACCGACCAGTCGAGGTACGCGGCCTGACGGTCCGCATCGAGCGGGAGCAGCTCGCGCAGAGCGGGCTCGTCGACCTGCACGATCTTGATGCCCGCCTCGACGAGGTCGTCGATCTCGTCGCGGAGCGCAAGCGCCACCTGCTCGGCGGTGTCCGCGAGGGGCTGATCGTCGCGCACGAACGACCAGGCGAGGATCGTCACGGGGCCCGTGAGCATGCCCTTCACCGGCTTCTCGGTGAGCGACTGCGCGTAGGCCGACCACGCGACGGTCATGGGCGCGGGGCGCGAGACGTCGCCCCACAGGATCGAGGGCCGCGTCGCGCGGGTGCCGTACGACTGCACCCAGCCGTGCTCGGTCACCGCGAAGCCGTCGAGCAGCTCGGCGAAGTACTGGACCATGTCGTTGCGCTCGGCTTCGCCGTGCACGAGGACGTCGAGGCCGATCTCCTCCTGGAGGCGGATCACGCGGGCGATCTCCTCGCGGAGGAAGCCATCGTACGCGGCCTGGTCGATCTCGCCGCGGCCGAAGGCGGCGCGGGCCTTGCGGATCTCGGTCGTCTGGGGGAACGAGCCGATCGTGGTGGTGGCGAGCTCGGGTACGCCGATGCCCTCCTGGGCTGCGCGGCGATCCGCCTCGTCGGCCCGGCTGCGGTCGGCTGCGGTGACCGCGGCCGCGCGGGAGCGGACCCCGTCCACGCGCACGCCGGGCGCTGCGGCGCGGTCGGCGAGAGCCGCCTCGGTGGCGGCCAGCTCGGTCTCGACCGCCGCGGCGCCCTCGGCGAGGCCGCGCGCGAGCACGCCGACCGCCTCCACCTTCTGGTCGGCGAAGGCGAGCCAGGATGCGAGGCGCGCGTCGAGCTGAGTCTCGTCGGCGACGTCGTGGGGCACGTGCTGCAGAGAGTTCGACGTGCCGATTACGGTCGCGATTCCCGCGTCCGCGATGCGGGCCGCGGTCGCGAGCGCCGCGCGCAGGTCGGTGCGCCAGATGTTGCGGCCGTCGATCACGCCGGCGACGAGCTGCGTCCCGGCGAAGGCGCGGGCGAGCGAGCCGTCGGCGAGCGCCGCCTCGGGCAGCGTGCCGCGCACGAGGTCGGCCTGCACCGCCTCGACGGGGAGCGCACCCAGGCGCGCGAGCGCTGCCGACGAGTCGCCGTACGGGGCCGTGATCAGGATCGCGGGCCGCTCGGCGCCCGCCTCGGCCGCGCCGAGGACGGCGTAGGCGCGCTCCACGAGCTGGAGCACCTCTTCACGCGGCACGGACAGGGAATCCGAGACGAGGGCGGGCTCGTCGAGCTGCACCCACGCGGTGCCCGCCTCGGCGAGCGCACGGAGCAGCTCGGCGTAGACGGCGACGACCTCGTCCAGCCGGTCGATCGGTGCGAAGCCCTCGCCCGCGTCGTGGGCGGGCTTCGCGAGGAGCAGGTAGGTCACGGGGCCGACGAGCACGGGGCGGGACTCGATCCCCTGCTCCGCCGCCTCGACGTGCTGCGCGAGCAGCGCTGCGGGGTTCGCCGCGAGCGGGGTCGTCGCGGAGATCTCGGGCACGCTGTAGTGGTAGTTCGTGTCGAACCACTTCGTCATCTCGAGCGGCTGGTGCGCCTCGTCGCCGCGGGCGAGCGCGAAGTAGCTCGCGAGGTCGTCGCCCTGCTCGGCGATGTCGGCGAAGCGCTGCGGGATCGCGCCGAGCGCGAGCGTCGCGTCGAGCACCTGGTCGTAGAAGCTGAAGCTCTCGGGCACCGCGCCGCCCGCCGCGGGGAGGCCGAGCTCGACGAGGCGGCTCCGGGTCGTGGCGCGGAGCTCGCGGGCCGCGGCGAGGAGCTCGTCCTTCGAGAGGTTCCCCTTCCAGAACGACTCGACGGCGCGCTTGAGCTCGCGGCGCCGGCCGATCCGGGGGTAGCCGAGGATCGTGGCCTGCGGCAGCGGGGTGACGCCGGCGGGCGCGGTGGGGTGGGCGGGAGCGGTCATGGGATCCTCCGGGAACGTGCGGGGCGAGGCCCGGCGGGTGCCCCGGGCTCTCACACGCTAACCTCGGGCGGCCCCGCACCGCGCGCATGTTTCGGCGTATGAACTACGCCGTGTTACGGCGTGCTACGCCGCGTGACGGCGCGGCTACGCCGAGGCCGCACCCTCGGGCGCCCCGAGGTACGGCTCAAGCTTCGCGAGCATCTCCGGCGTCACGTAGGCGCGCACGCGGGTGCCCGTCTCGACGTACTCGGTCTCGAGGACGCGATTGCGCTCGTGCAGCTCGGCGACGAGCTCGCCGCGGTCGTAGGGCACCACGACGGTCACTTCGCGATCCGGAACCGGGAGCGCCGCGTCCACTCGGCGTGCGAGCTCGTCGAGCCCCTCGCCCGTGCGCGCGGACACGAAGACCGCGTCGGGCACGAGCCCGTGCAGCACGAGGCGCTGCGAGTCGTCGATGAGGTCCGACTTGTTGAAGGCCACAATCTCGGGGATCCCCTGCGCGTCCACCTCCGCGATCACCTCGCGGACGGTGCGGAGCTGCGCCTCGGGATCGGGGTGCGAGCCGTCGACCACGTGCAGGATCACGTCGGCCTCGCCCACCTCCTCGAACGTCGAGCGGAACGCCTCCACGAGCTGGTGCGGCAGGGCGCGCACGAAGCCGACGGTGTCGGCGTAGGTGAAGCTGCGGCCGTCCTCGGTCTCCGCGTGCCGCACCGCCGTGTCGAGGGTCGCGAAGAGCTGGTTCTGCACGAACTCCTGCGTACCGGTGAGACGGTTCAGCAGGCTCGACTTGCCGGCGTTCGTGTAGCCCGCGATCGCGACCGAGGGCACCTCGCCGCGCTTGCGGTTGGCCCGCTTGGCCTCGCGCGCGGGAGCGAAGCCCGCGATCTGCTTGCGCAGCTTCGCCATCCGGGTGTGGATCTTCCGGCGGTCGAGCTCCATCTTCGTCTCGCCGGGACCGCGCGAGCCCATGCCCGCGCCGCCCGAGCCGACCTGGCCGCCCGCCTGGCGGGACATCGACTCGCCCCAGCCGCGCAGGCGCGGCAGCAGGTACTGGAGCTGCGCGAGCTCGACCTGGGCCTTGCCCTCGCGGCTCTTCGCGTGCTGGCTGAAGATGTCGAGGATCACGGCAGTGCGGTCGATCACCTTCACTTTCACGACGTCCTCGAGCGCACGGCGCTGGGAGGGAGCGAGCTCGGTGTCGGCCACGACGGTGTCGGCGCCGACGGCGGCCACGAGCTCGGCGAGCTCCTGAGCCTTGCCCTTGCCGAGGTAGGTGGCGGGATCGGGGTTCTGCCGGCGCTGGAGGAGCCCGTCGAGCACGTTCGCGCCCGCGGTCTCGGCGAGCGCCGCGAGCTCACGCAGGGAGTTCTCGGCGTTCTCGGCCGACTTCTCCGAGTAGATGCCGATCAGCACGACATTCTCAAGACGCAGCTGCCGGTACTCGACCTCGGTGACGTCTTCGAGTTCAGTGGAGAGCCCCACCACGCGCTTCAGGGAGGCGCGATCCTCGCGCTCCATCCGGATCGCATCGACGTCGGCGCCGAGCTCGTCGTGCTCGGCATCGCCAAGCGCCTGCGCGCCGCCCGTGAGGTCGCGGATCACCGTCGCCGACTCGGCGCGCTCGGCGCGGCTCAGCAGCCGCGCGAGCGGATCCGAGGCGGTCTCGGGGGCGTCGTCGATCGCAGGCTCGTCGGTGAATTCCTGGTCGGCATCTGCGGGAACACGTTTCGTCATCTGGCCTCCAGTGTACGTCGGGCGCGTCCGCACCGCACGGGTCGTTCGCCGACGGCGCAGGCACGGCGGACCGCAGCGCGCGCGGGCTGCGATACTGGGTGGGTGACCGAGCACTACTTCTCCGAGGCCCCCACGGGCGATTTCCGCCCGCGCGACATCGAGGTGGTGCTCGCGGGCGCCCCCCGCCAGGTGCACACCGCCGGGGGCGTCTTCAGCCCCGAGCACCTCGACCGCGGCACCGAGGTGCTCCTGCGCACGCTCGAGCGGGCCGAGGATCCCCGCCCTGGCGCCGTGCTCGACCTCGGCTGCGGCTGGGGCCCGATCGCGCTGGCCGCGGCGCTCGAGGATCCCGAGCGCGAGGTCTGGGCGGTCGACGTGAACGAGCGCTCGCGCGAGCTCACCCGCGCGAACGCCGCGCGGCTCGGCCTGCCCGGGGTGCGTGTCGCCGCCCCGGAGGACGTGCCAGCCGAGCTCACGTTCGGGGAGATCCGCTCGAACCCGCCGATCCGCGTCGGCAAGGAGGTGCTGCACGGCATGCTGCAGCTCTGGCTGCCGCGGCTCGCGCCCGGCGGCGCGGCGCACCTCGTGGTGGCGAAGCACCTCGGCGCGGACTCGCTGCAGCGCTGGATCGCGACCGAGTTCCCGGAGCTCGCGGTCGACCGCGCGGCCCGCGACAAGGGGTTCCACGTGATCCGGGCGGAGCGGGACTAACCCTCCGCCCGGGCACCTTGGCGGCGCTCCGCCGCGGGCAGCTCGGCGGCGTTACGCCGCGGGCAGCTCGATCACGCCCGAGTAGACGAGCTCCGCCGGCCCGTTGAGCGAGACGTGTTCGCCCTCCTCCGTGGGGAACATGCGCACGGCCAGGCGCCCACCGGGCACATCGACGCGCCAGTGGTTCGGCATCCCGGCGCCGCCCCAGTGCCGGAACGCGAGCGCTGCGGCAGCCGTACCCGTGCCGCAGGAGAGCGTCTCGCCGACGCCGCGCTCGTGCACGCGCATGCGGATGCGCGCGACTCCGTCCACGACGAGCGGGTCCTCGGGCACCACGAACTCGACGTTCGCGCCGTCCGCAGGCGCGGGCTCCAGCGCCGGGGCGCGGGTGAGGTCGAGGCCCTCCAGCTCGTCCACATGGGCGAGCGCGGCGACGAGGTGCGGGTTCCCGAGATCGATCCCGAGCCCCGGGCGCGCGACGGGCAGGCCGTGCGCCGCGACGAGGCGCTCAGGTGCGAGGCGCCAGCGCCCCAGATCCACGGTGTAGCCCGAGACCCCGGCGAGCACGTCCTTCACACCGGCGCGCGTGCCGATCGGCAGCGTGTCCCGGCGCTCGGGGGCGACGAGGCCCTCCGAGATCAGGTAGTGGGCGTAGACACGGATCCCGTTGCCGCACATCTCGGCGGGCGTCCCGTCAGCGTTCCAGTAGTCCATGAACCACTCCGCCTCAGGCTCCTCCGCGAGGCTCGCCGCCCCCTCGGGCAGCGCGCGCGAGCGCACCGCGCGGATGACGCCATCGGCCCCGATCCCGAAGTTCCGGTCGCAGAGAAAGCGGATCTGCTCGGGCGACAGGGTGGTCTCTCCGTCGGGATCGGTGAAGAGCACGAAGTCGTTGCCCGTGCCGTGGCCCTTGGTGAACGCGAGGGTCGTCATGCCTCTCAGTCTACGGGGCTGCGTCGAGCCGTTTGCCGAGCACGACGACATCGGAGTCCGCGTAGCCGAGCGCGCGGTAGTAGCCGATGACCTCCGCGTTCTCCGATCGCACCATGAGCTGCACCTTCGGGCAGCCGAGCTCCACGAGGCGCGCCTCAGCCTCCGCGACGAGCGCGCGCCCGATCCCCTCGCCCGCACGGCTGGCCGCGCTGGCGAGGTAGTAGAGCCAGCCGCGGTGCCCATCGGTGCCCGCCATCACGGAGCCGAGGATCGCGTCGCCCTCCTCCGCGACGAGGAACAGCTCGGGCTGCACCCGGAGCTTGGCCGCGATGTCGGCCGCCGGATCGTTCCACGGGCGCGTGAGGCCGCGCGCCTCCCACAGCGCGATGACGGCGGCGGTGTCGCGCTCGGCGAACGGGCGGATCGTGAACGGCACGACGAGCTCCTCTCGGCCGCGCGCAGCGCGCGGAGCTCTCACCCTATCGAGCGCCTGGCCGCGCTGCTACCGTGGGGCCATGTCCACCTCGCAGCCCCCACGTCCCCGAGCGGCCGCGCCCACCGCAGCGGACCTGCCGTTCCTGCGCCGCTGCGTAGAGCTTGCGCGGGAGGCGCTCGACGCCGGCGATGAACCGTTCGGTTCCCTGCTCGTCGATCCCGCGGGCGAGGTCCGCTTCGCCGACCGCAACCGCGTGCGCGACGGGGACGCCACGCGGCACCCCGAGTTCGAGATCGCCCGCTGGGCCGCCGCGCACCTGAGCCCGGAGGCGCGCGCGGCGAGCACGGTCTACACCTCCGGCGAGCACTGCCCCATGTGCGCCGCCGCCCACGGCTGGGTCGGGCTCGGCCGGATCGTCTACGCGGCGAGCACCGCGCAGTTGAGCGCCTGGCTGGCCGAGTGGGGCGTCGCCGCCGGCCCGGTCGCCCCGCTGCCCGTGCAGGAGGTGGCGCCCGGAGTGCCGGTCGCGGGCCCCGCGCCGGAGCTCACGGCGGAGATCCGAGCGCTGCACGCGCGCGCTCGCGGGATCGCGCTCCCGACCGGCTGAGGCCGCACCGGCGCTGTGTCATCAGGCGCTCCGCCGAGCGGGCCGTCCGCCGAGCGGGCGCTCCTCCAGCCGGGCGCCCCTCCGGACGGGGGGCTACTCCGGTCGTCCGCCGAGATCCGGCAGCTCCCCGGGCGCGAGCCACTCGATCCCCGGGTAGCGCTTGAACCAGCTCACCTGGCGGCGCGCGTAGCGGCGCGTGAGGGCCTGGGTCTCGGCGATCGCGTCAGCCGTGGAGAGGGTTCCTCCGAGCTCCGCGAGCGCCTGGGCGTAGCCGATGGCGCGCGAGGCCGTGGGCCCGCGCTCGATTCCGCGCGGCACGAGGGCGCGCACCTCGTCGAGGAGTCCCGCGGCCCACATGCCCTCGACGCGGGCGTCCAGGCGCGCGACGAGCTCGGCGCGGTCGAGGTGCACGCCGAGGATCCGAGTGGCGGGGTGCCAGAGCTCGGGATCCGCGGGCAGCGTCGTGCGCGCGTCGCCGCCGAGCAGGGCGACCTCCAGGGCGCGCACCACGCGGCGGGGGTTCTGCACGTCGACGCTCGCCGCGGTCTCCGGGGAGAGCTCCGCGAGCCGGGCGAGGAGCGGCGCCACACCGGCTGCGGCGAGCTCCGCCTCGAGCTCGGCGCGGATCTCTTCGTCGCGCGGCGGGAACTGGAAGTCGAAAATCGCGCTCGAGACGTAGAGCCCCGATCCGCCGACGAGAATCGCGTCGGCGCCGCGCGCGTGGATCGCGGCGATCGCGGCCCGGGCGGCGGGCTGGTACCAGGCGACGGTGGCCTCGTCGGCCGGATCCAGCACGTCGAAGAGGTGGTGCGGGATGCCCCGCCGCTCCGCAACGGGCAGCTTGGCGGTGCCGATGTCCATGCCCCGGTAGAACTGCATCGCGTCGGCGTTGATGATCTCGGCGGCGCGCCCGCGCTCGCGGAGCGCTTCGGCGAGGTCGAGCGACAGCGCGGACTTCCCCGTGCCCGTCGCTCCGACGACGGCCCAGACCGCCGGGCCGGGGGCGCTCATCGCGTGCGGATCGCGGGGAGCCCGAGGCTCACCGCGCGCGGCGCTGCGTCACCGGTCGGGGCGGGCACGCCGCAGCTCTCGGCCTGGCGGCGATCCCAGGCGTCGCCCGCACGGGTGCGGCGCACCGCGTAGACGCCGGGAACCTCGTCGGCGATGATGAAGTGCGGCGCCGCGGCCGTGATCTGCACGGTGACGACGTCGCCGGGGCGCGGCTCCGCGGCCCCCTCGGGGACGGCGAAGTGGACCAGGCGGTTGTCTTCGGCGCGGCCGGAGAGGCGCCGGGTCGCGGCGTCCTTCTTGCCCTCGCCGACGGAGACGAGCACCTCGACCGTGCGCCCGATCTGGGCCTGGTTCTCCTCGAGCGAGAGGCGCTCCTGGAGCGCCATGAGCCGCTCGTAGCGCTCCTGTACGACGTCCTTCGGGAGCTGGCCCTCCATCGTCGCAGCCGGGGTCCCGGGGCGGATCGAGTACTGGAACGTGAAGGCGCTGGAGAAGCGGGAAGCCTCGACCACGCGGAGCGTCTCGGCGAAGTCCTCCTCGGTCTCCCCCGGGAAGCCGACGATGATGTCGGTGGTGATCGCCGCGTTCGGGATCTGTTCCCGCACCGAGTCGAGGATGCCGAGGAACTTCTTCGAGCGGTACGAGCGGCGCATGGCCTTCAGCACCGCGTCGGAGCCGGACTGCAGTGGCATGTGAAGCGACGGCATGACGTTGTGGGTCTCCGCCATCGCGGCGATCACGTCGTCGGTGAAGGCCGCGGGGTGCGGGCTCGTGAAGCGCACGCGCTCGAGCCCCTCGATCTCGCCCATCGCACGGAGGAGCTTGCCGAAGGCCTGCCGGTCGCCGAACTCGACGCCGTAGGTGTTGACGTTCTGCCCGAGCAGGGTGACCTCGATCGCGCCATCGTCGACGAGTGCCTGCACTTCGGCGAGGATGTCGCCGGGACGGCGGTCCTTCTCCTTGCCGCGAAGTGCAGGCACGATGCAGAAGGTGCAGGTGTTGTTGCAGCCGACGGAGATGGAGACCCACCCGCTCGACGCGGAGTCGCGCTTCGTGGGCAGCGTGGACGGGAACACCTCGAGCGATTCGAGGATCTCGACCTGTGCCTCGGCGTTGTGCCGGGCGCGCTCGAGCATGGCCGGGAGCGAGCCCATGTTGTGGGTGCCGAAGACGACGTCGACCCAGGGCGCCTTCTCCACGATGGTGCCCTGGTCCTTCTGCGCGAGGCACCCGCCAACGGCGATCTGCATGCCCTCACGACCGCGCTTCACGCCCGCGAGGTGGCCGAGCTGCCCGTAGAGCTTGTTGGCCGCGTTCTCGCGCACCGCACAGGTGTTGATGACGATGACGTCGGCCGCGGCGGGGTCTTCCGCGGCGACATAGCCGGCGGCGTCGAGGGAGCCGGAGAGTCGCTCGGAATCGTGAACGTTCATCTGGCAGCCGAGCGTGCGCACGGTGTAGCTGCGCGGGCTGCCGTCAGCGCGGAGCGCCGCGGGCGACGGAGCGATCACGGTGGGTTCTGCCGAGGGGAGACTCATATTCTCAGTGTACCGAGGCTCTCCAGGGCCGCCTGCACCGGGGCCCAGCGGAGAACCGCTCCCCTATTCGAAGCGGACGCCGCTCGCGCCGCGGCCCCGGCGCGAGCCGCCGCCGACGCCATCGAGGGCCTCGCGCACGGCGCGGCTGGCGGGTTCGCCTGACCACCCCCGCCGGGCAAGGAACCCGAGGAGGCGCCGCTCCGCAACGGCGCGGTCGAGCCCACCGAGTTTCCCGGCGCGGGCAACCGCGGCCTCGCGGAGGAGCGTGAACTCCTCATCGTCGTCGAGCTCGCCGAGCGCGGCCTCGATCACCGCGTCCGGCAGGCGCCGCTCGCGGAGCTTCATCCGGATCTGCGAGCGGCTCGATCGCTTCGTGTCGCGGAGCTTCTCGGTGACGGCGCGTGCGAGCCCCGCGTCGTCCAGGTAGAGGCGCTCCTCGAAGTCGGCGATGACCGCGTCGACGTCCAGTGCGGCGTGCTCGAGCCGCAGCAGCTCCTCGCGGAGCTCGCCGCTCGAACGGGCACGGCGGGCGAGCAGCCGCACCCCGTCGTCCGTGGCCGCCTGCAGGCCGTCCTCCGCGCCCTCCGGTTCGCCCGCGTCCAGTGCCTCGACCGGCATCGCCACGTCCTCGGCGGCCGCGTCACGGACCGGCTCGGCGCCCCGGCCTGCGGCCGCGGCCGGCCCCAGGCCCCCGGCCCGGGTGAGCTCGCTCGCCCGGGTGAGATGATCGCCGAGCGCCGTGATGACGGCGGACCGAGCCGCGGCGGGGGCTGCGGACACCTCGGGGTCGACCTCAGCGGCCTCGGTGGCCACGAAAGCCTCCGTGGTGTCAGCGGCCTTGGTCGCCTCAGCAGCCTCCGAAACCTCAGCGGCCTCCGAAACCTCAGTGATCCGCTCCGACTCCGCGGGGGCGGCCGAGGCCGCCGATGTTTCCGGAGCCTCCGCTGGGGCGGCCGGTTCGGCCCACGCCCGCTGCCGCAGCAGTCCGCGCAGCTCGATCACCTCGGCGAGGTCACCGCGGTCCACTCCCGCCCCCGCATCGGGCTCGCCGGGGGGCGGGAGGAAACGGACGGCCATCGGCTACGCGCTCGCGCGCTCTGCGGCCTTCGCCGCGGCGGGTGCCTTCGCCGGCGCCTCGGCCGCGGCGCCCTCCGCGGGCGTCGCCTTCGAGTCCGCTGCGGGCTCCTCGCCCCGTCCGTTGACGCCGAGCTTCGTGAGGATCTTCTCCTCGATCTCCGCCGCGATGTCTGCGTGCTGGATGAGGAAGCGGCGGGCGTTCTCCATGCCCTGGCCCAGCTGATCCCCGTCGTAGGTGAACCACGCGCCGCTCTTCTTGATGAGCCCCTGCTCCACGCCGTAGTCGATCAGGGAGCCCTCTCGCGAGATCCCGATGCCGTAGAGGATGTCGAACTCGGCCTGCTTAAAGGGCGGGGCCATCTTGTTCTTCACGACCTTGACGCGGGTCCGGTTGCCCACGGCCTCCGTGCCGTCCTTCAGCGTCTGAATGCGCCGGATATCGAGGCGCACCGAGGCGTAGAACTTCAGCGCCTTTCCGCCCGAGGTGGTCTCGGGGCTGCCGAAGAACACCCCAACCTTCTCGCGGAGCTGGTTGATGAAGATGCACGTGGTCTTCGTCGCGTTCAGGCTGCCCGTGATCTTGCGGAGCGCCTGCGACATGAGGCGGGCCTGCAGGCCGACGTGGCTGTCGCCCATCTCGCCGTCGATCTCGGCCTTCGGCACGAGCGCCGCGACCGAGTCGATCACGACGAGGTCGACCGAACCGGAACGGATCAGCATGTCCGCGATCTCGAGCGCCTGCTCGCCCGTGTCGGGCTGGGCGACGAGCAGCGCATCGATGTCCACGCCGAGCTTCTTCGCGTACTCGGGGTCGAGTGCGTGCTCGGCGTCGATGAACGCCGCGATACCGCCCGCGCGCTGCGCGTTGGCGATCGCGTGCAGCGTGAGCGTGGTCTTGCCCGAGGACTCGGGGCCGTAGATCTCGACGATGCGCCCGCGCGGGAGCCCGCCAATGCCGAGCGCGACATCCAGCGCGACCGAGCCGGTGGGGATGACCTCGACGGGGGCGCGCTCCTGGCTGCCCATGCGCATGATCGCGCCCTTGCCGAAGTTCTTGTCGATCTGGGCGAGTGCGACCTCGAGTGCCTTCTCGCGGTCCTTGGGTGCTGCCATCTTCGTGCTCCTTCTGTGTGGGCGGATCGCTCCGCTACGGTGCTGCCTACCGACTGTCTCGGCCCCGCGTGGGGCAGACAAGGCATGTGGTGTGTTCGTGTTTCACACCCTAGAAGCACCCTCCGACATTCGCGCCGGGCGGCGGCATCCTGGGGAGCGAATTGCACGAAGCTCACCTGGGGACGAAGGTAGCACCGATCGAACACATGTTCGAACACGGCCTCGGCGTGTTGCGGCAGATCGACGTCGCTGCGATCCGCCGCTCAGTCGCGCGGGTCGATCAGGCCGCGCCCGTGCCGGCGCTCGACGGGCACGCCGAGATCCGCGCACAGCACAGCCCACACCTCGCGCGCGGGCACGCCGCGCTCGAGCGCCTCGTCGGGCGTCCCACCGAGGGGCGCGAGCCAGTGATCGCGCAGCAGGACGCCCGCGTACTCCGCACCGAACTCCTCGGCGCAGGCGCGGCGAAACTCGCTCAGCCGCATCCCGCACCCGCCTCGCACAGGCGCGCGAGAGCGCACGGGAACGGCGAAGCGCCCGACCCCGGAGGGATCGGGCGCTCTGGCCGCGCGACGCGCGCGCGGAAGCCTACCTGCGGCACGCGCTAGGACACGAGCTCGGGCGCGAAGCCCGAGACGAGTTCCGCGGGAACCGTGTCCGGTACGCGGTTCGCGAGCGGCAGCGAGAGCCCCTCGACGATCGCGAGTCGCTCACTCACCTCGCCCATGATCACGGACAGCGGCGTATCGAGCGCATCGGCGACCGCGGCGAGGATCTCGCTCGAGGCCTCCTTCTGGCCGCGCTCGACCTCGCTCAGGTAGCCGAGCGCGACGCTCGCGTCGCCGGCGACCTGACGCAGCGTGCGGCCCTTCTGCTGGCGGAAGTCACGGAGCACGTCGCCGATCTCCTGACGCATCAGCACCATGTGGAACCTCCTTCACTGCACTTCCCTGCGGGTTGTGCATCCACCCTACCCGCTGACACGCTTCTCGTCTTCGCGGGAACTCCACCCAGTCTGGGTGGCGTCACTGGGAACAACCCCGACACTACCCCGACTATTCCTGAAACTTCCCTGAACTTGAGTCGAGTGCACTCAAGTATTCCTGAATGCGGCCGTTCACGCCCCGTTCGAGGACGCCGTCCAGGGCGTCGAGCGCCGCATGGACCGTGGCGATCCGAATCGTGGCGCGGTCCCCCGTGAGCCGGAGCGGAATCGCGGCCGTGCGCTCCCCCGCGCTCACGCCGAGCCACACGGTGCCGGGCGCCTGCCCGGTCTGGGGATCCGGATCCGGCCCGGCGACTCCCGTCGTCGCAATCCCCACTTCCGCGGGCCGGAGCGCCCCGTCCGGGCCGGGGACCGCGCAGGCCGTGCGGACCCCGAGCGCCATCTGCCGCGCTACCTCCGCATCGACGGGTCCCCGCCGCGCGAGCAGCGCGCGATCCACCCCGAGCAGCGAGGCCTTGAGCGCGGTGTCGTAGGCAACGATGCCCCCGGAGAGCACGCGGGACGCACCGGGAACCGAGACGATCGCCGCCGCGAGCGCGCCGCCGGTGAGCGACTCCGCGACCGCGATCCGCACCCCCGCGCCCGTGGCGCGCGCGACGACGTTCGCCGCAGCGATCCGGGCTCCCCCGTCCGGGGGGCTCTCAGGCGCGCGCACCGCCGCCCCGCTGGGCGCGCACGAACGCGAGCACGTAGTCGATGCCGCTCGCGACGGTCAGCACGACCGCGATCGTCATCGTGATGATGTTCGCCCAGATCGCGATCGGGGCGGCCGAGCCGAGCACGTCGCTCAGCGGAAGCAGCGCGAGCGTGATCGCCACGGACTGCGCGACGGTCTTGAGCTTGCCCATCCATGCGGCGGCGACGACGACATCGCTCGCGATCATCAGGCGGTGGATCGTGATCCCGATCTCGCGGATGAGGACGAGGATCGTGACCCACCAGGGCAGCTCGCCCAGGATCGACAGCCCGACGAGGGCGGCCCCGGTGAGGAACTTGTCGGCGATGGGGTCGAGCAGCTTGCCGAGGTCGGTGATGAGTCCCCGGGAGCGCGCGATGTGGCCGTCCCAGGCGTCGGTCGCGATGGCGAGAACGAAGAACGCGGCGGCCGCCCACCGCAGCCCGTCGTGCTGGCCGCCGTCGGCGAGCAGCATCCAGATGAAGAACGGCGTCGCGAGGATCCGCACGCCCGTGATGATGTTCGGCGCGTTCCAGTTGCTCGGCCGCTCGGCCGCCCGCTGCTCAGTCATCGCTCAGTCCCGTCCCGTCAGCTGCCATGCGTCTTCATCGTCATCGCCGTCGACCTCTTCGAGGCCGGCCTGGTACTTCCCGATGGGATCGTCGTAGCGGTCGTCCACGATGTCGAGCGCGGTCGTCGCGCGATCGGTGAGCGGCTCGAGCACTGCGGTCGCCGGGTCGGATGCGGAGGGCTGTTCCGGCCCGTCTTCGCTTCCCGTCCCGTCTCCGGGCGCTGGGCTCGCGGGCGACATCGACGCGGACGCGGGATCCGCCGCCGGGTGCACCGGGGCCGCCGGGCCGGGCCCGGGAACCGGCGCTCCGGGCACTCCGGGCCCTCCGGGCGCTCCGGGCGCGAACTGCGCGGGGGCCGCCTGGGGCGGTGCCACCTGGGCCGGTGCGGCCTGGGCCGGTGCGGGACCGCCGCCCTTCAGCCGGGCGAGCACCTCGGGCAGCTGCTCGGGGGTGACGAGCACGTCTCGCGCCTTCGAGCCCTCCGAGGGGCCGACGATGTCGCGCGACTCCATGAGGTCCATGAGCCGCCCCGCCTTCGCGAAGCCCACGCGGAGCTTGCGCTGCAGCATGGAGGTGGAGCCGAACTGCGAGGTCACGACGAGCTCGACCGCCGCGAGGAGCACCTCGAGGTCGTCGCCGATGTCCTCGTCGATCTCCTTCTTCTCGGCCTCCTGCGCGACGTCGGCCCGGTACTCGGGCTGCGCCTGCGCCTTGACGTGGGCCACCACCTGGGCGATCTCGGACTCGTTCACCCACGCGCCCTGCACGCGCATGGGCGTGGACTCGCCGTTCAGCAGGAGCAGGCCGTCGCCCTGGCCGATGAGGCGCTCGGCGCCCACCTCGTCCAGGATCACGCGGGAATCCGTTCCGGAGGCGACCGCGAACGCGTACCGGCTCGGAACGTTGGACTTGATGACGCCCGTCACGACGTTCACCGAGGGGCGCTGGGTCGCGAGGACGAGGTGGATGCCCGCCGCGCGGGCGAGCTGCGTGATGCGCTGAATCGAGTCCTCGACATCGCGCGGGGCGATGAGCATGAGGTCCGCGAGCTCGTCGACCACGACGAGGAGGTAGGGGTAGGGCTTGAGCACGCGCTGGCTGCCCGCGGGGAGCACAATGCTCCCGGAACGGACCGCCTCATTGAAGTCGTCGATGTGGCGGAAGCCGAAGCTCGCCAGATCGTCGTAGCGCATGTCCATCTCTTTCACGACCCACTGCAGCGCCTCGGCGGCTTTCTTGGCGTTCGTGATGATGGGGGTGATGAGGTGGGGCACGCCCTGGTAGACCGTGAGCTCGACACGCTTCGGGTCGACGAGCACCATGCGCACCTCGGCCGGGGTCGCGCGCATGAGGATGCTCGTGATCATCGAGTTGATGAAGCTCGACTTTCCCGATCCCGTGGCGCCCGCCACCAGCAGGTGGGGCATCTTCGCGAGGTTCGCGACGACGAAGCCGCCCTTCACGTCCTTGCCCACGCCGATCGTCATCGGGTGGGTGCTGCGCTGCGCGCGGCTGGAGCGGAGCACGTCGCCGAGCGCGACGTTCTCGCGGTCCTTGTTCGGGATCTCGATGCCGATCGCGCTCTTGCCGGGGATGGGCGAGAGGATGCGGACCTCGTTCGACGCGACCGCGTACGAGAGGTTCTTCGACAGTGCCGTGACCTTCTCCACCTTCACGCCCGGGCCGAGCTCGACCTCGTACTGCGTGACCGTCGGTCCGCGGGAGAAGCCGGAGACCCGCGCGTCGACCTTGAACTCCTCGAACACGCGCGCGATCGCGGCCATGATCGCGTCGTTCGCCTCCGTGTGCGTCTTCGGGGCGTCACCCGCGGAGAGCGCCCCCTGGTCGGGCAGCCGGTACTCGAGCTGCTGCGCGGGATCGTGCGCGGGCGCGACGGCGAACGGCGCGGCGGGGGCCGCGGGCGCGGCAGCCGCGGCGTCGGAGGCCTGGGCAGCGGGCGCGAAATCGTCCCACGAGTCATCGCCCAGCCCGGACGCGGGGCCCGCGCCGAGCTGCTCGACGGCGGCCTCGGCCTGATCGAGCTCGTCGAAGAGTCCGTCGGCGAAGACGTCCGTCGCCGGTTCCGGCTCGGGCGCGAGCGCAGAGTCGAAGGCGACCGCGCGGGCCGGCGTCTCGGCAACCTCCGGCTCAGATGCGCCGCCGTCGAGTGCGGCGTCAAGGCCCGCTTGGTCCCCCGCGTACGCCGGATCCTCCTCGCGACCGGAGGCGTTGCGCCGCCACCAGGGCAGGGCGCCCGGCTCGGGATCCTGATCCTCGATGTCGAAGAGCGTCTGCTCGATGCTGCGATCCTTCTTCGCCTTGCCCTTGGGCTGCGGCTGCGGCTCGGGCTCGGCGCCGGGCTCCGGCTCGACGACGCCGAACAGGAACACGTACGCCTCGCGGAGCCGGCGCACGATCCGCCCGGGCGGCGTCTTCGTGACGATCAGCACCGAGAAAAGAAGGAGGAGCGAGAAGAACGGAGTCGCGACCCAGACGGTGAGCGCGAGGAGCGGCGTGCCGACCATCCAGCCCAGCAGGCCGCCGGCCTCGGCGAGCGCGGCCATCCCCTGGCGGGGGTGCGGCTGGCCGCCGTAGATGTGCGTGAGGCCCGCCACCGCGGTGACCGCGAGGAACAGGCCGATTGCGATCCGCCGGTTGTCCGTCACGCTGGAGGGGTGGTTGAAGAGCCAGAGCGCGAAGCCCGCCATGATGATCGGGAGGCCGAAGGCCACGCGGCCGAGCAGACCGCCGAACGACCACGCGTCCAGCTGCACCGCGACGGGGTTGCCGATGAGGAACCACTCGATCACGGCGCCGACGACCGCGAGGAGCACGAGAAGCAGCGGGACGCCGTCGCGGCGATCCTCGGGTGCAAGCGGCTCGACGCGGAACGCCCGGGCAGCGCCGCCGACCGCGTGCGCGAGCCCGTTCCAGGCGCGCACCACGACCCCGTCCGTGTGGACCGGCTCGGCGAGCACCTTCGTCTTCGCGGTCGCCCGAGAAGCCTGCCCGCGGGATCCCCGCGAGCCGGTGCTCTCCGATTTCGAGCGCGACGAAGCTTTACTGGCCATGCATTCAGGGTACGATCGACCGCCGACATTCGCGAGATGACGCTCCGACCGGCCCGGAATCGCGGGTTCCGAGGCCCCGGAGCGCGGGTGCGGCTAGAATCGATCGTCATGAGTGCACCCGCGCTTCGCGCCCGTTACGCGACGCCTCAAGAAATCGATTCCTGGGACCTTCTGCTCGGAGAGAACCCCGACGGGGGTGACTTCCTCGTCTCCACCACCCTCGCCGAGACCAAGCGCACCGTCGCCTGGCACCCCCGCTACGTCGTGTTCGAGCGCGGCGACGCCCGCGTGAGCGTCACGCTCGTGCTCGAGCGACGGATCCCGCTGCTCGGCCGGCTCTGGTACGTGACCCGCGGGCCCGCGGCCACCGAGCTCGACGGCCTCGCCGAGCACCTCGCGGCCCTCCGCGACCTCGCCCGCGACACCGCGCGCAGCGTCTTCGCGATCACGTTCGAACCGCCGATCGCCGCGAGCGACCCGAGCGAGCTCGAGGGCCCCGCCCCCGCTCCCCTGGCCGCGCTCGGCGCCGTGCGGCGCCCCGCGATCCAGGGCAGCGCCAGCACCGCGATCGTCTCGCTCGAGCGCAGCGAGGACGAGCTCATCGCAAGCTTCGACAAGAAGTGCCGCAACATGATCCGCCGCGCCCAGCGCGACGGCGCCTCGGTGCACACCCTCCCCGCGAACGAGGAGACGTTCGGCCACATGCACCGGCTCATGCGGCTCGTGGGCGGCGGCACGGCGAACCTCGCGCTGCGCCCCCGCGCGTACACGGAATCGCTGTGGCGCGGCTTCGCCGACGCCGGGCAGGGCCGGTTCTACGCGATCGACGTCGACGGCACGCCCGCGGTGATGAGCTACATGATCGTGATCGGCAAGCGCGCCTTCTACAAGGACGGCGGCTCCGAGCGCGACCGCGTCTCCCCCGGCATGTCGAACCTGCTGATCTGGCAGATGATGCTCGACGCCCGCGAGGCCGGTGCAACCGAGATCGATCTCGTCGGGATCGCCCCCGCCTGGGCCACGAGCACTGCGGACCACCCGTCCTACGGGCTGGGCCTCTTCAAGCTCTCGTTCGCGCGCGAGCGCACCGACTACATCGGCGCCTTCGACCTGCCGCTGCGCTCCGGGGCGTACCGGATCTGGCAGCGCATCGGCGAGCGCGTGGTGGCGAAGCTGCACCGCTCGAAGTACCAGGACATCGGCCTGTACTAGGCCGGGTGCGCTGGGGCCGGGGCTGGGCTCCCCTGGTGCCTTGACCCATCGCGCCTGGTCCCCTCGCACCCATCGGCAGATTTGTTCGACTTTGATCCGGATTCGGCACCCCATACCGGATCAAACTCACCCAAATACAGGCACACCCGGCAGCGCGAGACCCACGGGGCACCGAGCCACCCGGTCCCCTGCACCCCTGGGCAGATTCGGTCGACTTTGATCCGGAATCAGCACCTCATAGCGGATCAAACTCGCCCCGATCTGCTCCTAGGCGCAAACCGGGGGCGCAAAGGCAGGCAATCCCGCACCGACGCACGCCTGATCCCGCACTCCGCGGGGACGAGCGATGCGGCCTCAAACTAAGTTCGAGTTTGATCCGGATCCGGCCACCCAAACCGGGGCAAACTCACACAAAGTTCGAGGGGCGAGGGGCCAGGGGCGAGGGGCGTGAGGCAGCCAGGCAGCTGGGCTCCAATACCAGGAACCACCCCGCGAACTAGCCCCTGCCGAGCTTCCTGCGGAGCACGCCCAGCACCTCGCCGACCTCGGGCGAGCGCATCGCGAGGAGCGCGAGCAGGTAGACCACGCCCACGGCGCAGCCGACGACGATTGCGAAGAGGAAGGCCTGCAGCACGCCGTAGCCGGGCGCCCACATCTGCAGCAGCAGGCTCGTCACGAGACCCGCCATGATCGCCGGGATGATCGCGAGCACGAAGCGGGTCAGGCTGCCCAGCACGCGCTGGCCGTCGATGCGGCCGATCTTGCGGCGGAGGAGGATCGTGGCGACGAGGGCCTGCACCGTCGTCGCGACCGAGTACGCGATCGTCACAGCTGCGCCGCGCACCTCAACGGGCACGAACAGACAGCCCACGGCGAGCACCACGAAGAGGCCCTGCTGCACCGTCGTGAAGATGAAGGGCGTACGCGTGTCGGAGAGCGCGTAGAAGGAGCGCTGCACGATGAAGAGGAAGCTGAAGGGCGCGAGGCACAGCACGTAGGTGCGGAGCACGAGGGCGAACTGCTCGACCTGCAGCGGCGTGCCGCGCTCGATGAGCGGGCTGAGGAACGTCGCGGCGGCGAAGATCGCGCCCGCGGCGAACACCATCACGAGCGACACCTGCCGCACGGAGGCCGAGAAGTCGGAGCGGAAGTCGGCCATGCGTCCGTCTCGGCCCGCCTCGGCGAAGCGGGTGAAGTACGCCGTCGCGAGCGACACGGCGAGCACGGAGTGCGGCATCATGAGCACGAGCCAGGCGTTGCCGAGCGCAGCCGACGAGGGGCCGGATCCCGAGGCGGTGCCGACCACGTTCGAGGTGACCCACCCGCCGATCTGGATCACGACGATCATGGCGAGGCTCCAGCTCGCGATCTTCGCGGTCGCGCCGAGCCCCATCCCCCGCCAGACGAAGTCGGGCCGGTACTGAAGTCCGGCCTTGCGCCAGGAGACGAACAGGATCAGGGCCTGCGCGACAACGCCGAGCGTGGCGCTCCCGGCGAGCAGGGCGATGCCGGGGACGGTCCAGTCGGCGGCCGTCCGGTCGCCCGCGGGGTCCGCGCCGTACCAGGCCATGAAGGCCACGATGCCGGCGATGCTGATCACGTTGTTCAGCACGGGCGCCCAGGTGTACGGCCCGAACACGCTGCGGGCGTTCAGCACCTCACCCATCACGGTGTAGATGCCGTAGAACAGGATCTGCGGGAGGCACCAGTACGCGAACGCGGCGGAGAGCGCGAGCTGATCCGGTCCCCACGAGAGCTGGAACAGCCACACGAGGAGCGGGGCCGCGAGCATCGCGAGCGCGGTGATGATCGACAGGGCGACGATCACGAAGGTGAGCACCTTGTTGATGTAGCCCACGCCGCCGTCGGGGTTGCGCGCGGCCTTCACGATCTGCGGCACGAGCACCGCGTTCAGCATGCCGCCGAGCAGGATCGTGTAGACCGTGTTCGGCAGCATGTTGCCGTTCGCGAACGCGTCGGCCGAGATCGAGCTCGTCTGACCGATCGCGGCGGCGAGCACGATGACCTTCGCGAGTCCGAGGACCCGCGAGAGGATCGTACCCGTCGCCATCACGGCGCTCGCGCGCAGGAGACCCACCGTGCTACTCCTTCGGTGCTGCGTCCGACGCCGCGGCCGGAGCGTCGGTCTTCCGCGACGCGAGCTTCGCGCGCAGCGCGTGGAGGCCGTCGAGCGTGCGCCGGAGCGCATACTTCGCGGGGAGCACCGGGATCTCCCAGGCGCCCGAGAACTGCACAGCGTGGCCGCCGAAGGTCCGCTTGAACGTGGTGAAGCCCGTCCACTCGTCAGGGACGTCATCGCGCGCCGAGATGCCGTAGAAGTCGAACGTGGTGAGCCCGCGTTCCTTCGCGTCGAGCATCAGGAACGCGATGAACGGGCCCGAGATGTGCATGCTGACGTTCGAGGTGTCGCGCCCCACGTAGAGGTAGTAGCGCGTGTCCTCGTCGTCAACCACATAGCCAACGACCTTCGTCTCGCCGTCCTGCTTCGCCGTGAAGACGCGGGCGATGCCCTCGTCGACGAGGCCGCGGAAGTGCGTGAAGTACTCGGAGTCGCGCACCTCGAAGGAGCGAGTCTCCCCCGTCTGCCGGAGCAGCTCGATGCCGAGTTCGTAGTCCGCGTCGTCGGTGAGCTCCGCGAAGCTGTAGCCCCGCTTCGCCGCCCCGCGGAACTGCTTGCGCCGAGTCGTGTTCATCCCGCGGATGATGTCGTCCTCGCTCTGCGTGAGGTCGACCACGTGGGTGCGGCTCGGCTGGAAGCCGGTGAGCATGCGCTTGCCGCGCGCGCCCGCCTGCTCGGGGGTGATCGGGAGCGACGGCTCGATGATCAGGCGGTAGCAGCCGAGCTGCTTCGCCTGCGCCCGCGCGTGGGCGATCGCGGCGTCGAGGCCGCGCTCATCCGCGACGACCGGGCCGTACGGGAGGTACAGGTACGGCCCGATCGAATCGCGCACGATGCGACCGAAGTAGTGCCAGCCCGGGCCGGAGCCCGAGACGACCCGCTCACCGAGCTCCTCCTGGAACTGCCACCAGCGTTCGGTCTGGAAAAAGTTCGCCATGCTCCCTACACCACCACGACGACCGGGACGATCATCGCCTTGCGGCGCAGCTTCGTGCCGACCCAGCGGCCGACGGTGCGGCGCGTGATCTGCTGGAGCTGGTGGTGATCGGTGATCCCGTCCTTCATGGCATCCTCGAGCGCCTTCGCCACCTGGGGCTTGATCTTCTCGAAGACGTGCTTCTCCTCGGCGACGCCCTTCGCGTGGATGTCGGGGCCGGAGACGATCTGGCCGAGCGTGGTCTCCACGACGGTGATGACCGAGATGAAGCCCTCCTCCGCGAGCGTGCGGCGGTCCCGCAGATCGTCCTCGGTCACGCGGCCGACGCTCTTGCCGTCGACGTAGATGAACTCGATGTCGAGCTGGCCGACGGGGCGCGCGACGCCGTCGACGAGGTCGACGACCGTGCCGTTCTCGGCGATGACGGTGCGGTTCTGCGGCACGCCGGTCTCGATCGCGAGCGCCGCGTTCGCGACGAGCATGCGGTGCTCGCCGTGGATCGGCATCACGTTCTTCGGGCGCACGATGTTGTAGCAGTAGAGCAGCTCGCCCGCGGACGCGTGGCCCGAGACGTGCACCTTCGCGTTGCCCTTGTGGACGACGTTCGCGCCGAGCTTGATGAGCCCGTCGATGACGCGGTACACGGAGGTCTCGTTGCCCGGGATGAGGCTCGACGCGAGGATGACGGTGTCACCCTCGCCCACCTCGACCTGGTGCTCGCGGTTCACCATGCGGCTCAGCACGGCCATGGGCTCGCCCTGCGATCCCGTGGACATGTACACGATGCGGTGATCGGGGATGTCGCCGCTCTTCTTGAGGTCGACGAGCACGCCCTCGGGGACGTCGAGGTAGCCGAGGTCCGCGGCGATCTTCATGTTGCGCACCATCGAGCGGCCGAGCAGCACGACGCGGCGGCCGTTCGCCTGCGCGGCGTCGAGCACCTGCTGCACGCGGTGCACGTGGCTCGAGAAGCTCGCGACGACGACCTTGCCCGGCGTCTTCGCGATGACCTGCTCGATCACGGGCCCGATGTTCTTCTCGGGCGAGGTGAAGCCCGGCACGTCGGCGTTCGTCGAGTCGGTCATGAAGAGGTCGACGCCCTCCTCGCCGAGCCGCGCGAAGGCGCGCAGGTCGGTGATGCGGCCGTCGAGGGGCAGCTGGTCCATCTTGAAGTCGCCCGTGCCGATGACCGTACCGGCCTCGGTGCGGATCGCGACCGCGAGCGCGTCGGGGATCGAGTGGTTCACCGCGATGAACTCGAGATCGAACGGGCCGAACGTCACACGCTCGTCCTCCGCGACCACCTGCGTGACCGGGCGGATGCGGTGCTCCTTGAGCTTCGCCTCGACGAACGCGAGGGTGAGCTTCGAGCCGACGAGCGGGATGTCCTCGCGCTTCTTCAGCAGGTAGGGCACACCGCCGATGTGGTCCTCGTGACCGTGCGTGAGCACGACCGCGACGATGTCGCCGAGGCGGTCCTCGATCTTCGTGATGTCGGGCAGGATGAGGTCAACACCGGGGTGCTGCACCTCGGGGAAGAGCACGCCGCAGTCCACGACGAGCAGCTTGCCGTTGATTTCGTAGACCGTCATGTTCCGGCCGACCTCGCCGAGGCCGCCGAGCGGCGTGATGCGCAGGGTCCCCTGCTCGAGTGCGGGGGGTGCGTAAGGGGGGTTGGGCACAAAGCCTCCTGTTTGTTAGCGGGTGGTGCCTGCGATCTTGGGCAGGGCACCGCCGGCAGCCGCATTGCGGTCCGGCCTGAAGTTCGAAAGGTCGACGCCCGGGACGTCGGTGACGAGCGCGAGCTCGTCCTCAATGAGTGCGGCCTCCCACTCCTCCGGCCCCACGAGCGGGAGCCGGACGCGCGGGCTGCCGATGCGGCCGAGCCCGTGGAGGATGTACTTCGCTGCGACCGTGCCGGGCACGTGGGTCATGACGGCCCGCACGAGGGGCTCGAGGCCCTGGTGCGCGTCGCGTGCCGTGTGCAGGTCGCCCGCGTTCACCGCGTCGATGATGGCGCGGTAGGGCGCTGCGGCGATGTTCGCCGTCACGCCGATGAGCCCCGTCGCGCCGATCGAGAGGTGCGGAAGCACGTTCGCGTCGTCGCCGGAGAAGTACATGAGGTCAGTCTGGTTGAGCACCCGGCTCACCTCGCTGAAGTCGCCCTTGGCGTCCTTCACCGCGAGGATATTGGGGTGCTTCGCGAGACGGAGGATCGTCTCGTACGTGATCGGTACGCCGGTACGCCCCGGGATGTCGTAGAGGATCACGGGGAGGTCGGTCGCGTCGGCCACCATGCGGAAGTGCGTGAGCAGCCCCGCCTGGGTCGGCTTGTTGTAGTACGGCGTGACGATCATCACGCCATCGGCGCCGGCCTTCTCGCTTGCGCGGTAGAGCTCGATCGCGTGCGCGGTCTCGTTGGAGCCGCCGCCCGTGATGATCTTCGCGCGCCCGCCGGAGACCGACTTGGCGACCTCGACGAGTTTGAGCTTCTCAGGGTCCGTCAGCGTGCTGGTCTCGCCAGTGGTGCCCGTGACGACGATGCCGTCGGCGCCGCTGACGATGCAATCGTCGATGTGCTTCTCCACGGCAGGCCAATCGACTTCGCCGTCCGCCTGGAAGGGCGTGACGAGCGCGACGAGTACCTGTCCGAAGGGATTCTCCTGATTTGCCACCACCCTAGGCTACCGGACGCCGCGGGCCCGCGCTCACCGCGAGCGCGCATTCCCTAGTTCGCAGCGCGCACCCAGCGTTCGAATCGGTAGCCGAGCCCGGTCGAGGAGACGCGCTCCTCCCCCGGATCGACGAGCGTCCACTCGGGTCCGATCTCGGGCGCCGCGGTGTCCGCGTCGGGCACATCGAGGGCGATCCGGGTGACGAGCAGCTCCTCCGCGATCGGCATCGCCGTGCGGTAGAGCTCACCGCCGCCCATGATCCACGCGTCAACGGGGGCGGGCTCGGGATCCGCGGGCCGCGCGGACCCCTCGGTCTGGGCGGGATCGGCGAGCGCTGCGAGCGCGCCGTCGAGCGAGCCGACGACGACGGCGCCCGGCGCGTCGTAGGCGGGATCCCGCGTCACCACGAGGTTCGTGCGGCCGGGCAGCGGGCGCACGCGCTCCGGGAGGGACTCCCAGGTGCGGCGCCCCATGATCACGGGCGCGCCGAGCGTGCTGCGCTTGAAGTGGGCGAGGTCTTCGGGCAGGTGCCAGGGCATATCGCCCGCGCGGCCGATCGCCCCGTCGCGGGCCTGGGCCCAGATCATCCCGATCCGGGGGCGCGCCGCGGCCACGGCTAGACCGCCACCGGCGCGGCGATCCCCGGGTGGTGCTGGTAGTCGAGCACCTCGAAGTCGTCGAGCGTGTAGTCCGAGATCGACGCCGCCTTGCGGATCGCGATCCGCGGGTACGGGAGCGCCTCGCGGCTCAGCTGCCGCTCCACCTGCTCGACGTGGTTGTCGTAGATGTGGCAGTCGCCGCCCGTCCACACGAACTCGCCAGGCTCGAGGCCCGTCTGCTGCGCCACCATGAGGGTGAGGAGCGCGTACGAGGCGATGTTGAAGGGGACGCCGAGGAACATGTCGGCCGAGCGCTGGTAGAGCTGGCACGAGAGCTTGCCGTCGGCCACGTAGAACTGGAAGAACGCGTGGCAGGGCGCGAGCGCCATCTCGTCGAGGTCGGCCACGTTCCACGCCGAGACGATGATGCGGCGCGAATCCGGGGTCTCGCGGATCTGCTCGATCACCCGCTCGATCTGGTCGATGTGCTCACCCGAGGGGGTGGGCCAGGAGCGCCACTGCACGCCGTAGACCGGGCCGAGGTCGCCGTGCTCGTCGGCCCACTCGTCCCAGATCGTCACGCCGTTGTCGGTGAGGAACTTCGTGTTCCCCTCCCCGCGGAGGAACCAGAGCAGCTCGATCGCGACCGACTTGAAGTGGACGCGCTTCGTGGTGAGCAGCGGGAACGACTCCGAGAGGTCGTAGCGGATCTGCCGCCCGAACAGGCTGCGCGTGCCCGTTCCCGTGCGATCCGACTTCGGATCGCCGTGCTCGTACACCTCGCGCAGGAGGTCTTCGTAGGGGGTCGGGATCTCGTTCGCGCTCACCCGTCCAGTGTACCCGCGGCGCGCTCCACTGTGCCCGAGTCCCGCTCCGCTGTGCCCGGGTCCCGCTCCGCAGGCCGCACCCGGGCGCCGCGCTCGCCGCGGCCGTCGCGCTTCGCGCGCAGCATGAGCAGATCGGCCCGCTCGACGAAGGCCGCGGGGGTCTCCCCGGGCGCCCACTCGGCCACGCCGTACGACCAGGCGGGATCCGTGATCTCACGCTGCAGCCGCTCCGCGGTGCGCACCGCCTCGTGCTGGTCGACGCCGATGAGGAGCAGCGCGAACTCGTCGCCGCCGAATCGCGCGAACACGTCCTCGGGCCGGGTGCGCCCCGCCATTTGCCGCGCGAAGCCCCGCAGCAGCGCGTCGCCCGCACCGTGCCCGAGCTCGTCGTTCACCCGTTTGAAGCCGTCGAGGTCGATCACGAGGAGCGCAAGCGGCTGTCCGCCGCGCTCGGCCGCGGTGACGGTCGAGCCGAGGACGCGCTCGAAGCCCCGCTTGTTCCAGACGTCGCAGAGCGGGTCGGTGAGCGAGGTGCGCTCGAGCCGCCCTTTGAATCGGCCGACGAGTTCGCCGATCACCACGCCCGTGACCCCGATCGTCAGCACGACGGTCGAGATCTCGATCCCGAAGCGACCGAGCATGATCACGGCGTACAGGCCGATCCAGACGTAGCCGAGGAGCCGCGCGAACCACATCGGCAGGAACCAGACGAGGAACAGGAAGAACGGGAGGAAGAGGAGCCCGAGGTTGACGGCGCGGAGCTCGGAGGGCACCCGGGTCACGGAGGGGACCACGACGACGAGCACGAGCACCATGAGGGTGCCCGCCGCGGCGCGGGAGAAGCGCCGACCCGCGACCAGGATCGCGACGCTCGCGATGAGCGCAGCGAGCGCCGTCGCGACGAGGTCGGGCCGAGGCCCGCTGCCCGCCCGGAACGCGGTGGCGTTGAGGAGCGCGAGGCCGGTGCCCGAGAGGAGGAACGCGGCCGCGGCGATCGACATCTCCGATTGCTTGACCCGCATGCCGACTCCCCGATCCCGCCCCGTCGCCGACGGAGCGCCACTCCCCAGTGGGTCGAGTCTAGCGAGCCGTGCCCGGGAGCCCCACGTCGGCCGCAGGACCCTCGCGACCCTGTGTCGAGGCGCCGCATCGCCCGCACGAATACAACACAGCGGGCCGCGGTCCGAAAGGATCCGCGGCCCGCTGCGAGCGGCGCTGGCGCCGGTGCTGCCGGAGCCCCTGCTAGGAGCCGAGCCCGTCGTCGAAGACCGGCATCGCGGAGGTGTCCGAGGAGGCGTCGGCCTTCGCGAGCACCTGTCCGCGGAAGAACGCGGGCGAGGCCTTCGCCTGGACGAACATGAGCACGACGCCGAGGCCCAGCACGACGACGCCGATGATGCCGACGAGGCCGATGCCGCCGATGTTGCTGCCCGAGCCGAACGCGGGGTCCATGCTGTCGATCGTGGTCTGCACGAACACGATAAGGAGCAGGATGCCGCCGAGGCCCGGGAGCACCATCTTCGAGATGACCGAGCCGAGGCCTTCCTTGCCCGCGGTCTTCCGGAAGTACCACGGGCTCGCGAGCGCCGTGATGCCGTAGTAGAAGCAGACCATCATGCCGAGGGCGGTGATCGTGTCCCAGAGCACGTCCTCGCTGAGGAAGCGCATGATCGCGTAGAACACCGAGGCGACGATCGAGGAGAGCATGAGCGCCACGTACGGCGACTTGTACTTCGGGTGGATCTTCTTGATGGCGGGCGGCAGCGCACCGTAGTGCGACATCGCGAGCAGCGTGCGAGCGGGCGAGATCGCCGTCGAGTTGATCGAGGCCATCGCGCTCACGAGGATCGCGAGCGAGAGGAGGATCGCGGCCGGGCCCATCACGGGGTGCGCGAGCGCGGCGAACACGTTCTCCGCGATCTTCGGGTTGTTGAGGCCCGTGCCGGTGTCGCCGAGGCCGGCGTACGCGACGGTCGCGGCGGCGGTGCTGACGTAGAGCACGACGAGGATGAGCACGAGGATCATCGCGGCCTTGCTCTCGGTCGAGAGGCGGCCCTTCGACGGCTTGGTCTCCTCGCCCATGGTGAGGACGGTGTCCCAGCCCCAGTAGACGAAGATCGACACGGCGATGCCGGCGGCGAAGGCGCTGAAGCTGTCGACCTCGAGCGGGTTGAACCAGGAGAGCTCGGGCACGCGGCCCGCCTCGTTGGCGGGATCGGCGGCGCCGATGAACATCGCGACGATGAACCAGATCATGATCGCCATCTGGAAGATCACGGTGATGTACTGGAAGATCTTGGTCGAGGTCATCCCGCGGTAGGAGATGAAGGTCGCGATGGCCATGAAGCACAGGCACACGAGGATATTGATGAGCTTGTTGCTCGAGATCTCGGCGATCGAGGGGTCATCCGCGATGATGCTGATCGACTGGAAGAGGAACTCCACGGCGATGCCAGCGAGGTTCGAGAGCACGAGCACGGTCGCGGCGATGAGGCCCCAGCCGGCCATCCAGCCCACCCACGGGCCGAACGCTCGCGCCGCCCAGGTGAACGAGGTACCCGAGTCGGGCATCGCGGTGTTGAGCGCGCGGTAGCCGAGCGCGACGAGCAGCATGGGAATGAAGCCCATGAGGAAGATCGCGGGAGTCTGGTACCCCACCTCGCTCGCTGCAGGGCCGACGGCGGCCGTGAGCGTGTAGGCGGGGGCGCACACCGAGAGACCGATGACGAGGGCGCCCATGACCCCTACGGTGCCCGAGGGGAGACCCTTCTTGCTGATACCGGTGACCGAGTCAAGCGTTCGAGTTCGTGGCTCGGAGGCGTTGAGGTCATACTTGGCCATGACAACCGTGCTTTCTGGCGCGTGATGGTGCGCATCGTCAGCTACAGGAGATTCCGTCGATGGAATCCGCGCGGGGTCATCTGGGCCCCGATCCCTGCCTTTCGGGCATCGAGTCTATGCAGGGGATGCTGTTTTCCCTAATCGTTCGAAGATTTCCCACGGATTTCGTTCTTTTCGAGCGCGATTGCTTCGCGAATCGCCCCTCTCGCCCGCTTTCGGTCACCGCATGCGTCGTACACGATGCCGAGTCGCATCCAGCTTTCCCAGGAGCCGGGGTCCGCCTCGACCTCCGCACGGTAGCGCGGGAACGCGGCGTCGGCATCGGCCCGCTCCGGGCGGCCCGAGGGGCGCGTGGCGACCGGCTCCTCCGGCATCCTCCCGGTCTCCGCGAGCCGGTCGGCGAGGCGCGTCGCCTGGCGCCCGAACAGCAGCTCGCGCGCGAGCGCCCAGACGCCGAGCAGCGGCAGCACGAGCATCGCGATCCCCATGAGGACCGGGATCAGCGTGCCCGAATTGAGCAAGCCGATCGCGCGGATCCCCGCGAACACGAAGTAGAGCACGAGCAGCACGCTCATGATCGCGACGCCGATGATGGCGCGCACCCGGGCGCTCACGCGGCGCCGCCGAGCACGCGGTCGAGGCCGAGCACGCCGTCGAGGCCGACGGTGAGCCCCGTCGCCTCGGGGATGAAACGGAGCGCCGCGGCGATCCCCGCACGATAGGCGTCGTTCGAGTGCGTGTCGTGGGTCACGGTGAGCACCTCCCCCGGCCCGCCGAAGCGGACCTCCTGCTTCGCCACCACTCCGGCGAGCCGGAGGCTGTGTACGGGGATGCCCGCGACGAGCTCGCCGCGCGCGGGCTGCTCGGCGAACGGCGCATCGACGGCACGGCCGTCGCGCGCTTCGGCGATCAGCTCCGCGGTGCGGACCGCCGTGCCCGAGGGCGAATCGACCTTGTGCGGGTGGTGCGCCTCCACGATCTCGACCGCGTCGAAGAACGGGCCGGCGATGCGCGCGAGCGCCGTGCCCAGCACGGAGCCGAGCGAGAAGTTCGGCACCACGAGGACGGCCCCGCCGTGCTCGGCGAGCCGCGTCTCCAGGCCGGCCAGGCGCTCAGCCGACCAGCCGCTCGTCCCCACGATGACCCGCTGGCCGCGGGCGAGCGCGCGCTCCACGATCTCGGGCGAGGCCTCCGGGTGGCTCACATCGACGAGCACCTCCGCGCCCGCACCGTCCTCCGGGGAGGACGCGGAGGAGAGCCGCGCATCGAGCTCGAAGCCCGCCGTCTGCTCCACCACTTCGCACACCAGGGATCCCAGCCGGCCGGACGCACCGGACACCGCAACTCGTACAGACATGGCTCAAGAATACCGGCCGCGGTACGCGGCGCCGCGCGCCCAGCGCTCCCGGCGGCGGGGCAGGGGGACGCGCGAGGCTCTGCGGATCCCCCGCCGCCCGAATCGGGCTGGGGTACCCTCGAACCATGACGACCTCCTCGGGCTCGGCCCCCCAGCGCGCGCGACTGACCTCCCTCGAGCAGATCACGGAGCACCTGCGAGATTCGCCGCAGCCGTTCTTCTACGTGAGCCGCTCCGCAACCAACCTGCTGGGCCTCGACCGCTGGGTCGGCGCGTTCCACTACATCACGCTGCGCGACAGCTGGGACGGCGCCCACCCCCGGGCCTTCGCCCCGACGAACGTGCCCGCGCTCGAGCCGCGCGGCAACATCAACATCGTGAACTGGCTGCTCGGCAACGAGCAGGTGCAGCAGTACATCGCCGCGCACACGCCCGCGGGGCTGCGGCCGAAGCTCGTCATCGCCATGTTCGACGAGGAGACCGAGGCGCTCTGCGCCTCGCTCGGCTACGAGCTCGCCATGCCCCGGGTGGCCCTCCGCAAGTCGCTCGACTCGAAGATCATGACGACGCGCCTCGGCAACGAGGCCGGCGCCCCGAGCGTGCCGAACGTGCTCACCACGATCACCGGGTGGGAGGATCTGCGCGCCCAGGCCGAGGCCGCGGGGCTCGGCGACAGCCTGGTGGTGCAGCTGCCCTACGGCGACTCCGGCCGCACGACGTACTTCGTCGCCTCGCGGGAGGACTTCGACCGGGTCGCGAGCGAGATCACCGGACCGCAGATCAAGGTGATGCGCCGCATCAACCATCTCCCCCTCGCCGTCGAGGCCGTGATCACCGAGCAGGCGACGGTCACGGGCCCCGTGCTGCGCGAGATCACGGGCCACCCCGAGCTCACGGCGTACCAGGGCGGCTGGGCGGGCAGCGAGCTCTACCCCGCGCTCCTCTCGGACGACGCGCGGGCCCGCACCCTCGCCTTGGTCGAGCGGTTCTGCGCCCGGCTCGCGAGCGAAGGTTACCGCGGCATCCTCGAGGTGAGCGTGCTGCTCGACACGGACACCGACGAGGTGTACCTCGGCGAGCTGAACCCGCGCATCAGCGGCTCCTCCTCGCACTCGAACCTCACGCCGGGCGATACCACGCTGCCGCTCTTCGCCTACCACGTGCTGCAGTACTCGGACGTCGACTTCGCGCTCGATCTCGCCCGCATCCAGGAGCAGCGCGCTGCAGCGCTCGACGGGGAGACGTGGAGCACGCTCGTGATCCAGTACCCCGGCCCCGGCGTCGATCGTGTGCTGGAGGCCCCGCGCACCGGCCGCTACCGCGTGCTCGACGACGGTGCACGGCTCGAGTTCATCGCGCCGGATCTCGATTGGCAGGCGCTCTCCGACCCCGACGAGGTGTTCTGGATGCGCGCGGTGGGCGAGGGCGAGGTGCGCGGCCGCGGCCTCGACATCGGCATGCTCGTGACGCGCACCCGCTCGCAGGAAGCGCACTACGCGCTCACGCCGCGCACGAAGCGCCTCATCCCCGCCGTCCAGTCGCTCTACCGCGGCAAGACCGTGCCGCTGCCGCAGGTGTACTGGCGCGCGGGCGTGCGGAAGCTCCGCGAGCTGTCGCGCCGCAGCGCCTAGCGGCCCACCGCCCAGAATTGCAGAACGCCGCCGCCGTGGTGCACCACGGCGGCGGCGTTCTGCGTCTCGACTACTCCGAGGCGCGCAGCGTCGAACGGGAGACGTCCCCCACCGCGACCACGCTGAGCGGGCGCGCGGCGATCTCCGCCGCGATGCTCGTGATCTCCTCGGAGGTCACCGCCGTGAAGCGCTCGAGCGAGCTATCGAGATCGTAGAGCTCCCCCGCGCCGAGCTCTGCGCGGGCCAGCCGGCCCATGCGGGTGTCCGAGTCCTCGAGCGCGAGCGCCGAGGATCCGGCGATCTGGCCGAGCGCCCGCTCGTGCTCCTCCTCCGTGATCCCGGCGTCGGCGATGCGCTGCAGTTCGAGCCGGCTGAGCTCGAGCACGTCGGCGGCCTTTTCGGGCGCGGTCCCGGCGTAGATGCCGAAGAGGCCGGCGTCCGAGTAGCTCGCGCCGAAGGAGTACGCCGTGTAGGCGAGGCCGCGCTTCTCGCGAATCTCCTGGAACAGGCGGCTCGACATCCCGCCGCCCAGCACGGAGTTCATGATCCCGAATGCGAAGCGGCGGGGGTCGCCGGAGCGGATCCCGTCGGCGCCGATCATCAGGTTGATCTGCTCGCTCGGGCGCGCGGTGACGCAGACCCGGGGCTCGCTCAGGGCGGCGGTGGCCCCTGTGGAGGGCGCGCCGGAGCTCGCCGCCGTCGGAGCGTCGCTTCCCTGCGCGCGGCGCACGGGGGCGGCCGCCCGGTCGGTGTGCCACCGCTCCTCGGGCGAGGCGTTGAGCGCGGCGAGCACCTGCGCGACGAGCGCATCGTGGTCGACCGCGCCGGCCGCCGTCACGACGAGCGTCGAGGGGTCGTAGCGGTCGCGGTAGTGCCGCTCCACATCATCGCGGCGCGCGCCGCGGATCGTCTCGGGCAGGCCGCCGATGGGGCGGCCGAGCGGGTGATCTCGGAGCACCTCCTCGAAGAGCTGCTCGCTCGCCACATCGGCGAGGTCGTCGGCCGCCATCGCGAGCTCCTCGAGGATGACGCCGCGCTCCGTCTCGAACTCCTCCGGGTCGAGCACCGAGTTCGTCACCATGTCGGCGAGCACGGTCACGGCGTCCGTGAGGTCGGCGTCGCGCACCTTCGCGTAGTAGCAGGTGTACTCCTTGGCGGTGAGCGCGTTGTGCTCGGCGCCGATGCGGTCGAAGCTCGTCGCGATCTCGTACGCGTCGCGGGTCGGCGTGCCCTTGAAGAGCAGGTGCTCGAGGAAGTGCGTCGAGCCGAGGCTGCCGGGAGCGTCGTCGCGCTCCGACTGCTCGTCGCGCGAGCCAACGCCCACCCAGAAGCCGATCGACGCGCTGCGCGCGCTCGGCATGAGCTCGGTCAGCACGCGGAGCCCGCTCGGGTGCACCGTGCGGCGCATGAGGCTGCCGCTCAGATCGACGGTGAGCTCGGCCTGGTCGAGGGGAAGGAGGATCGGATCACGCATCCCACCAGCCTAGTCGCCGCTGCCGGGCGCACGCCGAGCGGCCCGAGCGCTGGACGATCGCCTAGCGGCTCTGGTCCCGCAGTCGGACGAGCCGCTCGTGGCCGGTCTCCTCGAGCTCGGCGATCTCCGAGCGCGACTTGAGGAAGTCCGAGAACGAGCGGAAGCCGAGCGCGCGCTCCGAGAAGGAGGGGTCCATGCGTCGCATCTGCTGCTTCACGGCGGAGCTGTAGAGCCACCCCGAGTCGTCCTTGTCCTGGCTGAGCCAGAGCGCGCGGATGAGGAGGCCCGTCGCGTCGAGATCCGGATCCTCCTGCTCCTCATCGTGATCGTGCTCGTCCTCGAGCGCGTCCAGTGCGTCGAGCAGCTCGGGGAACTCGGTCTCGGGCTGCTCGGTCTCGGACTGCTCGGTCTCCGACTGCTCGGCCCGCTCGCCGCCCCGGCCGCTCCCCCGCCGCCCGCGGCTGCGCGAACCGGAGCCCGAGGCCCTGCCGGACCCGGCGTTCGATGCCGAGGCCGTCGCCTGCTCATCGCTCGACCCGGCGCGCTCGTCCGTCGCGGGCGCGGCGTCGGCCGCCTCGGTGCCCGCGGCAGCGCTTGCTCCGGCGCTTTCCGCGCTGGTCTCCCCGGTCTCGGTCGCCGCGGTACGGGGAGCCTCGCCCGCCGAGCTGCCGCCCGAGCCACCGCGCCCGCGCCGCCCGCGGGCCACTGGCGCTGGCTCGCGCGCGGGTGCCTCGACACCGGGCAGGGCGTCGTAGCTCGCGAACTCGTCGCAGGCCGCCTTCAGCGACTTCGCGGTGGAGCCCGCGACGCCGATGCCGACGACGTACCGGCCGAGTCGCTTGCAGCGCTGCGCGAGGGGCACGTAGTCGGAGTCGCCCGCGACGATCACGACGTGCGTGAGGTCGTCGAGGCGGAACATGTCCTCGACCGCGTCGACGGCGAGGCGGATGTCCGCGCCGTTCTTCGCGTAGGCCGCAGCCGGGAAGAGCTGCACGAGGTCGACCGCGCGGGCTACGAGCTGCGAGCGGTACTCGGCGTTCACGAACGCCGACCAGTCGGCGTACGCGCGCGTGAGCACGAGCGTGCCGAAGGAGGAGGCGTAGTCGATGATCGCGCCCACATCGACGAGTGCGGCGCGCAGCCGCTCGGCGACGTCCGGGGCGGTGGGATCCTCCGCGATCTTCTGCCGATCGCGCGCGAACGAGTTCCGTCCGTGCACCCGGTCGTACCAGGAGAGCACGATGTTGTCGAAGTCGAGGTAGACCGCGACCCGGCCGTTCTGAGTATCCGCCATGCGTCCAGTCTGGCAGGCGCGCGGGCTCCCCGGAACCACCGGCCCGGATCCGAGGCTGCCGAGACTGCCTCGGATGCTCGGCCCGCCGGGCATCCGGAATCCCGGGAGCCCCCGCAGCTCCGGCGGCCCGGGCCGCCGGCGCGGGAACGCAGAACGCCCGCCGCCCCGGCGAACCGGGACGGCGGGCGTCGTGCGCGCGGTGCGGGCCGCAGGCACCGCTCCGCGCTCGGCGGATTACTCCGCTGCGGGGGCCTCGGCGGCGGGGGCCTCGGCAGCCGCCTCCTCGAGGACGGGCTCGAGCGAGAGCTTGCCGCGATCGTCGACCTTCGTGATCTTCACGAGGATCTTCTGGCCGACCGAGAGCACGTCGTCCACGCTCTCGATGCGCTTGCCGCCGGCGAGCTTGCGCACCTCGGAGATGTGCAGCAGGCCGTCCTTGCCCGGGAGCAGGGAGACGAAGGCGCCGAAGGCGGCGTTCTTCACGACCGTGCCCAGGTACTGCTCGCCCACCTCGGGGTTCTGCGGGTTCGCGATCGCGTTGACCTGCGCGCGCGCAGCCTCGGCCGCGGGGCCGTCGGTGGCGCCGATGTAGACGGTGCCGTCGTCGTCGATCGAGATGTCCGCGCCGGTCTCGTCCTGGATGCCGTTGATCGTCTTGCCCTTCGGGCCGATCAGCTCACCGATCTTGTCGACCGGGATGTTGACCGTGATCACGCGGGGCGCGGTCGGGGCCATCTCGTCGGGCGCGTCGATCGCCTGGTTCAGCACGCTGAGGATCGTGAGGCGAGCCTCGTGAGCCTGCGTCAGCGCGCCCTTCAGCACGTCGGCCGGCAGGCCGTCGAGCTTCGTGTCGAGCTGGATCGCGGTGATGAAGTCCGCGGTGCCCGCGACCTTGAAGTCCATGTCGCCGAGGGCATCCTCGGCGCCCAGGATGTCGGTGAGCGCCGCGTAGCGGGTCTCACCGTCGACCTGATCGGACACGAGGCCCATCGCGATGCCCGCGACGGGGGCGCGCAGCGGCACACCGGCGTTCAGCAGCGACAGGGTCGATGCGCACACCGAGCCCATGGACGTCGAGCCGTTGGAGCCGAGCGCCTCGGACACCTGACGGATCGCGTAGGGGAACTCCTCGCGGCTCGGCAGCACGGGAACGAGGGCGCGCTCGGCCAGGAAGCCGTGCCCGATCTCGCGGCGCTTGGGCGAGCCGACGCGACCGGTCTCACCGGTCGAGTACGGCGGGAAGTTGTAGTGGTGCATGTAGCGCTTGCTCGTGACGGGCGACAGCGAGTCGATCTGCTGCTCCATCTTGAGCATGTTCAGCGTGGTGACGCCCAGGATCTGGGTCTCGCCGCGCTGGAAGATCGCGGAGCCGTGCACGCGCGGGATGACCTGCACCTCGGCGTCGAGCGCGCGGATGTCGCTCGTGCCGCGGCCGTCCATGCGGACGCCCTCGGCGAGCACGCGGCTGCGTACGATGTCCTTGGTGACCGACTTGTACGCGGCCGAGACCTCGGCGTTCGCGGACTCGGGGAGCTCCCCGGCGTCGACCTTGGCGGCGATCTGCTCCTTGACGCGCGCCTTCAGCGCGTCATCGGCGTCCTGGCGCTCGAGCTTGTCGGCGATCTGGTAGATCGGCGCGAGCTCCTCGCGGGCGAGCGCGTCGACCGCAGCGAGCACCTCGTCGGAGTAGGGCAGGAAGACGGGGTAGTCCGCGACCTCCTTGGCCGACTGCGCGGCGAGCTCGGACTGCGCCTTGCAGAGCTGCGCGATGAAGGGCTTCGCGGCGTCGAGGCCCTCGGCGACGACGGCCTCGTTGGGCTTGGTCGCACCGCCGCGGATGAGCTCCCAGCTGTGCTCGGTTGCCTCGGCCTCGACCATCATGATCGCGACGTCGTCGTTGCCGTTCTTGTCGGTGACGACGCGGCCGGCGACGACGATGTCGAAGACGGCCTCCTTGAGCTGCTCGACGTTCGGGAACGCGACCCACTGGTCACCGATGAGCGCGAGGCGCACGCCGGCGATCGGGCCCGAGAAGGGCAGGCCCGAGATCTGGGTCGACGCGGACGCCGCGTTGATCGCGAGGGCGTCGTAGAACTCGCCGGGTGCGATCGAGAGGACGGTGATGACGACCTGGACCTCGTTGCGCAGACCGCTCACGAAGGAGGGGCGCAGGGGGCGGTCGATGAGGCGGCAGACGAGGATCGCCTCGGTCGAGGGACGGCCCTCGCGACGGAAGAACGAGCCGGGGATCTTGCCCGCGGCGTACGAGCGCTCCTCGACGTCGATCGTCAGGGGGAAGAAGTCGAAGTGATCCTTCGGCTGCTTCGATGCGCTGGTGGCGGAGAGGAGCATGGTCTCCTCGTCCAGGTACGCGGCGACCGCGCCCTGGGCCTGCTGCGCGAGTCGGCCGGTCTCGAAGCGGATCGTCCGCTTTCCGAACTTGCCGTTGTCGAGGACTGCCTCGGCGAACTTGATCTCGGGACCCTCCACGGGCTCTCCTTTGCTTGTGGTGGGCACGCGGCAACCGCTCGCCGACGCCGGGGCGTTCGCGAGTGCTGATCAACAGTGGAGGGCCACCCCCGGATTCCCGCGCACGGGCCGGGAGGGATCCACCACCGAAGACCAGCCACCGTGTGCTCGGTTCATCGTTGGTGCGGGCAGACGCCCGCGCTTCTCAGGATAGCACCGCGCCCCTCCACGGCGGGTGGAAACCCGGGCGACCCCTAGACTGCTGGGCACACCCCTCGAGCACGGAACGGAGGCCTGCGCATGGCAGCTGACGTGGATCCCGCGGTCCGCCGGAAGGCCCGGTTCGATACCGCGATCATCCTGTCGCCGCTCGGCGTCGGTGTGCTCCTGAATGCGATCGTGCGGCCGTGGCTCTCGACGCTCATCGACGCCGAGGAGATCCGCCGCGGCTCGTCGGTCCGCGGTTCGAACCGCTGGTGGGCGGCGAGCCCGGAGTCCGCGGCGGAGCACCCCGCGATCTCGTGGTTCCTCGGCGTGAGCGACGGCGCGATCGCGGCGGTCCTCATGCTGAGCTGCGGGGTGATCGCGCTCGCCATGTGGATCCGCGGGCGGCGCGTGCGCCGCCGCGAGGCGCAGCGCCTCGCGGCTACGCAGTCTCCGTGAAGAGGGCCTCGCCCACGTACTCCCCTGGCCGGATCCCACCGGGGATCGCCCACAGCCCCGAGCCGACGTGCCGGAGGTACTCGTTCATGGAGTCGCTCTTCAGGTTCCGCTGCACGCGCACGAACGTCTCCGGCGTGCGCTGGTAGCTCATGAAGAACAGTCCGGCGCCGAGCTGGCCGAGCGGGTTCGAGCCGTCGACGTAGTTGTATCCGCGGCGCAGCATGCGGAGCCCGCCGTTCTGCTCGGGGTGCGCCAGGCGTACGTGCGCGTCGGCGGCGATCGCCGGGCCGCCCGCAGTCGAGCTCGCCGAGAAATCGGGCGCGTCGAACTCGGCGCCGCCGGAGAGCGGGCCGCCCTCCCCCTTCGTCCTGCCGACGATGCGCTCCTGTTCGGCGAGCGACGCGCGGTCCCAGGTCTCGATGGTCATCGCGATCTTGCGCGCGACGAGGTAGCTGCCGCCGCGCATCCACGCCTGCGGGTGGTCCGCGGGCGCCCAGACGTACTCGGCAAGGGCGTCCCGCTCCTCGGCCATCACGTTCGCGGTACCGTCCTTGAAGCCGAAGAGGTTGCGCGGCGTGTCCTGGTTCACCGAGGTCGAGGACGTGCGCCCGAAGCCGAGCTGGCTCCAGAGGATGCGCGCCGTGCCCATCGCGATCCGGCTGAGGTTGCGGATCGCGTGCACCGCGACCTGCGGGTCGTCGGCGCAGGCCTGCACGCAGAGGTCGCCGCCCGTGGTCCCGGGGTCGAGGAGGTCGAACGCGAACGCGGGCAGTTCCTCGAACTCCGCGGGGCGGCGGTCCGCGATCCCGAAGCGGTCGCGCCCCTCCTCGTCCGCGAACAGCGAGGCGCCGAAGCCGAAGGTGATCGTGAGCCCGGAGGCACCGAGACCGAGCGCCTCGCCCGTGTCGTCCGGCGGGGCGAGCGGCGGACCGCCGACGGCGCCTTCGGCGCTCACGTCCTCGCCGCGCGTGAGCCGCACGGCCGCGTCGGTCCAATCGCGCAGCAGCCCGATGAGCCGCTCCCGGTCGACGCCACGCAGCAGTTCGAAGCTCGCGAAGTGGAGCCGGTCCTGCGCCGGGGTGACGATGCCGGCCTGGTGCTCCCCGTGGAAGGGGATCACGCGGTCGCCGGTTCCCGCAGCGCCCGCGCCGAGCGCGCCGCTCGCCGCGGCCTGCGCGAGCGCGGCGCCGCCGGCACCGCCGACCGCGAGGCCGGCGGTGCCTGCGCCGAGCAGCCCGAGCAGGCCGCGGCGGCTGAGGCGACGCTCGCTATTCGGCACTGATCCCGAGCACCGTGTGCGTGAGCCGCGACATCGGCTCGCTGAGCGCGTTCAGCTGCGCGCCGAGCTCACCGCGGGCGCGCTGGTCGACCGTGGAGTAGTCGACGAAGCCGGACTCGTAGTCGCCGTAGCTCGCGAGCAGGTCAAGCATGCCGACGAACTGCGCGTCGAGCGTCTTCGTGAGCTCGGCGCCGTCGGCCCCCTTCGACTCCGCGATGTCGCGCACCGACTCGTACGCCACCTGGGCGCCCTCGACGTTCGCGCGGAAGTCGTAGAGGTCGGTGTGGGCGAACTCGTTCTCCTCGCCGGGGAGCTTGCCGTCGGGCGCCGCGATCTCGTCGAGGAGACCGATCGCGCCGTTCGTGATGTCGCTCAGCGTGAGCGAGAAGTCGTCGGAGTGGACGAGGTCGTAGAGCGAGGTCACGTCGGCGACGAGCTGGTCGCCCATCTCGGCGCGCTCCGCCGGGGTGAGCGCCACGAGGTCCTCACCGGGGTAGTTCTGCTTCGCGGCGTCGAGCCAGAGGTCCATCTCGATGCGGTGGAAGCCCGTGAAGGGGATCCCCTCGGCCTCGGCGCCAGGCTTGCGGTAGTCGATCGCGGGGTCGAGATCACCGAACTGCTCGGCGGTCGGCTCGATCCGCTCGTAGCTCACGCGAGCGAGCGGGAAGAGGCGGCGGGCCTCGGCGTCATCGCCCGCGGCGTAGGCGTCGACGAAGGCCTGCACCTGGGGCACGAGCTCGGCGGCCTGGCTCTTCACGTACGCGGTGTAGCTCGTCACGGCGGCCGCTTCGGCCTCCGCCTCGTCCGCCGTCGCTTCGACCGTCTCGCCCGTCACGGTGAAGGCCGTCTTCCCGATGCCTGCGCCCACCATGCCCGGCTTGCACACGGTGTAGTAGGTGCCGGGCTGCGCGACGAGCGTGAGGTCGCGGCTCGCGCCGGGGGCGATGTTCTCGACCTCGCCGACGATCGAGAGCTCGTTCTCCGCGAGGACGTAGAACTCGGTGACCTGCTCGCCCGAGTTCGTCACCGAGAAGGTGATGGGGCCGCTGGCTGCGGTGTCCGCGCTCACTGCACATGCGTCGGCCGAGGAGTCGACGGTGAGCGCGGTCGCGGCGCCGGTGCCGGCGTTCGGCACGCACCCGGTGAGGGTGAGCGCGCCGGTCGCGACGAGGGCGGCGAGAGTCAGAGTGGATCGGGTCTGCACGAGAGCTCCTAGCTGGTGGGTGCGGGGGACGGAACGGGGGCGGCGCCGGGAGCCCGCTGCGGGGCGGGACGGAGCGCGCGGCTCAGGAAGATGAGCAGGGTGGGGATCAGGTACAGCGCGTAGGCGAGCAGCTCGAGCTTCGTCATCTCGGGGGTGAAACCCACGGTCCCCTTGAGGAGGCTGCCGAGCAGCCCGTCGGGCGCGATGACGTGCGGGATGCGGAAGGCCCAGGCCTGCTCCCCGTACCAGGACTGCACGAAGGCGCCAGCGCCCTCGGGGGCGACGGCGAACGGGCCGGGCAGCACGGCGGCCTCCTGCAGGTCGTGGATCGCGTAGGCGACGACGCCCGCGGCGAAGACGATGAGGAGCGCACCCGTCCAGGTGAAGAAGCGGGCGAGGTTCACGCGGAGCATGCCGCGGTAGATGAGCCAGCCGAGCGCGCACGCGAGCAGGATGCCCGCAACGGCAGCCGCGAGCCCGACGAGCGGGCTCTCCCCCGCGGAGCGCGTGGTCGCCCAGATGAAGAGCGCCGTCTCGAGCCCCTCGCGGCCGACCGAGAGGAAGCCGACGGCGACGATGCCCCAGCCCGAGCCCGCGATCGCAGCGCCCAGCTGCCCCTCGAGCTCGGCGCGCATGCCGCGTGCGGTGCGGAGCATCCAGAACACCATCCACGTCACGAGACCCACCGCGACGAGCGAGAGCGTGCCGCCGATGATCTCCTGCGCCTGGAACGACAGCCCGTAGGCGCCGAAGGTGAGCACCGCACCCGTCACGAGCGAGGCCAGCACCGCGAGCGCGACGCCCGCCCAGATGCGGCGCGCGACGTCGGGACGGCCGATCCGCTGCACGTAGGCGAGGAGGATCCCGACGACGAGGGCGGCTTCGAGCCCCTCGCGCAGGCCGATCAGGAACGTTCCGAGCATGCTGCCTCTTCGTGGCGGGGCCGAGGCGTGGAGCGCCGCGCGGCCTGATGTGATGATGGTAAGGCGCACCTTACTTGTAGGACTCGCTTACAGTACTCCTCTCGGGCCCGGACGACAAGTTCGCCACGAAAAAAGCACCCCCGGTCCGAGGACCGGGGGTGCTGGGCACGCGGCGGGCGCCGCGCGGCAGGCGCGCCTAGAGCGCGTCGACGTCGATCGTGTGGAGCGTGTCCGCGCCGATCGCTGCGCGGAGCGACTCGACGAGCTCATCCGCAACGGGAGCGTCCACCGAAAGCACCGAGAGCGCGGTACCGCGCTTCTCGTCGCGGGCGATCTGCAGCCCCGCGATGTTCACGCCGGCCTCGCCGAGCAGCCCGCCGTACGCCGCGACGATGCCGGGGCGGTCGGTGTAGCTGAAGACGATCAGGTGCTCGGGGATCGGCAGCTCGACCTCGTAGCCGTTGACCTCGACGATCTTCTCAATCTGCTTCGGCCCCGTGAGCGTGCCCGAGACGGACAGCGGGGTGCCGTCCGTGAGCGCGCCGCGGATCGTGATGACGTTACGGTAGCTCTCCGAGAGCGCGTCCACCGAGAACCGCACCTCAACGTTGCGCTGCTCGGCGAGGAGCGGCGCGTTGACGTACGAGACCGGGTCGCTCACGACCTTCGAGAAGATGCCCTTAAGCGCGGCGAGACGGAGCGCCTCGACGTTGTGATCGGCGAGCTCGCCGTGCACCTCGATGTCGAGCGAGCCGAGCGGGCCCGCCGCGAGCCCCGCGAAGATCTGGCCGAGCTTCTCGGTGAGGGGCAGCCCGGGGCGCACGACCTCGTTGATCACGCCGCCGGCCACGTTCACCGCGTCGGGCACGAGATCGCCGGCGAGCGCGAGGCGCACCGACTTCGCGACCGAGACGCCGGCCTTCTCCTGCGCCTCCTCCGTGGAGGCGCCGAGGTGCGGGGTCACGTTGACCGAGTCGAGCCCGGTGAGGCTCGCGTCGGCGGGCGGCTCCTGCACGAACACGTCGAGCGCCGCGCCCGCGATCTCGCCGGCCGCAAGGGCCTCGGCCAGGGCGGCCTCGTCGATCAGGCCACCGCGCGCGACGTTCACGACGTACGCGGTGCGCTTCATGGCCTTGAGCTGCTCCGCACCGATCATCCCGAGGGTCTCGGGGGTGCGGGGCATGTGGATCGTCAGGAAGTCGGCGCGCTCCACGAGCTCCTCGAGCGAGACGAGCTGCACGCCGAGCTGCTGGGCGCGGGTGGCCGTGACGTAGGGGTCGTACGCGACGAGCTCGACGCCGAAGCCGCGGAGGCGCTCGGCCACGAGCGCGCCGATCCGGCCGAGGCCGATGATGCCGATCGTCTTCTCGTAGAGCTCGGTGCCCGTGAACGACGAGCGCTTCCACTGCCCCGCGGAGAGCGAGGCGTGGGCGCGCTGCAGGTGGCGCGCGAGGCCGAGGATGTGGGCGACCGTGAGCTCAGCCGCGCTGATCACGTTCGAGGTGGGGGCGTTCACGACCATCACGCCGGCCTGCGTGGCCGCCTTGATGTCGACGTTGTCGAGGCCCACACCGGCGCGCGCGACGACCTTCAGCCGAGGCGCCCAGCCGAGCGCCTCCGCATCGATCTGCGTGGCGGAGCGCACGAGCACTGCGTCAGCGGTCGCGAGCGCCGAGCGGAGCGCGTCGCGGTCGGTCCCGTCGACGTGCACCACCTCGAAGTCGGGGCCGAGCGCGGCAATGGTGGCGGGCGAGAGTTGTTCGGCGATCAGCACGACCGGCGCAGACATCAAGCGAATCCTTCGGGTCAGCGACAGGGAATCTGCGTGAACACACACGCAGATCCCTCAGTCTACCGGCGTCCCGGGCGCGTTCCGCGCGCTATGCGAAATATGTCGACTCGGGGATGAGGTGCATGACGTCGAGCTGCACGACCGCGACGAGGGTGATCCCTGCCGCGAGCAGGAGAATCCGTGCGCCACCGCGGCGGCCGCGGCCGAGCAGCAGCGCACCGGCGAAGACGAGCGGGGGCATCGCGATCCCGAACACGAGCCAGACCCAGCCCGAGACGCTGAGCCCCATGCCGAGGGCGCCAGCCATGCCGAGCATGCCGAGGAGATTGCCGACACCGGTCGTGGTCGCGTGCACGTAGAGCACGGCGATGAGCAGGCCGCCCACCCAGGCGGCGATACGGGACACCACGATTAGCCTCCTCGGGCGATCAGCATCGGGAGCGGCAGGAGCACGACGGCGCCCACCGCGAGCAGGATCGTGAGCCGCGCCGTCCCCTTGCCGCGCGCGAGCACGAGCGCCGTGAAGAACCACATCGCGGGGGCGATGGGGGCCGCCCAGAAGACGATCTGCTGCAGGATCCCGCCGAGCGAGCCGCTGCCCGCGGCGGTCAGCGCGTTGACGGTCGCGTAGGCCTGCGCGACGTTCGCCCAGCCAAGCGTGTAGAGCAGGTAGAGCCCGCCGAACACGCCGAGCGCCACGAGCGCGCCGTTCGAGACCTGCTCGCGCGGTGCCTCGGCCAGGGCGTCGCTCGCCGCGCCACCCGCCGCGCCCGGCGCATCCGCCGCCGCATCCGCCGCCGCATGCTCCGCGGCGTCGGCCGAAACCGCCCCCGGATCAGCCACTGCGGCGGCGCCTGCGGCGTCCTCGATCTGCGGGGCGGGGTCGCCCTCTACCGTCCACCCGCTCGCGAGCGCGCTCTCGCGAGCCGCCCGGACCGTCTTCTTAGCCATTCGGCCAGCGTAACGATCGGAAGCTCGGAGACACCCGGGAGCCGGGCGTTCCCGGTATATTTTGACGTACCGTCGATGCGAGAGAGAGCAGTCATGACCGATACTCCCCCGAAGAAGAAGGTCGTTCGAGTCGAGCGCGCCGAGCCCTCCGCCTCGACTACGGAGGGCCGCGGCGGAGCCCGCGGCGAGGACCGCACACCGGCGTGGACGCCCACCCCGGAGGCGAAGTCGCAGGCAACCCAGCGCCGCATCATCGCGTGGGTGCTGTGGGCGCTCGCAATCGGCCTCCAGCTCTTCGCGATCTTCTGGATCCTCAAGCAGGTCCCCGTCAACATGTGGCTCCTGATTGGGGCGATCGTCGTCACCGGCGTGCTCTCGGTGATCGGCTCGCTGTGCTGGAAGCAGGCGAACCGGCTCGATCCCGCCTCCGAGCGCGAGCCCGTGAAGTTCTTCGTCCAGAACCAGCTCGGCGCGATCATGGCGATCGTCTCGTTCCTGCCGCTCATCATCCTGATCTTCCTGAACAAGAACATGTCGGGCAAGCAGAAGGCGCTCGCGGGCGGGATCGGCGTGGTCGTGCTGCTCATCGCCGCGGCCTTCGGGATCAGCTACCAGTCGCCCTCCCAGGAGCAGTACGCCGCCGAGACGAACATCATCGAGCAGCTCACGGGCGCCGATGAGGTGTACTGGACGAAGAGCGGCAGCGTCTTCCATGTCTGCGAGGCCGTCCCCGACGTGAACAAGCAGTCGAAGGACGGCACGATCTACACGGGCACAGTCGCCGACGCGCACGCCGCGGGCAAGGACCGGCTCACGCAGAAGTGGGAGAGCGAGGCGACGAAGCACTGCGGCTACACCCAGGAGCAGGTCGACGCGGTGAAGGCAGGGCTCGAGCTGCCCGCCGCCGACCCGAGCGAGGCGCCCGCGACCGAGCAGTCGACGGAGGCGCCGGCGGAGACCCCCGCCGAGTAATCCGGTCCCCGCAGCACCGGGGACCCATCGCAGGACAGCGCAGCGGGGCCGCGCGGGGAGACCCGGGCGGCCCCGCTGCTGCGTGGACACGCCCGCCGCGGCGCATGGGGCCTCCTAGGATGTGTGGGTGAGCTCCCCCCTCTTCGACCTCGCCGCGATCGGCGCCGGCCTCCCCGTCACCGCCGCCGCGGCAGAGATCCGCCTGGCCGCCGCGACCGGGGCAGCCGTCATCACGGCACCGCCGGGCACGGGCAAGACGACGCTCGTGCCCGCGCTGATCGCGAACCTCTGCGCGGAGCGCGCGGGCGCGGGCGCCGCCCCCGGTCGCGTGCTCGTGACCCAGCCGCGCCGCGTCGCCGTGCGCGCGGCCGCGCGGCGGCTCGCGGCACTCGACGGCTCGGCGCTCGGCGAATCCGTCGGCTTCACCGTGCGCGGCGAGCGCGTGGTGGGCCGGAGCACGCGCGTCGAGGCGCTCACCCCCGGGGTGCTTCTCCGGCGCCTGCTCGCCGACCCGGGGCTCGACGGCGTCGACGCGGTCGTGCTCGACGAGGTCCATGAGCGTGCGCTCGACGGCGATCTGCTCGTCGGCATGCTCGCGGAGCTCCGCGAGCTGCGGCCCGAACTCATCCTTGTGGCCATGTCTGCCACGCTCGACGCGGCGGGGCTCGCGGTGCTGCTCGACGCGACCCCCGTCGAGGTGCCCGGCGCGCTCCACCCGCTCGAGATCGCTCACGAGCCCGGTCCCGGCTCGCGGCTCGATGAGCGCGGGGTGACGCGCGACTTCCTGTCGCACATCGCGGGACTCGCGGCCCGCGAGCAGGCCAGCGCGGGCGCCGATGCGCTCGTCTTCCTCCCCGGCGCCCGCGAGGTGGACACCGTCGTGGGCCTCATCCGCGATCGGGTGCCCGCCCCCGGAACGGAGAACGGCGTCGAGGTGCTCCCCCTCCACGGCAGGCTCCCCGCGCGGGAGCAGGACCGCGCCGTCTCGGGACGCGGTCCGGACGATCCGCCGCGCATCGTGGTGAGCACCGCGCTCGCCGAGAGCTCCCTCACTGTGCCCGGCGTGCGGCTCGTCATCGACGCGGGGCTCACGCGCGAGCTCCGCCGCGACCAGGGCCGCGACATGACGGGCCTCGTCACGGTGAGCGCATCGCGCGCGAGCGTCGAGCAGCGCGCGGGCCGAGCCGCCCGGCAGGGCCCGGGTCGGGCCGTTCGCGCATACTCGGAGGCCGAGCTCGCCCGGATGCCCGCGGCGATCACCCCGGAGATCCTCTCGGCCGACCTGACGGACGCGGCCCTCCTCCTCGCGGCCTGGGGCACGCCGGGCGGCGCGGGGCTACGCCTCCCCACCGCCCCGCCCGCCGCGGCGATGGCGCGCGCGCTCGACACGCTCACGGCCCTCGGCCTCATCCGCGCCGACGGCCGCCCGACACCGCTCGGCACGCGCGTCGCCGGGCTGCCCGTCGGCGTCCGCGAGGCCCGCGCGCTCCTCGAGGGCGCCGAGGAGCTCGGCAGCGCCTCCCGCGCTGCCGAGGTCGTCGCCGCGCTCTCGGATGATCACCGCGATCCCGGGGCCGACCTCGGGGCGCTGCTCCGCGGGCTGCGCTCCGGACGCGCGCCGGGCGCCGAGCGCTGGCGGCGGGAGGCGCGGCGCCTCGCGGCGCTCATTCCGACGGATGGGCGCGTGGACGCGACGTCGCCGAGCACGGAGTCGGGGCAGCTCCCCGCGGACCGGAGCGGCGAGGCAGCCGGGGTCGTCACGGCGCTCGCCCGGCCCGAGTGGCTCGCCCGCCGCACCGCGCCGCACAGCCGCAGCTACCTGCTCGCGAGCGGCACGCGCGCCGCGCTCCCGGAGGGCAGTGCACTCCTCGCGGCGGAGTGGCTCGCCGTGCGCGAGGTGCAGCGCGCCGAGGGGCGCGCGGCGGACGGCACAGGCGCAGTGATCCGGCTCGCCGCAGCGCTGCCGGAAGCGGAGGCGCTCCGAATCGGGGCTCCCCTGCGCACCGCGGTGCGCCGCGCCGAGGTCGCCGAGGGCCGCGTGCGGGTGCGCGAGGAGCGCCGACTGGGCGCGATCCTGCTCACCGCGCAGGCCGTGCCCGCACGTCCCGAGGACACGGGCCCCGCACTTGCGGCGCACGTGCGCGAGCTCGGGCTCGAGGCGCTCGATTGGACCCCCTCCGCCGTCGCGCTCCGCGGGCGACTCGGGCTGCTGCACCGCGAGCTCGGAGCCCCGTGGCCCGCGGTCGACGATGAGGCTCTCCTCGCGCGGCTCGATGCCTGGCTCGAGCCCGATCTGGAGCGGTTGAACCCGCGCGCGTCACTGCGCGGCATCGATGTGTCCGGGGCGCTGCGGCGCCTGCTCCCGTGGCCCGAGGCCGCGCGCTTCGACGAGCTCGCGCCCGAACGACTCTCGGTGCCGTCGGGTGCCTCCGCACGGATCGACTACCCGGCTCCCGACGCGGAGGGCGGCCGCCCCGTCGTCTCGGTGAAGCTCCAGGAGCTCTTCGGCCTCGCGGAGACGCCCCGCCTCGTCGGGGGCCGCGTGCCCGTGCTCTTCCATCTCCTCTCCCCCGCGCGCCGCCCCCTCGCAGTGACCGATGATCTCTCGTCGTTCTGGAACGGCCCGTACCAGGAGGTGCGCAAGGAGATGCGCGGACGGTATCCGAAGCATCCCTGGCCGGAGGATCCGTGGACCGCGGAGGCAACGGCCCGAACGAAACGTGCGCAGCGCCCGCCGGAGCGGGCATGACGACGCACCAGCGCGTCGCGCGCGGCACTCTGGAATCACTCCGATCGCCGGTGCGCCTCCTGCAGAATGAGAAGTTCTGCATCAGTCGGAGTGCTCCCGAGACAGAAACTGGCGAGGCTCCCCCACATGCTTCCGTTGTTCTCACCGTCGGGGAGTGCAGCTCTGGACGTCTCTTGCCCGGTGAGCCAGATCTTGTCACCCGGGCTCACTATTTCGCCGTTTGGGAGTCTCACCGCGCTCGGATCTGAGTCCGGGCGCGTCGTCCCCTCGGGCCACACAATCCACGGCATCGACTCCGATCCGGTGTCAAGCGCGAAGCACCCGTCGCCAGGGTCGACGACCTCCCCGATGACCTCTTGAAGCTCACGCTCCATCGCTGAGAAGCCGTCCGTTCCCAATGGAGTGTTGCCGACCGTATCGTCGCTACAGCTCGCGGTGGCGATCACAATCCCGAACGCAACACCGAGCGTGCTCCAGCGCACTCGCTTCCTATTCAGCACGGGCGTCTCGCCTCCGGCGGACGGTGTCTCGCAGCAGGGCGAGACCCGAGATACTGAGAATGGCACTTCCCACCGCGAGAAGCGGGTCGCTGCGCGTGTGGTCTCGCACCGAGTGAGCGAGCGAGAATCCGCCGCTCGCTCCCCCTGCGAGATCGCTGTTCCCATCTGCGAGAATCTGGTCAGCCACCACACCCGCTTCCTCGACTCCTGACTGATATTCGTCAATAGTCAGTTCGCCCATGTCCTCGGCAAGCCCTTCCAGCGGGACAACCCTATCTTCGAGAGGATCGAGCAAAGCTCTGCCCTCACCAAACGGATCCATGAGTAAGACCTGAGTCTCGCTTTCGACGATTTCGTCTACAGCCCATGCAACACTCACGGCATCGTCATAGACCGCCAGGTCGATCACCCCGGTCGACGGATCCCGCCAAGCAGTGATAGTACCTACGAGCGTCCCGCCAGAGGACAGCGGTGCCGTCCATTCCTCAAGACCGACGAAATTTCCCATGTCATCGACTGAGAAAACCTGAATGGGCTCACCGATCTCGGGGTCGGTGAGCCCAAGCGACACTGAGAGTGGATCGCCACCGGATTCTCCGTCGCTCGTCAGGGCGCTCCTGGCTGCGGTGCGGAACCAGTTCGCAACTTCATCTGGCACTCGGCTCGCCTCCGAGTAGACTGGAGCGAGAGTGATGGGTCCAAGACCCACCAAAGCGCTTACTACGACATACTTCAGTGCGGTCATCGCTTCGTGATTCCAATCCGGGTGTGGGTCCAGCTCCAGATACTGTTGTCCGTGAGATATGCATGCGTGCCCGCGCGCGTGGTTCCCGTCGCAGGGTCTTGCCAGGAGTAGCGATAGTTCCTTGACTGTGCATTCCATTCATACCCTTTGAGGACAACCATGTGACCGGTCGTCTTCCGTGGCTTGTACCCGTACCGCACCATGACAGGTCGGCTCTGTCCGAGCTCTCCCCGCACGGTTCGTTCCGATCCGGCGTAAGCGAGCACCGTCCCTGTCCTGACTTTGTAGGCTTCGAGGGCCCGTTGTACGTCTGAAGTGAAGGATCCTGGACTATTCGCGCATTTCGACGATCTCTTACCCTTCTTGACTATGTTGCATTGTGAAGGCTTGACCCCAGACGTGTAGGTGATCACCATCTGCGAAGACGCGGCCCAGCACCACTGAGTCTGTTCTTGCCGGTAGTTCGGGACTCCTAGCCCGATACCGTGTGCAGCAGACGCCCCACACAGAATCAGTCCGATGATCACACCTAACGCCGAGATCTTCCTCTTCCAGTGCATCCAATGTCTCCCATTCGGTTCGGAGCAGCAACGCTCTTCCGGGGAGTGTACTGAGGGCGCTGGCGGCATCACTCACTCATCTGAGGGAGCGTGAGCCCAGACCCGCGGAGTTCGGAATGACTTCGCCGATGCCGGGGCGGATACTCGCTTCCGTGCCCTCAATCGTTCCTGCACTGCGCCCCCGCACGCGATGCTCCCTTGCCTGAGGGGAGATTATTGTCCAACGGGCAGCGTCGTCTCCCCGGGGTAGGCATCTCCGGGTAATTGCCTGCCCCCTCGTGGGGAGACTACCCCTGCGAGCGCAGCGCCCGCCGGAGCGGGCATGACAAAGGCCCCGGGGGATCACTCCCCCGGGGCCTTCGTTCAGCCGCGCGCCGGTTCCTCGAGCGGCACCGGCACGGCGCGGGCGCTAGCGCGCGACGCTGCCGTCGACGTAGTCCTCGTCGGTCGACTTCCAGGCGAAGAGCTTCCGCAGCTCGCGGCCCGTCGTCTCGATCGGGTGCTGCTCGCCCTTGGCGCGGAGCTCGAGGAACTCGGCGCCGCCGTTGTCCTGGTCGGCGATGAAGCGCTCGGCGAAGGCACCCGACTGGATGTCCGCGAGCACGGCCTTCATGTTCTCCTTCACCTCGGGGGTGATGACGCGGGGGCCGGAGACGTAGTCGCCGTACTCAGCGGTGTCGGAGACCGACCAGCGCTGCTTGGCGATGCCGCCCTCCCACATGAGGTCGACGATGAGCTTCAGCTCGTGGAGCACCTCGAAGTAGGCGATCTCGGGCTGGTAGCCCGCCTCGGTGAGGGTCTCGAAGCCGTACTGCACGAGCTGCGAGGTGCCGCCGCAGAGCACGGCCTGCTCGCCGAAGAGATCCGTCTCGGTCTCCTCGGTGAAGGTCGTCTTGATGACGCCGGCGCGCGTCCCGCCGATCGCCTTCGCGTACGACTTCGCGGTCTCCCACGCGGTGCCCGAGGCGTCGACCTCGACGGCGATGATGTCGGGGATGCCACGGCCGGCCTCGAACTCGCGGCGCACGGTGTGGCCGGGAGCCTTCGGGGCAACGAGGATCACGTCGACGCCCGCGGGCGCCTCGATGTAGCCGAAGCGGATGTTGAAGCCGTGCGCGAACGCGAGGGTCTTGCCCTCGGTCATGTGCTGCTTGATCTGCTCGTTGTAGATCGCGCGCTGGTGCTGATCCGGTGCGAGGATCATGATGAGATCGGCCCACTCGGCTGCGGCGTCGACGGTCTTCACCTCGAAGCCGGCCTCCTCGGCCTTGGCGATCGACTTCGAGCCCTCCTTGAGGGCGATGACCACCTCGACGCCCGAGTCGCGAAGGTTCATCGCGTGGGCGTGCCCCTGGGAGCCGTAGCCGACGACGGCCACCTTCTTGCCCTGGATGATCGACAGATCGGCATCTGCGTCGTAGTACATCTCAGCCACTGGATTTCTCCTTTAGTTGTTGGTTCGGTTCTGCGCGGAACGCGCACGCCATGCCTGCCGCGATGCTGCGGCACGCGGTTAGTTTTTGAAGACCCGCTCGGTGATCGACTTGGATCCGCGCCCCATGGCGATGAGGCCGGACTGCGCGATCTCCTTGATCCCGTACGGCTCGAGCACCTTCAGGAAGGCGTCGATCTTGCCCGAGTCGCCCGTCACCTCGATGGTGAGCGCGTCCGGGACGACGTCGACGACGCGGGCCCGGAAGAGCCCCACCGCCTCGAGCACGTGCGAACGGTTCTGGTTGTCCGCGCGCACCTTGATCAGGACGTGCTCGCGCTGCACCGAGCTCGCCTCGTCGAGTTCGACGATCTTGATCACGTTGACGAGCTTGTTGAGCTGCTTCGTGACCTGCTCGAGCAGGGTCTCGTCCTCGTCGACCACGACGGTGATGCGCGAGAGTCCGCGCATCTCCGTCGGTCCGACGGCGAGCGATTCGATGTTGAAGCCGCGGCGGGCGAAGAGCCCCGCGACTCGGGTCAGCAGACCCGGCTTGTCCTCGACGAGGAGGCTGAGAACGTGACGGCTCATGGTTACTCTCCCTCCCACTCGGGGGCGTGATCAAGTGCGTACTGGATATCGCTGTTCGAGGTGCCCTGGCGGACCATCGGCCACACCATGGCGTCGGCGCTCACGACGAAGTCGATCACCACGGGGCGGTCGTTCGTCTCGAGCGCGAGCTTGATCGCCTCGTCGACCTGGTCCTCCCGCTCCACGCGGATCGCGAGGCAGCCGTAGGCCTCCCCGAGCTTCACGAAGTCGGGTACCCGAGGGGAGCCGTGGCCCGTGTTGAGCTCGGTGTTCGAGTAGCGGCCGTCATAGATGAGGGTCTGCCACTGGCGCACCATGCCGAGCGAGGAGTTGTTGATCACCGCGACCTTGATCGGGATGTTGTTCACGACGCAGGTCGCGAGCTCCTGGTTCGTCATCTGGAAGCAGCCGTCGCCGTCGATCGCCCAGACGACGCGCTCCGGCTCGGCGACCTTCGCACCCATCGCGGCGGGCACCGAGTAGCCCATGGTGCCGGCGCCGCCCGAGTTCAGCCACGAGTTCGGGCGCTCGTACTTGATGAACTGCGCGGCCCACATCTGGTGCTGGCCGACACCCGCGGCGAAGACGCCCTCGGGTCCGGTGAGCTCGCCGATGCGCTGGATCACGTGCTGGGGCGAGAGCAGCCCGTCGCTCGTCTCCTGGTAGCCGAGCGGGAACTTCTCCTGCAGCTCGTGCAGTCGCGCCCACCAGGGCCCCTGGTCGGCGAAGGTCTGGCTCATCTTCGCGGAGGAGACCGCGGCAGTGAGGTCGGCGATCACCTCGGCGGCATCGCCCACGATCGGCACGTCGGCCGCGCGGATCTTGCCGATCTCCGCGGGATCGATGTCGGCGTGGATCACCTTCGCCTCGGGGGCGAAGAGTGCCGCCTTGCCCGTCACGCGGTCGTCGAAGCGCGCACCAAGCGTGATCAGCAGATCGGCTTCCTGCAGCGCGAGCACCGCGGGCACCGTGCCGTGCATGCCCGGCATGCCGAGGTGCTGCGGGTGCGAGTCGGGGAACACGCCGCGCGCCATGAGCGTCGTCACGACGGGGGCACCGACAAGCTCGGCGAGCTGGATGAGCTCAGCCGAAGCCCCGGCGCGGCCCACGCCGCCGCCCACGTAGAAGACGGGGCGCTCCGCCGCGGCGATGAGATCGGCCGCGGCCTGGATCTGCTTGCTGTTCGCCTTCGTGATCGGGCGGTAGCCTGCGAGGTCGACCTGCGGGTCCCAGACGAAGTCAAGGAGACCCTCCTGCGCGTCCTTCGTGATGTCCACGAGCACGGGACCGGGGCGGCCGGTCGAGGCGAGGTGATACGCCGCGGCGATCGCCGCGGGCACCTCGGCGGCCGTCGTGACGAGGAACGAGTGCTTCGTGATCGGCATCGTGATACCCACGATGTCGGCCTCCTGGAACGCATCCGTGCCCATGAGGTGCGAGAACACCTGGCCCGTGATCGCGAGGAGCGGCACGGAGTCCATGTACGCGTCGGCGATCGCGGTGACGAGGTTCGTCGCGCCGGGGCCGGAAGTCGCGATGCACACGCCGACCTCGCCGCTCGCGGCGGCGTAGCCCTCGGCGGCGTGGCCGCCGCCCTGCTCGTGGCGGACGAGGATGTGGCGGATCTTCTCCGCGTCCATGATCGTGTCGTACAGCGGGAGGACCGCGCCGCCGGGCAGGCCGAAGACGTCCGAGACGCCCAGAGCCTCCAGGCTGCGGAGGACCGCCTGCGCGCCGGTCATCTGCTCACCCCGGCCGGAGCCGGGCATTGCGGGTGGTGTAGCACTCGATTCCGAGGTCATTGCTTGCTTTCGTGATCGTAAGGTGGACGCGGCACACGCGCGGGCGACGGGCTGCGCCGGTGAGGGCGCGCGGTCGTCGTGACCGCGACTCAGCCGGTGACGGCGCCTTCGGAGGCGGAGCGGACGAGCTTGGAGTACTTCGCGAGTACGCCGCGCGTGTATCGCGGGGGAAGCGGGGCCCAGGTGGCTCGGCGGGCCTCAAGCTCAGCGGGGTCTACCAGCAGATCGAGCGTTCGTGCGGCGATATCGACCCGAATCAGGTCACCGTCGCGGACCAGTGCGATCGGACCACCGTCCGTCGCCTCTGGTGCAATGTGGCCGATGCACAGGCCGGTTGTGCCGCCTGAGAATCGTCCGTCCGTCAATAGTAGTACATCTTTTCCGAGCCCCGCGCCCTTGATGGCCGCGGTGATCGCGAGCATCTCGCGCATGCCCGGGCCGCCCTTCGGGCCTTCGTAGCGGATCACGACGATGTCGCCCGCGCCGATCTTGCCCTCGGTGAGGGCGTCCATCGCGGCCCGCTCGCGCTCGAAGACGCGCGCCGGCCCCTCGAAGACCTCGGCGTCGAAGCCCGCGGTCTTCACGACGGCGCCCTCGGGGGCGAGACTGCCCTCCAGGATCGTGAGGCCGCCCGTGGCGTGGATCGGGTTGTCGAGCTGGCGGATCACCGTGCCGTCGAGGGGCTGGGGGCGCAGCTCGGCGAGGTTCTCGGCAACGGTCTTGCCCGTCACCGTGAGGGCGTCGCCGTGGAGCAGGCCGGCGTCGAGGAGCGCCTGCATCACGACGGGCATGCCGCCCACGCGGTCGAAGTCCTGAGCGACGAACTGGCCGAACGGCTTCACATCGGCGAGGTGCGGGGAGCGCTGCCCGATCCGGGTGAAGTCGTCGAGCGTGAGCTCGACCTCGGCCTCGCGGGCGATCGCGAGCAGGTGGAGCACCGCGTTCGTCGAGCCGCCGAGCACCATGGCGACGGTGATCGCGTTCTCGAAGGCTTTCTTGGTGAGGATGTCGCGGGTCGTGATGCCCGTCCGGAGCAGGTTCACCACGGCCTCGCCCGAGCGGTGCGCGTAGTAGTCACGGCGGCGGTCGGCCGACGGCGGCGCGGCCGAGCCGGGGAGGCTCATGCCGAGCGCCTCGGCGACGCAGGCCATCGTGTTCGCGGTGTACATGCCGCCGCAGGCGCCCTCGCCGGGAGCGATCGCGCACTCGATGCGCTTGAGATCCTCCTCGGACATGGTGCCCGCCTTGCACGCGCCGACCGCCTCGAAGGAATCGATGATCGTGACGGTCTTCTCGGTGCCGTCGGAGAGCTTCACCCAGCCGGGGGCGATCGAGCCCGCGTAGAGGAAGACGCTCGCGAGGTCGAGGCGCGCAGCGGCCATGAGCATGCCGGGGAGCGACTTGTCGCAGCCCGCGAGCACGACCGTGCCGTCGAGGCGCTCGGCCATCACGACGGTCTCGACGGAGTCCGCGATGACCTCGCGCGACACGAGCGAGAAGTGCATGCCCTCGTGCCCCATCGAGATCCCGTCGGAGACGGAGATGGTGCCGAACTGGAGCGGGTACCCGCCGCCCGCGTGGACGCCCTCCTTGGCGCCCTGCGCGAGGCGGTCGAGCGACAGGTTGCACGGCGTGATCTCGTTCCAGGAGGAGGCGATGCCGATCTGCGGCTTGTCCCAGTCCTCGTCGCCCATGCCGACCGCGCGGAGCATGCCGCGGCTCGTCGTGGCCTCGATGCCGTCGGTCACGTCGCGGCTGCGCGGCTTCATGTCAATCTCTGCCATGGCCCAAGTCTATGCCCTCCCCCATGCCGGATCGAGGACGCGCCCGGGCCCGGGAACGACGACGGCGCCGCCGCCCCGAGGGGCGGCGGCGCCGTCGTGTGCAGCGGGCTACTTGCCGATCGCCGGCAGGATCGCGAAGGGCAGCGCGAAGCCGATCACCGAAGAGAGCAGGCCGCCGAGGAACAGCCACAGCTCGGTGGTCATCCCGAGCGTCGGGTTGAAGCCATAGCTCATCAGCACGAAACCGCCGAAAGCGAGCACCATCGAGAGGACGAACACGACCGCCGTGATCGCGCTCACCCCGCCCCGCGAGCTCTCCTCGAACAGTGCCCCGTTCTCCTGCGACCCCATAGCTTCCACTCCATTTCACTGCGTTCGACGCGGGCGATCCCGCGAAAAGCTCTGCTCCGCACGGCGGAGTCCTGCCTGCCAGAGTACCCCACTCCGGGGGCCGCCCGAGCCCCGGCCGCGTTAGGCTGATCCGGACAGCCAACGGAATGGAGGCCGCATGTCGATCGGAAAGTACCTCACCAACCCCGGCGTGCTCGGGGCGGCGGTCGGCGCCGTGGGCACCGCGCGGCGCGCGGGCGGCATGCGGCGCGACTGGCGCCGCTTCATCGTCTGGGGGATCTGGCTCGCGACGCTCGCCCTCGCGATCGGCAGCGTCGCGATGCAGGACAAGGATCGGGATTTCGACGCCGAGCACTAGCGCCAGCGCCCCAGGAGCGCGCTACACTGTGTGGCGGTGAGTCGGGAAGTCTGGTCGACAGTGTCCATTGACCATGCCCCGAACGAAGGCCCAGTGATGAGTCCCTCTCCCACCCCCACCCCCGGTGCGGCCCGCCCCCGGCGCCGCCGCATCCTCTCCCTCGTGAGCAAGCGCGAGGCCGCTCGCGTCAGTCGCCTGCTGCGCGCCGAAGTCGTGGGCGGCGTGATCGTCATGATCGCCGCCCTGCTCGGCTTCCTCGCCGCGAACAGCCCGCTCGCCGACGCCTACTTCGGGCTCCGCGAGACGAAGATCGGCCCCGAGGCCCTCGGCCTCAACATCAGCGTTGGCCACTGGGCCTCCGACGGCCTGCTCGCGATCTTCTTCTTCATGGTCGGGCTCGAACTGAAGCGCGAGTTCGTCTCGGGAGCGCTCAGCAAGTTCTCCACGGCCATCGTTCCGGTCGCCGCCGCGTTCGGCGGGGTCGCCGTGCCCGCGCTGCTCTACGTGGCATTCACCGCGGGAACCCCCGCCGCGCACGGCTGGGCGATCCCCACGGCGACGGACATCGCGTTCGCCGTCGCAGTGCTCGGGCTCGTCGCGCCACGGATCCCTCCGGCGCTGCGCATGTTCCTCCTCACGCTCGCGGTCGTCGACGATCTGATCGCGATCACGATCATCGCCGTCTTCTACACGGAGAGCATCCAGTTGCTTCCGCTCGCGCTCTCTGTGATTCCGCTCGCGCTGTACTGGTTCATCTCCCGGAAGTACGCCGCGCGCCTCGCCCGCTCCCCCTGGGGCCCGTGGCTCATCATGCTGCCGCTCGGGATCGTCGCGTGGGCACTGTTCCACGCATCCGGGATCCACGCGACCATCGCGGGCGTCGTGCTCGCCTTCCTCGTCCCCGTGACGGGGCGCGACGGCACCCAGCTCGCGGAGACCTTCGAGCACCGCTTCCGCCCGCTGTCGACCGGCATCGCCGTGCCCGTGTTCGCGTTCTTCGCGGCGGGCGTCGCGGTCGGCGGGGCCTCGCGCTTCCCCCTCGACCCGATCGCGCTCGGCATCATGGTCGGCCTCGTCGTGGGCAAGCCCGTCGGCATCTCGCTCATCACCTGGCTCCTCACGCGCTTCACGCGCGCCGAGCTCGACCCCGCGGTCCGCTGGCGCGAGCTCATCGGCGTCGCCGCGCTCGCGGGCGTCGGCTTCACGGTGTCGCTGCTCGTCACGGAGCTCAGCTTCTCCGATCCGGGAGACGCCGACACCGCCCGTCTCGCGGTGATGGTCGGCTCGGTGATCGCCGTCGCGGTCTCGGCCGCGCTGCTCGTACGGCGGGCCCGCCCCCGTCTCCGGGAGACCACGACGGGCGAGTGAACCGGGCCTGTCCGGCAGGCCACACGATCGCGACGCGCGCGGGATGTCCACGCGAATTTGAACGCGGCGTCGCGATCGTGTTAGAGTTTCACCCGTTGCAAATGAGCCCCAGGGTTCAGAACGCAGCGAGTACGCGCCTTTAGCTCAGTTGGTAGAGCAGCTGACTCTTAATCAGCGGGTCCACGGTTCGAGCCCGTGAGGGCGCACACAGAGGAAAGCTCGGCACTTCGGTGCCGAGCTTTCCGCGTATCCGGCCCCGGTTCACGCCTCGTTCATGGAGGGCACGATGACCACCACTCCCCCCGCACCGTCCGCCGATCTCGCGTTCGCGCTGGAGCTCGCGGATCTGGCCGATTCGATCGCGCTGCCCCGCTTCCGGGCCGCAGACCTCGCGGTCGAGACGAAGCCCGACCGCACCTTCGTGACCGACGCCGACCAGGCGGTCGAGCGCGCACTCCGCGAGCGGATCGAGACCGCGCTCCCGGCCGACAGCTTCCTCGGCGAGGAGTCCGGATCCAGCGAGCGCGGCACCCGGCGCTGGATCATCGACCCGATCGACGGCACCTCCAACTTCCTCCGCGGCGTGCCGAACTGGGCGACGCTCATCGCCCTCGAGGTCGACGGCGAGCCGACCGTCGGCGTCGTCTCCGCCCCCGCCTTCGGTGCGCGCTGGTGGGCCGAGAGCGGCGCTGGCGCCTGGGGCCAGCAGGCGGGCGAGGCACCGCGGCGCCTGCGCGTCTCGGGGGTGCGCGATCTGGAGCACGCGTCGCTCAGTTTCCAGAGCATCGAGCAGTGGGACCTCGCGGGCTACCTCGAACCCCTCATTGCGCTGAGCCGTGCCGTCTGGCGGGATCGCGCCTACGGCGACATGTGGTCCTACATGCTCCTCGCCGAGGGCCTCGTCGACATCGTCGCCGAATTCGATGTGAAGCCCTACGACCTGGCGGCGCTCGTGCCGATCGTGCGCGAGGCCGGCGGCCGCTTCACGGACATCGACGGCGCGGAGAGCGCGTGGAACGGGAGCTCCCTCGCGAGTAACGGCGCGCTGCACTCCGCGGTCGTCGAGCTCATCGACCGCACCCGGGTCGGGGCGGAGGACGGGCGATGACCGCGCCCGCGCCGGCTTCCGCGGCGGACACCCGCCCGCCGTTCTGGCGCGCAGCGCTCGGCGCGCTGCCTGCACTCCTCATCGACGTCGCCCTCGTGGTGCTCTTCGCGGGCCTCGGCCGCGGCAGCCACGCCCGCGAGGCAAGCGTCCTCGGCCTGCTCGAAACGGCGGGGCCGTTCCTCGCCGCGCTCGCACTCAGCTGGGTGCTCTGCGGCGCGGCCCGGCGCCCGCTCGCCCTGCTGCGCACCGGCCTCCCCGTCTGGCTCGGCACGGTCGCCGTCGGCATGCTGCTCCGCTGGGCGTGGGGCGGCGGGATCGCGCTCGCCTTCGTCATCGTCACCCTCGTGACGCTCGGCGTGTTCGTGATGGGGTGGCGCGCGATCGCGCTCCTCGTCGCGCGCCTGCGCCGCCGCGGCGCGTAGCCGGGCGGCGCGAGCGCGGACTCGCTCCGGGGCCGCGCTACGCGGCCGCGAGAAGCTCGAGCGCCGCGACCGCCCGGTTCGAGAAGCCCATCTCGTTGTCGTACCAGGCGACCACCGTCACGTTGCGACCGTGCACGCGAGTGAGGGCCGAATCGAAGATCGACGGGTGCGGGTTGCCCACGATGTCGCTCGACACGAGCGGCTCCTCCGAGTATTCGAGCACTCCGGCGAGGGGGCCCGATTCCGCCGCGGCGCGGTAGGCGCCGAGCACCTCGTCGAGCTCGACCTCGCGCGCGAGCGTCGCGTGGAGTTCGACGATCGAGCCGACCGGCACGGGCACCCGGATGGCGCTGCCCGAGAGCCGTCCGTCCAGCTGTGGCAGCACGAGGCCGATCGCCCGGGCCGCGCCCGTCGAGGTGGGGATGATGTTGAGCGCGGCCGCGCGGGCGCGCCGCAGGTCGCTGTGCGGAGCATCCTGGAGCCGCTGGTCCTGGGTGTAGGCGTGCACCGTCGTCATCGCGCCGTACTCGATCCCCGCGAGGCGGTCGAGCACCTGGGCGAGCGGCGCCAGCGCGTTCGTGGTGCAGGAGGCATTCGACACGATGCGGTGCGCGGCAGGATCATAGCGCTCGTCGTTGACGCCGACCACGATCGTGAGGTCGGCCCCCGAGGCGGGCGCGCTCACGAGCACGCGGCCCGCGCCCGCGCGCAGGTGCGCGCCAGCGGACTCGGCGTCCGTGAACAGTCCGGTCGATTCGAGGACGACGTCGATGCCGAGCTCGCCCCAGGGCAGCTGCGCGGGGTCGCGCTCGGCGAGGATCCGGATCCGCCGCTCCCCCACGATGAGCTCGTCCCCCTCGACCGAGACGGGCCAGGGCAGTGCACCGTAGACGCTGTCTCGCGCGAGCAGGTGCGCGAGCGTCGCCGCGTCGCCGAGGTCGTTGATCGCCACGACCTCCAGTTCGCTGCCCTGCTCGAGGGCCGCGCGCAGAACGCCCCGCCCGATCCGCCCGAAGCCGTTGATTGCCACCCGACCGGTCATGGTCCGCTGTTTCCTTCCCCGGCGCCGCGCTCTGCGGCGCCCTCCCCTTCAGCTTGGCGGGAGCGCGAGTGCGCAGCGAGTGGCACACTTGCCACAGTTCGTGCGAATCATGCCATTTCGCCGCGGGCGAATGCGTCGCGGTAGGCGGTGGGGGTCGTGTCGAGCACGCGGCGGAAGTACCGCCGGAGATTCGAGGCCGTGCCGAGCCCGACCGCGACCGCGATCTCGTCGACGCCGAGGTCGGTCTCCTCGAGCAGTTCCCGCGCCCGATCCAGCCGGGCCCGCATGATCCACTGCATGGGCGCCACCCCCGTCTCGTCGCGGAAGCGGCGGGAGAACGTGCGCCCGGAGACCCGGGCGTGCGCGGCGAGCTGCGCGATCGCGAGCGGCTCGCCGAGGCGCTCGAGCGCCCACTCGCGCGTCCGCGTGAAGCGCTCGCCGTGCGACTCGGGTACGCTCTGCGGCACGAACTGCACCTGCCCGCCGCTGCGGTACGGGGCGGCGACGAGGCGGCGCGCGGCATGGTTCGCGACGGCCATTCCGGCGTCCCTGCGCAGGATGTGGAGGCAGAGGTCGATCCCCGATGCGGCTCCCGCCGAGGTGAGCACCCTCCCCTCGTCGACGAACAGCACCCGCTCGTCAACCGCCACCTCGGGGTAGCGCTCCGCGAGCGCCTGCGCGTAGTGCCAGTGCGTCGTCGCCCGCTTCCCGTCGAGCAGCCCCGTCTCCGCGAGTGCGAACGCGCCGGTCGAGATCGCGGCGAGCGTCGCTCCCCGCGCGTGCGCCGCGCGGAGCGCGCGGGTGAGCTCGACGGGCGGACGCTCACGGTCTGGGTGGCGGTAGCCCGGCACGAAGATCAGCTCGGCCTCCGCGAGCGCGTCGAGCCCGTGCTCCACGTGGTACGAGAGGCCGTCGCCGCCCGCGATCAGCCCGGGGTGCACCCCGCACACGTCCACCGAGTACGGCATGCTCGCGCGCCGGGTGAACACCTGGGCGGGAATTCCGACATCGAGGGGCTTGGCGCCCTCCAGCACGACCACGGCGACACGCTTCATCCCTCCAGCGTAGAGGCACGTGACTCATCAACGCAGGATGATTACCTACTGCGCAAATGGCAAACTCACAGTACATTCAACGTACGCCCCGTTTCGGGCGATCCACGACCCTGAGGGGAACCCCATGTCCGAGACCCGCACGACACCCACGACCGGCGCCCGCCTCGCGGCGGAGTTCGCCGGCACCTTCATCCTCGTCTTCGCCTCGATCGGCACCGCGCTCTTCGCCGCGGGCTTCCCCGGCGACCCCGGCTCGCCCGTGAACGTCGGCTTCCTCGGCGTCGCCCTGGCATTCGGCCTCTCGGTACTCGTGAGCGCCTACGCCTTCGGCCCGATCTCGGGCGGTCACTTCAACCCCGCCGTGACGCTGGGCCTCGCCGCCGCAGGCCGCTTCGCCTGGCGCGACGTCGCCGGCTACCTCGTCGCGCAGATCGTCGCGGGCGCCGTCGCGACGAGCCTGCTCTACGTCATCGCCACGGGCCGCCCCGACGCCGAGCTCGGCAACTTCGCCTCCAACGGCTACGGCGAGCACTCCCCGGGCGGCTTCGGCCTCCTCTCCGTGGTCCTCATTGAGACGATCCTCACGGCGGTCTTCCTCACCGTGATCATCGGCGTCACCTCGCAGCGCGCGGCCGCCGGCTTTGCCCCGCTCGCGATCGGCCTGACGCTCACGCTGATCCACCTCGCTTCGATTCCCGTCTCGAACACCTCCGTGAACCCGGCGCGCTCGATCGCCACCGCCCTCTACGGCGGCGGCGACGCGCTGGCCCAGCTCTGGGTGTTCATCGTTTTCCCGATCGTCGGCGGCCTGATCGCGGGCGCCGCATTCAAGTTCCTCTTCGACGGGACGAAGCGCGCGTAGCCCGCACGCCCCGCACGCCCCTCGGGACCGCGCGCCCCCTCCCGTCCGGGATCCCGGACAGGAGGGGGCGCGACCGCATTGTCCGAGGGCCGGCGACGCGGTGGGATGGGAGCAGAGCGCTGCACCGCCGCAGCGCCGCACCCGAAAGGATCTCCGATGACCCTCCCCGGCGCCCGCCCCGTCCGCGCACCACGCGGCACCGAGCTCTCCGCGAAGAGCTGGCAGACCGAAGCCCCGCTCCGGATGCTCATGAACAACCTCGACCCGGAGGTCGCCGAGCGCCCCGACGACCTCGTCGTCTACGGCGGCACCGGCCGCGCCGCGCGCAGTTGGGAGGCCTTCGACGCGATCGCCGAGACCCTCCGCGGTCTCGAGGACGACGAGACCCTGCTCGTCCAGTCGGGCAAGCCGGTCGGCGTCTTCCGCACCAGCACGTGGGCGCCCCGCGTACTGATCGCCAACTCGAACCTCGTGGGCGACTGGGCGACCTGGCCCGAGTTCCGCAGGCTCGAGGCCGAGGGCCTCACCATGTACGGCCAGATGACCGCGGGGTCCTGGATCTACATCGGCACCCAGGGCATCCTGCAGGGCACCTACGAGACCTTCGCCGCCGCGGGCCGCAAGCTCCAGGGCCAGCAGCGCATCAAGACCGTCGCGGGCAAGGGCTCACTCGCGGGCACCATCACCCTCACCGGCGGCTGCGGCGGCATGGGCGGCGCGCAGCCGCTCGCCGTCACCCTGAACGACGGCGCCTGCCTCATCGTCGACGTCGACAGGACCCGCCTCGACCGGCGCGCGGGCAAGCGCTACCTCGACGAGGTCGTCGAGGACATCGACGAGGCACTCGCCAAGGTGCAGCGGGCGAAGGACGAGCAGCGCGGCTGGTCCGTCGGGCTCGTCGGCAACGCCGCGGAGGTGTTCCCCGAGATCCTGCGCCGCCACCGGGCCGGCGAGGTCACGATCGACCTCGTGACCGATCAGACCTCGGCGCACGACCCGCTCTCCTACCTGCCGATCGGCTACACGGTCGAGGAGCGCCTGGAGCGCGCAGCGCGAGACCCCGAGCAGTTCACGAAGGACGCGCAGGCTGCCATGGCCGCGCACGTGCGGGCCATGGTCGAGTTCCAGGACGCGGGCGCCGAGGTGTTCGACTACGGCAACTCGATCCGCGACGAGGCGCGCACGGGCGGCTACGACCGCGCATTCGAGTTCCCTGGCTTCGTCCCGGCGTACATCCGCCCGCTGTTCTGCGAGGGCCTCGGCCCGTTCCGCTGGGCCGCCCTCTCGGGTGATCCCGAGGACATCGCGGTCACCGACGCGGCGCTCAAGGAGCTGTTCCCCGAGAACACCCACCTGCACCACTGGCTCGACGCCGCCGCCGAGCGGGTCGAGTTCGAGGGCCTGCCCGCGCGCATCTGCTGGCTCGGCGCCGGCGAACGGCACCAGGCCGGCCTGCTCTTCAACAGGCTCGTCGCCGAGGGCAAGGTCACGGCCCCGATCGTGATCGGGCGCGACCACCTCGACTCGGGCTCCGTCGCATCGCCCTACCGCGAGACCGAGGCCATGGCCGACGGCTCCGACGCGATCGCCGATTGGCCGCTCCTCAACGCCCTCACCGCGACCTCCTCGGGCGCGACCTGGGTGTCGATCCATCACGGCGGCGGCGTCGGCATCGGCCGGTCGATCCACACCGGCCAGGTGTCGGTGGCCGACGGCACCGAGCTCGCCGCCGCGAAGCTCGAACGAGTGCTCACGAACGACCCGGGCATGGGCGTCATCCGGCACGTGGACGCCGGCTACCAGCGCGCGGTCGACGTGGCGGCGGAGCGCGGCGTCCGCGTGCCCCTGTCCCCCGAGATCCGCAACACGGACACCGCCTGGTGATCCGCACGTCCACGACCGGGAGGCCCGCACCATGACCCGCGCACTGCTCATCGACCGCATCGGCGAGCTCACCACCAACGAGCCCGGGATCGGGGCCGGGATCGGGGGCCGGATCGCGGACGCCGCGGTCGTCGTCGAGGGCGACCGCGTCGCCTGGGTCGGACCGGCCGGCCGCGCTCCCGCCGCGGACGAGCGCGTCGACGCCGCCGGGCGGGCGCTCCTGCCCGGCTGGGTCGACTCCCACACGCATCTCATGTTCGCGGGCGATCGCACCGCCGAGTTCGAGGCGCGGATGGCGGGCGAGGCGTACGCGGCTGGCGGGATCAACGTCACCGTGGATGCCACGCGCGCGGCACCCGACGCCGCCCTCGCCGCGAACCTCGATCGGCTCGTGGGCGAGGCGCGTCGGAGCGGCACCACGACGATCGAGACGAAGACCGGCTACGGCCTCACGGTCGCCGACGAGCTGCGCTCCGCGCGGATCGCGGGGCGCAGCGCCGACGCGGTCACGTTCCTCGGCGCGCACGTCGTCCCGGCGGGGACGGACCCCGCCGCGTACCTCGCGCTCGTCACAGGACCGATGCTCGAGGCCGTCGCGCCGCACGTGAGCGCCGTCGATGTGTTCTGCGAGGCGGGTGCGTTCGACGCCGCGGCATCGGCCGAGGTGCTCGCATCGGCGCGGGCGCACGGGCTCGCCACGCGCGTGCACGGGAACCAGCTCGGCCACGGTCCCGGCGTGCAGCTCGCCGTCGCGCACGGCGCGCTCAGCGTCGACCACGTCGGCTTCCTCGACGACGCGGACGTCGCCGCGCTCGCCGGATCCTGGACGGCCGGGGCCCGCGGCACCGTCGCCACCGTGCTCCCCGCGTGCGATCTCTCGACGCGCATGCCGCTCGCCCCGGCTCGCAGGCTCCTCGACGCGGGCGCCGTGCTCGCGATCGCCTCGAACGCGAACCCGGGCACCTCGTACACGAGCTCGATGGCGTTCTGCGTGGCGACCGCCGTGCTGCAGATGGGCCTCACCGTGCACGAGGCCGTGTACGCGGCCACCCGGGGCGGCGCGATCGCGCTCGGCATGCACGAGGATGGGTGGCGCGACCCGCGGGGCACCGCCCACGCCCGCGTCGGGGTGATCGCGCCCGGCGCCCGCGCCGACCTGCACTTGCTCGACGCCCCCGCCGCGACGCACCTGGCGTACCGGCCGGGCATGCCGCTCACCGCGGCGGTCTGGCGCGCCGGCGAGCGGATCCGCTGACGCGGGGCGCGCTCAGGCGCCGGGAGCGCCCAGACGCGGGGCGCGCTCAGGCGCCGAGCGCGCTCAGGCGCCGAGCGGCTCACTCGCGGGGCGGCCGTGCAGCCGGACCGAGAGCACGCCCGCGGTCTGCCGCAGCTCCTCCGCGAGGCCGTCGAAGGCGGCCTCCGCGAGCTCCTCGTCGCGGAACGTGAGGGCGATCGCGGCGACGGGCCAGCTCCGGTGGTCGAGCACGGGCACGGCGATCGACGAGATCCCGGGGGTCACGGCCCCGCGCTCGACCGCATAGCCGCGGGTGATCGTCGCGTCGAGCGCCGAGCGCAGCCGCGACGAGCGGTCGATCACGGGCTCGGCAGCGTCCTCGTGGCGCTGCACGAACGCGCCCCGGTCCGGGTACAGTGCCCGCACCTGCGCTTTGGGGAGCGCTGCGAGGATCGCGCGGCCGCTCGCGGTGAGGTGCATGGGCAGCCGGACGTCGACGTCGGAGACGAGCGCCGCCCCGCCCCGCACGCGCTCCTCGATCACGTAGAGCACGTCCCGCCCGTGGGGAACGGCGAGGTGGCCGCTCGTGCGCACCCGGTCGACGAGGGCCGACATGAGGGGGCGGCCGAGGCGGGCGAGCGGCTCCTGCCTGGCGTACGCCGAGCCGAGCTCGAGCGCGGCGATCCCGAGCCCGTAGCGCTGCTCCTCGGGGAGGTGCATGACGAAGCCGTGCTCCTGCAGTGCGCCCAGCAGGTGATACACCGTGGACCGCGGCAGGCCGAGCTGCGTGGCGATCATGGAGGCCGGCAGCGGGCCGCGCGCGGTCGTCAGGTGGCGGAGGATCCGGAGCGTCTGGTCCGCCGCAGGCACCTTCGCGTCGCTCATAGGGGGAACTCTAGCGCTCCCGCGCGCGCAGCGGGCCCGCGCCGCGGCCTCACGCGAGCGGCTCGGGGATCGCTGCTCCGACCGCGTCGAGCACAGCGCCGCTGTCGACGAACTCGAACGCCGCCGTGAGATCCGGGGACAGGAAGGCGTCGACGTCGGGCGCCGCGATCCGCGTGCGGAATAGCGCGTGCACGGCGGCGGTGGCCGCTGCGGGACGGCCGGCGTCGGCCGCGATCCGGAAGTCGAGGGCGCGGGTGGAGGCGAGGAGCTCGATGCCGAGCACGCGCGCGAGCCCGTCGATCGCCCGGCGGAGCTTCCGCCCCGCGTGCCACCCCATCGAGACGTGGTCCTCCTGCATCGCGGAGGACGGGATCGAGTCCACGCTCGCGGGCGCCGCGAGCCGCTTCAGCTCGGAGACGATCCCCGCGGCCGTGTACTGCGCGATCATGAGGCCCGAGTCGAGCCCCGCGTCGGCGGCGAGGAACGGCGGGAGCCCGTGGTTGCGCGCGACGTCGAGGAAGCGGTCGGTGCGGCGCTCCGACATGCTCGCGACGTCGGCGACCGCGATCGCGAGGAAGTCGAGCACGTAGCCGACGGGCGCGCCGTGGAAGTTGCCGTTCGATTCGACCCGCCCGTCGGGCAGCACGACCGGGTTGTCGACGGCCGCGCGCAGCTCCGCGCCCGCAACCCGCGCCGCGTGCTCCGCCGTGTCGCGGGCCGCGCCGTGCACCTGCGGGGCGCAGCGCAGGGAGTACGCGTCCTGCACGCGAGTGAACTCGCCCTCGGCGGGGCGCTGCACGAGCCCGGATCCCGCGAGCACGGCGCGCATGTTCGCTGCCGCGGCGGCCTGGCCGGGGTGGGGGCGGAGAGCCTGGAGCTCGGCCGCGAAGACGGCGTCCGTGCCCGTCAGCGCTTCGACGCTCGCCGCGGCCGCGACGTCGGCGACGCGGAGCAGCGCGCCGAGGTCGTGGAGCGCGAGGCAGAGCATGCCGAGCATGCCGTCGGTGCCGTTGATGAGGGCGAGCCCCTCCTTCTCGGCGAGTACGAGCGGGGCGATCCCCGCTGCGGCGAGCGCGTCCGCGGCGGGGACGGGTGCGGCGTGCGGATCGGCGGTCGCCCGGACCTCGCCCTCCCCCATGAGGGTGAGCGCGCAGTGCGCGAGCGGGCTGAGGTCGCCGGAGCAGCCGAGTGAGCCGTACTCGTGCACGACGGGTGCGATGTCGGCGTTCAGGATCGCGGCGTAGGTCTCGACGACGACGGGGCGGACGCCGGTGCGCCCCGTGGCGAGAGTGTTCAGCCGGAGCAGCATGATCGCGCGCACCACCTCGCGCTCGACTTCCGGGCCCGTGCCCGCCGCGTGCGAACGGATGAGGCTGCGCTGCAGCTGCTGGCGCTTCTCCGCGGGGATCTGCACGCGCGCGAGCGCGCCGAATCCCGTGGAGACGCCGTAGTGCGGGCGGCTGTCGGTGGCGAGCTCGTCGATCATGGTGCGGCTGGCCGCCACTGCGGCGAGCGCCTCGGGGGCGATCTCGACGCGTGCGCCCACGCGGGCGACGGCGACGACGTCGGCGATCGTGAGCGGCGCTGCCCCGAGCACGACGGTGGTGGCGCCCGATTCGGCTGCGGGCGGTGCGGTGCGAGTATCCATGCTTCGATCTCAGCGCACGGACGGGCGGTGCAATAGCGCGAACAGGGCGCAGCTGTCCGGGATCCCAGACAGCTGCACCCTGATCGCCTGCCCGGGCGCGGCCGCCATTGGTACCGTCTCTGGCATGAGCACCGTTGCCCTCCCCCAGGATCCCGCGTGGCCCCGCACCGGCGGCTGGCCGGCGATCGACGTCGACGCGGACGAGCACGCGGACGCCGATCTCGCGATCGTCGGCATCCCGACCTCGGCCACCTCGCTCTCCCCCACCCGCGCGCACGAGACCCCGGCCGCGATCCGCGCCGCCCTGCGGCGGTACTCGGGTCACGTCGTCGCTCCCGGCGCACCCGGGAGCCGGGGAGGCGAGGCCCAGTTCGTCCTTGACGAGGCGCTCCGCATCGTCGACGCCGGTGACGTCGCCCAGCCGGACACCGAGGCGGGCGAGCGCGCGGCCGCGGCACGGGTCACGCAGATCGCGGCGCGGGCGCGGCTCGTCGTCGCGCTCGGCGGCGACAACGCGCTCACCGTGCCGGCGGCGCTCGGCGTCGCCGGCACCGCGCTCCCCGCAGCCGGGCTCATCACGCTCGACGCCCACCACGACCTCCGCGACGGCCGCAGCAACGGCTCTCCCGTGCGGCGCCTCATCGAGGCGGGGCTCGATCCCCGTCGGATCGTGCAGATCGGGATCGCCGACTTCGCGAACTCCCGCGCGTACCGCGAGCGCGCCCGAGCGTTCGGGATCACCGTGATCCACCGCGACGAACTCGTCGACCGCCCGCTCACCGACATCGCCGCCGAGGCGCTCGACATCGCGGGGGCCGGTGGCGGGCCGATCCACGTCGACCTCGACGTCGACGTCTGCGACCGGAGCGTCGCGCCCGCCTGCCCGGCCTCGATCCCGGGCGGACTCCAGGCGCACGAGCTGCGGCGGATCACCCGGGTGCTCGCGGCCGATCCGCGCGTCCGCGGCTTCGACATCGCCGAGGTCGACGCGTCGGCGGACGCCGCGGACGCCCGCACCATCCGCCTCGCTGCCCTGCTCGTGCTGGAGGCCGCTGCGGGGCTCGCCCAACGTCTGGGACACTAGAGGCTGGCGCAGACGCCGGTGGCGACACGGCGGGCCCTCCGCCGTGCGCCCCGCCGCGCCGCTCCGCTGAACGCCTCGTCTCGAACGGATCCGCCATGCACCCCTCCGACGCCGACGCAGCGCGGACCCCAGCGCAGGCCGAAACCCGCCCCGGCGCCGAGCCCGCCCGCTCGCCGCTGGCCGGGCTGCGGCGGGGGCTCACCGCCCGGCACATCCGCTTCATGGCGCTCGGCTCGGCGATCGGCACCGGTCTGTTCTACGGCTCAGCCGGCGCGATCCAGGCGGCCGGCCCCGCGGTGCTGCTCGCGTACGTGATCGGCGGCGCCGCCGTGTTCATGGTGATGCGCGCGCTCGGCGAGCTTGCCGTGCGCCACCCTGTCTCCGGTTCCTTCGGGCAGTACGCGTCGCGCTACCTCGGCCCCTTCGCCGGCTTCCTCACCGGCTGGACCTACGCGTTCGAGATGTTCGTCGTCGCGCTCGCCGACGTCACCGCGTTCGGCGTCTACATGGGGTTCTGGTTCCCCGATGTCGAGCGCTGGATCTGGATCCTCGCCCTCGTGCTCTTCATCGGCGCGATCAACCTCATCAGCGTCCGGGTGTTCGGCGAGCTGGAGTTCTGGTTCGCGCTCATCAAGATCACGGCGATCGTGCTCATGATCGCCGGCGGGATCGCGATCATCGTGTTCGGCCTCGGCACCCCGAGCGACGGGGCAGCGGGGCTCGGAAATCTGGTCGCCCACGGCGGCCTGTTCCCCACCGGGCTGCTCGGCTTCCTCGCGTGCTTCACGGTCGTGATGTTCGCGTTCGGGGGCATCGAGGTGATCGGGATCACCGCGGGCGAAGCGCAGGATCCCCGGCGCGTGATCCCGCGCGCCATCAACTCCGTCCCCGTGCGCATCCTGCTGTTCTACGTGCTCACGCTGACCGTGATCATGTCGATCCAGCCGTGGAACACGATCGACGGCTCCGCGAGCCCCTTCGTCACCATCTTCGATTCGCTCGGCCTCACGGGGGCGGCGCACGTGCTCAACGCCGTCGTGATCACGGCCGCCGTGTCCGCGATCAACGCCGACATCTTCGGCGCCGGCCGCATGCTCCACGGGCTCGCGCAGCAGGGGCACGCGCCGCGGGCGTTCACGCGGCTCACGCGCAGCGGCGTGCCGTGGCTCACGGTCGTGACGATGATGGGCGCGCTCCTCGTCGGCGTGCTCCTCAACGTCTGGTTCCAGGAGCAGATCTTCTTCCTGATCGCCGCGCTCGCCACGTTCGCCACGGTCGTCGTCTGGCTGATGATCCTGCTCGCGCACATCAGCATGAAGCGCGAGCTCGCGCGGACGGGCGGACTGCCGAGCGAGTTCCCCGTGCCGCTCTGGCCCGCGGCGTCGTACGCCGCGGTCGCCTTCGTGCTCTTCGTCGTCGTGATGATCGGCGTGGTCGAGAGCACGCGCCCCGCGCTCGTCGTGGGGCTGGTGTGGGTCGCGCTCCTCGCGCTCGCCTACCGCGTGTGCGTGCGCGGCCCGGGGCGCACCGCGGTCCAGCTGGTGGACGAGACGCGACCGCCCGGCGAGGCGCCGGGCGGCCCGCACCGCTAGTCCGCCGAGCCCGCCTCCGCGGCGCCCGCCGCCGCAGCCGCCGCGGGGAGCGCTGCCGCGACGCGTTCGAGCGCCGCACCGTCGTGCGCGGCCGTGACGAACCACGCCTCGAACGCGCTCGGCGGCAGGTTGACCCCGCCCGCGAGCATCGCGTGGAAGAACGCGCGGTGCTGCGCGATGTTCTGGCGCTGCATCGTCGCGTAGTCGCGCGGCGCCTCGGGGAAGTCGCCGAACACGACGCCGAAGAGCGTGCCGGCGCGCGTGATCCGGTGTGCAACTCCGGCGGCCTCGAGCGCACCACCCACGGCGCCCGCCACCGTGTCCGCGGCGTGGGCGAGCCGCGCGTACGCCGCCGCGTCGGCGAGGCGCAGCGTCGTGAGCCCGGCGGTGACCGCGAGCGGGTTCCCCGACAGGGTGCCCGCCTGGTACACGGGGCCGAGCGGCGCGAGCTGCTCCATGAGTTCCGCGCGGCCGCCGAGCGCGGCGAGCGGCAGCCCGCCGCCGACCACCTTGCCGAAGGTGAAGAGATCGGGCGTGACACCCGCGGGGAGCGTCGGCTCCTCGATCCCCCAGTACCCGGCGGGGCCCGCGCGGAACCCCGTGAGCACCTCGTCGAGGATTACGAGCGCCCCGTGCCGGTGCGCGAGCTCGATCAGCGCGCGCGTGAAGCCGGGCGCGGGCGGCACGATCCCCATGTTCGCGGCGGCGGCCTCGGCGATCACCCCCGCGATGCGGTCGCCGTGGGCCGCGAACGCCGCCTCGAGCGCCGGGAGATCGTTGTACGGGAGCACGAGGGTCTGCGCCGCGGTCTCGGCGGTGACGCCGGCCGAGCCGGGCAGCGCGAGCGTGGCGAGCCCCGAGCCGGCCGCGGCGAGCAGCCCGTCCGAGTGGCCGTGGTAGTGCCCCGCGAACTTCACGATGAGCGGCCGCCCCGTCGCGCCGCGCGCGAGCCGGATGGCGGTCATGGTCGCCTCCGTGCCGGTCGAGACGAGCCGCACGCGCTCCACGAGCGGCACGCGCCGCACGATCTCCTCGGCGAGCTCGGCTTCCTCGGGAACCGAGGCGCCGAAGCCGAGGCCCCGCGCCGCGGACTCCTGCACGGCGGCGACAACCTCGGGGTGCGCGTGGCCGAGGAGCGCCGGGCCCCAGGACGCGACGAGGTCGACGTACTCCGCGCCGTCGGCGTCGGTCACGTACGGGCCCGAGCCCGCGACGAGGAAGCGCGGCGTCCCGCCCACCGAGCCGTACGCGCGCACGGGCGAGTTCACGCCGCCCGGGATCACGCGAGCGGCACGCTCCTGCAGCGCCGCGCTCCGCGCGAGCGTCGGCTCCGGGGCCGCGTGCCGCCGGGCCTCACGCGCCGGGCTCATCGGGCCCACCCCGCGGCCTCGAGGGCGAAGTAGCTCAGGATCGCATCGGCCCCCGCGCGCTTGATGCTCGTGAGCGACTCGCGGACGGCGGCGTCGCGATCGATCCAGCCGTTCGCCCCCGCTGCCTCGATCATGGCGGCCTCGCCCGACACCTGGTAGGCCCACACCGGCACCGGGCTCACGGCCGCGACGTCGGCGAGCACATCGAGCGAGCTCATGGCGGGCTTCACCATCACGATGTCGGCTCCCTCGGCGATGTCGAGCTCCGCCTCGCGGAGCCCTTCGCGACGGTTCGCGGGATCCTGCTGGTAGCCGCGGCGGTTGCCCGTGAGCTGCGAGTCCACGGCCTCGCGGAAGGGGCCGTAGAAGGCCGAGGCGTACTTCGCCGAGTATGCGAGGAGCGCGGTCTGCTCGTGCCCCGCGAGGTCGAGCGCCTCGCGGACCGCAGCCACCTGGCCGTCCATCATGCCCGAGAGCCCGAGCAGCGCGGAGCCCGCCTCGGCCTGCGCGATCGCCATGTCCGCGTAGCGCGCGAGCGTCGCGTCGTTGTCGACCGCGCCACTCGCGTCGATGACGCCGCAGTGCCCGTGATCGGTGAACTCGTCGAGGCAGAGGTCCGTCTGCACCACGAGCGCGTCCCCGGCCTCGGCGACGACGGCGCGGGTCGCGCGGTTCAGGATCCCCTCGGGATCGTCGGCGGCGCTCCCGCGCGCGTCGCGCTCCGCGGGGACGCCGAAGAGCATGATGCCGCCCAGTCCGGCGGCGGCGGCCTCGGCGGCGACGCCGCGCAGGGAGTCGATCGTGTGCTGCACGACGCCGGGCATCGCGGCGATCGGCTGCGGGGCGCTGATGCCCTCGCGCACGAAGACGGGGAGGACGAGCTCGGCGGGATGGATCCGGGTCTCGGCCACCATGCGGCGGAGCGCCGGGGTGCGCCGCAGGCGGCGGGGGCGGATCGACGGGGCGGGGGTCATGCGTGTGCTCCTCGGGAATCGGGTGCTGGGGTGGAGTGCTGGGGTGGTGCGGGGTGCGGGTCAGCGTCCGGGCTCGGGGGCGCGAGCGCGAGCGCGTCGAGCATCCCCGCGACGGTGTGGGTCTCGGCGACGAGATCAGGCCGGAGGCCCAGCTCGGCGAGCGCGCGGGCCGTGGGCTCGCCGATCGCGACGAGGCGCGCGCCCGGCGGAAGCGGCTGGCAGCGAACCGCGAGCTCCCGGGCGACCGAGCCGCTCGTCACGAGGATCGCGTCGATGCCCGAATCGAGCGCCGCGCGCTCGGCCTCCGCGTGCCGCGCGGTCGGCACCGTGCGGTAGGCGGTGACCCGGTGGGCGCGCTCGCCGACCGCGGCGAGCGCGGCCTCGAACTCGGTGCCCGCGCCCGCGGCGACGGGCAGGAGCACCCGCGGGCCGGACGCATCGGGCTCCGTCACGGGCGCACGGCTGAGGGCCGCCGCGAGCGCTCCGCCGAGCGCCGCACCCGTGAACTCCTGCTCGGGCACGAGATCGGCGGTGAGCCCGGCCTCGGCGAGCGCGAGCGCCGTCGCCGGCCCCACCGCGGCGATCCGGGATCCCGGGACGGACCGTGCGCCCGCCGCGCGGAGGGAGGAGGCCCCCGCGGCGCTCGTCACCGCGAGCCACGCGTAGGCGCCGCGGTGCCACGCGTCGAGGGCCGCGCCGAGCGGGGCCGGATCGAGCGGCGGGGCCGAGCCGATGAGCGGGAGCACGACGGGGATCCCGCCCCGCTCGCGCACCTCCCGCGCGGTCGCCCGCGCGGCGTCGGCACTGCGTGGGATCAGGATCCGCAGTCCGGCGAGCTCGGCCCCGCTCATCGCGCCGATCCGAGCGGGGCGAGTTCGGCGGCGCCGCGCGCGAGGAGGTCGGCCGCCGCCGCGCGGCCGAGCCGCTCGGCTGCGCCTGTATCCGCGGGCGTCCAGTCCTCGCTGGCCCGGGCGGTGAGCTCCGCGCTCCCGTCGAGGCGGTAGACGGTCGCACTCAGGCTGAGCCGCCCCGCGCGCACGGCAGCGGTCGCCCCGATCGGCGCGGCGCACCCCGCCTCGAGGGTGCCGAGCAGGATCCGCTCCGCCGTCGCGCACGCCCGCGCCTCGGCGTCGTCGAGCGCGGCGAGCGCCGCGTCGAGGTGCGCGACCCCGCGGTCGGCCGCGCGGGCCTCGATCGCGAGGGCGCCCTGGCCGGGCGCCGTGGGCACCGTCGTGAGCGGGAAGCGCTCGGTGATCGCGTCCGCGAGCCCGGAGCGGTCGAGGCCCGCGGCCGCGAGCACGACGGCGTCGAGGTCGTGGCCCACCCGGCCGAGGCGGGTGTCGACGTTCCCGCGGAGGTCGTGCACCGCGAGGTCCGGGCGCGCGGCGAGCAACTGGGCGGCGCGGCGCGGCGAACCCGTGCCCACGTCGGCGCCTGCGGGCAGCTCCGCGAGGCTCAGCCCGTCGCGCGCGCAGAGCGCGTCGCGAGCATCCGCGCGCTCCGGGATCGCGCCGAGCACGATCCCCTCGCACGGGCCCGTGGGGAGGTCCTTGAGCGAGTGGACGGCGAGGTCGCACTCCCCCGCGAGCAGTGCTTCGCGGAGCGCGCTCACGAAGACGCCCGTGCCGCCGAGCTGCGACAGCGATTCGCGCGACACGTCGCCGTGCGTGGTGATCGTCACGAGGGTCACATCGCAGCCCGTCGCGGCGGCGATCGCCTCCGCCACCGTGGTGGTCTGCGCGATCGCGAGGCGGCTGCCGCGGGTGCCGATCCGGATGAGGCCGGGGCGCGCCGCCTCCGCGCCCGCGGACCGGGTGACGCGGCCGCTCGGCGCCGGGGGCCGGGTCGCCGGAACCGCCGAGGCGGTGCCGGCCGTCTCGGTCGTCTCGGTCGTTTCGGTCGTGGGGTCGAGCTGGGGATCGTGCTGGGGAGTCACGCGGAGTGCCTTTCCGGGGTGGGATCGTGGGGAGCCGCGCGCGGCGGCGCGGGAGGAGCGGCGTGGGCGCACACGCCGTGCGCGGTGAGGAGTTCGCGGGCCGTGCGGCGGGCGGCAGGGATCACCGCGGCGAAGCCCGCCCCCGAGCGCCAGTCGCCCGTGAGGAGCACTCCGGCGGGCGGCGTGATCGGGGCGCGGTCGCCCCGGGTCGGCATCCGCCAGGTGCGGCGGGCGAGTCCCTGCACGGCGTCGTCCGGCAGCGGGACGCCGAGGATCGCGCTCGCGTCGCGGAGCGCGAGCTCCCGCACCGCGTCGTCGGGGAGCCCGAGCGTCGCGGGCGCCGCACCGTCACGGCCGTAGGAGAGCCGCACAAGCTCGGTGTCCCGGTGCGTGGCGTGCGGCCACTTACGCGAGATGTGGGTGAGCGCCTTCGCCGTGATGCGCGGGGTCCCCGCGGCCGCGTTCACCAGCGCACCCGTGCCGCGCGGCGCGCGTACGAGCGGAGCGACGGCGGGGTGCGCGCGATCGAGCGCGAGCACGACCACCTCGACCGTGCTCTCCGCGTCTGCCACGGCGGGCAGGCCCAGGATCGCGCGCGCCGCCGATTCCGGGGTCGCGAGTACCACCGCGTCCACGCGGACGAGCTCGGAGCTGCCCGCAGCGTCGCCGACCGTTCCGAGGATCCCGATCCCGTTCCCGGTCCCGGCGCCCACAGCCGCGCGCGAGGTGTCGAGCCCGGTGACGCGCACGCCCGTGCGCAGCTCGCCGCCGGCTTCGCGCACCGCGCGACTCAGCGCGCCGACGAGCGCGGACATCCCGCCCCGCAGCGTCGCGACGGCGCCGCCCGCGGCACTCGTCCGCCCGCGAAGCGCGCGCGCCGCGCGGTGGAGCGAGCCCGTGCGGCGCACCTCGGCCTCGAGCCCGGGCAGGACGCCGAGGGGAAGCCGCTCGGGCGGCGCCGAGTACACGCCGAGAGTGACCGGGCGCACCAGCTGCTCGAGCACGGCCGGGCCCGAGCGGGCGTGCACGAGCTCGGCAATCGTCTCGCTGCCCCGCCCCACTCGCGCGGGCAGGAGCGGCTCGGCCGCGGCACGGAGCGCCCCGCGGAGGCCGAGCACCCGCCGCGTGGCGGCCGAGAGCGGGGCCGCCGGGATCCCGAGCGTGCCCGCGGGCGGGAGGGGAGCCGCCGAGCCGTCGGTGCCGTCGACGAGCCACGAGCCGAGCGGGGCGGGGGCGACGCAGTCGTCGGCGATCCCGAGCTCCGTCAGCAGCTCGCGCACGTGGCCGCCCCGGGTGGCGAACGCCTCGGCGCCCACGTCGACGGCCCGGCCGGCGAGCTCCGTCCCGGCGATCCGGCCGCCGAGCTGCTCGGCCGCCTCGAACACGGTCACCTCGGCGCCCGCGCGCGCGAGTTCGCGCGCGACGACGAGCCCGGAGACCCCGCCGCCCACCACGCCGACGCGCAGCGGGGCCCCGGCGGGGCGCCCGTCAGAACGCATGTGCGAGCTCGACGATCCGGGTGAGCACGGCGGGATCGGCCTCCGGGGGGACGCCGTGGCCGAGGTTCAGCACGTGGCCGGGCGCGCGCTCGCCGCGCCGCAGCACATCTTCGAGCGCCGCACGCAGCACGGGCTCCGGCGCACCGAGGAAGGCGGGATCCAGGTTGCCCTGGAGCGGGATCCGGTCCCCCAGGCGGGCCGAGGCCTCGTCGAGCGGCGTGCGCCAGTCCACGCCGAGCGCCGAGGTGCCGAGCTCCGCGAGCGCCTCCAGGAGGTGCCCCGAGCCCACCGCGAAGTGGATCGTCGGGAACGGGCGCCCCGCATCGTCGCTGATCCCCCGCACGGCGGCGAGCGCCGCCGCCGAAGCGGGCGCGACGTGCGCGCGGTAGTCGGCCACCCCGAGGGAGCCGGCCCAGGAGTCGAAGAGCTGCACGGCGCTCGCGCCCGCAGCGACCTGCGCCGCGAGGAACTCGCCGCTCAGCTCGGCCGTCCACTCGAGCAGCTCGCGCCACGTCTCGGGATCGGCGTGCATCAGCGTGCGGGCCCGGAGGTGATCGCGCGAGGGGCCGCCCTCGACGAGGTAGGCCGCGAGCGTGAAGGGGGCGCCGGCGAAGCCGATGAGCGGCGTTTCGCCGAGCTCGGCGACGGTGCGCTGCACGGCCGCGGTGACGGGGCCGAGGGCGGCGCGCAGCCGCTCGGGGGTGAACTCCGCCCGGCAGCGCGCCACGTCCGCCGCCGTGCGAACGGGCTGGGCGAAGACCGGCCCCCGCCCGGCGACGAGGTCGACATCGACGCCCGCGAGGAGGAGCGGGACGACGATGTCGCTGAAGAACACCGCGCCGTCGACGCCGTGGCGGCGCACCGGCTGGAGCGTGATCTCGCTCGCGAGCTCGGGGTCGAGGCAGGCGTCGAGCATGCGGGTGTTCGCGCGGATCGCGCGGTACTCGGGGAGCGAGCGGCCGGCCTGGCGCATGAACCAGACGGGCGTGCGCTCGGGGCGGTCGCCGCGGAGCGCGCGCACGAGGGGTGCGTCGGCGGTACGGCCCGTGACGAGCGGGTGCTCGGCGGGAAGGGCGGTCATCGGCTCGGCGGGGGCAGGCTGCGCGTTCATCAGACGTGATCGTACCTCACACATCTGATGTGAAAGATCAGATGTGTCCGTTACGATGCTTTCCGGCCCCGTCGGGCCGCCGCACGCCGAACAGGAAGCCGCCCATGCTGCTCAGCCTTTCCCTGGACCACCGGGGCTCATCCCTCCCCCTCCGCGAGGCCGTCGCCCGCCGCGAGGAGGAGATCACCTCCGAGTTCGCTGAGTTCTGCCCCGGCTCCGTCGTGTTGGCCACCTGCAACCGCTTCGAACTCTACCTCGACGCCGGGCGCGAGACCCCGGAATTCGCTGAGGCGGCGATCGCCCGGCTCGCGGCGGCGGCCGAGCTCGCCCCCGAAGAACTCGCCGGCTCGGCGCGCATCGCGACCGACGTCGCCGCGGCGGAGCACCTGTTCGCGGTCGCGAGCGGCCTCGAGTCCGCCGCGCTCGGCGAGGAGGAGATCGCCGGGCAGGTGCGCCGGGCCCACACCGCGGCCCGCACCGCGCGCACCATGACCGATCGGCTCGAGCGCGTCTTCCAGACGGCGACGCGGACCTCCCGGGCCGTGCGCGAGCGGACGGGCGTGCGCGCCGCCGGCCAGTCGCTCGTGCGGCTCGCCCTCGTGCTCGCCGAGCGGCGCATCGCGGCGTGGGAGGACGCCGAGGTCGTGCTCGTCGGCACGGGCG
>NZ_AYMV01000010.1 GCF_000633415.1 Leucobacter sp. PH1c | reverse complement strand
TGCCCCCCCCCCCCCCCGAAACAGCCGGGTGGTCGGTGCGGGCAGCGGCACAGGGGGCGCATGACGAGGGTCCATGCACCCATTGTGAACGGGGCACGTCCATACTCAGCCGGCCCCTGCGCACCCGTCTAGGTGCGCCCGCTGGTGTGCTGCGGCAGGAATGTCCCGTGTGCGGCAGGTACGCTCAGCCGCGCGCCAGCTCGCTCAGCACCGCGTCCGAGAAGACGGGCCAGGCGGCCGCCGACCACTCGCCGAAGTTGCGGTCGGTCAGCGCCACACAGGCGACCTCGGCTGCGGGATCAACCCAGAGGAACGTCCCCGCCTGGCCGAAGTGCCCGAACGTGCCCGGGCTGTTCAGCGCGCCGGTCCAGTGCGGGTGCTTGCCGTCGCGGATCTCGAAGCCGAGCCCCCAGTCGTTCGGGTCCTGCCGCCCAAACCCGGGCAGCACCCCGTCGAGCCCGGGGAACACGACGTGCGTGGCCTCCGCGATCGTGTCCGGGTGGAGCACGCGCGGGTTCTGCAGTTCGGCGGCGAAGCGGCTGAGGTCCGCGACGGTCGAGATCGCGCCGGCCGCTGGCGGCCCCTCGAGCCGGGTCGCGGTCATGCCGAGCGGCTCCAGGATGCCCTCGCGGAGATACTCGGCGAAGGGCATCTCTGCACGCTCCTCGAACACCTCGGCGAGCACGTTGATCCCGCGGTTCGAGTACACCCGCCTGCGCCCGGGACGGGCGCGGAGAATGTCCTCCGAGAAGTCGTAGCCCGACGCGTGCGCGAGCAGGTGGCGCACGGTCGACCCCTCGGGGCCGGCCGGGTCGTCCAGCTCCAGCACGCCCTCCTCGATCCCCAGCAGGACCGCGGCGGCGCTCAGCAGCTTCGTCACCGAGGCGAGCTTGAACTCGCGATCCTGCGGCCCGTGGTGCCCGAGGATCCGGCCGTCCTTCGCGATCACCGCGGCGGCGGCGTGCTTCACGGGCCAGGTGTCAATGCTGCGCAGACTCTCCATGCCTCAACGCTACCGGGAACCGGCGCTCGGCGCGGCGGGCTCGGGCCGGTAGTAGACCGCGACCCGGCGCCCCTCGTGCTCCAGCACGTCGACGGGAGTCTCGAACACTCGCTCGAGCACCTCCGGGGTGATGATCTCCTCGGGCGTTCCGGAGGCCACCAGCTGCCCGTCGGCGAGGGCGACGATCCGGTCGGCGTAGGCCGCAGCGAAGTTGACGTCGTGGATCACAAGGATGACGGTCTTCCCGAGCGCGTCGGCCGCGGCGCGCACCTGCCCCATCATCCCGACGGCGTGGCGCATGTCGAGGCCGGTGAGCGGTTCGTCGAGGAGCACGTAGTCGGTGTCCTGGGCGAGCACCATCGCGACGAACGCGCGCTGCCGCTGCCCGCCGGAGAGCTCATCGATGAAGCGATCCTCCATCCCCGCGAGATCCAGGAACGCGATGGCCGCGTGGATCGCGCGCCGGTCGGTCTCCGTGATGCGCCCGCCGGAGTGCGGGAAGCGCCCGAAGGTGACGAGCTGCCGCACCGTGAGGCGCGCCATGAAGTGGTTCTCCTGCTTCAGGATCGACACGACGCGGGCGAGCTCGCGCGACTTGGCGGTGCGCACGTCGAGACCGCCCACCGTGACCCGCCCGCTGTCGGCCTCGAGCAGGCGCCCGATGATCGTCAGCATGGTCGACTTGCCCGCACCGTTCGGTCCGATGAGCGCGGTCACGCCGCCGCGCTCGATCGCGAGATCGATCGGGCCGAGCACCCGGCGCCCCTGATAGGACTTCCCGACGTTCGTGAGCTGGATCAACGCAGCCCCTTTCTGAGGAGGACGATGAGGAACAGGAGCCCGCCGATGAACTCGATGATGACGGTGACGAGACCGCCCGCGGCGAACACGTGCTTCAGGATGAAGGTGGCGCCCACGAGGGTGACGAGCCCGATGCCGATCGCGAGCGGCAGGATCTCGGTGTGCGAGTCGTTGCGGGCGAACTGGTAAGCGAGCGTCGCCACCAGGAAGCCGTAGAACGTCATGGGGCCCACCATGGTGACCGAGACGGAGACGAGCACCGCGACCAGCACGAGGATCGTGACGATCTCGCGGCGGTAGTGCACGCCGAGGCCGATCGCGGCGTCGCGGCCGAGCGCGACGACGTCGTAGACCCGCCGCTTGGACCAGACGAACGCAAGGATCAGGACCGCGATCGTCGCCGCGACCGGCAGGTACTCGACGTTGCCCTTGCCGATGCTGCCGAACAGCCGAGCGCTGAGCACGTCGAACTCGCTCGGGGTGAGGAGCCGCTGCATGAAGGTCGAGACGGAGCCGAAGCCGATCCCGAGGACGACGCCGACGAGGAGCAGGAGGTGCAGATTGGCGCGCTTGCCCGAGAAGAGCCAGCCGTAGAGGGCCGTGGCAAAGAGCACCATCAGACCGCTCTGGGCGAGGATCTTCGGGATCCCCTCCATCCCGGTCGCCGCCGTTCCGAACACGAACACGAGCGCCGTCTGCGTGAGCACGTAGAGCGCGTCGAAGCCGAGGATCGAGGGGGTGAGGATCCGGTTGGAGGTCGCGGTGTGGAAGAGCACGGTCGCGACGGACTGGCACACGGCGACGAGCGCGATCGTGCCGAGCGAGGCGAGCCGGGACTGCACGATGATCCAGAAGCCGGAGGAACCCACCGGCGCGGGGTTGCCGTAGCTCAGCACGGCGATCGCGAGCGCGACGGCGACCGTGTAGACGATCACGGTCGGCAGCGCGCGCCGCCAGCGCGGCGCGGCCGCCTCGGGCACCTCGGGGAGCTCGCCCGCGGAGCCGAGCTGGACGATGCTAGACACGCGCGCGCCCCCTCAGCAGGATCGCGATGAACACGACGGAGCCGATGATGCCGAGCACCATCGAGACCGGCACCTCGAACGGCATGCGAACGATCCGGCCGATGATGTCGCAGATGATGACGAGGGCGATGCCGCCGATGCAGACCCAGGGGAGGTTGCTGCGCACGTTGTCGCCGCGGAGCATGGCCACGACGTTCGGCACGACGAGGCCAAGGAAGGGCAGGAAGCCCACGACCACGACCGTGACGCCGGCCGAAACCGCGACGAGCGCCGTTCCCGCGATCACGATGGCCTCGTAGCTCATCCCGACGTTCGTGGCCACGTCGCGGCCGAGCCCGGCGACCGTGATCCGGTCGGCGAGGAGGAAGACGAGCAGCGTGACGACCGCCACGACCCACAGCACCTCGTAGCGGCCGCGCACCACGCTCGTGAAGCTCCCCATGAACCAGGTGCCCACCATCTGGAGGAGGTTGAACTGCACTGCGAGGAACGTGGTGAGCGCGCCCACGACGGCGCCGAGCATGATGCCGATGAGCGGAACCACGAGCGTCGTGCGGATCACGATCCTGCGCAGGATCAGCATGAACGCCATCGCACCGATGAAGGCGAACGCGCTCGAGATCACCATGCGCCCCACGATGCCGACGCTCGGTGCGAGGATTGCCGTGAGGAGCAGGCCGAGCGACGCCCACTCGGTCGTCCCGGAGGTCGTGGCGTCGACGAAGCGGTTCTGGGTGAGCATCTGCATCACGAGGCCGCTCGCGGCCATCGCGGCGCCCGCGAGCATGAGCGCGAGGGTGCGGGGCACGCGGGTGATCCAGAGCATCTCCGCGCCCATCTCTCCGTCCGAGAGGTCGTAGACCCCCACGAAGACGGAGAGCACGAGCAGGGCGACCACGATGAGCACGCCGATGATCAGCGGCCAGGCCGTGGCGCGGCGGGGCGGGGCGCTCGCGGCGGCGTCCGTCGGCCCGGCAGCGCCCGGCGCTGCGGCGCCGGAGGCAACGCGAGAGCGCCCGCTCATGCGAGCGGGCGCTCCGGGGCCGCGGGATCCCGCGGCACGGTCGTCAGTGGTCATGCCGCTGCGAAGGCGTCCTTGATGTCCGTGAACAGCGCGGTGTAGGCCTGGATGTCCTCGGTCAGGTAGAAGTTCGCGTCGAGGTAGATCAGGTTGCCCTCGGTGACCGCGGGCACGTTCTTCAGGGCCTCGGAGCCGGCGATGAGCTCGGCGGCGGGCAGCGAGCCCTCCTCGCGGTCCTCGGGAGCGAAGGCCGCGTCGCGGTCGAGCGCGATGATCCACTGCGGGTTCGAGGCGGCGATCGCCTCGACCGAGATGTCGTCGCCCTGGTGGTCGCTCGTCGCGCCCTCGACCTCGAGCGCGGGGACCAGATCCAGCGCGCCGAACACGGGACCGACCGAGCGGCCGACGCCCGGGGCGAGGTACCCGATCTTGCCGCCCGAGGTGTTCACGGCCATGACGGTGTCGGTGCCGTTGTAGGCCTCCTTCGCGTCAGCGATCGCGGCGTCGAGCTTGTCGTTCAGCTCCTTGGCCTCGTTCTTCTTGTCGAAGATCTGGCCGAGGATGTCGCTCTCGCGCTTCAGCTCGCTCATGAGGTCCTCGCCCTCGCGCGGGGCGATGTCGATCACAGCGGCGTCCGGGTTCTGCTTCTTGATCTCGTCGTACGAGTCGCCGAAGCGGTACCCCGCGATGATCAGGTCGGGCTGCGCCGCGACGATCGTCTCGAGGTTCGGCTCGCGGTGCGAGCCGATGTCGGCGACCGACTCGTCGAGGTACTTCGGCCACACCGTGCCCATGATGCCCTTGGGCGCTGCGGCGAGTTCCACGTCCCACGCATCGAGCGTCGAGAACACGTGGTTGTCGAGCGCGACGACGGTCTTCGGGTTGACCGGAACCTCGACCTCACCGTGGTTGTCGGTGATGGTCACGGTGCCCGACGCCGCGGGGGCCTCGGTCTCGGAGTCGCCGGCGGGGGCGCCGGTCGAGCATGCAGAGAACAGCAGGGTTGCGCCGAGCGCGAGGGCTGCGGCCGCCGAAGTGCGGGTGGTGCGAAGTGACACGTCGAATCCTCAGGTTGAACGGACATGGAAACGCGCTGCAGCGAGAGCATCGCGGCAGCGCGTCGGCCGCCCACTCGGAGCCGGAGCACAGTGGGCGATTGCGTCATTCAGCCTATGCTTACATTCATCTGATGTTCAAGTCGCAGCGCAAAAAGCCCCGGCCACTTCGGCGATTGCCAAGTGACCGGGGCGGGTGCCGCCGCGAGCGGGCGCCGCGCGCGTGCCGGCTCGCGCAGCGCGCTCAGGCGTGGTGCAGGTTCGGGAAGTGCTCGGCGGGGAAGGTCGTCTCGGTGTCGCCGAGCTGGCGCGCGAGCACCGTCGCCTTCGCCGCGTCCTCCAGGTTGAGCGCCCGGCGGTACGTCATCTCGATCGAGGCCCCCACGGCGGTGCAGCCGTGGTGCCGCATCACGACGCAGTCGTGCTCGGCGAGCTCGGCGGCCGCCGTGTCGGCGAGCTCGTCGGAGCCGTTCGGGTAGAACGGCGTAACGCCGATCGACTTCACGTAGAACGCGTGGTCGAGCGTGAGGAGGCGGATGTCGATCCCGAGCGTCGCGAGCAGGACCGCGTGCTGGGGATGGAGGTGGATCACGGCGTTCACATCGGCGCGCGCCTGGTAGGAGCGCTGGTGCAGCTTCCACTCGCTGGACGGCTTCGGGTTGCCGGAGACGACGGTACCGTCGACGTGCATGACGGTGAAGTCGCCGGGCCGCAGCCGGTCGAGCCAGGTGCCGGATCCGGTCACGATGAAGTGCTCGGCGTCCAGGCGCGCCGAGAGGTTGCCCCCGCTCGCGAGGACGAGCCCGCGGCGCACCGCGTCCGCCCCGACGTCCGAGAGTTCCAGGGCGACCGCTGCGCCCTCCTGGGTGTTGAGCATGCGATCCTCACTTGTCCGGCCGACCGCTCGTCACCCGAGACGGCGGCAATGCCCCTCACTGGGCTGCTGAGCGGCGTGAATATTCTCACGCTGCGCCGATCAGTTGTCAAACAACCGAGCAGGAATCACCCCTCGAATCACCTCCGCGGCTAGCCCGCGCGGCGGATGGTGAACGCGTAGCGCCCCTCGAGGAAGTACGTGCGCGAGTACAGCAGCGCCCGCGCGGAGCGGTCGAAGTGGACCTGGTCGAGCAGCACGTAGAGCGCCGGCTTCCCCACGGGCGAATCCCAGCCGATCCGGTCCGACTGCACCGCGTGCACCTCGGCCACGCCGTAGTGCGGGTGGAGGTTGCGCTCCTCGCGCAGGTAGGCGAACAGCGAGCCCTGCACAGCCTCGGGATCCTCCCCCTCGGGGAACACGCCGATCGGCATCAGGTCGTAGGAGTAGGCGACGACCTCCCCGTCGGCGAGGATCGTGCGGCGCAGCTCGAGCGCGTGGGCATCGCCCGAGAGCTCGAGCTTCTCGGCCTCGTCGGGGAGCAGAGGTCGAATCACTCGCCCCCGGTAGACCATGCCCGGCTCGCGCCCCGTGCTTCGGATCGACTCGGTGATCGAGTCGAGCCGTTCGAGGCCCGCGGTGACCGCCGGGCGCTCGGAGACGAAGCTGCCGACGCCGTGCTGGGTGCGCACGAGCGCAACGGTCTCGAGCTCGCGCAGCGCCGCCCGCACCGTCGGACGAGACACCCCGAATCGTTCTGCGAGCTGGGCTTCTGTCGGAAGCCGCTCCCCCTGAACGAACTCCTCGGAACGGATCGCAGCGCGCAGCCCGTCCGCGACGATCGCCACCCGCGATCCCGGCTTCGCCATGCCCGTCTCCTTTGCCCGCGGGCCCCTTGCCCGGATTTCGGTGCCCCCCAGTCTAGGTCATGGCGCGAATCGCATTTATGTGACCTCACTTGACAAGTTGTCAGTCAACCAATTACGTTTCTCGCGATAGCTCGCGCACTGCGACATTGACAACGCCGTCGAAAGGACCGCCATCCCCATGGTTCGCGCAATCGAGTGGATTGATGCCGCTGCAGATTCCCACATCCGCCTGATCGATCAGACGCGGCTCCCGTCCGAGGAGGTGTACCTCGAGGTCACGAGCATCGATCTGCTCATCGACGCGATCCAGCGCCTCGCGGTCCGCGGCGCCCCCGCGCTCGGCGCGGCCGGCGGCTACGGCGTCGCGCTCGCCCTGCTCGAGGCCGAGCGCGAGGGCTGGGACGCCGATCGCCTCACCGCCGCGATCGACGCCGTCGCGAACGCCCGCCCCACCGCGGTGAACCTCGCCTGGGGCGCGAAGCGCGTCGCCGGGTTCCGCGCCGAGGGCTTCGCGCGCACGCTCGCCGAGGCGCACGCGATCGCCACGGAGGACGAGGCCGCCAACCGCGAGCTCTCGCGCCTCGGCGCCGACTGGCTGCTCGCTCGGATCGGCGACCGCCCGCTGCGCGCCGTGACGCACTGCAACACGGGTGCGCTCGCGACCACCGCGTGGGGCACCGCCTACGGGATCCTCCACGAGCTGCACACGCGCGGCAAGCTGGAGCTCGTCTACGTCGACGAGACCCGCCCCCTGCTCCAGGGCAGCCGGCTCACGAGCTGGGAGCTGCACCAGGACGGGATCCCGCACCTCGTCGAGGTCGACGGGGCGGCGTCGAGCACGATTCTCCGCGGCCTGGTCGATTTCGCCGTGATCGGCGCCGACCGCATCACCGCGAACGGCGACACCGCGAACAAGGTCGGCTCGGTCGCCCTCGCACTCGCCTGCGCCCGCGCGGGCATCCCGTTCGTTGTCGCGGCACCGTACTCCACCGTCGACGAGGACACCGCGACGGGCGAGGAGATCGAGATCGAGGAGCGCGGCGACGAGGAGGTGCTCGCGTTCGGCGGCGTCTCCGTGGCGACCCCCGGCGTGCGCGCGTTCAACCCCGCCTTCGACGTCACCCCGCACGACATCATCTCCGCGATCGTCACCGAGCGCGGCGTCACCGAACCGTCCGTCGCCGCGCAGCCGCTCTTCGCCGCGGGCTCGGGCCAGTAACCGCAGCACCCCATTCCCGAAAGGAACGCAATGATGCGAAAGACCACCACCGCAGTTCTCGGCGCCGCGGCCGTCCTCGCGCTCGGCCTCGCCGGGTGCACGCAGGGCGAGCCCGCGAGCTCCGCGAAGCCCACCGACACCGGGAAGGTCGCCGAGGCGACGGCCGACGCACCCGCGCCCTTCGACGCCGACGGCGTGAAGATCGCGATCGTGCAGCAGTCCGGCCAGGGCGATTACTTCCAGCAGTACCTGAACGGCACCCGCCAGCAGGCCGACGCACTCGGCGTCGACCTCTCGGTGTTCGACGCGCAGGGCGACAACGCGACCCAGGCGACCCAGCTCGACCAGGCGATCGCCTCGGGCGTCGACGGGATCATCATCCGCCACGGCCTCCCCGACACCCTCTGCGAGGGCGTGAACCAGGCGCTCGACAAGGGCATCGTCGTCGCGATCTACGACGTCGAGATCCAGCAGTGCGCGCCCGAGGCCGTGCAGACGCAGCAGTCGGACGCGCTCATGGCGTCGCTCGTGCTCGACCAGATGGCTTCGGACATCGGCACGGGCGTCGAGGTCGGCTACGTCAACTACGACGGCATCGCCCCGCTCGACCGCCGCGACGCGGTGTGGCAGGAGTACCTCACGAAGCAGAGCTGGGACCAGAAGTTCAAGACCGGCAACTTCACGAACTCGACCGCGACCGATTCGGCGCCCATGGTGACCGCCGCGGTGCAGGCCAACTCGGGGATCACGGCGATCTACTCGCCCTACGACGAGTTCGCGAAGGGCACGCTCACGGGCCTCGACCAGGTGCCCGGCACCGAGGACGTGCGCGTCTACGGCGCCGACATCTCGACCGCCGACATCGAACTCATGACCGCCGAGGGCAGCCGCTGGGTCGCCACCGGCGCGACGGATCCGAACGCGATCGGCGCGGCCGTGATGCGCACCCTCGCGCTCAAGATGGCCGGCGAGCTGCAGACCGACACGGTCGACTTCCCGCCGATCCTCGTCACGCAGGACATGCTCCGCGAGAAGAACATCAAGAACATGGACGATCTGCGCGCCGCAGAGCCGTCGCTCAACATCTCCGAGGTGTCGAGCGCCGACTGGATCCCGGTCGTCTCCTTCTAATCCCGCGCGCGGGCGCCGGAATCGATCCGGCGCCCGCGCCCCTCCTCAAGGAGTTGTTGTCCCCATGCATGCGACGGAACCCGCGCAGTCCGCAGCGCTGCGCCTCGTCGGCCTGACGAAGAACTTCGGCGCGAACCGCGTCCTGAAGGGCGTCGACCTCGAACTCGTCCCCGGAACGGTCACGGCGCTCCTCGGCGCGAACGGCGCCGGCAAGTCGACCCTGATCAAGATCCTCGCGGGCGTGCACGCGCCGTCCGCCGGCGAGCTGCTGCTGAGCGGCGAGCCCGTCGACTTCGACACCCCCATGTCGGCCGCGCGCGCCGGTGTCCGCACCGTGCACCAGCGCATCGACGACGCGATCGTTCCCGGGCTGAGCGTCGCCGAGAATCTGCTCTTCGAGGAGATCGCGCTCCGCGAGGTGCCCCGCGTCGCTTCCCTGCGCTCGCTGCTCCCGCGCGCGCGGGAGATCGCGCAGACGCTCGACCTCGACTGGGACGACGCGTTCCTCCGCCAGGACGTGCACGAGCTTGGGATCGCGGACTGCCAGATGCTGCTCCTCGCGCGTGCGCTCTCCACGACTCCCCAGGTGCTCATCCTCGACGAGCCCACATCGACGCTCTCGCAGAACGAGGCCGAGCGCCTCTTCGCCCTCGTCACGAAGCTCCGCGACCGCGGTGTCGCGATCCTCTACGTGTCGCACCGGCTGAGCGAGATCAACGCGCTCGCGGATCGCCTCGCGGTGCTCCGCGACGGCCGCATCGTGAACGCGCAGCAGCTCCCCTTCGACCTGCAGGACGCCGTGCGCGCGATGCTCGGTGAGGGCGTGCTCGCCGACGCCGCCGAGCTCGAGGAGCTCCACGGCGGCGAGACGGCGCTCGCGATCCGCGGCCATCGCGTGTTCCCCGAGAGCGCGCCCATCGACCTCGAGGTCGCCGCGGGCGAGGTGACCGGCATCATCGGCCTCATCGGCGCGGGCAAGACCGAGCTCGCCGAGACAATCTTCGGCGCGCGCAAGCTGACGAGCGGCGAGATGTCCCTCGACGGGAGCCCCTTCGCGCCGCGCTCCCCGAAGGCGGCGATCGGCCAGGGCGTGTACCTCGTCCCCGAGGATCGCGCCGCTCAGGGCATGCTGCCCGGCTGGTCCGTGATGCGCACCCTCTCGCTCCCGTTCCTCGCCGATGTGGTGCGCAGCGGCGTGCTCGCCCCGGGGAAGGAGCGCGCCGCGGGCGCAGCCGCGATCGACCGCTTCTCCGTCGTGACGACGGGACCCGAGCAGTCGGTCGACGCGCTCTCCGGAGGCAACCAGCAGAAGGTCATGGTGGCGCGCTGGATGCAGCGCTCGCCCCGGGTCCTGCTCCTCGACGAGCCGTTCCGCGGCGTCGACATCGGCGCCCGGCGCGTCATCTCCCAGCGCGCACGCGAGCAGGCGGCCGACGGCTCGGCCGTCGTGATGATCTGCAGCGACGTCGACGAGGTCCGCGAGATGGCGGACCGGATCGTGGTGATGGTCGAGGGCCGCATCACCCTCGACGCGCGCGCCGCAGACATCAGCAATGAACAGATCATCCAGAGCATGACGGAGGTGGCCTGAGATGGCCGACACATCAGCAATTCCCGCACCGGTGCGGATCTCGGGCGCGGACCGCGCGCGTGACATCATCGTCAAGTACGGCTTCCTCGCCGTCACCGTGCTCGCGTTCGCGTTCTTCGCGATCACCGAGCCGGCCTTCGCGACCACGAACTCCATGTTCTCGATGCTGAAGTTCGCGTCTGTGACGGCGATCCTCGGCCTCGGCGTCATGTTCAGCATGATCGTCGGCGGCCTCGACCTGTCGATCGGCTCGGTCGCGGGACTCAGCGTGCAGCTCGCCGCGATGACGATGGTGTTCTACAACCTCACCGCGGGCATGGCGATCACGTTCGTGCTCGTGGCCGGCGTCCTCGTCGGTCTGCTCAACGCGTTCCTCATCGTCGTCTGCAAGATCCCGGATCTCCTCGCCACCCTCGGCATGATGTTCGTGATCCAGGGCGCGAAGATGATCCCCGTCTCCGGCCAGTCGGTGTCCTCCGGCATGACCATGCCCGACGGCACGACCGCGCCCGGCAAGTTCGATCCCGCGTTCCTCCTCATCGACCGCGGCACGGTCGGCCCCGTGCCGATCCCCGTGATCGTCATGCTCGTGCTCGTGACCGCCTGCTGGTTCATCCTCACGAAGACCTCCTGGGGCCGGATCCTGTACGCGATCGGCGCGAACCCCGAGGCCGCTCGCCTCTCCGGCATCCGCGTGGGCTTCCACCGCGGCGCCGCCTACGTCGTCTCCTCCGTCTTCGCGTCGGTCGCCGGCATCATCCTCGTGGCCCGGATCGGTCAGGGCGACGTCAACGCCGGCGCGTCGAGCCTCCTCGAGGCCGTCGCCGTCGCGCTCGTCGGCACCTCGGTGCTCGGCCTGAACAAGCCGAACGCCTGGGGCACGCTGCTCGGCGCGGTGCTCGTCGTGATCGTGCTCACGGGCATGACGATGATGGGCTTCGAGTACTACTACCAGGACACCGCGAAGGGCCTCGTGGTGATCGTCGCGCTGCTCTTCTCCTTCACGCTGTCCCGGAAGAAGGCGCGCTACACGCCCGCGACCTGAGGGTGGGGGTCGCCCGCAGTCGCGGGCGACCCCCACCCCGCCGGAACCGCTCCCCGTCCCCGCCCCTTCGAAAGGCACCCCATGTCGCACGAGTACACCTTCCTCGACGCCGAGAACATCGCCGACTACCTCCGCTCCCGCCCCGAGACCGCAGGCCGCATCGACGCGGACCGCATCGCCTCCGTGCGCGAGATCGGCGACGGCAACCTGAACCTCGTCTTCCACGTCATCGACGCGGACGGGCGCGGGATCATCCTGAAGCAAGCCCTCCCCTACGTCCGCATGGTGGGCGCGGGCTGGCCGATGACGCCCGAGCGGGCGGCCCGCGAGGCCGACTCGCTCGCGACGCACCACGCGCTCACCCCCGAGCTCGTCGTCGAGGTCGTGGCCTACGATCCCGAGCGGTTCATCATCGTGCTCGAGGACCTGTCGGATCACGCCGTCTGGCGCGATGCGCTCAACCGCTCGGAGCGCCACGAGGACGTCGCCCGCCGCCTCGGCGCCTACGTCGCCGCGCTCGCGGTCGGCACCTCGGTGCTCGGGCAGGATCGACTGCTCGTCGCCCAGCGCATCGCCGAGACCCAGAACCCCGAGCTCTGCACGATCACGGAGGATCTCGTCTTCACCGAGCCGGTGTTCGACGCGGGCCGCAACGAGGTCCTGCCCGAGAATGCGCAGGATGCGGCGGATCTCGCCGCAGACCCCGCCTTCGCCGCCGCGATGGCCGAGGCGAAGTGGCGCTTCATGACGCAGGCCGAGGCGCTCATCCACGGCGATCTGCACACGGGCTCCGTCATGGTCCGCGGCGCCGATGGCGCCGTCGCCGACTCGGTGAAGGTCTTCGACTCGGAGTTCGCGTTCTACGGGCCGATCGCGTTCGACCTCGGCGCGCTCTTCGCCAACTACGCGTTCGCGGCGGCGCGCGCCACGGCGCTCGGCGAGCACGAGCGGGCGTCGTGGGCGCTCGGCCTCGCCGCCGAGACCTGGGAGGCCTTCGCCGCGGAGTTCGCGCAGCGTGCGGCCTCGTGGCACGAGACCCGGCTCTTCGGCGCCGCGTTCGTCGAGCGGCGCCTCGCGCGGATCCTCCAGGAGTCGCTGCTCTTCGCCTCGGCGAAGATGGCCCGGCGCATCGTCGGCGCCGCGAAGGTACGCGACATCGAGTCGCTCGACCCGGAGCTGCGCGCCCCCGCCGCACGCGCGGTGCTCACGGCCGCACGCGCGGTCGCGGCAGAGTGGGAGCAGGCCGAGGACATCTCCGCGTTCACCCGCCTCGTCGGGGCTTCCGTCCTCGCCTAGGGCGCAGCGCGCAAAACGACGACGGCCCCGGGCGCGCGCCCGGGGCCGTCGTCGTGTTGCGCGGGATCAGCCGAGCTCGGCCACGCGCGCGATGATCCGCTCGTGCAGTTCGTCCACCGGGGCGGTGGCGTCGAGCACGAGGAACCGCTCGGGATCCGCGGCGGCCAGCGCGAGGAACCCGGAGCGCACGGCATCGTGGAACGCCTCGGCCTCCGCTTCGAGACGGTCGCTCGCCCCGCCGCGCGCCCGGCGGCGCTCGGCCGCGGCAGCGGTCGGCAGATCCAAGAGGACCGTCAGGTGGGGCCAGAGCCCCTCGACGGCCCACTCGCTGAGTGCGCGCACCTCGCCGACGTCGAGCACGCGGCCCGCGCCCTGGTAGGCGAGCGAGGAGTCGATGTAGCGGTCCTGCACCACGGCGGCACCGCGGGCAAGCGCGGGGCGCACGACGGCGGCGACGTGCTGCGCGCGGTCGGCGGCGTAGAGCAGGGCCTCCGCGCGGGGGTCCACCGCGCCGATCTCGTCCCCGCCGTGGAGCAGCAAGCGACGGATCTCGGCGCCGAGCGGTGTACCGCCGGGTTCGCGGGTGCGCACGACCTCGCGGCCGCGCGCGGCGAACCACTCCTGGAGCAGCTCGGCCTGGGTGGTCTTCCCCGCCCCATCACCCCCCTCGAGGGTGATGAAGATCCCGCGCACCTCGCTCACTCGCCCGCTGCCGCGGCGGCCTCGGCCGCCTTCTTCGCCGCGTTCGCCTTGCGCGTCTCCGCCGCCTTCTTCGCGGCTGCGGAGCGCGCGGGGTCGACCGCCTTCGCCGCGGTCTTCTTGGCGGGTGCCTTCTTCGCGGGCGCCTTCTTCTTCGCCGCGGCCTTCTTCGCGGGCGCCTTCTTCTTCGCCGGGCCCTTGGCTCGCTTGATCGCGAGCAGCTCGATCGCGCGCTCGAACGTGATGTCCTCGACGCTGTCGCCGCGCGGGATCGTCGCGTTCGTCTCACCGTCGGTCACGTAGGGGCCGAAACGGCCGTCGCGCACGCGCACCGGCTTCCCGCTCACGGGATCCGCGTCGAATTCCTTCAGCGCGCTCGACGCCTTGCGTGCGCCGTACTTCGGCTGCGCGAAGAGCTCCTGCGCGCCCGCGAGGTCGATCGCGAAGATCGCGTCCTCGCTCGGCAGCGAGCGCGTGTCGGTGCCCTTCTTCAGGTAGGCGCCGTAGCGCCCGTTCTGCGCGGTGATCTCGGTGCCCGTCTCGGGGTCTGCACCGACCACGCGCGGCAGATCGAGCAGCGCGGTGGCGGTCTCAAGATCGACGGTCGCGGGATCCATGCTCTTGAAGAGGGAGGCGGTGCGCGGCTTCTGCCCCTTCGGCAGTTCCTCGCCCTCGTCCGGGAGCTCGGTCACGTAGGGGCCGAAGCGACCGTTCTTCGCGATGATGCGCTTGCCCGTGGTGGGGTGCAGACCGACCACGCGGTCTTCCGCGGGCTCCGCGTCGGCGAGCTCGTGCGCCTTCGCCGGCGTCAGCTCGTCGGGCGCGAGCCCGTCCGGGATGTTCACGGTGCGCGGCTTGAGCGCGCCATCCTCGCCGACCTCGCTCTTCTCGTCGAAGACCTCGAGGTACGGGCCGTACTTGCCGTTGCGGAGGGAGATCTCGTCGTCGATGCGGATCGTGTTGATCGCCCGCGCGTCGATCTCGCCGAGGTTGTCGACGACGCCGCGGAGGCCCGGGTGGGCGTCCGTGCCGAAGTAGAACTCGCCGAGCCACTTGCTGCGGTCGGTCTCGCCCGCAGCGATCCGGTCGAGGTCGTTCTCCATCTCGGCCGTGAAGTCGTAGTTCACGAGCGCGCTGAAATGCTCCTCGAGGAGCCGCACCACGGAGAACGCGATCCAGCTCGGGACGAGGGCCTGCCCCTTCTTCGTGACGTAGCCGCGGTCCATGATCGTGCTGATGATCGCCGCGTACGTCGACGGGCGCCCGATGCCGAGCTCCTCGAGTCGCTTCGTGAGGCTCGCCTCGGTGTAGCGCGGGGGCGGGCTCGTCTCGTGGCCCTTGGCCTCGGGATCGGTGACCGCGAGCTGCTGGCCGGTGCTGAGCTGCGGGAGCGACACGTTCTGCTCGGCGTCGCCGCGCTTCTCGTCGCGCCCTTCCTCGTACGCGAGGAGGAAGCCGGGGAAGGTGATGACGGTGCCGCTCGCCGTGAACTCGACGGAGGTGGGCGCCGTACGATCCGCCTCGGTGACGCTCGCCTCGAGCGTGACCGTGTCGGTCGAGCCCTTGGCGTCGGCCATCTGGCTCGCCACGGTGCGCTTCCAGATCAGCTCGTAGAGGGCGTGCTCGCCCTGCGTCAGCTTGCCCTTGAGCGCGGTCGGCCGCTGGAACACGTCGCCGGCGGGGCGGATGGCCTCGTGGGCCTCCTGCGCACCCTTCGCCTTGCCCGTGTAGACGCGGGGCTTCTCGGGGAGCGTTTCCGCGCCGTACAGTTCCGCGGCCTGCGAGCGCGCCGCCTGGATCGCCTGCTTCGAGAGCGTGGGCGAGTCGGTACGCATATAGGTGATGTAGCCGTTCTCGTAGAGCGACTGCGCGAACGACATGGTCTGGCGCGAGCTGTAGCGCAGCTTGCGCGAGGCCTCCTGCTGCAGCGTGGAGGTGGTGAACGGTGCGGCGGGGCGGCGCGTGTGCGGCTTCGTCTCGACGGAGCGCACGTTCGCGGGCGTATCCGCCGTGATGAGCGCGGCGAGCGCTTCGGCGCGGGCCTGCGCGAGCGGGACGGCCCCGGCCTTCTGGGCCTTCGCGGTGAGCTCGCCGTCGTCGCCGAAGTCGCCGCCGGTGGCGAGGCGCTGGCCGTCGAGGCGCACGAGGCGGGCGGCGAACGCCGTCACATCGGGCGCGTCGGCTGCGGGGTGGAACGTCGCGGTGAGGTCCCAGTACTCGGCGGCGCGGAACGCCTGGCGCTCGCGCTCGCGGTCGACCACGAGGCGGGTCGCCGCCGACTGCACGCGGCCTGCGGAGAGCTTCGGTGCGACCTTGCGCCACAGTACGGGCGAGATGTCGTACCCGTAGAGGCGGTCGAGGATGCGGCGGGTCTCCTGCGCGTCGACGAGCGCGGTGTCGAGGTCGCGGGTGTTCTGCTTGGCCTGCTCGATGGCCTCCTGCGTGATCTCGTGGAAGACCATGCGTCGGACGGGCACCTTGGGCTTGAGGACTTCCAGGAGGTGCCAGGCGATCGCCTCTCCCTCCCGGTCCTCATCGGTTGCGAGCCAGACTTCGTCGGCGCCCTTGAGCGCGCGCTTCAGCTCGGAGACCGTTTTCTTCTTGTTGTCGTTGACGACGTAGTAGGGCGCGAAGTCGTTCTCGACGTCGACGGCGAACTTGCCGAACGGGCCCTTCTTGAGTTCGGCGGGGAGCTCGGAGGGCTCCGCAAGGTCGCGCACATGGCCCACGGACGCGATGACCTCGTAGTCGTCGCCCAGATAGCCGCCAATCGTCTTCGCCTTGGTCGGCGACTCGACGATCACAAGTTTCTTCGTACCCGCCACGGGGTCTCCTTCATTGCTTCGAGCGCGGCGCGCGCGTGTCCGCCGCCGTCACTCAGGGTTCTGCACCGAAACGATACACAGGATCACCGGGGAAATCGGCATGCTCCGAGTCGATGTTTCTCCTCTCTATTATGGGGGCCTCCATTTCACGTGCGTTTCAGGGTCGTTCTCCGGCGCGCTGCCCGCCGTTTCCGAGGACGGTGAATGGGTCGATGTCGGGGAAGGCATTTCGCGGACCGCTCGCGATCGTGAAGTGGCTGTGCGGGCCCGAGGTGCAGCCGCTCATCCCGGCACGGGCGACGGGCTGCCCGGGAGCCACCACGGATCCCACGCGGATCCCGAGCGTCTCGGGAGAGCCCGGTTCAATGTGGTTGTGCGAGCTGAAGAGCGTGCGCCCCGCGATCTCGTGTCGGATGATCACCGTGTGATTCGCCCCGCGCCACCAGTCCGGCTGTGCGAGGCACGCTCCGGGAGTCGGGCCGCCATCGGCGCCCACGAACACGACGACCCCCGAGTTCGGCGCGAGGAGATGCCCGCCCAGCGGAACGTCGAGATCGATCGCGAAGCCGTCATGGAATCCCTGTGTCAGTCCACGGCTCGCCGCGGGCCAGACCCAGCCGGCCCCCACTCCCGTGCCTGAGCCCGGGTGGCCTGGCTCGTCCGGCCCATCCGGGTGCCCGGCGCCACCCGGAGACGGGGGCGGTCCCGCGTGCGCCCGGCCTTCCGCACCCCCGAGCGGGGCTCCGATCCGCACGCGGACCCGCGCCGCACCGCGGCGTTCCTCAACCGTGCACTCGATCACGGAGGCGTCCATCTCGGCGGCGACGGCACCCGCGATCTCGCACGGCTCCGCGGTGATCCACCCGCTCGCGGCATCGGCTGCGGCGAGCGCCGCGGCATCGGCCGCAGCGCTCGCACGGTGCCGGGCTTCGAGCTGCCCTGCCGCGGCGAGCACCGGAAGTCCGAGGCAGACCGCGGCGGCGGCGCACGCGAGGAGCGCGGGGGCGCTCATGCTGCTCCCTCGCTCACGGCTGCGCAGGATTCGACGCTGAGCGTCACGACGCGCAGGAGCCCTTCGGCAGGTTTCGTCCGCAGGGTGACGCAGAGCACGCCCTCGTGATTCTCGCGGGACACGGTTGTTCCCGCTGGAAGCCAAGCGAGGTGCTGCTCGGCCGCCCCTCGCTCGCCCCGCGCCTCGGCCCGGCAGAGCTCTGCCGCGATCGAGACGAGGGCGATGCGGTGGGCGGCGAGCCACACCCCGCCGATCACGAGCCCGAGCACGGCGACGACTGCGGGAAGCACGACGGCGAATTCGGCGGTGACCGAACCTCGCTCGTCGCGCAGGAACTCACGCGCGCTCACTCACTCACTCACTCACTCACTCACTCACTCGTGCCGAGCGCTTGCTCGACGAGCCCGACGAGCATCGCGCGGATCTCGGCGGACTGCAGGATTGCCACGAGGAGCCCCGCAAACGCGACCGCCGCGAGGATGACGATGGCGTACTCCGCAGTGACGGCCCCGCGTTCTTCCGCACCGAAGCGGCGCAGGGACCGGAGGAGGCATCGCCCGCGTGACGCACGCGCCGGACCAGTCGCGCCGCCGCGGCCACCGGTTCTTGCGTTCGTGCAGGCTGCGCCGGAACGCGGCCCGTCGGGGGAAGGCGCAATGGCGCGAGCCGCGCTGCCGGGAACCGCGCGGATCGCCGAGAGGCGTCTGGGTGCGATGGCGTCCGCAGCTCGGGTGCCGCGCGCTGGATGCATGCGGCGAGCGCGCTCGCGCTCACGCTCGGCGCGCCCCGGACTTCCATCGGTGGTGACGGCAGCTGCTGGGGCTGCCGCAGGGGCTGCCGCTGCGAGCGCTGCTGCGGCGGCGATGCCGAGTGTGGGGGTGACGGGTGTGGGGGCGGCCACGGTGGGCCGGGCACGGTCAGAAACGAGGTGCAGGCGAGGGGGCATGAGTCGTCCTTTCACGGAGCACGGCCCGGCGGGTGCCGGTGGATCAAGCTTCCCCGTGGGCCGCAATTGCATGCAGGGCCGTGGCGGATCTGTGGAGAGCGGTGCGCGCGGCCCGGGGAACGCGCGCTGTGAGCGGCAGGCTGGCGATCTGGGATCACAGCCCGCCCAGCATCGAGAGCACCACGGGCGCGACGCCCGTCGCGACGAACGCCGGGAGCACGCAGCAGCCGAGCGGGAGCAGAATGCGCACGCCGAAGCGCTCGGCGTCTCGCTCCAGCTGGGCTTCCGCGCGCAGGCGTGCAGCTCCGGCTTCCGCCAGCAGCAGTGGCCCGAGCGCCGCCCCGGTCCCGGCTGCGGTCGCGAGCGTGGTGTCGAGCAGTTCGCCACGGCAGAACCGCTCGAGCGGCACCCACTCCGCAGCCAGCGCGTCGACGGCATCCGCGGTGCGCAGCCGAGCCTGTGCGGGCGCCGCCCCTCCCCCGAGCGCGACCCAGAGGAGCTCGCACTCGAGCCCCGCCACCGTGTCGGCGCGCTCGGCCTGCCGGTGCAGGGCACGGGTCCAGGCGATCCCGGCTCCCATCAGCGCGCTTCCCCCGCAGAGCAGCGCGGCCCCTGGCCCGGTGAGGAGCACGGCGAACGGGTCGAAGCCGAGCGCCGCACCCAGGCCGAACGCGAGCACCGGGAGCGCGAGCACGAGCCGCACCGTTGCCCGTGGCCCGGCAAGGAGCACCGAGCGGCGCTCGTCCAGGCGCGCGAGCTCCGCGCACGCCGTGCCGATGCGCTCGAGCGCGGGGGCGAGGGGAGCGCCGCTCTGCTCCGCGAGCCGCCAGGCTGCCGCAAGCACGCGCCAGGGCGGATCCGGCTGCGCCGCGAGCGCGTGTTCCACTGGGGTCCCCGCTGCGACGAGCGCGGCGATCCCCCGGGCGAGCACCCCCAGCTCTGCGCTGCCGGCCCCCGCTGAGCGCGGCGCCGCCAAACGGTGCCCCGCCGAACGGCGCCCCGCCGAACCCGTGCCCGCGGTGGTCTGCCCGCGGCGCGCGGACGGACCGCGGGTCCCGCTCGTGTCCGCGATCGTGCCCCAGAGCTGCCCCGGCCGCACGCCTCCGCGGAGCAGCGCCGCAGCGCGCAGGGCGAGCGCGGCCACGGCGGCGGCACCGCCCTCCGAGCGATGGGTACGGGCGCGGAGGAACGCGCCGAGGCTACGCCGCATGGGCGTGCGCGGCCCGAGGCCGAGGCCGCTGCGCGCCGAGTGGTGGGCCGAGCGCCAGCGTGCCGTCCTGCCCGATGCGCAGCGACGCCGCGCCGGAAATCCGCGGTCGCCCCTGCGCCCGGCTGAGGTGGACGACGAGGTCGACCGCCGCGACAGCCTGCCGCGCGAGCGCGGAGCGGTCGAGGCCTGCCAGCGCGCCGAGCGCTTCGAGCCGTGCCGGCACCTCGGCGATGCGGCTCGCGTGCACCGTCCCCGCGCCGCCGTCGTGGCCTGTGTTGAGCGCTGCGAAGAGCGTGCCGAGCTCGGCTCCGCGGCACTCGCCCAGCACGATCCGGTCCGGACGCATGCGGAGCGCCTCGCGGAGGAGCTCGTCGAGGGTCACGCGCCCCACCCCTTCGGCGCTCGCCGGGCGTGCTTCGAGCGCGACCACGTGCGGGTGCCGGAGCCGAAGTTCGGCGAGATCCTCGATCGTGATGATCCGCTCGCCGGGATCCGCCAGGTCGAGGAGCGCCGCGAGCAACGTCGTTTTCCCGCTCCCCGTCCCGCCCGTGATCAGCAGGTTGCGGCGCTCGCGCACCGCTCGCCGGAGCACCGACGCCGCAGCCGCTCCGCAGAGCCCCCGGCGCACGAGCTCGGAGAAGCTCGGCCGTTCGAGTCGCGGGACACGGACCGAGACGGCCGCACCGCCCACCGCGACGGGTGGGAGCACGGCATGGACGCGGATCCCGTCGCCGATGCGCACGTCGGCGCAGGGTCGCAGCTCATCGAGGTGGCGCCCGCCAACGGCGATGAGCGCCGTCGCGAGCCGATGCACCGCCTCGGGCGTGGAACGCCAGCCGGGCACCCGGCGCGGCCCGGCCCCTTCATCGAGCCAGAGTGCGCCCGCGCCCTCCGCGACCTGCAGGAGGAGATCCCGGAGACCCGGCCGATCGAGCACCGGCAGCAGCCCCCCGAGCGCGCGGCGGGCGGGCAGCGGGAGCTGGGAGGTGCGTGCTCCGAGGGCGGGCCCGGCCCGCGCCCGCGCCCGCGGCGCAGGAGACACGGGCCGGGATGAGGGCCCGGACGATGCCCGAGGCGGGGAGGACCGCGCCCCCGCGGACGCGGGAGCCGGCACGAGCGCCAGCGCGGGGACCGACGCTCGCGCGGCCAGCTCTGCCGGACCAGCGACCGGGCGAGCGGCCAGCGCGGCGGGAACGGCGGAGGGCCCCGGCGGGGCGTAGCGGGCCACGGCCGCGAGCAACCACGGCGGGCCGGCGAGCGGGGCGGGCGGAGTGGGCGGAGTGGGCCGAGTGGGCGGAGCGTGAGAAGTGGTCGGGGCGTGAGGAGCGATCCGAGCGGTTCTGCGCCGCGCGCGGGGCGCGTCAGGATCCAGAATTCGTGTCATGCGATCAGTGAATCCGGTCGCGCGAGCGGGGCGGCCGATCCCCCGAGAATGTGGAGGGGACGGGCGCGGGCACTCCATACTTCCGGGTGTGGGCGGGGTTCGGGCGACGGTATACCCTGGGGGTGAATTCAGCGTCCCCTCGTGAGTACACCGAGGGGACGTTTCACCACCAACACGGATAAGGGCGTCCATGACTGATCAGAACGGCACGATCGAAAGCCACCCGCTGCAGAATGCCGAGAGCACCGAGACTTTCCCGCCCAGCCCCGACTTCGTGGGGCAGGCCAACCTCTCCGATCCGTCGGTCTACTGGCGCGCGGCGGAGGATCCCGAAACCTACTGGGCCGAGCAGGCCGAGCAGCTCCACTGGCGCAAGCCGTTCACCGAGATTCTCGACTGGACGAACCCGCCCTTCGCGAAGTGGTTCGCCGACGGCGAGCTGAACGTCGCGGAGAACTGCCTCGACCGCCACGTCGCGGCCGGACTCGGCGACCGCATTGCGATCCACTTCGAGGGCGAGCCGGGCGACTCCCGCAGCATCAGCTACGCCGAGCTCACCCACGAGGTGAAGCGCGCCGCGAACATGCTCACGAGCCTCGGCGTGGCAGCGGGCGATCGCGTGGCGATCTACATGCCGATGATCCCCGAGACGATCATCGCCATGCTCGCGGTCGCGCGCCTCGGGGCCGCGCACTCCGTCGTGTTCGGCGGGTTCAGCGCTGAGAGCCTCCGCGCACGCATCGACGACGCCGAGGCCGAGCTCGTGATCACGGCCGACGGCGGCTACCGGAAGGGCCGCGTCTCGGCGCTGAAGCCCACCGTCGACGACGCGCTCGCGCTCCACGGCGGCGGCAGCACCGCACAGCGGGTGCTCGTCGTGCAGCGCACCGAGAACGACGTGGTGATGGAGCCAGGCCGCGATCTCTGGTGGCACGAGGAGATCACGGCGTTCGACGGCGAGCACACCCCGCAGGGCTTCCCCGCGGAGAACCCGCTGTTCATCCTCTACACCTCGGGCACCACGGGCAAGCCGAAGGGCATCCTCCACACCTCTGGCGGCTACCTGACGCAGGCGAGCACCACGCACCGCAACGTCTTCGATCTGAAGCCCGACACCGACGTTTACTGGTGCACCGCCGACATCGGCTGGATCACGGGGCACAGCTACGTGGTCTACGGTCCGCTCGCGAACGGCGCGACGCAGGTCATCTACGAGGGCACCCCTGAGACCCCCGACTGGGGCCGCTGGTGGTCGATCATCCAGAAGTACGGCGTGACGATCTTCTACACCGCGCCGACCGCGATCCGCGCGTGCATGAAGGTCGGCCGGCAGGTGCCCGAGCAGTACGATCTGTCGAGCATCCGGCTGCTCGGATCCGTCGGCGAACCGATCAACCCCGAGGCGTGGCGCTGGTACCACGAGGTGATCGGCGGCGGCCGCGCCCCCATCGTGGACACCTGGTGGCAGACGGAGACCGGCGCGCTCATGATCTCGCCGCTGCCCGGGATCACCGCGCTGAAGCCCGGCAGCGCGCAGACCCCGCTTCCCGGCATCTCCGCCGCCGTGCTCACCGAGGAGGGCGAGCCCGTGAAGCGCGGCCAGGGCGGTCTGCTCGTGATCCAGCGCCCGTGGCCGTCCATGGTGCGCGGCATCTGGGGCGACCCGCAGCGCTTCATCGACACCTACTGGTCGAAGTTCGGTGATCAGTACTTCGCCGGCGACGGCGCGCGCCTCGACGAGGACGGCGACATCTGGCTGCTCGGCCGGGTCGACGACGTCATGAACGTGTCCGGCCACCGGCTGTCGACCGCCGAGATCGAGTCGGCGCTCGTGGAGCACCACGCCGTGGCCGAGTCCGCGGTGGTCGGCGCCGACGACGAGACCACGGGTCAGGCGGTCGTCGCGTTCGTGATCCTGAAGTCGCAGCAGACGCTGCTGGATCCGGAGGACGCCGAGGTCGAGCTGAAGAAGCACGTCGCAGCGCAGATCGGTGCGATCGCCCGGCCCCGCCAGGTGTTCATCGTGAACGAACTGCCGAAGACTCGATCGGGCAAGATCATGCGGCGCCTCCTGAAGGACGCCGCCGAGGGGCGCGAGGTGGGCGACACGACCACGCTCGCCGACACCGCGGTGATGCAGACGATCTCGGATCGCGTGCGCCGGGAGCGGGCGGCCAAGTAGCGAGCGGGGATCCTGCGCTCTTCGCTCGGAGCGCGGGATCCTCGTCTCACTTCTTCGAAGCGCGGGATCCGCATCTCACTTCTCGGAGAAATCAGAAATCTCGGAGCCCTTCACGTGATGGGCTCCGAGATTTCTGATTTCTCCGAGGAACCGGGGAAGGGGACTCGCGCTGACGCGCGCACCCCGTCCCCACTCGGGAGGGCTTCCGCCTAGTCCTCGATCTTGAAGACGAACTCGATCTCCACGGGAGCGTCGAGCGGCAGCACCGCGACGCCCACGGCGGAGCGGACGTGAATGCCCAGGTCGCCGAAGACGCGGCCCAGGAAGACCGAGGCGCCGTTCGCGACGGCGGGCTGCCCCGTGAAGGAGGGGTCGGACGCGACGAAGGCGGTGACCTTCACGACCTGCGAGATGCGGTCGAGCGAGCCGACGACGCCGCGCACCGCGGCGAGGGCGTTGAGGGCGCAGAGCTGCGCGAGCTCCTCGGCACGCTCGGGCGAGACGAGCCCCTCGCCGACGCCGACCTTGCCGGTCTCGGGAAGCGCGCCGTCGACGAACGGGAGCTGGCCCGCCGTGTAGACGTAGTTGCCGTCGCGGAGCGCGGGGACGTAGGCGGCGACCGCTGCGGCCACCTCGGGGATCTGGAAGCCGAGCTCGCTCAGACGATCCTCAATTACTGACGACATGGATTAGCCCTTCTTCCTCTTCAGGTACGCGACGTTGCCGCCGGCCGGTCCTTCGATGATCTGCACGAGCTCCCAGCCCTGCCCACCCCAGTTGTTGAGAATCTGGGCCTCATTGTGCAGGAGCAGGGGGGTCACGAAGTACTCCCACTGCGTCGTTTCGGTCACTTCACTCACGTTCGGATCTCCCTCGGAAAGCGGCCGGATCGGGTCCGGATCGATCATGCGCGCGCAACTGCATCACCCCACGGCGTTCGTGGATTTTCAGCTACGTCGCATACCCTTAATCTTATGACCCGACAGACACCCCAGTCCTCGCGCGTGCGCTCAATGAAGCCGCGCAGCGCGGGCGGAGCCCTCGGAGGCATCCTCGGCGCCATCGCCATGAGCGCGATCGCCGGGGTGCTCGTCACCGCAGCCGTCACCCCGGTCGTCGCGCTGAGCGGCACCGCGGCGAACTCCGCGATCGAGATCTTCGACCGCCTTCCGGACCACCTCGACCCGGGCCGCCTGGCCGAGCCGTCGACGCTGTGGGCCACGGGAGCGGACAGCACGACCTACAAGCTCGCCGAGTTCTACGATCAGGACCGCGAGACCGTCGGCTGGGACGACATCTCCCAGCATGTGAAGGATGCCGCGGTCGCCGAGGAGGATCCGCGCTTCTACACCCACGGCGGCGTCGACGTGCTCGCCACGGGCCGCGCGGTGCTGCAGAACGCGGCCGGCAAGAACCTCTCCGGCGCGTCCACCATCACCATGCAGTACGTCCGCAACGTGCTCATCCAGGAGGCCCTCGCGATCCCCGACAAGGAGAAGCAGGACGCCGCCTACGAAGAGGCGATGAAGCAGGACATGGAGCGCAAGCTCAAGGAGATGAAGCTCGCGATCAGCATCGAGAAGAAGTTCCCGAAGGATGAGATCCTGCTCGGGTACCTCAACATCGCGCTGTTCGGTCGCACCATCTACGGCATCGAGTCCGCCGCGCACTACTACTACAACACCTCGGCGAAGGATCTCTCGCTGGCGCAGGCCGCGAGCCTCGTCGCGATCGTGAACAACCCGGGTCACCTCCAGATCGACGTGCCCGAGAACATTCCCGCGAACAAGGAACGCCGCAACAAGATCCTCGACAGCATGCTGCGGACCGGCAAGATCACGCAGGCGGAGCACGACGAGGCGGTTGCGACCGAGGTCGAGCCGCAGATCACGCCCCGCGTCGCGGGCTGCAGCGTCGCCGAGGCGAACTACGGCCTCGGCCACTTCTGCGACTACGTGCAGCGCTACATCAAGCAGGATCCGAACTTCGGTGAGACCCCGGCCGAGCGCGAGTTCAACTTCAGCCGCGGCGGGTACCAGATCTACACCACGATCGATCTCGACATGCAGCGCGCCGGCCTCGACGCGACCCACGCGACCGTGCCCGCCCAGATGGACGGAATCGACGTCGGCTCCGCGTCGAGCAGCGTCGAGGTGAACACCGGACGCGTGCTATCCATGGTGCAGAACCGGCCGTTCAGCAACGACCCGGCGGTGATCGAGTCGGATCCGGGCTACTCCGCGATCAACTACAACACCGACTACGAGTACGGCGGATCGGGCGGCTTCCAGGTCGGCTCGACGTTCAAGGCCGTCACCCTCGCCGAGTGGATCCAGACGGGCCACTCCGTGCGCGACATCGTGAACGTGAACGCGCGCACCGTCAACGAGAACTCCATCAAGGCCTCGTGCATGGACGGCGGCGTCTACGGCTACGGAACCTTCACGTTCCAGAACGACAACAACTTCACGCGCGGCAACCAGACCGTGCTCACCGCGATGGCCCAGTCCGTCAACGGCGGCCTCGTCTCGATGCAGCAGAAGATGGACCTCTGCGGCACCTTCGAGACCGCGAAGAAGCTCGGCATCCACCGCGCGGCCCCGCAGACGAACCCGGATCTCCCGACCTACGGCACGACGGACCTCAGCATGGTGCCCTCGAACGTCTACGGCGGTATCGACGAGATCGCGCCCATCACGATGGCCGCCGCGTACGGCGCCTTCGCAGGCAACGGCACCGTCTGCACGCCCGTGCCGATCGACCTCATCACGGGCCCCGACGGCGAAGAAGTGCCCTTCACGAAGAGCAAGTGCACGGAGGCGCTCTCCCCCGAGGTCGCCGCGGGCGTTGCCTACGCGCTGCAGTACACCGTGACGAACGGCCTCGCGAAGCACGCGACCTCCGCCTACGGCACCCCGCACCTTGCGAAGACCGGTACCACCGACTTCATCCGCGACAACTGGACGGTCGGCGCGAGCAGCAAGGTCGCGACCGCGACGTGGGTGGGCAACGCCGGCCCCGTGCAGCTCGCCGACGGAACCTGGGATCGCGTCTCCACGCAGCCCTTCGGTGACCTTATGAACGCGGACCAGTACATCTGGCCTCAGATCATGAACGCTGCGGACGCCCGCTACGGCGGCGACCCCTTCCCCGAGCCTTCGGCGGCCGCGGTGCAGCAGACGATGGTCCAGGTACCCGACGTCAAGGGCAAGTCCTTCGACGAGGCCGTGAGCATGCTCACGCAGCTCGGCTTCAACGTCGCCGACGGCGGCGAGGTCGACTCCTCGGTCGCGAAGGGCCTCGCGGCTTCCTCGAGCCCCGCAGCGGGCGAGCAGATCGGGCTCGGCTCCGGCGTCACCGTCTACCGCAGCAACGGCGAGGCGTCGAAGATCCCGGACGGCCTGACGGGTCGCAGCGGCGACGATGCGAAGTCGACGCTCGCGAGCGCCGGGTTCTCCTCCGTCGACTTCACCTGTGAGGCCGACGGCAAGCCCGACCCGAAGAAGGACAAGGTCGTGTCCGTGAGCCCCGACAGCGGCTCCGAGGCCGCCATGGGCGGCACGGTCACCCTGACCCTGGCCTGCAAGGCGAAGAACTAGTCCGGATGGCACGTACCGCCCGCCCCGCCGCGGTCGCTCTCGGAGCGGCCGCGGCGGGAGTGACCCTCTGGGCCACCGTGATCGAGCGTCGGCTGTTCACGGTGCGCCGCCACACGCTGCCGCTGCTCCCGGCCGGGGCCACCCCGATCCGGATCCTGCAGCTCTCCGATCTGCACCTCGCCCCGTGGCAGAGCCGGAAGATCGACTGGGTGCGCTCGCTCGCCGAGCTGCGCCCCGACCTCGTCGTGCTCACTGGCGACCTCATGGGCCACCTGGAGGCGCGGCACGCGCTGATCCATGCGCTCAAACCGCTCGCCGAGGCGGCCCCGACGGTCTTCGTGCACGGCTCGAACGACTACTACGGCCCGCGTTTCAAGAACCCGGTGAAGTATCTGCTCGAGCCGAGCCGGCTGAGCACGCGCGAACCGGACATCGACAACGCGGCGCTCACCACGAGCCTCACGGGGATCGGCGCGATCGACCTCAACAACACGGCGACGCGGATCGAGGTGCAAGGCACCGCGATCGAACTGCTCGGCCTCAACGACCCGCACATCCGCTACGACGATGTCGCCGCGATGCGCGCCGCGCTGGGCGAGCTGCCGGAGGGCGAGAGCGAGGCTCTGCGCCTCGGCGTCGTCCACGCCCCCTACCAGGAGGCGCTCGGCGAGCTGCTGCGCGACGATGCCGAGCTGATCCTCGCGGGGCACACCCACGGCGGCCAGGTGCGCGTGCCGGGCGTCGGTGCGATGACCTCGAACTGCGATCTGCCCACGGGCCAGGCCCGCGGGCTGAGCGTCTGGTACGACGCGCACCGCGCCGCCTACCTCAACGTGAGCGCGGGCCTCGGCAACTCGATCTACGCCCCGGTGCGCTTCGCCTGCCGCCCGGAGGCGTCACTCCTGACGCTTGAGGCGGCGAGCTAGCGCACACCGGATACGCACGCCGGATAGACGCGAAAGGGGGCGGGGCTCAGATGAGCCCCGCCCCCTCTCGCGTTCTCGGGAACGCTGCTCGCGCTAGTTCGCGAGCCGCTTCGCGGCGACGAGCTCCGCGATCTGCACCGCGTTGAGCGCAGCGCCCTTGCGGAGGTTGTCGTTCGAGATGAAGAGCACGAGGCCCCGGCCCTCAGGAGCCGACTGGTCTTCGCGGATGCGCCCGACGAAGGAGGGATCCTGGCCGGCCGCCTCGAGGGGGGTGGGCACGTCGCTCAGCGCCACGCCAGGCGCGGCTGCGAGGACCTCGCGCGCGCGGTCGGCGGAGATCGGGTTCGCGAACTCGGCGTTGATCGAGAGCGAGTGGCCCGTGAACACGGGAACGCGCACGCAGGTGCCGGCAACGCGCAGCTCGGGCAGGCCGAGGATCTTGCGGCTCTCGTTGCGGAGCTTCTTCTCCTCGTCCGTCTCCCCCTCGCCGTCGTCGACGATCGAGCCCGCGAGCGGGAGCACGTCGAACGCGATGGTCTTCGTGTAGACCTCGGGTGCGGGGAAGGTGACCGCGGAGCCGTCGTGCACGAGCGCCTCGAGCGCGCCGGACTCGACCGCCGCGGTGGCCTGACCAGCGAGCTCCTGCGCGCCCACGAGACCGGAGCCGGAGACGGCCTGGAAGGTGGTGACGACCAGGCGCTCGAGCCCAGCCTCGGCGTGCAGGGCCTGCATCACGGGCATGGCTGCCATGGTGGTGCAGTTCGGGTTCGCGATGATGCCCTTGGGCGCGTTGTCGATCTCCTGCGGGTTGACCTCGCTGACGACGAGCGGCACCTCGGGGTCGAGGCGCCAGGCGCTCGAGTTGTCGATGACGAGGGCGCCTGCCGCGGCGAACTCCGGGGCGTAGCGCTTCGAAGCGGTGCCGCCCGCGGAAAAGAGCGCGACATCGATCCCGCTCTTGTCCGCGGTGTCGACGTCCTCGACCGTAATCTGCTCGCCGCGGAACTCGAGGACGGTGCCCGCGGAGCGGGCGCTCGAGAAGAAGCGCACGGAGGCGATGGGGAAGTCGCGCTCCACGAGCAGGCGGCGCATCACTGCGCCCACCTGGCCGGTTGCGCCGACGACGGCGAGGTTGAGCCCCTGCTGATCAGACATGTCTGGTCCTGTTCTGGTGGAGATGACGGCTAGCGGCCGGTGCCGGCGTAGACCGTCGCGTCGGTGTCGGAGTCGAGTCCGAACGCGGTGTGGAGAACGCGCACGGCCTGATCCATGAGGTCGGCGCGGGTGACGACGGAGATCCGGATCTCGGAGGTGGAGATCATCTCGATGTTGATGCCCGCCTCGAAGAGGGTACGGAACAGCTGGGCGGAGACGCCCGTGCTCGTGCGCATCCCGGCGCCGACGACGGCGACCTTCGCGATCTGATCGTCGTACTGCAGGTTCTCAAACTCGAGCGACTCGCGCTCGGCCTCGAGGGCCTCGATCACCCGACGGCCGTCGCCCACCGGAACGGTGAAGGAGATGTCGGTGCGGTTCGTGTTCGCGGCGGAGACGTTCTGCACGATCATGTCGATGTTGGCGTGGGTCTTCGCCACGATCTCGAAGATCTGCGCGGCCTTCCCCGGGACGTCCGGGACGCCGCCGACGGTGACCTTGGCCTCGTCCTTCTCGGCTGCGATACCAGTGATGACCGGCTCTTCCACCTGTTCTCCCTTCGGATGCCCCTGTGCGGGGTCGTAGACGATGGTGCCCGGCTCGTTGGTGAAGGACGAGCGGACGTGCAGTGCGACGCCGTGGCGGCGCGCGTACTCGACGGCGCGCAGGTGGAGCACCTTCGCGCCGGAGGCGGCGAGCTCGAGCATCTCCTCGGCGGTGATGGCGTCGATCTTGCGCGCCTTCGACACGACGCGGGGATCCGTCGTGAACACGCCGTCCACGTCGGTGTAGATCTCGCACATGTCCGCGTTGAGCGCGGCGGCAAGGGCGACGGCGGTCGTGTCGGATCCGCCCCGGCCCAGCGTGGTGATGTCGCGGGAGTCGCGGCTGAAGCCCTGGAAGCCCGCGACGATCGCCACGGCTCCCTGATCGAGCGCCTCGCGGACGCGGCCCGGCGTGACGTCGACGATCTTCGCGGAGCCGTGCTCTGCGGTCGTAATCATGCCGGCCTGGCTGCCGGTGAAGGAGAGGGCTTCGAGGCCCATCCCCTTGATGGTCATCGCGAGGAGCGCCATGGAGATGCGCTCGCCTGCGGTGAGCAGCATGTCCAGCTCACGGGGTGCCGGGATCGGGGTGCACTCTGCGGCGAGATCGAGCAGCTCGTCAGTGGTGTCGCCCATCGCGCTGACCGCGACGACGACGTCGTTGCCGGCACGGCGGGTATCGACGATCCGCTTGGCGACGCGCTTGATGCTCTCCGCATCGGCAACCGACGAGCCCCCGAACTTCTGCACGATCAATGCCACGCGGGTTCCTCCTCAAATGCGAACGCGAGAGGCCAGTCTATCGCGAAGCGTATGTCCGCCGGGTTCGGGCGCCGATCCCCTCGGAGATATCGCGAACTTCGGAGGTTTTTCGGGCTGTGCCTCCGAGAAATCGGATTTCTCCGAGGAAAGGGAGACGGGGTGGGGCGGGGTGAGGCGGGGCGGGGCGGAGCTGGCCTCCGCGGTGTGGCGCGGGCGTCCGCGGGTGCTGCGGGCCTCCGCAGGGCGGCGCCGGGCTACTCGACCTTGCGGCGCCCCTCGAATGCGCGCCCGAGCGTCACCTCGTCGGCGAATTCGAGGTCGCCGCCGACCGGCAGGCCTGAGGCGAGCCGCGAGACGGGGACCTCGATGCTCGTGAGCAGGCGGGAGAGGTAGGCGGCGGTTGCCTCGCCCTCGAGGTTCGGGTCAGTGGCGATGATGACTTCGCGGATCTCGGCTGCGCCGAGGCGGCGCATGAGCGCGGGGATCGCAAGGTCGTCGGGGCCGATGCCGTCGATCGGGCTGATCGCCCCGCCGAGCACGTGGTAGACGCCGCGGAACTGGCGGGTGCGCTCGATCGCGACGACGTCTTTCGGCTCCTCGACGACACAGATGAGGGTGTGGTCGCGCCGGGGGTCCCGGCAGATGGAGCACTCCTCCTGCTCGGTGATGTTGCCGCATACGGCGCAGAACCGCACCTTCTCGCGCACCTCGCTGAGCAGCTCGGCGAGGCGGGAGACGTCGAAGTGCTGCGTCTGGAGGATGTGGAACGCGATGCGCTGCGCCGACTTCGGGCCGATGCCGGGGAGGCGCCCGAACTCGTCGATCAGGTCCTGGACGATTCCGTCGTACACGGGCGTACCTCCTCGGTTGGGCGGCGCGGCGAGCGCGCCGTGCGTCGCACGGAGTGCGACGGGCTTCAGTGTAGGGCGTTAGCGGGGCGGGAGCGGGAGCTCTTCGACGAAGCGCGCGCCGAGCACCTCGCGCACGACGGCCTCGCCGTAGCGCGTGAATGCGGGGGCGGTGCGCTTCGCGGCGTCCCCGTCCTCGGGCGCGGACCCCGGCGCGGCGGCGGGGCTTCCCGCTAGCGCGGACTCCGTGGGCTCCGGGCGCCCGGCCCCGGGTGCGGTCCCGGATGCCCCTGGAGCTCCGCTTTCGGTGCGCGGCGCTGCCGGCGCGGGAGCCGCGGGTGCGGCAGGCTGGCCGGCAGGCGACGTGGGAGCCGCGGGCGCGCGGCCCGTCGCCGGGGCCGAGCCGTAGGGGTCGCCATAGGCGTCCTCGTACTCGTCGCTCGGCGCGGCATCGGCTTCCCCGTAGGGATCACCGCCCGCGTAGGGGTCGCTCGGGATCGCGGTGCCGCGCTGCGGCTCCGCCCCGCCGCGCGCGGTCGCACCGGTCGCCGATGCGGCCGGTGCGACCGGTGCAGCAGGTGCAGCAGGTGCAGCAGGTGCCGTGTCCGCGGATGGGCGCTCCCCCGGGTTCTGGCTCTGCGGCTGCGCTGACGGATCCGCTCCGCCAGCCGGGGCCTCGGGCGCCGAATGAGACGCGGGTGCCGGATCAGACGCGGGCACAGGCTCGGAAGCTGGCGCGGGATCGGACGCGACAGCGGGGTCTGCCGGGGCCGCGGGATCGGCGGCAGCCGGTGCGGCCACGGGCGCCGAGTCACTGGGCATCTGCGCGGCCGGAGCCGGGGCAGCGGGCGCCGGTGCCGGTGCCGGTGCCGGCACGGACGCCGCCGAAGCCGCCGAAGCCGCCGGAGCCGCGGGCATCGGATCCGCCCACGCGGGGGCCGCGAGTGCGGGGCCGAGCCCGTTCAGGCGCGCGGCAGCGCGGGCTACGGGATCCAGCGCGGCCGCCGCGTCACCCGGCTGGGACGGCTGCGGGACCGACGACTGCGGTGCCGACGACTGCGGGGCCGGGGACTGCGGCGACTGGGCGGAAGCGGCTGGGGAGGCCCCTCGGTGGGGCTCCTCTGCGTCGGCGGCGGACTGGGGCTCGCGCGCGGTGCTCTGCGCGCCCCCGTTCACGGAGGCGACCCGGGTCGGCTTGTACTTCACGCTGATGCCGACGGCCGAGAGGATCGTCTCGCGGAGCGGACCGGCGCCCGCGGCCTTGAACGCGGCGAGGTCGGACTCGGAGGCGAGGCCCACGGTCAGCACGTCGCCGTCGAGCGCGACGGGAACGACCGGCGAGACGGCGTTCCAGGCGTCACGGTCCGCTTCGAGGATCTCCTCGAGCAGTTCGGGCCAGAGCTCGACCAGGTCGTCGAAGCCGGGGGCCTCGCCGCTCTCCTCGGCGTGCTCGCCCGTCTCGGCGCCGCCCTCTGCGGCCTCGGCGTTGACCTCGGCGGGGCCTGCTGCGGCGTCCACGAGACCGGCCGGGCCGGTCTCGGTGCTCGAAGCGGCCGCTCCGCCCGTCGCGGCCACCGGGCGCTCGGCCTGGGGTGTAGCGGGCCGCGCCTGCGGGGCGGTGGGCTCGCTGCCGATGCTCTCGATCTGCGCCGCACTGAGCACGTCGGAGATGGGACGCCCGAACGCTGCGGCACCCGCGTTGGGGTGCGGCGTCGAGCCGTCCGCGGGACGGGCGGGCGCGGGCGCGGGCGCGACGGGAACCTCCGCAGCCGGGGCGGCGGCGGGAGCAGCATCGGCGGCGGGAGCAGCGTCGGCGGCCGGAGCGGGCGCGGCAGGAGCCTCCGCAGCCGGAGCGGGCTCAGCCGCGGCAGGCTCAGCCGCGGCGGTGCCGGGCGTCGCCCCCGCCGAGTCCTCGCGGAGGAACTCGCGGATGGAGGCCGCGGTCTGCGCCGCGTTCGGAACCGCGGGCTCCGCGGGAGCGGACGGGGCCGCGGGCGCGGCGGCAGGAGCAGGAGCAGGAGCAGGAGCAGCGGCCGCACTCCGCGCCGCCGCAACGGCGGAGAGCGGGTTCACCGCGGGGGCAGGGGCAGGCGCGGGAGCAGCGGCGGGCGCCGCGGGCTGTGCCGTCGCGTGCGGGGCGCGCTGTGGCATGGATCCGGCAGCAGCGGGCTGCTGCGCCGACGTGGCGGGCACGGAAGCCGAGGCCGGAGCCGCGGCAGGCGGCTGGGTCTGGGCGCCGGCAGCACCGCTCGCCCCGGCCTGCACGAGCACGCGGGCGACCATCAGCTCGAGCTGCAGCCGCGGCGCGGTCGCTCCGGCCATCGAGTCGAGCGCCGCGCTCACCACATCGGCGGTGCGGGAGAGCTCGCCTGGCGCGAAGCGCTGCGCCTGCTCGAACATGCGGGTGAGCTGGTCCTGCGGCACGCCGCGGAACACCGCCGCCGCACCATCGACCGAGGTCGCGCCGACCACGATCAGATCGCGGAGGCGCTCCAGCAGATCCTCGACGAAGCGTCGCGGATCCTGCCCCGTCTGCACCACGCGGTCCGTCGCCTGGAATGCCGCCGCGGGATCGTGCGTGCCGAAGGCCGTGACCACGTCATCGAGAAGCTCGGTGTGCGTGAAGCCCAGCAGGCCAGCCGCGCGCTCCGCCGTGACGAGCGCGGTCTCGGAACCGGCGATGAGCTGGTCGAGGATCGAGAGCGTATCGCGCACCGAACCACCGCCCGCGCGCACCACGAGGGGCAGCACGCCGGGCTCGACCTGCACGCCCTCGCTGTCGCAGAGCGACTGCACGTAGTCGATGAGGGTCCCTGGCGCGATCAGCCGGAACGGGTAGTGGTGGGTGCGCGAGCGGATCGTGCCGATCACCTTGTCCGGCTCCGTGGTCGCGAAGACGAACTTCACGTGCGGCGGCGGCTCCTCCACGATCTTGAGCAGCGCGTTGAAGCCGCCCGGCGTGACCATGTGCGCCTCATCGATGATGAAGATCTTGAAGCGGTCGCGGGCGGGCGCGAAGACCGCGCGCTCGCGCAGATCGCGCGCATCGTCCACGCCGCCGTGGCTCGCGGCGTCGATCTCGACCACGTCGAGCGATCCCCCGCCGTCGCGGCTCAGCTCGACGCAACTCGGGCAGACACCGCACGGAGTGTCCGTCGGCCCCTCCGCGCAGTTCAGGCAGCGCGCGAGAATGCGCGCGGAGGTCGTCTTGCCGCAGCCGCGCGGGCCGCTGAACAGGTAGGCGTGGCCGATGCGACCGCTGCGGAGCGCGGTCATCAGCGGATCAGTCACCTGGGACTGTCCGATCATCTCGGCGAAGGCTTCGGGCCGATAACGGCGATAGAGTGCGGCAACCACGAGATCAATGGTACCCGCGACCGCAGACATTCGGCCTGGAACCGGGTGCCTGCTCAGGCGGCGGCGCCGACGAGCCCCCAGGTCTGCCGCGCGATCTCGGCTTCCTCGTCGGTGGGGACCACGAGAACGGCGACCCGGGAGTCCGGCGTGCTGATCCGGCGCGGCTCGGCAACCCCGGACGCGGCCTCGTTGAGCGCGGCGTCGAGCCGGATCCCGAACCACTCGAGCCCCGCGCACACGCCCGCCCGCAGCGCGGCGTTGTTCTCGCCGACACCCGCCGTGAACGAGATCACGTCGGCCCCGCCGAGCGCGGCGAGGTAGGCGCCGAGGTAGTGCCGGATCCGGTGGGTCGTCACATCGATCGCGAGCTGGGCCTGCGCGTCGCCCGCGTCCGCCGCCGCGCGCACGTCGCGGAAGTCGCCCGTGCCGGCGAGCCCGCGCAGCCCCGATTCCGAGTTGAGGAGACGGTCGAGCGCGTCGACGTCGAGCCCGGCCTCGCGGTGGAGATGGAAGAGGATCGAGGGATCCAGATCGCCCGATCGGGTGCCCATCACGAGCCCCTCGAGCGGGGTGAGCCCCATCGAGGTGTCGACCGAGCGCCCCCCGTCGACCGCGCACATCGACGCGCCGTTGCCGAGGTGGAGCACGATCTGCTTGAGCTCGGCGAGCGGCCGCTCGACGAACCGCGCGGCACGGGCCGAGACGTACTGGTGGGAGGTCCCGTGGAAACCGTAGCGGCGGATGCCGTGCTCCGCGGCAACGCGGCGGTCGATCGCGTAGGTGTACGCGGCGGGCGGCATGGTCTGGTGGAAGGCCGTGTCGAACACGGCGACGTGCGGCACGTCGGGGAACGTCGCGCGGGCCGCCACGATGGCCTGGTGGTGCGCCGGGTTGTGGAGCGGGGCGAGCACGCCGAGCGCGAGGATCCGCTCCGCGACGCGGTCGTCGATGATCGTGGGCTCGAAGAACTCGTCGCCGCCCTGCACGACGCGGTGGCCCACTGCGGCGAGCGCTGAGCCGTCGAGCGGCTGCCCGGCGCGCTCGAAGGCGCGCTCCATCTCTGCGAAGCCTGCCGTGTGGTCCGGGATCGGCAGCTCCTCCTCGAGCGTCTCCCCGGCGCAGCGGTGCTTCACGCGCCCGAGGGAATCGCCGATCCGCTCGACGAGCCCGCTCGCGAGCCGCTCCCCGCTCTCGGGGTCGATGAGCTGGTACTTGAAAGAGGAGGATCCGCTGTTGATGACGAGGATCTTGCTCATGCGCCCGCGTCCTCTCGCATACCGGCCTGCACCGCCGTGATGGCGACGGTGTTCACGATGTCGGCGACCGTCGCGCCGCGCGAGAGGTCGTTCACGGGCTTGTTGAGCCCCTGCAGCACGGGCCCGACGGCGACCGCGCCCGCCGAGCGCTGCACGGCCTTGTAGGTGTTGTTGCCCGTGTTGAGGTCGGGGAAGATGAAGACCGTCGCGCGGCCCGCCACCTCGGAGCCCGGCATCTTGGAGGCGCCCGTCGCGGGATCGCTCGCCGCGTCGTACTGGATCGGCCCCTCGATCAGCAGATCGGGGCGCGCGGCGCGGGCGAGCGCGGTCGCCTCGCGGACCTTGTCGACGTCGGCTCCGGAGCCGGACTCGCCCGTCGAGTAGGAGAGCATCGCAATGCGCGGCTCGACGCCGAACTGGGCGGCCGTCTCGGCGGAGGAGATCGCGATGTCGGCGAGCTGGGCCGCGGTGGGATCCGGGTTCACGGCGCAGTCGCCGTAGACGAGCACCCGGTCGCGCAACCCCATGAAGAACACGCTCGACACGACCGAGACGCCCGGCTTCGTCTTGATGAACTCGAGGCTCGGCCGGATCGTGTGCGCCGTCGTGTTCGCGGCCCCCGACACCATCCCGTCGGCGAGGCCGAGCTGCACCATCATGGTGCCGAAGTAGCTGCCGTCGGCCATGATGTCCCACGCCTGCTCGGGTGTGACGCCCTTGTGCGCGCGGAGGCGCGCGTACTCCGCGGCGAAGCGCTCGCGCTCGGGGGCGCGCAGCGGGTCGATGATCTGGGCGGCGTCGAGCGCGAGGCCGAGCTCGCCACCGCGCTTGCGGATCGCGGCGGCGTCGCCGAGGAGCGTGAGGCGCGCGGTTCCGCGGGCGAGCAGCGTGCTCGCGGCGCGGAGGATCCGGTCGTCGTGGCCCTCGGGGAGGACGATGTGCGAGTCGGCCGCGGCCGCGCGGTCGAACAATTCGTAGGCGAACATCACGGGCGTGCGCACGCCGCCCCGGTGGAGGCGCAGCCGCTCACGGAGGGTGGCCGTGTCGACGTGCTGCGCGAAGAGCGCGAGCGCCGTATCGAATTTGGCCGGCGACTCCTCGGTGAGGAGCCCGCGCGCGGACGAGATGCGGCGCACCGTGTCGAAGGTGCCCGAGTGGGTGCGGATGATCGGGAGCGTCGAGTCGATCCCGTCGAGCAGCCGCGAGACGTCCGCGGGGAGGGCGAATTCACCGTTCAGCACAACGGCGGCGATCGTGGGGAAGGTCGGCGCCTCGTGGGCCATCGTCACCGCGAGGAGCGTCTCGGAGCGGTCGGCGGCGATCACGACGACGGATCCCTCGAGCAGCCGCGGGAGCACGTTCTCCATCGACATCCCGGCGACGACCACGTCGCGGACCTCGCGGGCGAGGAGCTCGCCCGATCCGCGCTCGAGCGTGCCGTCGACGGCCGCGAGCACCTCGGATACGGGCGGCGCGACGAGCAGCAGCTCCTCCGGAACCGACCAGACGGGCACTCCCGCGGGCAGCACGCCGGTGACGGCGCGATCAATCTCCGCGAGCCGCTCGGGATCGGCGCGGTTCACGAGTGCCGCGAGCACCGTGGCGTGCTCGGCCTGGAGCTCGACGAGCCCGAGCTCTGCGAGCTGCGCGATCTCGGCGGGGGTGCGGGCAACCTGCTGGCCGAGATATTCGGCCTCGTCGGAGGAGCGGCCGCCGAGCACGAGGAGCACGGGGGTGTCGAGATTCGCCGCGATGCGGGCGTTGAACGCGAGCTCGGTGGGCGCCGCGACGTCCGTGAAGTCGGAGCCGACCACCACGATCGCGTCGCAGCGGGCGCGGAGGGCCTGGTAGGCGGCGACGATCCGGGCCATGGCGGCGTCGGGATCGGCGTGCGCGTCGTCGTAGGTGACGCCCACGCAGTCGGCGTAGGGCACGTCTGCGGTCGCGCGGCGCAGGAGCATCTCGAGCACGCGGTCGGGCTCGCTCGCCGAGCGGATCAGGGGGCGGAACACGCCCACTCGCGGAGCGTCGGCGCGGAGCGCATCGAGCACTCCCAGCGCGACGGCGCTCTTGCCGGTCCGGCCCTCAGCCGACGTCAGGTAGATGCTCGCTGCCACAGCCTTCAGTCTATGCGGCCGCCCATGGGCGACTCAGCGGGGGCGCGCGAACGGCGGCCCGGTCCGAAGAAACTCCGGAACCGGGCCGCCGTCGCCGGGCCGCGCTGAAGATCCCTCACGGCCGGCTCGGGATCGGGATCAGCCCCGATCCTCCGCGCGTCGTGCCGCAGCGAAGCCCGCGGTGAAGCCGCGTTCGAAGCCCCGCGGGTGCGGGCGGTGCCCGTCGTGCGGGTGCGGGAAGTGCCCGGTGTGGGGCTGCGGGAAGTGCCCGGAGTGCGGGTGGTGATCCGCCTGCGGGTGCCGGCACTCGGACCCGGCGCCACGGCCGCGGTGGTCGTGACCGCGATGCTCGTGACCGCGGAAGTCGTGACCGGGGTGCATATGCCCACGGTGGCAGTGACCACCATGGTCGTGGTCACCGTGGTCGTGCCCGGGGTGCATGTGCTCACGGTGGCCGTGACCGCGGTGACCTCGGTGACCGCGGTGGCCGCGCGGGCCTCCGTGGCCGCGGTGCCCGCGCGGGCCGCGACGCGGAAGGCGGAGCCCCTCGGTCCACCCGAGCTCCCGGGCGAGCGACTCGAGCGTGGCGCGCGCCGCCTCGAGCTCAGCGGCGGGGACGCTCTCCGAGATGCGGAGATCCGCCGCGCTGAGCGCCGCAGCGGCGCGCTCGCGCACGGTCTCGCCGGCCTCGGTGAGCTCCCACCCGTCGGCGGTGGCGGCGATCCAGCCGCGCGCCTCGAGTTCGAAGAGCCGTTTGCCCCCGCGGGCGAGCCGCTCGCGCAGGCGCTCCGGAAGCTCGTCGGCGGCGAGCCCGCTCAGGATCCGGAACTCGCCTCGGGTGACGCCCGCGGCGGCGAGCGCCGTGGCCCGCTCCCGAGCGATCATCGCTTCGGCGATGCGGAGCCAGGAGGCGAGGGAGCGCGGCGCGTCGGCGTCGGCGCCCGTGAGGGCTTCGGGAACGGTGGGGTCGTTGGACGCGGTCGGCTGAGCGGGGTCCGCGGGATGAATGAAGTCTGGGTTCTGCATGATCTGCATGTCCTTTCGTGCGGGCCCCTGCCCGCGATATATGTCACTGTGCATGTATATGTATGGTGACATGGAAATACATACATGTCAAGGTGCATGTAAAATTCTCAGCATGGACCCCCTCGCGCACGATCCGGCTCCCGAGCACGATCCCTCAGCCATCGCGGAGACCGACGCGGTCATCGCTGCGCTCGCCCGGCTCCGCGGCGCACGCGGCGGACGACGCCACGGCGGCCCGGGCGGCTTCCCGGGCGCGCACGGCCCCGGGGGCTTCCCCGGGTCGCACGGGACCGACCCCCGACTCGCGGGCGGCCCCGAGGGCCGTGGCGACGACGAGGGCCATGGCGACCCCTGGGCCGGCCGCGCGGGCGGCGAGCACGGCGCGCGGGGCCCGGGAGCACGCGGCCCACGCGGAGGGTTCGGCGGCCCCGCCCTGCTCCGCCTGCTCAGCACACTGGCGCACGCCACGGAACCGCTCACCGTCAACGAGATCGCGGGCGAGATCGGCGTCGACCAGCCCCGCGCCTCGCGCCTCGTGCAGCAGGCCGTCGAGCGCGGCTTCGCGGCCCGGGAGGCCGACCCGGAGGACGCCCGCCGCACCCGCGTGCGGATCGCACCCGCGGGCGAGGACGCGGTGCACGGCTTCCGCGGCCGCCAGCGGGCCGAGGCCAGCGCGGCGCTCGCAGCGCTCGACCCCGCGGAGCGCACCGAACTCGCGCGACTCCTCACGAAGCTCGCCGAAGCGTGGCCGCGCCACGAGGAGCCCGGCTCCCCCGCCTGATCCGCGGAGCGCCGGGAAACGAAAAGACTCCCTACGTACCCGCTAGAGCCCGAGTACCCTTGCTTCGTTTCCGACCTGGGGGAGTTCCTCGAGATAGCGCCACGTAGGGAGCCGTTCCAGTGTAGCGGACTATTCGCCCGTCTCGCGCGGCGCGTCACCCGGGCGCGCCTCGTCGGCATCGGTCGCACCGCTCACCGCATCCGCGGTCCGAGCCCGCGCGCGGGAGCGCGCCGCGACGACCGCGACCACAGCGGCGCCGAGAATGAGCAGCCCGCCACCCGCGAGCAGCCAGGGCAGCGTCGACGCGCCACCGGTCTGCGCGAGCGGGGGCTTCGCCGCGTTCGGCGCGGGAGCCGGTTCGGGCTTCGGCTCGGGCTTCGGCTCCGGCTCCGGCTCGGGCTTCGGCTCCGGAGCGACGGCGGCCGTGCGCACCTCGAGCGTCGCACTGCGCGTCGCGCCGACCGCGTTCTCGGCCGTGACGCGCACGGTGTACGCCGTATCGGCAGCAAGGCCCTCGAACACCGCCGAGGTCGCGGGAGCGGGGAGGCTCAGCGGGGCATCGCCTGCCGCCCGCGTCTCCGCCGCGGCGGGGATCAGCTCGGCGCGCACGGCCGTCGCATCGGCAACGGGCGCCCACGCGACGGCGATGCGCTCGGCGGTCACCTCGGTCGTGCGCAGCCCCGACGGGGTGGCGGGCGCCGCGGGCAGCGCGCCCAGCAGGCCGACGGCGTCGACGATGCCCTCGCCGAACACGGTCGCGTCCGAGAACCCGGCGGCCGTGTACGGGTTCACCGGACCGCCCTCCGCGGTGCCGCGTGCCGTCTCCAGCACGCGCGCGGTGAGATCCGCCCCCGAGATTCCCGGGGCGTAGGACTTGCCGAGTGCGGCGACGGCCGCGGCGTTCGGCGCGGCGGCCGAGGTGCCGAAGAAGCGGAACTCCGCGTCCCCGGGCTCCCCGGCGAAGAAGGTGGTCTGCGTGCCGTCGACCGATGCGAGGTTCGGTGTGTTCACGACGACCGGGCTCGGGAGCGGAGCTGAGGGGAGCGCGGGCCCGTCCGGTGTGAAGCGCACGGGCTCGAAGTACAGCGTGGCCGGACCGAGCGAGCTGTAGGGGCGCAGGCTCGTGGGGTCCTCCCAGTCGAGCGAGGCCACGCTCACCGCGGAGCCGTCGGCCGCGTGCCCGAAGGTCGTCGGCCCGACGAGATCGCCCGCGCCGTCGCCGAGGTGGGCCCGCGAGGTGATCGAGTCGCCCCCGCGCAGGAACGAGAAGAGCACGGCGGGCGCCGGGGCCGCAGCGTCGTGCCGGGTGCGCACCATCACCGCGCGGATCTCCGATCCGGCCGCGGCGGTCACCGCGCCGGTCGCGCCCGGGTAGTACGGGCTCAGCTGGGGCACGACGGCGATCAGCGCGGGGTCGCTCGCGCCGGGGTCCACCTGGTAGAAACGCCACTCGTACGCCGTCGTGATCCCGAGGAAGGGCTCGGCGATCGAGCCGAGCACCCGCAGATTGGCGTCGGGATCGCCCGGTTCCCCATCGAGCGTCAGCGTGTCGTAGGGCGTCTCGACGGTCGGATCCGGATCGAAGTCGAGGCAGTCGATGCCGGTCGCGCCCTCGAGCGGGTCGCCCGCGCCCTGCGCGAGCCAGCTCGGGCAATCGGTGGGGCGGTAGGCGGAAGTGCTCCACGAGGAGATCGGGCGCCCCGCGGACTCACCCTCCGAGCCCACGCCCGTCGAGTTGCCGGCCGAGGTGAAGTACGCCACACCCTGGACCTTGGCGTCCTCGATCGCGCCCGAGATGAAGCCCTGCTGGTACGCGGTCTCCTGCGGCCAGGTGATGTCGTCGACGATGATGTCGGCTCCCGCTTCGACGAGCGCCGAGATGTTCATCGCCATCTCGAGGTCGTTCCGCCCCGCATCCGCGAAGAGGATCCGCGCGCCCGGCGCGACGCCGTGCACGAGCTGCGCCATCGCGCGCCCCTCGTCCGAGCCGCCGACGGCGTCGGAGACGATCTCGACCGGCGTCGTGTAGCCGCACGGGTTGTCGGCGCCGGGGAGCGCGCCCGAGGCGACGTCGTCAGCCCAGGACGTGGGGGACGCGACCGAGCCGAAGGAATCGGAGATCACGCCGACGGTGACACCGGCGCCGTCCACCCCAAAGAGCTCGCGCGCCTCGGCGGAGCGCAGCGGCCCGTCCGCCTCGATCGGCACGGGGGTGCAGCGCTCGGCCGGGGCGGCGAGCGACGCGTCGGCCTCCGCGCGCAGCGTCTGGGCCCCGCCCGCGGTCGCCGAGCGCAGCTCCGCGCCGGTGAAGGGCTTCAGCGCGGGCGTCGCGCTCAGCACGCCTGGGAGCGCCTCGACGTCCGAGAGCGTTGCGGGGTCCACGCGGATCGTCGCCGCAGGGAAGATCGTGAGCACCTCGTCCACGATGCTGAGCTCGGCGAGAGCCGCGAGCGTCGCTTCGTCAGGCGTCTGGGCGAAGAGCACGGTCGCCACGACGCGCTCGGCCTCGTCGGTCTGCAGGCTGCCGCCGCCCTCGACCGGGAGCGCGGCGGCCTCGGCGAGCTCGGCAGCGCCGGAGGCGCCCGTCTCCGCGGCCTCGACGAGCCGATCGGTCAGCGTCGTCACGGGAGACTCGGGCTCGGGTTCCTGCGCGTGGGCCACGGGCCCTCCCAGCAGGACGAGCAGCGGGATCACCGCGCACGCCGTCAGTCCTCGGAACATGCCTGATCGCATCTGTGCTTCCTCTCCCCGCCGCAGCGCGGTCCCCCTGAGCGCAGACGCGCCAGGGCCGATGTTAGCGAGAAGTCTGGATCATGTCCAGGATTTTTCGCACGGCAGAGCAGGACGCCCCGGCCGGGGCCGGGGCGTCCTGCTGCGCACGTGGGGCGTGCGGCCCTACTCGGGCCGGGGCTCCCCCGACTCGGCGTCCGGCGGAACGGCGACGGAGCCGGTGACCACGGCCACGCTCCCCGTGAGCTGCTCCTCGAGGTGCGTCTCGTCCACCTCTCCCGCGAACTGCGCCTGGTGCAGCGCGTAGTACGCGCCGCGCCGCGCGAGGAGTTCCTCGTGCGTGCCCTGCTCGACGATCTTGCCGCGCTCCATCATGAGGATCGTGTCGGCATCGCGGATCGTGGAGAGCCGGTGCGCGATCACGAAGGAGGTGCGGTCCGTACGGAGCGCACTCATCGCCTGCTGCACGAGCACTTCGGTGCGGGTATCGACCGAGGAGGTCGCCTCGTCGAGGATGAGCAGCGACGGGTTCGCGATGAACGCGCGCGCGATCGTGAGCAGCTGCCGCTCGCCCGCCGAGAGCGAGGAGCCGTTCTCCGAGATGACGGTGTCATAGCCCTCGGGGAGCTGGCGCACGAAGCGGTCGACCATGGTGGCCTGCGCCGCGGCGACGACCTCCTCGTCGCTCGCGTCGAGCCGCCCGTAGCGGATGTTCTCGCGGATCGTGCCGTCGAAGAGCCACGCGTCTTGGAGCACCATGCCGACGTGGCCGCGGAGCTCCGCGCGCGAGAGCTTCGTGATGTCCACACCGTCGAGCAGGATCCGCCCGCCGTCGAGCTCGTAGAAGCGCATCACGAGGTTCACGAGGGTGGTCTTGCCCGCGCCCGTCGGCCCGACGATCGCGACCGTGTGCCCGGGGCTCGCCTCGAGCGACAGGTCCTCGATGAGCGGCTGCTCGGGGTCGTAGCTGAAGCTCACGCCGTCGAACACGACGTGCCCGTCGGTGCGCTCCGGCAGATCCGCCTCGGCGGTGTCGGGATCCTGCTCATCGGCGTCGAGCAGCTCGAAGGTGCGCTCCGCCGAGGCGACGCCCGACTGGAGCATGTTCGCCATGCCCGCCATCTCGCCGATGGGCTGCGCGAACTCGCGCGAGTACTGGATGAACGCGGTCACGTCACCGAGCGTCATCTGACCGGCCGTGACGCGGAGCGCGCCCGCCACCGCGATGAGCACGTAGCTGAGGTACTGCACGAACTGCATCGCCGGCATGATCGTGCCGGAGAGCGCCTGCGCGCGGTACGCCGCGGCGAAGAGCCCCTCGTTGCGGCGGTCGAACTCCTCGGTCATCTCGGCGTCACGGTTGAAGATGCGCACGAGCTCGTGGCCGGTGAACGACTCCTCGATGTGCCCGTTGAGATCGCCCGTGTACTTCCACTGCGCCACGAAGAGCTTCTGCGCGCGCACGCCGACGACGCCCGCGATGATCCCCGAGAGGGGCAGCGCGATCAGGGCGATCAGGGCGAGCTGCCACGACACGACGAACATCATGGCGGTGATGCCGATCACGGTGAGGAGCGACTGCACGAGCTGGGAGAGCGCCTGCTGCAGCGCCTGCTGGATGTTGTCGACGTCGTTCGTGACGCGCGAGAGCACGTCGCCGCGCTGGCGTCCGTCGAAGAAGCTCAGCGGGAGGCGGTTGATCTTCGCCTCGATGTCCTGGCGGAGCTGGTAGACGACCCGCATGACGAGCTTGTTCAGCAGGAAGCCCTGGAGCCACATCAGGAAGGACGCAATGAGGTAGAGTCCGAGCACGACGAGGATGAGGCGGCCAAGGAGCCCAAAGTCGATGCCCTGGCCGGGCACGACGCCCGAGCCCTCGAGCATGTCGGCGAACTGGTTCTCGCCCCGGTCGCGCGCGACCGAGATGATCTGGTCGAGCGGCACGCCGCTCGGCAGGTCCTTCCCGAGGATGCCGTTGAAGATCACGTCCATCGCCTGGCCGAGGATCTTCGGAGCGATCACGGTGAGCACGACCGAGCCGATGACGAGCAGCACCACGAGCGCGAAGAGCCATTTCTCGGGTGCGAGCAGGCCGACGAGGCGCTTGGCCGCAGGCCAGAAGTGCTTCGCCTTCTTCGTGGGCTGGCCGCCCGTCCAGTCGTCGTTGTCGGGCTGGTAATCGTCGGGAAGCTCGAACTCCTCGACGGCCGCGGACTTCGCGGACTTCCGGTCCTTCGTGGCCATTACGCCGCCTCCGCCTCTTCGAGCTGCGATCGAACGATCTCCTGGTACACCCCGTTGGTCTCGAGGAGTTCCTCGTGGGTGCCGCGTCCGACGATCTCCCCCGCCTCGACGACGAGGATCTGGTCCGCCTCCGTGATCGTGGAGACGCGCTGCGCCACGATGATCGTGGTCGCCCCCTGCGTCGCGCTCGGCAGCGCCGCCCGCAGTCGGGCGTCGGTGGCCACGTCGAGCGCGGAGAACGAGTCGTCGAACAGGTACACGTGCGGCTTCGCGACGAGCGCCCGCGCGATCGACAGGCGCTGGCGCTGGCCGCCGGACACGCTCGTGCCGCCCTGCGAGACGGGCTCCTCGAGTCCCAGCTCCTTCTCACGGACGAAGTCCTCGCCCTGCGCGACGCGGAGCGCGTGCCACAGCTCCTCATCCTCCGCGTCGGCCTTGCCGAAGCGGAGGTTCGAGGCGATCGTGCCCGAGAACAGGTAGGGCCGCTGCGGCACGAGGCTGATCGTCTCCGCGAGCTGCGCGCGGGTGAGCGCCGAGACCGGGGCGCCGTCGATCGTGATCGAGCCGTCCTGCGCATCGTAGAGACGCAGCATGAGGTTGAGGAGCACGGTCTTGCCCGCGCCGGTCGAGCCGATGATCGCGGTGGTCTTCCCCGCCTCGGCGACGAAGCTCGCATCGCGGATGACGGGCTGCTCGGCCCCCGGGAAGCCGAAGCTCACACCGGAGAACTCAATGCGCCCGGCCTGCGGGGTCGGCTGCGTCTCGGCGGTCGGGAAGGTGAGCGTCGACTCGGTGTCGAGAAGCTCGCGGATGCGCTCGGCGCACACCACCGCGCGGGGGATCATCATCGTCATGAAGACGCCCATCATCACGGCCATGAGGATCTGCAGCAGGTACTGCAGGAAGGCGGTGAGCGAGCCGACCTGTACGATGCCGGCCTCGACCCGGTGCCCGCCGAACCAGAGCACGGCGGCGGTCGCGACGTGGAGCACCATCATGATCACGGGGAACATGAGCACGAAGATGTTGCCGACCCGCACCGACACGTCGGTGATGTTGCGGTTGGCGGTCTCGTAGCGATCGGCTTCGAAGTTCTCGCGGACGAACGCGCGCACGACGCGGATGCCCATGATCTGCTCGCGGAGCACGCTGTTGATCGCATCGACCCGGTCCTGCATCGTGCGGAAGAGCGGGAGCAGGAGCCACACGAGGAAGCTCACGATCACCGCGAGCACCGCGACCGAGACCCAGACGAGCCACGACATCCCGGCGTCCTCGCGGAGCGCCATGATGACGCCGCCGATCGCCATGATCGGCGCCGAGACCATGAAGTTGAGCGCCATGAGCACGAGCATCTGGATCTGCTGCACATCGTTCGTACCGCGGGTGATGAGCGTGCCCGCGCCGAACTTCGTGGCCTCGAGCGTACTGAGCGAGTCGACCTTGCGGTACACCTCGCGGCGGAGGTCGCGGCCGATCCCCATGGAGGTGCGCGCACCGAAGTACACGGCGACGACGGCGGTGAGCAGTTGGCCGAGCGACACGATGAGCATGAAGCCGCCCGTGCGCCAGATGAAGCCGGTGTCGCCCTTGGCGATGCCGTCGTCGATGATCTGGGCGTTCAGGCTCGGCAGCCACAGTGCGGCGATGGTCGACAGCAGTTGCAGCACGAGCACGGCGACCACGAACGGCCAGTACCGTTTCGCGTGCCGGAGGGTCAGGGAGATGAGGGCCACGAGGATCCTTTCGTCGCGCACGGATCGACGCGGTCCACGCAGGGCGGGCACGGAAGCGATCGACGGAGCAGGCGAAAACACTACCACCGACGCGCCCGGGATGCGAGGCTCCCGCCGCGATTCGCGGGATCCCCCCGCTCGCCCCCGGTTACTCGCCCGCGGCGGCCGACTGCACCTCGGCGACTTCGCGATCGCTCAGCACCCGCCACGGCGAGTTCTGCGGGAGCACGAGCGCGGCGTCCGGGCTCTCCCCCTTCGTCCACCAGCGGGCCTCGTAGCCGATCCCGTCGAAGATGACGCGATCGCCCTGGCGGTACTCCGTGCCGTGGTCCCACGCCGGGTAGACGCCCGCGGGCAGCTGCGGCCGCTCGATCGGCTTCTCCCCCGGGAGCACGGGGCCGAGGAGGCGCCAGGGCTGCGCTCCGCTCTCGGTCGGCTCGTCCGGCTGCTCGTTCTGGGTCCACCACTTCGCCTCGTAGACGTTGCGGCGCCACACGACCTTGGTCTCGGCGGGGTACGCGGCGTCGGCGTTCCAGACGGGGTAGGGGCTCGTCTCGGGATCGTCGACGACCTCGCCGCGCGCGGGCGCCTCCGGCTGCGGGGAGGGCGCGATCTGCGCGATCGCACCGTGGCGCTCCCCCGCGAGCGTGCGCGCGAAGCGCTCGTCGCCCTGGTCGACGCCGCTGCACGAGTCGGAGACCTGCTTCGGATCGGGCCAGTTCGCGTCGCAGCTGCGGTCGCGGTTGAGCGACCACATCGAGAGCCTGCCGAGCCCGTTCTCCGCGGCGAAAGCCGAGAGCGCGCGGGCGTCGGCGAGCGTGAACACCTCGTCGCGCACGTCGTTCTGCCCGATCATGGGCGTCGCGCCGATCCGGCTCCACGCGGTAGCCTCCCCCATCGGCACGCCGGCGGCCTGCGCGAGCGAGCGGAGCTGCGCGTGCATCGCGGTGAGGCTTCCGCGGACGGTGTCGATGAGCGGCTCGTCGAGCCCGGAGTTGTAGTTCATCGTCATGGCGTTCACTCCCGCGACGGTGACCCCGGCGTCGAGGTAGCTGCGCACCGCGTCGAGCCCCTCCGCCGTGAGCCCGTCGGGCGCCACCGGCAGCGTGAGCCAGACGTCGAGGCCGTCGCTCGCGCCCGCCTGCACCTCGCGGATTGCGCGCGCCTGGCGCTCGACCGCGGCCGCGTCGGCGAGCATCTCACCCTCGAGGTCCATGTCGATGCTCGCGAGCTCGTAGCGGTCGACCACGGAGCGGTACCCGTCGGCGAGCTTCCCGGCATCCGTGCACTCGAGCGCGAGATCGGAGTTCGCCTGCCCGCCGAACGACACCATGGCCGAGCCGCCGAGGTTCCGCAGACGCGCCAGCCGCCGGTCGAGGTCGAGCATGTCCTCAGCCTCGTCGAGGCCGTACACCCCGCCCCAGGCGGGGCGGCACGCCGCATCGGGATCGCCCACGACGAAGGCGAGCACGACGTTCTTCGGCCCGTCGCTGCCCGGGCTCTCGAACGCGAAGCTCGGCGTCGCCGTGACATCGACGTAGCCGTCGCTCCAGGGCTGCTGCTCGCTCGCCTCGCGCTGATCCTGCCACCAGCCCCAGCCGAACACGGCCCCGAACGCGAGCGCGGCGACCACGACGATCAGGATGGACAGGCGCAGCCACGACAGCCGTCGCCCCGGAAACCACTTCGACATTCTTCCCCACCGCTTGGACATCGGGACCGGACCCCCGGAGATATTCGGTGGCGCCCGATCGCCAGCCTCCCGGATAAGATCATGGTGACACACTCGGGCCCGGAATCGGCAGGTTTCCCCCGAGTGCGCGTCGCGCCACGGGGAGAGTGGCGCGCCACCGCTGGGGATGGAGGAGTTCGCGTGCCAGAATCGTCCCAGCAGCGTGCCCGCCGGAGGCAATGGGGTGCGGAGCACCGCGCCGAGCCGCTCGCGATCGTGCCCTCGCGGCCCTCGCCCGCCGCCGTCGTCTGGGCGCGCCTCGCGATCGTGATCACGGTCGTCTCCTGGTTCCTCTACATGCTCACGACGATCATCCGCATGGTCATCGAGGGCCCCAAGGAGTCGTTCGTCTTCCACCTGCAGACCTGGGTCTACGGGCTCACGGTCACGGCGCTCACGTTCTCGGCGATCATGTACCTCACCGCGCGCTACGGCGCGCTCGTGCGGTTCCGCGAGCACCGCCGCGTGGAGCGCGCCCTGCTCGACGAGCACTTCGCGCGCTCGGACGACCGTGTGACGGTGCTCATCCCGAGCTACGACGAGGAACCCGACGTCGTGCGGTACACGCTCTGGTCGGCCGCGCTCCAGGAGTTCCCCGACATCCGGATCGTGCTGCTCATCGACGATCGCGCCGAGGGACTCACGGGCGAGCCGCTCGCGCGCCTCGAGCGCACGCGCTCCCTGCTCGGGGAGATCGCCGCGGAGCTCGAGGAGCCGCGTGCGTCAGCGCAGGCGGCGCTCGACGCGTTCCTCGCTGAGGCGCCAGCAACGCCCAGCCCCGCGGACGCGAAGCGGGCGGCCGATGCCTACGCGGACGCCGCGACCTGGCTCGACACGTTCGCCGGCACCGAGGAGATCGACGAGCACATGGGCGAGTTCTTCGCCGAGCACGTGCTGCTGGGGCTCTCGAACGACCTGCGCCTCACGCGGCTCGCGCTCGACGCCGCGCACGATCAGGGCGCGGCGCCCGACTGGGAGCGGCTGCGCCAGCTGCACCAGCGCCTCGTGTGGATCTTCAGCGCCGAGCTCGGCTCCTTCGAGCGGAAGCAGTACGCCTCCCTCTCGCAGGAGCCGAACAAGGCGATGAACCTGAACTCGTACATCTCGCTCATGGGTGGGAACTACCGGATCGCGCGCGAGACGGGCGAGCAGATCCTCGAGGAGCTCGGCGTCGATGAGGATCCCGCGAGCGCCGACCTCGTGATCCCCGACTCGCGCTACCTCCTGACGCTCGACGCCGACTCGCAGCTGCTGCGCGAGTACTGCCTGCGGCTCGTGTACCTGCTCGAGCAGCCCGAGAACGAGCGGGTTGCGGTGACGCAGACGCCGTACTCCTCGTTCCGCGGCGCGAGCACGCGCATCGAGCGGATCGCGGGGGCGACGACCGATCTGCAGCACATCCAGCACCAGGGCCTCACCTACTTCGGCGCGACCTTCTGGGTGGGCGCCAACGCGGTGATCCGCACGGCCGCGCTCGACGACATCGCGGTGACGCAGACGGTCGGCGGCTTCGAGATCACCACCTACGTGCAGGATCGCACCGTCATCGAGGACACCGAGTCGAGCATCGACCTCGGACTCCACGGCTGGACGCTCGAGAACTATCCCGAGCGGCTGAGCTACAGTGCGACGCCGCCCGACTTCGGCTCGCTCGTGGTGCAGCGCCGTCGCTGGGCCAACGGCGGCCTGCTCATCATGCCGAAGTTCTTCGAGATGATCCGTGCGCGCAAGCACACCCCGGACCGCGTGCGCCTCACGGAGAAGCTGCTGCGCAGCAACTACATGTCCTCGCTCGCGTGGGCGAGCTTCGGGCTCCTGTTCCTGCTGTTCTTCCCGTTCGACTCGCGGCTGCTCAGCCCCCTCGTGATCGCGGCCGCGCTGCCGTACTTCATCTCGATGGGCCTCGACCTCCGCGCGAGCGGGCACCGCTTCGGCGACATCTTCCGGATCTACGGTTTCAACCTGATCCTGCTCCCCGTGAACCTCGCCGGCGTGCTGAAGTCGCTCCAGCAGGGCGCGACCGGGTCGAAGATCCCGTTCGCGCGCACGCCCAAGGTCGTGGGCCGCACGGCGGCGCCCGGCCTGTACGTCACGCTGCCCTTCATCATCGTGGGCTTCTCCGTGCTCACCGCGGTGCGCGATTCCGCGGTGGGGAACTGGGGCAACGCAGCCTTTGCCACCTTCAACGCGATCATGGCCGCCTGGGCGATCGTCGCGTACATCGGCATCCGCGCGGCCATCGCCGACGCGAGCCTCGGGCTCGTCGGCTGGCTCTACGTGCCGATCAAGCCGAAGCGCGCGAAGCAGGAGTCGCTCGTCGATCCCACCGCGACGGTCAACTGGCAGGCGATCCTCTACCACGGCGATCGCCGCCTCCGCCGCGACCTCGCGCGCACGAGCGACCGCCGCCGCCGGCTGAGCAGCGTGCGCGCCGATGTGCACGATCACAGCGCGCCCGTCGAGGTGCCGCCGCAGCAGCCGACCGGCCGCGCCCGGCGCCGCGCTGCGCGCCACGCGACCCGCGCCGAGTAGTCCGAGCAGGGGTTCGTCCCCCGCCGGGGGTCCGACGCTGACGAGCTCCGAGCTCCGAGCTCCGAGCGGCAGCGCGGCGCCGATCCGGCCCCGGACATGCACAAGGGGGCCCGCTCCGAAGAGCGGACCCCCTATTCGCGTATCGCGAAGAGCTTAGACGAGCTTGACGCCCGCGCCAGCCTCCTCGAGCTTCGCCTTGGCCTCCTCGGCGGCATCCTTCTTCGCGCCCTCGAGCACGTTCTTGGGAGCCTCCTCGACGAGAGCCTTCGCCTCGCCCAGGCCCAGGCCGGTCAGCTCGCGCACGACCTTGATGACCTGGATCTTCTTGTCGCCAGCCGACTCGAGGACGACGTCGAACTCGTCCTTCTCCTCGACGGCCTCAGCAGCGCCGGCAGCCGGAGCAGCAGCAACCGCAACCGGAGCGGCAGCCGAGACGTCGAAGGTCTCCTCGAAGGCCTTCACGAACTCGGAGAGCTCGATGAGGGTGAGCTCCTTGAACTGCTCGAGCAGCTCTTCAGTCGAAAGCTTAGCCATGATGTATCTCCTTGATGTTTGCCCAGGCACTGACGTGCCTCAGGCGGGGTTTTTGTACGTGAAACGGCGTGAGCCGTTCCTTACGCGTCCTGCTTCTCCTGCAGCGCGCCGAAGCCGCGTGCGGCCTTGGCGGGCAGGGCAGCGAACAGCTGTGCTGCACCGACGAGCGAGGCCTGCATGGCGCCTGCGGCCTTGGCCAGCAGCACCTCGCGGCTCTCGAGATCGGCGAGCTTGCCTACCTCAGCGGCGGTAAGCGGCTTGCCATCGAAGTAGCCAGCCTTTACCACCAAAAGAGGGTGTGCCTTGGCGAAGTCACGCAGAGCCTTGGCGACCGCGACGGTGTCACCGTGCACGAAGGCGAGAGCCGAAGGACCGGCGAGCTCGTCATCGAATGCGGTGATCCCGGCGTTGTTGGCCGCAATCTTGGTCAGCGTGTTCTTCGCCACAGCGTACGTCGCGTGCTCGCGGATGCTGTTGCGGAGTTCCCGCAGCTCAGCAACCGTGAGACCGCGGTACTCAGTCAGCAGAACGGCGCCCGACTCTTCAAACTTCTGCTGAAGATCGGCGACCGTAGCGTCCTTCGTAGCCATGGCGCTCCCTAGCTTGTTGTACCCGAGCGGCGGATGCCGATCGAGGGCCGTGCCTGTCGGAGCTCATCGTGAAACGAAAAAAGCTCCGGCGCGCACGCACGGAGCTTCATGAATCCGGGGGAAACCCGCCGGTCAAGGAGTTCTGCACCTGCGCTGGTCTCTGCTCTCGCAGACGTTCCGGGATTCTTGCGAACCCTACCGGCGGTCTTTGGCCGTCGATAACTCTAGCACACTTCCCCCGCACTCGATACGCTGCGGGGAAGACGCGCGGCGATCCCGCGCGAGAGGGAGGCGACGTGGAGAAGATCACGCTCACGAAGACGCTCGCGAGCTACGCCGCGCGGCGCGGGGAGTTCCGCGAGCTGATCGTCCCGCCGATGCGCTACCTGATGATCGACGGCCACGGCGATCCAAACACCGCGCCGGCGTTCGCCGAGGCCGTCGCCGCGCTCTACCCGCTCGCCTACGCGCTGAAGTTCGCGAGCAAGCGCGAGCTCGGCCACGACTACGTCGTCCCGCCGCTCGAGGGGCTCTGGTGGGCCGAGGACATGTCGGCGTTCACCTCGTCGCGCGACAAGTCGCGGTGGAGCTGGACGCTCATGCTGCTCGTCCCCGAGTGGATCACGCCCGAACTCGTCGCCGCGACGGCCGCGGCGGTCGCCGCGGGGAAGCAGCCGCCGCAGCGCCTCGACGAGGTGCGGCTCGAATGGCTCGACGAGGGGCGCTGCGTGCAGACCCTGCACGTGGGGAGCTTCGACGCCGAGGCGGAGACCCTCGCGCGGCTGCACGACGAGATCATCCCCGGCCTCGGCGCCCGCCTCACGGGGACGCACCACGAGATCTACCTGAGCGACCGCCGCCGTACCGCCCCCGAGCGCATGCGCACGATCCTCCGCCAGCCAATCACGCCGGCCTAGCGCCGTGACGCTCAGGCCGTGACGAGCTGCGGCGCGGGCTCCTGGTGGCGGATGAAGCGGAGGTGCCAGGCCCGGAGCAGCTCGATGATCACGATGCCCGTCGCCACGATCCCGATCACGAGCAGGCCGAGATCGTTCGGCAGCCACGTGACCTGGAAGAAGTCGCGCGCGATCGGGATCAGCCAGATGAGCCCCAGCCCCGCGTACATCGCGAGCACGATGAGCACGCGGAACGGGTGCACGGGCCGCGCGAGCACTGCGAGCACCCAGAGCGCGATGCCCGCGAGCGTGAGCGTGGCCGCCGACTGCTGCTCGATCAAGCTGAAGCCGCCGAGCCGCTCCGCGCCGAGGTGCAGGGCGACGAGGCCGAGGGTCACGACGAGACCGGCCGGGATCGCGAAGGCAAGCGAGCGTTTCAGGAAGCCCGAGCGGTAGCGCGCCGCGTTCGGCATGAGCGCGAGGAAGAACGCGGGGATGCCGATGGTGAGCCCGTCGGTGATCGAGAGCTGGCGCGGCAGGAACGGGAAGCTCCAGGCCAGGAGGCCGAACACGACGGCGATCGCGAAGGCGTAACTCGTCTTCGTGAGGAAGAGCATCGAGACCCGCTCGATGTTCGCGATCACGCGGCGCCCCTCGGCGACCACGCCGGGCATGCGATCGAATCGGCCGTCGAGGAGCACGAGACGGGCGACGGCCTTCGTGGCCTGCGCGGCGGTGTCCATCGCGATCCCGAGGTCGGCCTCCTTGATCGCGAGCGCGTCGTTCACCCCGTCGCCGGTCATCGCGACGACGTGGCCGCGGCGCTGCAGCGCGTGCACCATCTGCAGCTTCTGGTGCGGCGTGACGCGGCCGAACACCCGCTCGCGGTCGAGGATCTCGCCGAGCTCGTCGAGGTCATCGGGGAGCGTTCGCGCATCGCGGCCCTCCGGGCAGTCGAGGCCGACGGTGCGGGCCACGGCGGCGACGGTGCGCGGGTCGTCACCGGAGATGACGCGCACGTCGACGCCCTGCTCGGCGAAGTAGCTGAGGGTCTGCGCCGCGTCGTCGCGCACCTGCTCGCGGAACGTGAGGAGCGCGACGGGGCGGAGGCCGCCGGGCAGCTCCGGGTGCTCGGCGGGCGGGGCGATCTCGGCGCTGTGCGCGAGCAGCAGCGTGCGGGCCCCGGCCTCGGCGAGCGCGCCGGCCTGGGCGATCGCGTCGGCCGCCTCGGCCCCACTGGCCGCGGGCAGCACGAACTCGGGTGCGCCGAGCACCCACGTGCCCGGGGCGGGACGGTCCGCTGCGTCGTCGCCGACGATGAGGGCGCTCCACTTCCGCGCGGAGTTGAAGGGGATCGATTCGGGATCGAGTGGGCCGGGGGCCTCGCCGAACGGGGCCGCGAGGCAGCGGGCCGTGCCGTTCGCGTCGTCCGCGCTGCCGAGGTGGCCGAGCACGCCGCGCCAGCCGGGAACCTCGGCGAGCGGGATGGCGCGGTCGAAGAGCATCTCCCCCGTGGTGAGCGTGCCGGTCTTGTCGAGGCACAGCGCGTCGACGCGGGCGAGCCCCTCGACGGCGGGGAGCTCCTGGATGAGCACCTGCCGCTGCGCGAGCGTGACCCCGCTCACCGCGAAGGCGATGCTCGTCACGAGCACGAGGCCGAGCGGCACCATGGCGATCACGGCGGCGACGGCCCCGACGACCGCTTCGCGCCAGGCGCCACTCGCGAGCGCGGCCTCCCAGCCGCCCTGCGCCTGCATCTGCCCGTTCGCGACGATGAGGATCATGGGTGCGAGCGCCCAAGTAATCCACTTCAGGAGGCGGTCGATGCTGCCGCGCAGCTCGGAGCGGACGAGCGAGAACTTCCGCGCCTCGGCGGTGAGCTTCGCGGCGTACGAGTCGCCGCCGACACGCACCACCTCGGCGAGCCCCGTACCGCCCACGACGCTGGAGCCGGAGAGCACCTCGTCGCCCGTGCGCTTCCGGATCGGGTCCGACTCGCCCGTGAGGAGGGATTCGTCCACTTCGAGCCCGGCGGGGCCGCTGTGGTCCGTGTCGACCACGCGGGCGTCCGCGGTGATCTGGTCGCCCATGCGGAGCACGAGCACGTCGCCGAGCACCACCCGGTCGAGCGGGATCTCGACGGCGCTCCCGTCGCGCAGCACGCGCGCGGTGGGCGCGTTGAGCACGGCGAGCCGGTCGAGGGTGCGCTTCGCGTTGAACTCCTGCACGACACCGATCACGGTGTTGAAGAGCGCGGGCAGGCCGAACAGGGCGTCCTGCCACCGGCCGAGGGCGAGCAGGATCCCGAAGCCCGCGAACACGATCCCGTTGAAGAGCGTGAACACGTTCGCCGCGAGGATCTCCCACAGCGAGCGGCTCGATCCGTCGGGGGCGGCGTTGCCCTGCCCCGCGTCGAACCTGCGCTCCGCTTCGGCGGCGGTGAGCCCCCGGATCCCGGTGATTTCCATGCGGAACAGCCTAGAAGACCCCGGCGAGGTCTCCCTGGCATTCCTGGGAGAATCGTGGGGATCCCGCCGAAGTTTTCCGGGTTTCCCGAATCGGCGGCCCCGAAACGCGCAGCCGCCCCGCGCGCGCCGTTCGGCGTGCGCGGGGCGGCTGCTCGCTCAGCTCGCGGTTCAGGCTGCGGGCTCGGCCGCCGCCTTCAGCATGTAGCCGGCGCCGCGCACGGTGTGCAGCATGGGCGCGCGGCCCGCGTCGACCTTCTTGCGGAGGTAGGAGATGTACAGCTCGACGACGGTCGACTTCCCGGAAAAGTCGTAGGCCCAGACCCGGTCGAGGATCTGCGCCTTCGAGAGCACGCGGTTCGGGTTGCGCATGAGGTAGCGCAGCAGCTCGAACTCCGTGTTGGTGACCATGATCGGCTCGCCGCCGCGCTCCACCTCGTAGCTGTCCTCGTTGAGCGTGAGGTCGCCGACGCGCAGCACGGGGTCAGGCTGCTGCGAGAGCGTGATCTGCGAGCGGCGCACGAGGCCGCGCAGGCGGGCGATGAGCTCCTCGAGGCTGAACGGCTTGACGACGTAGTCGTCGCCTCCCGCGGTCAGCCCGTTGACGCGGTCCTCGACCGAGTCGAGCGCGGTCAGGAAGAGCACGGGGAACATGTCTCCCTCCCCGCGCACCCGGGACAGCAGCTGCATCCCGTCGAAATCGGGCAGCATGATGTCGAACACGGCGACGTCGGGTCGGAAGCTGCGGATCTTGTCGCTGGCCTCCTGGCCGGTGGCGGCCGTCTCCACTTCCCATCCCTCGTACCGGAGCGCCATGGCGATCAGCTGCGTGATCGATGCTTCGTCGTCGACGACCAGCGCCCGGATCTTGCCCCCGTCGGCGCGCGTCAGATTCTGTGAATCCATTGCTCTTGTCTCTTCCTCTCGGCTCTGCGCGGGTTGGGGTCGCGAGCGCTCTGCGCTCGGGCTTCGTCCATACCCCGATGAAATCGGTTGTCGTGACCGCTCGACGGAACCTCGGCGACAGCTCGCTGTGAGCCTACTGTTGCTGCCTGATTCCCGTCATAGAGGTCACTGAGTGCATCCTGTGTGAATGCAAGCGTGCAGTCGGTCTCGGGGCCGGGTCACGGATGACGTCATCCCCCTATGGCGACGTCCGCACCACGACGAAGTCCGTGGGAGACTGGACGAGTGACCGATTCTACACCGCATTATCTGTCCCGCATGGTCACGGATGGCACCGACCGAGTAGCGTGGCTCCGCGCCCGCGCCCGCGGCATCACCGCGACAGACGTCGCGAAGCTCTCCACCCCGCGCTCGATCGAGAACGCGGCGCACGAGAAGCTCCACGGCAGCCGCTTCAGCGGCAACGTCTACACCGACCACGGCAAGGCCCGCGAGCCCGAGATCGCCAGCTGGGTGCTCCGCGAGCACGGCATCGCGCCGAGCCAGGCGCTCTTCCACGCCGCGGCGGATCTGCGCCACCTCGCCACGCCCGACGGGCTCGTGCTCCGCGACGGCGGCTCCATCGAGCTCGCGGAGATCAAGACCACGAACAAGGAGTGGCGCACGATCCCCCGCCACTACCTCCGGCAGGTGTGGTGGCAGCAGTACGTGCTCGGCGCCGACCGCACGCTCATGGTGTGGGAGCGGCACGAGAACTTCGTCCCCGTGGGGGATCCGGAGTGCCGCTGGATCGACCGCGACGAGAACGAGATCGCGCGGCTCGTCTCCCTCGCGAGCGAGCTCATCAACACGCTCATCGCCCGCACGAGCTGAGCGGTCGCGGCTCGGCGCGTCCTGCGCGCGGAACCGCGGGCCCGAATCGCGGGGTCAGCGTCTCGGGGCTCAACCCGCGGGGTGAGATTCGCGGGGTCAGAACTGCGGGGGCGCGGCGCCCGGGCCGAGCCCGCCCGCGCCGAACGGCAGCTGCGCGGCCCCGAGCGTCTGCTGCACCCGGCTCTCCTGCGCGTAGCTGCGCTCCATGAGCTCCTGGAGGGCCTCGGCGGTGAGCGCAAAGCCCGGCACATCCTCGAGCACCAGCTTCTCCGCGCCGTACAGCAGCTCGATGCTGCCGCAACCCCAGAGCCGCTGCCCGAGGCTGCGGCGCTGCCGCACCTCGCGCACCCGGCCGAGCGCCAGCTCGGCGCGCTGGCGCACGAAGAGCCCGCGGCGCACGATCACCCGGCGCGTCGTCACCGTCGTGCGGCCCGCGAGCCACGCGAGCATCGGCAGCACTCCGAGCACGAAGCCGAGCACCCCGGCGACGAGCGCCGCGGCGAGATTCGCCCAGCCCGCGGGGAGCCGCCCCACCCAGAACCCGGCGACCGCCGCGATCGCGATGAGCGCGAGCGCGGGGAGCAGGAGCCGGCGTCCGTGTCTGCGGAAGCGCAGCACGATCACCTCGGGCTGCGCGTGACTCGCGGGGGCCGGCCCCATCAAGGAGTCGACCTCCGCGGTCATCGAGCGCGCGGAACGGGAAGCCATGCTCCCTATTCTGCCCGCTCCACCTGGACCTCGTCCGCCGCGGCCTGGCCGGGCTCCGCAGCGGGCTCGGGCGCGTCGGCCGCGGCGTGCGCGGGAACGACCTCGTCGGCCGCAGGCGTCTCGACAGCGCTCGGGCGCGACGCGAGCAGCGCGTCGCCCTGCCCGTCGCGGGCGGACGCGGTCGCCGCGCGCCCGGCTGCCGCGCCTGCGGCACCGCCGCTCACGGCGCCATTCAGCATGCCGACGAGGTCGATGCCGACCGTGTCCTTCGCCATCTCGAGCAGGCCCTTGATGTTGCCCATAGCTTCGCCGGCCACCTTCGAGGTGCCGTCGGCCGAGACGACCGTCATGCTGTCGATCGCGCCAATCGCCTGCGCGTACTCGTTCGCGATCTGCGGCAGCAGGTGGATGAGCTCCTGCGCGAGCACCGCCTGCGACTGCGTCTCGAGCGCGCGGGCGCGGGCGTCGATGGCCGCGGCCTCTGCCGTACCCTTCGCCTGGATCGCCTCGGCCTCGGCGCGGCCCTCGGCGGCGAGTGCCTCGGACGCGGCGATACGGGCGGCGCGGCTCGCGACGCCCTCGCGCTCGACGGCCTGCGCGCGGCCCTCGGCCGCGGACACGGAGGCGGCGGCCTCGGCCTTGGCGAGCGCCTCGACCCGGTAGGCCTCGGCCTCGGCCACGGCGCGCACGTCGGCGTTCAGCTTCTCGGTGCGGAGCGCGACCTCCTTCTGCGCGGTGATCTGCTGCTGCTCGACGATGGCCTGCTGCTGGATCGCCTGCTCGAGCGGGTCGGCGGCCTGGGCCTGCGCGTTCGCCTTGTCCGTCTCGGCCTGGATCTCCGCCTGGCGCAGCTTCAGCTCGCGGTTGCGGTCGAGCAGCACCTTCTCCGCGGAGATCTTCGCCTCCTCGGAGGCCTGGTAGGCGTTCGTCTCGGCGATGTCGGCGGCCTGGCGCACCTTCGCGGCCTCGGGGCGCCCGATGTTCGTGATGTAGTCGGCGCCGTCGCGGATCTCCTGGATCTGCAGGGTGTCGACCACGAGGCCCTGCTTCGTGAGCGCCTCCTCGGCGGCCTCGAGCACGCTCTGGGCCACGACGGCGCGGTCACGGATGATCTGGAGCACCGTGAGGCCGCCGATGATCGAGCGCAGCGAGCCCGAGAGCACCTCCTGCGTCGACTCGTCGATCTCGTCCGAGTTCGAGAGGAAGCGCTGGGCGGCGGCGCGGATCATCTCCTGCGAGCCGCCCACCTTCACGACGGCCACGGCCTGGGCCTGCATCGTGATGCCGTCGGTGGTCTGCGCCTCGGTGGTGATCGAGAGGCGGCGCGAGCGCAGCGAGATGGTGAAGGACTTCTGCACGAACGGCAGGACGAACACGCCGCCGCCCGTGACGACCTTCTGGCCCGACATGTCACGGACGGTGCCGCCGTCGGCCGTCTTCACTTCCTTGCCCTTGCCACCGGTCACGATGATCGCCTCATCGGGCTTCGCAATGCGGTAGCGCTTGATGATGACGAGGGCGATGAGCACGAGCGCGACGACTGCGCCGAACACTCCGACAATTGCGGGGGTCATAAAGAACATGTCCTCTCCCGTTTCGGGTTACTGGGTGGGCGGGGCGGCGGCGGGCGCGGGCTCGACCCGCACCGACGTCGCCGTGATGGTCTGTGCGATGCGCACCTGGGCGCCGCGCGGGATCGCGGTGTCGGCGGTCGCCGCGAGCGAGACGCGCTCGCCGTGGCGCACGAGCGCGACCTCGCCGAGGCCGCCGGCCGGGATCGCGAGCACGACGCTCGCTGCGCTGCCGACGAGTTCCTCGCCGGAGACGGCAGTGGAGGATTCCGCGCTGCGGATGAGCCGGCTGAGCCACCAGGCAGCGGCCCCGCCGATCACGCCGGCCACGGCGCCGAGCGTTCCCGCGAGCGGCGTCGGCAGCCCCGCGCCGACGAGGGCGAAGGCGGTGAAGCCGAAGATCGCGGTGAAGGCGGCGATCGTCGTGAGGCTGAGCGGCCCGTCGCCGAAGTCGAAGGCATCGAAGATCCCGTCGAGCACGAGCGAGATGAGCAGCAGCACGCCGCCCACGATGCCGATGATGAGGAAGACGCCCCCCGCGATGAGGGAGCCGTCCACGAGTCGATCCAGCCAGCTCATGATGCCGTCCATTCGGCACCTCCTCTCAACGCCTGTACTGGGAGCGTAGCAAGCCGGGCCGCCGCGGCCGAGCGAAATCGCGTCAGGGGAGGCGCGGCACGGCCGCGAGGAGCTCGCGCCCGTACGCGGAGGCGGGCGCCGTGAAGAAGCCGGGCCCCGCCGTCTCGACGAGCGTTCCCGCGCGCATCACGAGCACCCGCTCGCAGAACTCGTGCACGACGCCGAGGTCGTGCGAGACGAGCAGCACCGTGAGGCCGAGCTCCGCGCGGAGCTCGGCGAGGAGCTCGAGCACCTGCGCCTGCACCGCGACGTCGAGGGCGCTCGTGGGCTCGTCGGCGACGAGCAGGCTCGGGCCGAGCGCCAGGGCGCGGGCGAGCGCCACGCGCTGGCGCTGCCCGCCCGAGAGCGCGTGCGGGTGGGATGCGGCGAGCGCGGGATCGAGCCGCACGCTCATGAGGAGCTCCGCGACGCGATCCGCGACGGCGCGACGCGGCACGATCCGGTGCACGCGCAACAGCTCGCCGAGCGTCTGACCGACGGTCATCCGCGGGTTGAGCGAGGACGCGGGATCCTGCGGCATGAGCTGGATCGCGCGGAGCTGCTCGGGTGAGCGCCGCGCACCGAGCCGCTCGCCGCCCCAGCGGAGCTCCCCGCCCGCGAGCGGGAGCTGGCCCGCGATGGCGCGCGCGAGGCTCGTCTTCCCCGAGCCGGACTCGCCCACGAGACCGACCGCCTGGCCCCGGGGAACCGCGAAGCTCGCGCCGGGGACCACGACCGTGCGCCCGTATCGCAGGCGCACATCGCGCAGCACGAGCCCGGAGGCCTCCGCGCCCGGTGCGTCGCCCGGTGCGTCGCTCGGTGCGTCGCTCGGTGGGGCGGCGCGGTCTTCCGCCGGGTCTGCGGACGGCTGCGCCCCCGTGAGCGGGGCGAGCGCGGGCAGCCGCGGCACGGCGGCGAGCAGCGCGCGGGCCTCCCCGCTGCGCGGGGCCGCGAGCACCTCCGTGGTCGCCCCCGCCTCGACAATGCGCCCGTCGCTCATCACGATGAGCTCGTCGCAGAGCTCGCTGACGACGGCGACGTCGTGGCTCACGAACACGAGCGTCATGCCCCGCTCGCGCCGAAGCTCCGCGAGGAGCTCGAGCACGCCCCGTTGCACGGTCACGTCGAGCGCGGTCGTGGGCTCGTCGCAGAGCAGCACGGCGGGATCCCCCGCGAGGGCGAGGGCGATCACCGCGCGCTGACGCTGGCCGCCGGAGAGCTCGTGCGGGTAGGACCGGGCGATCCGCGCGGGATCAGGCAGCCGGACGTCGGCGAGCAGCTCCCGCACGCGGGCGTCGGCGGCGGCGCGGCCGCGCTCGGGCGCGCCGGACGCCGCCGCGGCCTGCACCGCGGCTCGGAGCTGGCTCCCCACCCGGGTGAGCGGGTCGAGCGCCGTGAGCGGATCCTGGAACACCATGCCGACGGGCCCGCCGACGGAGAGCTCCCGTGCCGAGGCGTCGACCCCCGCGGGGAGGAGGCCGAGGAGGGCGCGCAGCGTGAGGCTCTTCCCCGAGCCCGATGCACCGACGATGCCGAGCGCGCCGCCCGGTGCGACGTCGAGCTCGACGCCCGAGACGAGTTCGCGCCCCGCCTCTCCGGCCGCCCGGGCGCCGTGCACGCGCAGCCCGCGCACGCGCACGGCGCCGGGCGGCACGGCCCCGGACGGCACGGCGCCGGGCGGCACGGCGCCGGGCGGCATGGCCCCGGACGGCACGGCGCCGGACGGCACGACACCAGGAAGCACGGTGCCCCGGCGCGCGTTGCGCGGGCGACCGCCTCGCGCGCGGCCGCGGCGCCGTCCGCCGACTCGGAGCGCGTCGCCCACCCCGTCGCCGAGGAGCGAGAACGCGACGCCCGTGAGCACCACGGCGAGGCCCGGGAACGCGGGCAGCCACCAGTGCGTGGTGATGAACTGCTGCGAGTCGGCGATCATCGTGCCCCAGTCGGGCGTGGGCGGCTGGATCCCGAGCCCGAGGTAGCCGAGCGTGACGATCGCGACCATGATGAGCACGATCTCGGAGGCGAGGAGCACGATCGCCTGCGGCAGCACGTTCGGCAGCACGTGGCGCACCAGGATCCGCGCGTGCGATAGCCCGCCGCCGCGCGCGGCCTGCACCCAGCCCGTCTCCCGAAGAGCCGCCGTCATGGCGCGCAGCACCCGCGCGTACCCCACCCAGCCGACGAGCGCGAAGGCGAGCACGATCCCTCGCTCCCCGGCTCCCACGGCGAAGACGATCGCGATGACGATGACGTAGAAGGGGAATGCGATCACGGTGTCGGTCGCGCGCGAGGCGACCCAGTCGACCGCGCCCCCGAAGTAGCCCGAGATCAGGCCGACGGCGACGCCGATCACGAACGGGGCGAGGGCGGCGAGCACCGCGAGCCGGAGGTCGGTCTGCGCGGCGAAGAGGATCCGCGAGAGCACGTCGCGGCCGAGCTGGTCGGTGCCGAGCCAGTGCTCGGGAGAGGGCGGCTGGAGCCCGCCCGTGAGATCCTGCGCCGCGGGATCGGCCGGGGCGAGGAGCGGGGCGGCCCAGGCGACCGCGACGAGCGCGAGCGTGAGCAGGGCGCCGGCCACGAACGCGGGCGAGGTGAGGGCCCGCCGCGCGGCGCTCATCGGGGGTCTCCCTGCGCGGCGCCCACGGGGCCGCCTGCGGCCTCGCTCCCGCGCCCGGCGGCCGGGCCCGCGGCGGGCTCGGCAACCGGGTCGCCGGCGCGGAGCCGGGGGTCGAGCGCCGCGGCAAGCACGCCTGCGACGGTCGTGACGAGCACCACGAGCAGCGCGCAGTACAGCGCGATCCCCTGCACCACCGGGAAGTCCCGGCTGCCGATCGACTGGAAGAGCAGGGCGCCGAGCCCGTTGATCCCGAACACCTTCTCGACGACGAGCGTGCCCCCGATGAGGGTCGCGGTGTTGACGCTCAGGAGCGTGAGCGTCGGCAGCGCCGCGTTGCGGAGCACGTGCCGGGCGAGGATGCGCCGCTCGGGGATCCGCGCGGCGCGGAGCGTCGTCACGAAGTCGGCCGCGAGCACGTCGATGAGCTGCGCGCGCAGCGAGCGGATGAGCGGCGGAGCCATGCCGAGCGCCACCGCGAGCGCGGGGAGGAAGAGGCTCCTGAGCGGTTCTCCCGGCCCCGTGCCGACACCGCCCACCGGGAACCAGCGCAGCTGCACGCCGAAGACGATGATGAGGAGCAGGCCGATCCAGAAGAGCGGCATTCCCATGCCCACGGCCGGGATGATCCGCACGACGTGATCGATCCAGCCGTCCTGGCGGCGCGCTGCGGCGAGCGCCAGCGGCACCGTGATGAGCACGGCCAGCACGACCGCGAGGCCGACGATGCCCAGACTGATCGGGGCTTTCGCGAGGATCAGCTCGCGGGTGGACACCCCGGTCACGAGCGAGTCCCCCGTGTCGAAGCGGGTGATCAGCCCGACCGCGAAGTGGGTGAACTGCTGCCAGAGCGGGAGATCGAGGCCGAGCTCGGCGCGGAGGGCCGCAATCGACTCGGGGGTGGCCCGCTCGCCGAGGATCATCGCGGCGGGATCCCCCGGCACCATCCGGAGCAGGAAGAAGACGGCGACGACGACGCCGATCATGACGGGAACGACGCGGCCGAGCACCCGGCCGAGTTCGCGCGCGATCCGCCGCGCGAGGCCGGGGGCCGTCGCCGCCCGGGCGCCCGCGGCATCGCGCACTGCGCTGCCCGGCTCCTGCGCTCGCCCGTTCCTCGTCACCACGTCATCACTGTAGTGCGCGCGGGGCCCGTGGGCCCCGCGCGCACGCGTCCCGCTCGGGGCCGCTACTTCCCGACGCTCGCGAGCCAGGCGTCCTCGAAGCGGACGCTGCCGTTCGGCAGCACCGTGAAGCCCTGCACATCGCTCGTCGTCGCCTTGAGGTTCGCGGGGAAGAACAGCGGGATGTAGGGCACATCGTCCGCGAGGATCTGCTGGATCTCGCCGTAGATCTTCGTGCGCTCGGGGCCCTCGGCGGTCGTGCGCCCCTCGTGCATGAGCTCGGTCACGCGATCGTTCGTGTAGTGCGTCCAGTAGGACTTGCTGAAGCCCTCCGGATCCGCCTGGAACGTGATGAAGCCGTTCGGATCCGGCGCGTCCGACTGCCCGCTGTTCAGCATGATGTCGAAGTCGTAGGCGAAGAAGCGCTCGCGGAACACCGCGATGTCGAGCTGCTCGATCGAGACCGTGATCCCGATCTTCGCGAGCGACTCCTGCACGATCTGGGCGATCTGGGCGCGCTGGGCGTTGCCGCTCGCGATGAGCAGCGTGGTGGAGAAGCCGTCGGGGAACGCCGACTTCGCGAGCTCGGCCTTCGCCGCGTCGACGTCGAAGTCGAGCGGGGTGACCGTGTCGTTCGCGGAGTCGGTGATGGTCGGCGGCAGGAGTGCATTCGCCACCTCGGCCGTGCCGAACGTCGTCGCCGAGGTGATGCCCTCGCGGTCGAGGGCGTGCGCGATTGCCCGGCGCACGTGCGGATCCGCGAGCTCGGGCCGCTGGGTATTGAAGAAGACCTGCTCGGTCGACCAGCCGGGGGTCTGCGAGAGCACGGTGTCGGCGGCAGAGTCGACCTCGGCCGCGTTCGCCGCGGGGACGATATCGATCGCGTCGAGCTGGCCCGCGGCGAGCTGCTGGCGCAGCTGCGCGTCGTCGGCGACCACGCGGTACTCGAGCCCGTCGAGGGAGGGTTTCCCCTCCTGCCAGTAGTGCTCGTTCTTCACGAAGACGAGGTCGCCGTTGGGGTCGAAGCTCTGCACGGCGAAGGGGCCGGTGCCGATCGGCTGCCGGAAGAAGTCGTCCTCGCTCGCGCCGCCGAAGTCAGCGGGGAAGATGCCGTTCGAGAAGCTCGCGAGCTCCGAGAGGAACGGGGTGTAGGGGGCGCTCAGCGTGATCGTCACCTCGCGTGCCCCCGTCTCCTCGATCGCGGAGATGGGGGCCGTGAGCGGCAGCGGGCCGCCGACGTCGATGTGGCGGTTCAGCGAGAACACGACGTCGGCCGGTTCGACCGGGCTGCCGTCGGAGAACTGCAGGCCCTCGCGCAGGGTGAACACGTACTCCGTGCCCGCGTCGTTGGCGGTGTACTCGGCGAGCCACGGCACGAGGGCGCCCGACTCGTCGAAGCTGACGAGCGGCTCGAAGATCTTGTCGATCGCGAACGCGTTGTTCGCGGTGATCTGCTGGTTCAGGTCGAGGTTGTCGGCGGAGGCGGCGCGGCCGAAGATCAGCGTGCCGCCGGAAACCGGGTCCCCGCTCGCGGCGCCGTCGCCGGGAGCCGCGCCACCGGCGCAGGCGGAGAGGAGGAGCGCGGCGGCGAGCGCCGTTGCCGCGGTCGCGAGGCGGCGCCTCGCGCGGGATGGGGTGTGCACGGGATGGGTCCTTTCAGGGGGTGGAAGCAGTCGGGGATCCTGGCGGCCGGGGAGCCGGCGGCCAGCGAGGTCAGCGCGGCGGGGGTGCCGGAGGAGGCGCCGCAGAGGGCGGGGACGCCGGAAGCGGGCCTGCGGGCCGGTACACGCCGCCGCGCAGCACGCCGACGACGGCCCCGGGCGCGGACAGGGCGCCGGGTTCGCGGGGATCGCGGGCGAGGAGCAGGGCATCGGCGCGCGCTCCGGGGGCGAGCGTGCCTCCGGTGCGCGGCTCGGGATCCGGATCGGCTTCGGCGCGCGCGAGGAGCGCCGCCCCCGAGCGGGTGGCCGCGAGGAGCGCCTCCTCCGCGCTCAGGCCGGCAGCGCGGAGCGCGTCGACTTCGAGCCGCGCCGAGCCGTGCTGCTCGGGGGTGCCCGAGTCGGTGCCGACCGCGATCGGCAGGCCGGCGTCCCGCGCGCGGCGGACGGCCTCGGGGTGCGCGCCGACCGCCTCGGACACGCGTGCGCGGAACGCCGCGGGGAGCGCGCCCGCATCGATCATGTCCGCGACAAGCCGGTAGATCCGCAGGGTGGGCACGAGCGTGAGCCCCGCCGCGGCGGCCGCACGGGCCTGCGCGTCGGTGAGGAAGATCCCGTGCTCGATGCTCGCGGCGCCCGCCGCGATCGCATCGTCGATCGCGGCGCCGCCCCAGGCGTGCACCATGACGGCGGCGCCCGCACGCTCGGCACGCGAGACCGCGTCGCGCACCTCGGCAGCCGAGAACACGGGGTCGAGGCCGGTCCCGGCGGGGCTCGCGACGCCCGCGGTGCCCACGAGCTTCACCCAGCGCGCGCCCTCGGCGAGCACCCCCTCGACGGCGCGGTCGAGGCCGCCCGCGGCGTCGGCCGCCGCGCGATCGAGCAGGCGCACCGAGAGCTGCACGGCCGGGCGCTCGGCGGCCGGGATCGCGGCGAGCTCGGCGGCGCTCAGGCCGCCCGCGTCGCGCACGCTCGTGATGCCCGCCGCGAGCGTGCGCGCCAGCCCGTCGGCCGTCGCTGCGCGGCGCTCGTCGGCGCTCGCGCGCTCCCGGTCTGCCGCGTCGAAGGCGTGCCAGGCGGCGTGCACGTGCGCGTCGACCAGGCCTGGGATCGCCCAGAGCTCGGTGCCGGCCATCGCCGGAGCGACCGGAACGGCCGGATCAACCGGAGCGACCGGATCCGAAGCGGCGACGAAGCGGCCCTGCGCCCAGCGCAGCGTGCCGGGGGCGCCGAAGCCCCCGCGCTCGTCGAGCGCGCGCACGCCGACGACCGCGCCCGCGCCGGGGGCTCCCGGAATCACGGGCCCGGCAGCGTGCCGCGCCTGGTCCATGTCATTACGGTAGCCAGGATCGATTCAATGGACCACTTGCCGCACGCTCCGCTGAACCACCCGCACAGCGCAGCGGGTAGACTGGGCGGGTGACCAGCACCACCTCCCCCCAGTCCGCGCGCACGGCCGCCCGGTTCCAGCTCGCCCGCGGCCTGTTCCACCTCGTCGCCATCATCGTGATCACGGTGTGGGGCTTCCTGTCGTGGCCGCTGCCGTTCCCCGGCATCTTCACCGGCCTCGGGCTGCTCGTGCTGTCCGTGCTCCTGTGGGCGCTCTTCCTCTCCCCGCGCCCGGTGCTGCGCGTGGACTACTTCGCGGCTGCGCTCTTCGAGCTCATGCTCCTCGCGGCCGCCGTTGCCGCGCTCCTCTCGCTCGGCGTCTTCTGGCTCTGGCCGGCGCTCTTCGGCGTCGCGGGCGCCGTGGTGGGCTACCTCACCTCGCGCCGCACCCGCTAGCGCGGGCCCGCGCGGAATAGCCCGGCCCGCGCCGCTGTTGCACCGGGCATGACACATCCGCGCACGGTCGCCGGCGCCTCCGCCGACCAGCTCATCCTCGGCCTCGACACCTTCGGCGACGTCACCCTCGCCGCCGACGGCACCCGCTCCTCGCACGCGCAGGTGCTCCGCGACGTGGTCGCACAGGCCGCACTCGCCGACCGCCTCGGCGTCGACGCGATCACGCTCGGCGAGCACCACCGCGACGATTTCGCGCTGAGCTCCCCCGAGATCGCGCTCGCGGCGATCGCCGGGCAGACCGAGCGGATCCTGCTCGGCACGGGCGTGACCGTGCTCTCGAGCGACGACCCCGTCCGCGTCTACGAGCGCTTCGCCACGCTCGACGCGGTCAGCTCGGGGCGCGCCGAGGTGATCCTCGGCCGCGGCTCCTTCACCGAGTCGTTCCCGCTCTTCGGCTACCGGCTCGAGGACTACGACCAGCTGTTCTCCGAGAAGCTCGAGCTCTTCGCCCGCCTGCGCTCCGAGGGCCCCGTGACCTGGTCCGGGCGTCACCGCACCGCGCTCGTCGAGCAGGAGGTGTACCCGAAGACCGAGCAGCCTCACGGCGTGAATGCGTGGATCGGCGTGGGCGGGAGCCCGCACTCCGTGCTCCGCACCGTCGAGGTCGGCATCCCCATGATGCTCGCGATCATCGGCGGCGATCCCGCCCGCTTCCTCCCCTTCGCGAAGCTGTACCGCGAGACGCAGGAGGAGCTCGGCCGCGAGCAGATGCCGCTCGGCGTGCACTCCCCCGGGCACGTCGCCGAGACGGACGCCGAGGCGCGCGATCAGCTCTGGCCGCACTTCGAGCGCAACCGGAACCGGATCGGCGCGGAGCGCGGGTGGCCCGCGACCACGCGGGCGGAGTTCGAGCGCGAGGCCGACACGGGCTCGCTCTACGTGGGCTCCCCCGAGACGGTCGCGCAGCGCATCGCGCAGACCGTGCGCACGCTCGGCGCCGACCGCTTCGACCTCAAGTACGCGAACGGCACCATGCCGCACGCGCAGCTCATGCAGAGCATCGAGCTCTACGGCACGACCGTGATCCCGCGCGTCCGCGAGCTGCTGCGCTAGCTCGCAGCTCGCGCAGGGTGCCTGCTCCGGACACGCGGCTCAGGCCGGGCCGACGAGCCGCGCCGCGTGCACCTCGTGCGCGCCGGCGTCGACCGCGCCCGCGAGCACCCCGAGGAGCAGCTCGGCGGCGGCCCGCCCGTAGGCGCGCGGCCGGAGGTCGACCCCGACGGCGCGCGCGGCTCCCGGGTCCACCGCCATCGTGCCGAGCTGGATCCCGGCGCCGTATCCGCGGGCCTGCAGCGCGAGGGCGTGCGGCACGACGCTCTGCGCCACCCAGACGAGCGCATCGCGTCCGGCAGCCTCGACCTCGGCGAGCGCCCGCTCGATCTCGGCGTCCGTGGGCGCCACCGGGACGCGCAGCACGAGCGGCTGGACCCCGTGCGCGCCGCACCAGTCGCGGTACCCCGCGACGACGTCGCTCGCCCAGAGCGGCTCGCGCTGCTCCTCGAGCGCGGCGAGGGCGGGGCGCTCGGCGCCGCGCTCGCTGAGGACGTCGAGCACCTGCCCGATGAGTCCGCGGTGGTCGGCCGCGATCGAGGCGGCGACGGCAGCGCTCCCCGGTCCGCGGTACTCGCCGACGGCGACCACGGGCGCCTCCCCGAGCCCGCGCACGGCGTCGGGGAAGGTGTCGGGGGTCGGGTCGACGACGAGCAGGCCGTCCACTCCGGGGCGGGGAGAGCCCCCCGCGGCGGCCGTGCGGAGGAGGAGATCGAGCCCGCGCTCGGCCGCGACGTCGGCGACACCGAAGGTGAACTCCATGTAGAAGGCGAGCTCGCGGAGGTCGGCCGGGAGGTGCAGGCCGATCGCCCCGTGCTGCCCGCCGCGGAGGCGCTGCGCCGCGCGGTTCGACTGGTAGCCCATCGCCTCGGCCTGCGCGAGCACGCGCTGACGCGTCTCCTCGGACACCCGGCCGCGGCCGTGGAGCGCGGAGGAGACGGCCGTCTTCGAGATGCCGAGCGCCCGGGCGATGTCGACGATCGTCACTCCGGAAGCAGCCATAGCTCCAGCATAGGGGCCGCCCCGCGGCGACCCGCAGTTGCGCGCGCCCGGCCCGGCACGTATATTTACGCAGTGCGGGAACGTTCCCGCACTTGATCCCGCGGCCGCGCCGCCCACTCGACAAAGGAGTCACCCGTGTCCACAGCCACCCCCGCAGCCCCCGCCGGCCTCGCCGCGCTGACCGGGAAGGTCATCATGGGCTTCGTCGGCACCTGGGTGATCGCGCTCATGGCCGCGAACCTCGTGCCCGTGCTCATCGCCGCCATGGTGCAGGATCTCGGCGTCGACATCGCCACCGCGGGCGCCCTCGCCACGGGGATGACCGCGGGCTCTGCGCTCGCCATGTTCATCACCACCCGCTTCATTGCCACCGCCGATCGCCCCCGGCTCGGACGCCTCGGCCTCCTCGCGATGGTGCTCGGCTACGGGATCGCGGCCGCCCTGCTCACGACCCCGGCGGTGATGGGCGGGCTCATGCTCGGCGGGATCGGCGCCGGCATCATGATCGCGACCGGCACGGCGGCCGCATCCTCGACGCAGAACCCCGACCGCACGGTCACCACTGTGATGGTGATCAACCGGATCGGCGCCACCGCGCTCCTCGCGATCGCGCCGCTCTTCCACAACGACCTGCGCTCCGTGCTCATCGTGATCGCCGCGCTCGGCCTGCTCGGCCTGCTCCTCGCCGGCGGCCTCCCGAACCTCCCCGCGAGCGGCGCGGGCCTCCCCCGCGATGCGGGATCCGGCGTTGCCGCTGACACCGCCCCGGCCGCGGCCTCGCGCACCGTGACCATCACCGCGCTCGTGCTCGCCGTCTCGATGTGCCTCTGGTCGCTCACCGAGGACATGGTCTACTCGATGACCAGCGTGCTCGCGGATCAGGCGGGCCTCACGCCCGAGGTCTCCGGCGCGCTCCTCGCGGGCAAGGTCGGCGGCGGCCTGCTCGGCGCCCTCCTCGCGCCGCTCGCCCTCCGCTGGATCGGCCGCAGCTGGTCGCTCGTCATCATCATCGCGATCAGCACGATCACGAAGTTCATCATGATCACGAGCGGCTCCGCGATCGCCTACAGCGTCTCGATCGTCATCTGGGGCGTCATGTACGGCGCGATCCTCGTGCTCGTCACGGGCCTCGCCGCCGTGATGGACGTCACGGGCCGGGTCGGCGTCATCGTCTCCGGCTTCTACCTGGCGGGCGTCGCGTTCGGCCCGCTCATCGGCGGCCAGCTCGTCGGCGTGCTGAGCCCCGTCCAGTACGCGCTCGTGGTCACCGCTCCGAGCATCGTGTTCGGCGCGGCCCTCTTCCTCATCTCGCGCTCCCGGCGCAAGTTCGAAGACGGCAACACGACCGCGCTCCCCGTCGCCGCGCCCGTCGCCGAGCGCGCGTAACCCCGAAGGAAGGATTCCCATGCCCGCGCAGCAGCGACCCGCTGATCTCCCCGCTCCCCCCGCGCCCGGGGCGGCGCCCGTGGCCCCACCCGTCGCCCCGCCCGTCGCCCCGCGCGCCGAGCGCATCGTGGTGGGCGAGCGCGTCCATGCGCTCGCCGAGCGCCGCTCCGACAGCGCCCCGTCGGCGGACGCGCCGTCGGCGGACGCACTGTCGTCCGACGCCCCCTCGGCGGTCGCGGTCGCCGCGGGCCGGGTGCTCGCGGTCGGCACCCCCGAGTCCCTCGCCGGGCTCCGCGGGCCCGAGACCATCGTCGACGAGTTCCCGGGCGCCACGATCGTGCCCGGCCTCATCGACGGCCACACGCACATCGTGTTCGGGCTCGAGCTCACCCGCGGCGTGCAGCTCACCGACCGCCCGCTCGACGAGGTGCGCGCCGCGCTCGCGTCGGCCGCGGCGGCAACCCCCGAGGGCGAGTGGATCTTCGGCTGGGGCGTCGACCCGAACATCTTCGCCGCGAGCGGGTTCTCGGGCCGGATCTTCGACGACGTCACGGCGGGGCGCCCGCTCTTCCTCCGGATGCGCGACGCGCACTCCGCCGTCGTCAACAGCGCCGCGATCGCGCACGTGGGCCTCACGGGTGCCGAGCGCTTCCCCGACGAATCCGCCGTGGGGGTCGACGCCGACGGGAGTCCGACGGGCTACCTGCTCGAGCTCGCCGCCATGGACCTCGTGCTCGAGCGGGTGCCGCCCGAGCCGCTCGACCGGCGCGCGGACCGTCTCACCGAGGTGCTCGCCGGCATGGCGGCGAGCGGCATCACCGGCACGCACGTGATGGACTTCCACGACGGGAGCCGTGAGGTGCTCGAGCTCCTCGAGGAGCGGGGCGAGCTGCCGCTCCGGCTGCGCTTCTCCCCCATGGTGCCGCCCGGCTCGGACGATGCGGCGCTCCGCGGGATCGCCGAGCTCCAGGGCCTCCACGGCCGGCGCTGGCGAGTCGACGGCGTGAAGTTCATGATTGACGGGACCGTCGACAACGGCTCGGCCTGGCTCGCTGAGCCCGACTGCTACGGCGAGGGGCTCCGCTCGATCTGGACGGACCCCGAGGCGTACCGCCGGGCGCTGCGCTTCTTCGCCGAGCAGGGGATCCCCACGGCGACCCACGCGATCGGCGACCGCGGGGTGTCGTTCGTGCTCGACGCGCTGGAGTCGCTCGGCGAGCTGCGCGCCCGCGCCGCGCACCGGATCGAGCACATCGAGACGATCCCCGACGAGACCGTGCCGCGCTTCGCCGCCCTCGGGGTCGCCGCGAGCATGCAGCCCATCCACGGCACGCGGCACACGCGCGCCGATCGGAGCGACAACTGGTCGGTGCGGCTCGGCGAGGAGCGCGCGGCGCACGGCTGGCGCTGCAAGGACCTCCGCGATGCGGGCGCCGTGCTCGCGCTCGGCAGCGACTGGCCCGTCACCCCCTTCGATCCGCGAGCGATGATGGCGGAGACGATCCTCCGGGTGCCGCTCGCGCGCCCCGAGCTGCTCCCCGTGCAGCCCGAGCAGGCGCTGTCCCCGCTCGAGGCGCTCGAGGGGTACACGGTGCACGCGGCGCGCGCGATCGGGGTCGCCGACGAGGGCGCGATCCGCCCGGGCGCGCGTGCCGCGCTCACCGTGTTCGCCGCCGATCCGCTCGCGGTCTCTCCCGAGGAGCTCGCGGAGACGCCCGTGCTCGCCACTTACGTGGACGGCACTCGGGTCTAGCACCGCCGCACGAACGGCTGGGGGCCGGGGCGCGCATGCGCCCCGGCCCCCAGCCGTCTCAGCACCCGCTGCGGGTGCGTCCGGCTACGCCGTGAGCACCCGCCACTCGCCCGTCTCGGCCTCGGGCGGCATGCCGTCGAGGATGCGGATGGTGCGCGCATCCGGGTCCGTAATGATCGTCGCGAGCGTCGCCCAACGCTCCCCGAACGCCTTCGTCATGTCGGGCACGCAGGTGAGCGGCGGCTGCCCCTCGCCCGAGAGGAGCAGGCGCACCATGGCGTCGGGAGCGTCCGGGAACCCGGCCGCGAGCCGCTCGCGCACGAGCGCGAGGCGCTCCGACGAGTCGGGCTCATAGAGCTCGGTCTTCTGCGCGCCGAGCGGCGTCTCGTGCTGGAAGTGGTTCGTGCGCTGCACCGATCCCGCGATCTCCGGGATCGGGAACACTCCGGCCGGGCTCATCTCGACCGAGACGGCGCCGCTCGCGTCCACCATCGTGAACGCGGAGGACGAGGTGATGGGCGCGCTGCGGATCAGTTCGAGCGCCTCGGCGATCGTGGCGCACTCGCTGAGCACGACACCCGAGAGCACGTGCATGGGCACCCCCTCCGGCCGGTCGTCCGCGTGCCCGAGGATGTTGAAGTGCAGCCCGAGGCCCGCCTCGTTCACGCCGATCTTGCTGATGATGCCCTGCTCCGTGAGGCCCGCGTAGCGGTACCCCGGGCCGGAGACGGCGTGCGTGTGCCAGAGCTCGTCGAACTCGATGTGCCAGTCCCAGGTCTGCACGCCGAAGCGGTGCCCGTCGATCTCGGCGGTCACGGTGGAGCACTCGTGCGCGGCGCGGTTGCCGAGCGCGAGGATCTCGGTGCGTGCGTTGAGGGCGACGACGGCGGCGAGGGGCACGCCCGCGCCCTCCGCGATACCCGTCAGCTCCTCCACGAGCTCGGGGCGCCAGGCGGTGAGGGTGGCGAGGATCCGCTCCACGCCGGCCTGCTCGCGCTCGGGGCTGACCTCGATCATGCGGAACAGCTCGGTGTACTGCTCGACGGCGGCGGGGAGCGTGCCGCGCAGCGCCGTGCCGCGCGCGAGGCCGAGCTCGCGTCGCGTCGCGCCGTGGAGATCCAGGTGGATTCGGCTCGTCTTCTCGGTCATGTGCTGGTTCTTTCTGGTGTCGCTGGGCACGGGTGAGAGACCCGTGGGGTCGGAAGTGCGGGTGCGCCGCGCCGGGCGGCGCACCCCGGGGTCGGAAGTGCGGGCGATCAGGGGGCGGGGGCCGCCCCCGCTCCCGCGGCGCCGCCCGACGGCTCGCTCGCACCGAGCAGCGCGTCGCGCAGCCCGCGCTGGGGCTTCCAGCCCGGGCGCGGGGCCGAGGCGATGAGCAGCTGGGTGTAGGGATCGCGCGGGGAGTCGAGCACCTCGTCGACCGTGCCCCGCTCGATGATCCGCCCCTGCCGCATCACGACCACGTCGTCCGCGATGTCGCGCACCACGGAGAGGTCGTGAGTGATGAAGAGGTAGGAGAGGCCGTGCTCCTCGCGGAGGCGCTTCAGCAGCGCGAGGACCTGTGCCTGGACCGAGACGTCGAGCGCGGAGACCGCCTCGTCGAGCACGATGATCTCGGGCTCGGCGGCGAGCGCACGCGCGATCGCGACGCGCTGCTTCTGCCCGCCCGAGAGGGCGGCCGGCTTCGCGTCCGCGTGGCGCTCGGTGAGCCCCACCTCGGCGAAGAGCTCGAGCACGCGCGCCCGGCGGCCGGCCCGGTCGAGATCGGGGCGGTGGGCGCGAAGCATCTCGTCGATCGTCGCGCTCACGGGGAGCGATCGGTTGAGGGAGCCCTGCGGGTCCTGGAACACCATCTGCACGAGCTTGGCGCGCTTACGCAGCTCGCGACGCGCGGTGGTCGGCTGCACCTCGGTGCCGCCGATCCGCACGGTGCCGGCGTCGGCCGATTCGAGCCCCACGATCACGCGGGCCAGCGTCGACTTCCCGGATCCGGATTCGCCGACCACGGCGAGGCAGGTCCCCGCGCGCAGCTCGCAGGTGACGTCGTCGAGCGCGGTGACGCTCGCCTTGCGGCTCAGGTGGAAGGTGCGCCGCAGACCGGTGGCCTCGATGATGGGGGTGGAGTTCATGCGCCGGCCTCCTCGGTGCGGGGGTGGGTGGGGGCGCCCGCTCGCGCGGCCGGGTGGCCCGCGGGGTAGAGCATGGGCCGGGCCGCCATGAGGTTGCGCGTGTACTCGGTCTTCGGGTGGTCCCGGATCTCATCGGGCGTGCCGATCTCGAGGATCTCCCCGTCCTTCATCACCGCGAGCCGGTCGCAGACCGCGGCGGCGAGGTCGAGATCGTGGGTCACGAAGATCATCGACAGGCCGTGCTCGCGGCGCATCTCGTCGAGGATCGCGACGACCTCCGCCTGCGTCGTGACGTCGAGCGCGGTGGTCGGCTCGTCGGCGAGCAGCAGCTTCGGCGAACCCGAGATCGCGCCCGCGATGACCACGCGCTGCAGCATGCCGCCCGAGAGCTGGTGCGGGTAGGAGCGCAGCACGCGCTCCGTGTCCGCGATCCCGACCGAGCGGAGCAGCTCCGCGGCCTTCGCCTCGGCGTCGGCCCGGCTCATCGACCGCGCATCGGCCATGCCCTCGACGAGGAAGCGGCCGACGGGCAGCACGGGGTTGAGCGCGCCGTGCGGGTTCTGCGCGATGAGCGCGAGATCCTCAGCGCGGATCCGGCGCAGCTCCTCCCCCGAGGTGGCGAGGAGGTCGGTGCCGTCGAGCTCGATCCGGCCGTCGACCCGGGCGCCGCCCGGCTCGATGCCGAGGATGCACTTCAGCGTCATCGACTTGCCGGAGCCCGACTCGCCGACGAGGCCGAGCGCCTCGCCCTGGCCGAGCGTGAACGAGTTGCCGTGGAGGATCTCCGTCTCCCGGCCCGTGTCCGGGTCGGTGACGGTGAGGACGAGTCCTGCGATGGTGAGCATCAGCGGGTCCTTCCTGCGGCGCGGCGGCCGCCGAGCTGTTCGCCGACGTAGCCGAACGCGGCGACGGTGATCACGATCATGAGGCCAGCGAAGATGCTCTGCTCCCAGAAGCCCTGCTGCAGCGACGCCTGCCCGTTCGAGACCATGAGGCCCCAGTCGGGGGTTGGCGGCTGCACGCCGAGTCCGAGGAAGGAGAGCGCGGCGAGCTCGATCATCGCGTAGCCGAAGTTGATCGTCATGCCGGTGAGGATCTGCGTGCGCACGTTCGGCAGGATGTGGCGCACCGTGATGAGGAAGCCCGAGATGCCCTGGAGCTGGGCCGAGGCGACGTAGGGCAGGTTCCGCTCGCGGAGCGCGACCGAGCGGATCACGCGCGCCGAGTAGGGGGTGAAGCCGATGGCGAGCGCGATCGAGGCTGTGAGCAGCGAGGGGCCGAAGATGGCCACCGCGAGGATCGCGAGGAGCATGTTCGGGAACGCGAAGAGCACGTCGAGCACGCGGCTGATGATCGCGTCGACCTTGCCGCCGAACCAGACGGCCGTGAGCGCGAGCGTCGTGGCGAGGAACGCCGTGATGACGATCACGATCGTGGGCCCGATGAGGCTCGTGCGCGCGCCCCAGATGATGCGGGAGAGGATGTCGCGCCCCGACTGGTCGGTGCCCATGAGGTGCGCGAGGCTCCACGCCTCGTGCCGCGCCGTCACGCTGCCCTCGAAGGGGTCGTAGGGGGCGATCACCGGGGCGAGCAGCGCCATGAGCACCACGAGCACAATGATCGCGAGGCTCACGAGGCCGACCGGGCCGAGCCGGCGCCGAAGCAGCTGCCAGCCCGTGGTCGGCACGTCGCCGCGGTGCTTGCGCAGCAGCTGGACGGCGACCGTGTCCTGCGCGCGGGTGTTGGTGCCGGGGTCGCGGGTGAAGTTCTGCTCGGTCATCGCGCTGCCACTCCCTGGCTCAGCCGGACACGGGGGTCGATCACTGCGTAGAGCAGATCGACGATGAGGTTGATGAGGCCGAAGGCCAGCACCATGATGAGGGCGATCGCCTGGACGACCGCGAAGTCCTTCTTCTGCACCGAGTTCACGAGAAGCGAGCCGATGCCGTCGAGCGTGAACGCGTACTCGATCACGAAGGCGCTCGCGAGGAGGCCGGCGATCTGGGTGCCGATCACGGTCGACACGGGGAGCATCGAGTTGCGGATCGTGTGCCGCCAGAGCACGAGCTGCTTCGGCACGCCGCGGGCGATCGCCATGACGACGTGCTCGGATCCCTGCTCCTCGCGCACGGCGGTGCGCGTGATGCGGGCCACGACGGCGATGCCGGGGAAGGCGAGCGCGATCGCGGGGAGCGTGAGGTGCCAGAGCCGGTCGACGAAGCCCTCGCCGGATCCGGAGACCGGGAACCAGCCGAGGCTCGAGCCGAAGAGGAACATGAGCACGAGCGCCGCGAAGAAGGTCGGCACGGCGAAGCCGAGGTTGGAGCCGAAGACGACGAGCTTCTCGAAGACGCCCGACTTGGTCGCGGCGAGCACGCCGAGCCCGACGCCGAGGACGACGATGAGGATCGCGGCGTAGAGCGCCAGCGAGAGGGTGGTGGGCAGACGCGAGGCGACGAGCGTCGTCACGTCCTGCTGCGTGAGCAGCGAGCGACCGAGGTCGCCCTGCAGCACGTCGAGCAGCCAGTGCCAGTAGCGCAGCAGGAAGGGGTCGTCCAGACCGTACTGCTCGCGGATCGCGGCGAGCACCTCCGGGGTGACCGTGCGTCCCTGGACGAGGAACTGCTCGGGGCTGCCCGGTGCGAGGTACATGCCGGCGAACACGATGAAGCTGGACACGATGAGCACGCCGACGAGGGCGGCGAGCCGTTTTCCGAGGTAGATCATGAACGATCCCTTCCTGCTGCGGTCACGCGCTAGGCCGTTGCGCCGAGATCGGCGGCCCAGGGGTAGTACAGGTAGACGAACGAGGCGGGGGCGCCCGTGATGCTGTCGTCCATGTACATGCGCACGGCCAGGTCGTTGATCGGCACCCACGGCTGCGCGGCCATGATGAGCGCCTCGGCCTCGACCGTCAGCTCAGCGCGCTTCTGCTCGTCGGGCTCGGCGATCGCGGCATCGAGCGCGGCGTCGACCTTCGGGTCGGAGAACTGCGCGTAGTTCTGGTCGCTGCCCGTCTTCGCGACGCTGATCAGGTGCAGCAGCGGATCCGGAGCGCTCAGGTAGTTCGTGGTGACGAAGCCGTCGAAGCCCTTGCGCGCCTCGGGGTCGGAGAAGAACGCGCCGAACTGCGCGCTCGGCACGCCGGTCGGCTCGAGGGTGATCCCGAGCTCCTTCGCGCCGTTCGCCATCTCGTTCAGGATGTCGGCGTAGAAGCTGCGCTCCGACGGGTAGGCGATCTTGATCGGCTTCGAGAGGTCAAGATCGGTGCCCTCGAGCTCGGCCTTCGCGGCCTCGATGTCGTGGCTCAGGTCGGGGAGCTGCTCGTCGCGGAGCTCGGCGACGCCGGAGATCGCGTCCCATGCCGACTGCGGCACGACCGAGCGGGCCACGGTGCCCGTGCCCTCGTAGACCGTGTCGGCGATCGCCTGACGGTCGGTCGCGCGGGTGAGCGCGCGGCGCACGACGGGGTCGCCGAAGAGGCCCTCGCCCGTGGAGATGATGGCCATGTCCTGCATGCCCTGGCCCGCGAAGAGCGTGCCGCTCGTGCTGCTCTTCAGCTGGCCGAGCGCGGGAAGCGGAACGTCGTAGGAGCCCTGGATCTCACCGGTGGCGAGGCCGTTCGCGATCGCGGTCGGATCGACGACGAAGCCGATCTCCACCTGCTTCGCGTGCGCCTGCTTGTCGCTGTTCCAGTAGCCGTCGTAGCGGTCGAGTGTGATCGACTGCCCCTGCTTCCAGTTGCCCGGGGTGAACTGCAGCGGGCCGGTGCACATCACGCCGGTCTCGGGGTTGCCGTAGTTCTCGCCGGCGGCCGTGCGCTGGGCCTCCTGCACGACGACGCCGATGATAGTGCTGAGCGAGGAGGGGAGGGTGTAATCGGGCGTCTTCAGCTCGATCGTCACCTCGGCGTCGCCCGTGGCCTGCACCGAGGCGATGTTCGCGACCACGCCGCCGCCCCAGTAGCTGCCCTCTGCGGGATCGATGTGGCGGTTGATCGAGAAGACGACGTCCTGCGGGGTCATGGCGGAGCCGTCCCAGAAGGTCACGTCGTCGCGGATCCCGAGCGTCCAGGTCTTGCCGTCCTCGGTGTCCGCCTCGGTCGCGAGGTTCGGCTGCACGGAGAAGTCGGGCTGCATCTGGAACAGCGGCTCGCAGAGGTTTGCGACGATCGTGTTCTCGGGGTAGTTGAAGGCCTTCACCGGGTCGAGGCTCGCGAGCTCGCCGTAGGTGGAGTTCCAGCTGACCTTCTCGGCGTCGGCAGCGGGGACGGGGGTGGTCTGCAGCAGGGCGTCCTCGGCCTTCGAGCCGCCGGCGTCTCCGCCGCGGGCACCCGAGGCGCAGCCGGTGAGCGCAAGGCCCGCGATGGCGAAGAGGGCGATCGATGCCCGCATCGGTGCGAGTTTCACGTTGTTCTCCATTCGAAGTTTCGTCATTGAATCTCCTTGGCCCGACGCGACGCCGGACGAAAGACCCACGCAGGATGCTAACACCCAAAACGATTTGTGCAAAACGGTTTGGTTCTCACGTTTCGGTAACGGATCACCCCCGCCACCCCCGCCAACACCCCCGCCGCACACCCGGCTCCGGCTATCCTGGCGAGGTGCAGCGCAGGGGCAGACCGACGATCAAAGACGTGGCCAAAGCGGCCGGGGTGTCTCCGACGACCGTGTCGCACGCCCTGAACGGCAAGGGCGTGGTGCGGCGCGAGACGATCGAGCGCATCGAGCGCGTCGCCGACGAGATCGGCTACCGCCCCAGCCCGATCGCCCAGGGCCTCCAGAATTCACGGCTCGGGCTGCTCGCCCTCGTCATCCGCCCCCTCCACAGCCTCGACACGTTCCTCCCCGAGGGCGTGGACTACTTCCTCCGCATGGCGGGCGCCGCCTCGCTCGCTGCGATGGAGCACGGCTACAGCATGATGCTCGTCGACGATCCCACCCGGCCCGATGCCCCGCTGAGCGCGACCGCCGCGGACGCCTACATCGTGACCGAGCCCTTCGCGAACGATCCCGTGCTCACGCTGCTCTCGGAGCGGCACATCCCGGTCGTCTCGGTCGGCTCCGATCCCGCACGACCGGGCCAGTTCGTCGAGCTCGCCACCCGCGACTGGGAGGAGGCGATCCTCGTGCTCGACCACCTCCGCGCCGCTGGCGCCTCGCGCGTCGCCCTGCTCACGGGAACCGACGAGAACGCCTGGAACCGCGAGTCCGAGGACGCCTACCGCGAATGGTGCGCCCGCCACGGGCAGCGGGTCGACCTCGCGGCGTTCCCCGAGGTCGAGGGCGAGCGCGTGGGCGCGGCAGCGGCCGAGCGCTTCTTCGGCGCGGGCGGCACCCACCCCGACGCGATCTTCTGCCTCACCGGCCGGCACGCCGCGGGCTTGAACGCGGCGGTCGCGGCGCGCGGCATCCGCGTACCCGACGACCTCCTGATCGCCGCGGGATCGGGCGCGATCCAGAACCGCATGTCGACGCCGAGCGTCACCACCCTCGATCTGCACCCCGAGGGCATCGCGGCGCGCGCGGTCGAGGTCGCGGTCGAGCTGGCCGAGGGGCGCACCCCGCGCGGCCCCCTCGAGGTGCCGCACGCGACGCTCGACGTGCGCGACTCGACGCGCCGCGCCCGCGACTAGCGGTTCGCGGTTCGCGGGGGCGCTGCTCGCTCAGTTCCCACCCCGTATGCCACCGCTCCCCTCCGTTTCCACAGGAGAAATCTGGAATCTCGGAGCCTATTCGGGGTTCTGGTCCGAGATTTCAGATTTCTCCTGTCGGATCCGAGGCCAGCGACTGTCGGATCCGAGGCCAGTGTCTGTCGGATCCGAGGCCAGCGACTGTCGGATGCACCCGCCGATTCCGCGTGGGGAGCGCCGGACCCGCACCACACTCCCCACGCACAACGCAGCCCGCCCCGCCGCCCACGAGGGGCGGCGGGGCGGGCTGCGATCCGCGGGCCGAGCCTAGGCCAGGCGTGCCTGCAGGTTCTCGTCGATGGCCGAGAGGAACTCCTCGGTCGTGAGGAATGCCTGCTCAGGGCCGACGAGGAGCGCGAGGTCCTTCGTCATCTTGCCCGACTCGACCGTCTTGATGACGACGTCCTCGAGGGTCTCCGAGAACTCGATGAGCTCCTGGTTGCCGTCGAGCTTGCCGCGGTGCGCGAGGCCGCGCGTCCAGGCGAAGATCGAGGCGATCGGGTTCGTCGAGGTCGGCTTGCCCTGCTGGTGCTGGCGGTAGTGGCGCGTCACGGTGCCGTGCGCGGCCTCGGCCTCGACGGTCTGCCCGTCCGGCGTCATCAGCACGGAGGTCATGAGGCCGAGCGAGCCGAAGCCCTGCGCGACGGTGTCCGACTGCACATCGCCGTCGTAGTTCTTGCAGGCCCAGACGTAGCCGCCCTCCCACTTCATGGCCGAGGCGACCATGTCGTCGATGAGGCGGTGCTCGTAGGTGAGGCCGAGCTCGTCGAACTGCGCCTTGAACTCAGCGTCGAAGACCTCCTGGAAGATGTCCTTGAACTGGCCGTCGTAGGCCTTCAGGATCGTGTTCTTCGTCGAGAGGTAGACGGGGTACTTGCGCGACAGGCCGTACTTGAACGAGGCGCGCGCGAAGTCGCGGATCGAGTCGTTGAAGTTGTACTGGCCCTGGATGACGCCGCCGCCCTCGGGGAGCGTGACGACCTCGAACTGCTGGGGCTCCGAGCCGTCAGCGGGCTCGAAGGTCATGGTGACCTTGCCGGGGCCGGCCTTGAAGTCGGTGGCCTTGTACTGGTCGCCGTGTGCGTGGCGGCCGATGATGATCGGCTTGTTCCAGCCGGGCACGAGGCGCGGGATGTTGGAGATGATGATGGGCTCGCGGAAGACGACGCCGCCGAGGATGTTGCGGATCGTGCCGTTCGGGCTGCGCCACATCTTCTTGAGGCCGAACTCCTCGACGCGCGCCTCATCGGGCGTGATCGTGGCGCACTTGACGCCGACGCCGTGCTTCTTGATCGCGTTCGCCGCGTCGATCGTCACCTGATCGTCGGTCTCGTCGCGGTGCTGGATCCCGAGATCGTAGTACTCGAGCGTCACATCGAGGTACGGGTGGATCAGCCGATCCTTGATGAACTGCCAGATGATGCGGGTCATCTCGTCGCCGTCGAGTTCGACGACGGTGCCTGCAACCTTGATCTTCGCCAACGCTTCTCCCAGTGTCGTATTGTGTGAGCTCGGAGGCGCGCGGCTCAGTGTGCGCCACGCGCTGAATTCATGCGGGCGCGGCGAGTGCCGCGTGCCCGGGTCGGGTCCGGTAGGACCACCCTCCACTCTACCCGAGTTCTGCTGGGTATCTCGGCGTCGAGATATTTTTCGGGAGCGCCTCCCCGCGGGAGAACACCCGGATCACCCGCAGATCGGGATCGAGCGCGACGCAATCTGCCCAGCGGCCGGGCGCGAGATCGCCGACGTCGTCCCAGCCGACGGTGCGCGCCGGCGTCGTCGCGGTCATGCGCACGGCAGCCTGGAGGGCAGCGGCCGAGAGCGCAGCGGAAGAAAGAGCAGCCGGGGAGGCAGCGCCCGCGCCAGCGGCCGGGGCACCCCACCCCGCGGCGGCGCGGAAGAGCGCGTCCATCGTGACGGTGCTTCCGGCGATTGTGTCGCTCCCTGCGAGCCGGGCGACGCCGTCGCCCACGACGACGTCGAGCGCGCCGAGCCGGTAACTGCCGTCGCCGCAGCCCGCGGCGCCCATCGCGTCGGTGACGAGGGCGACGCGATCCGGCCCCGCCTGCGCCGCGACCCAGCGGGCCAGCGCGGGATCGAGGTGCGTGCCGTCGGCGATCAGCTCGACTGTGACGCGCGGATCCTCGAGGAGCGCGAGCACGGGACCGGGGGCGCGGTGGTGGAGCGGGGGCATCGCGTTGAAGAGGTGGGTCGCGACGGTGGCGCCCGCCTCGATCGCGGCGCGCACGGTCGCGGCGTCGGCGTCGGTGTGCCCGATCGCGACGACGACGCCCGCGGCGCGGAAGCGCGCGATCGCGTCGAGCGCGCCGGACAGCTCCGGGGCGAGGGTGACCATGCGGACGGCGCCGGGGGCGACGGCGAGGAGGGCATCGATCTCGGCCGGATCGGGGTGGCGCAGCTGCGCGGGATCGTGCGCGCCCGCCCGCGCGGGGCTGATCCAGGGCCCTTCGAGGTGGACGCCGCCGAGCGTCCCGTCGGCGACGAGCGGGGCGAGCGCCGCGAGCTGGGCGCGGAGCGCCTCGGGCGCGGCCGCGACGAGGCTCGCCATGCTGCGCGTGGTGCCGTGGGCGCGGTGGGCCGCCCGCGCCGCGCGCGCGGCCGCGGGCTCGCCGCTCGGGTAGTCGGCCCCGCCGCCGCCGTGCACGTGGATGTCGACGAAGCCGGGAACGAGCGTGGTCTCGGGGCCGAGGTCATGCACCGGTTCGCGGGGTGGAGCCCCGGCGCCGACTGCGACGACGCGGCCGGCCGCGTGCTCGACCCAGCCGGGCTCGTGCGTCGCCGTGCCGGTGACGACGCGCCCCGCAGCGATGACCCCGTCCACGAGGGATCAGACCTCGGCGGGAATGCGGTTCGCCGGCTGGTGCCGCTGCACGTGCTCGTAGTAGTCGACGAGACGCAGGCGGCTCGCGGCGGCTCGGTCGATGATCACGGTGGCGCGGGCGTGCAACTGGAGGGCGCTCGCGGGGCAGATGCTCGCGACGGGGCCCTCGATCATGGCGGCCACGGCCTCGGCCTTGCCCTCGCCCTGCGCGACGAGGAGGAGTTCACGGGCGTCGAGGATGGTGCCGAGCCCCTGCGTGATGCAGTGGAGCGGCACGTCGTCGAGGCTGGCGAAGAAGCGTGCGTTGTCCTCGCGGGTCTGCGGGGCGAGCGTCTTCATGCGGGTGCGCGAGGCGAACGAGGAGCAGGGCTCGTTGAACCCGATGTGGCCGTTCGCGCCGATCCCGAGGAGCTGCAGGTCGACGCCGCCCGCGGCGGCGATGCGGCGCTCGTAGTCCTCGCCCGCCGCGGCCAGGTCGCTCGCGCTGCCGTCGGGCACGTTCACCCGGGCGGGGTCGAGGCCGAGCGGCTCGGTCACGGTGCGGCGGATCACCTCGTGGTAGGCCTCGGGGTGCGTGAGCGGCAGTCCGGCGTACTCGTCGAGCGCGAAGGCGCTGACCGCGGAGCAGTCGAGCCGGCCGTCGCGCACGCGGGCGGCGAGCGCCTCGTAGGTGCCGACGGGCGAGGAGCCCGTCGCGACCCCGAGCACGGCGTTCGGCTTCGCAGCGATCCGGGCGGCGATCTGCGCGGCTGCGCGCTCCGCGACCGCTGCCGCATCCTCCACGATGATGACGTCCACAGTTCCTCCAGGCGTTCGGTGCTGCGACGCGGAAGCGTCGCGTTGGGCGTCACAGCGGCGGATGTCGCTCGGCGCGGTTCAGAACCAGAATAGGGGGCGCGCGCCGCGCGGGCGCGCCCGAGGGGCCCGCCTAGGCGGGCGGGCGCGCGGCGAGGCGCGCCCCGATCTCGCTCCGCGAGCCGACGCCGAGCTTCCGCATGGCGCGCGCGAGGTGGTTCTCCACGGTGCGCACGCTGAGCGACAGCCGCTCGGCGATCTCGCGGTTCTGCATGGTCGCGGCGAGGAGCGAGACCTCGCGCTCGCGCTTCGTGAGCCCGGGCTCGGCGCAGGCCGCAGGCCCCTCCCCCGCGACGGCCGCGGCGGCGACCGCGACGTCGGCCGCGAGCAGCGTGCGCAGCTCGCGGAGCGTCTCGTTGAGCGCGGTTCCGAAGGCGTCGTCGGCCGCATCGCTCCGCTGCCTGCGGTCGCGCTGCACGGCGGTGAGGAGCGTGATCGTGATCGCGATCTCGGCGTCGATCGAGAGCTGCTGGGCGAAGCGCGGGAGGGCGGGATCCTCCTCGATCGCGCTCCGCACGATCTCCATGATGTGGGGCGAGCCGTGGCTCGACGTGGCCGCGACGTCCTCGAGCTGCGCAAACACCGCGAGCGTCGGACGTTCGACGAAGGCGATGGCCGCGTACCCCCAGGCGGCGTCGGGGAGCTGCGCGTCCCGGCTCTCGCGAGCGATGCGGAGGAGCAGCTCGACCGCGGCGTCGGATTCGCCGTCGACGAGGAGCAGCACGGCCCGCCCGAACTCCGGGTTCATGGCGGGCAGCGGACCGTAGATGCCCGGGTAGCGGTGCGTCTCGGCGAGCACGGAGCGCGCGAGGTCGGGCTCGCCGTGGAGGTAGTGGAGGTACGCCGCCCAGCGCAGCTGCGCGAGGAAGAAGTCCGCGTAGGCGAGGCTCGGGCTGCCGATCGCGAAAGTGGTGCTCACGGTCTCGGTGGCGAGGCGGTCGCGGAAGGTGGCGGCCTGCTGCTGCGCGAGGAAGTACGCGGCGACGGTGATGCGGCGGTAGTCCTGCGTGGCGCGCGCGGCGCCGAACTCGGCGCGCAGCTCGCGCTCGTAGCTGTCCGGGGCGAGGACGCGCGAGTGCGTGATCGTGTTGCCGACCTGCGCGATCGCGAGCGACAGCTCGAGCTCGGGGTCGAGCTCGGAGAGGTCGAGCTCACCGTGGATCCAGCCCGCGACGACGCCGATGAAGTGCCGGATCGCGAGCGAGAACGTGTCGCGGAGCTCCGCCGATCCGCGCCACCACTCCTCGACGTCGGGGTGCATGCCGAAGCGGGAGAAGATCAGGTACGCCTCGAAGGCGGCGTAGGCCGCGCGCGCGGCGGGATCCGGTTCGCCCGCGACGAAGGCGCGCAGGCGTTCGCGGGCGCCCTCGCGCTTGCGCTGCGTGTCCCAGAACGCGAGGTGGAAGCCGAGCCGGATGGCCCAGGGGTCGGAGCCGCCGCCCGGGGTGCGCTCGAAGACGGCGCCGGCGCTCGCGATGTACCCGTCGGTCGCGACGAGGTGGTCGAGGTAGATGACGGCGTTCGTCACCGAGGGCTTGGCGCGCCACTCGCGCGCGGCGCGGGCGAGCTCGGCGTCCCGCTCGGAGCGGTGGAAGCGCGCGATCCCGGTGCCGAGGTTGTGGGTGCGATCGAAGGTCTCGGCGCGGGCGAGCTGCTCGGCGGCCCCCGCGTTGGCGCGCTCCTGCGCCGCGACGTCCTCGAGTTCGCGGAGCACGGAGGTGGCCTCGTAGTACAGCGGGTCGATCGGCTGATTCTGGAAGTAATCGCTGATCAGGGACGGGCGCGGCGCGACATAGGACACCCCGTCGGTGTCCGCGAAGGTCGTGAGCAGGCCGTGCTGCGTGAGCCCGATGAGCATGTCTCCCGCGACCGCGTGGAAGCGCTCGACGGGGATGCTCTCGGCGATCGCGAGTGCGTGCAGCACCCGGAACTCGGCGCGCTCGAGGCCGAAGATGAGGCGCTCGACGGTGGTGCGCAGGTGCACGTTCCAGAGCGTGTCCGCGGCGAGCGCCCAGCCGCTGTCCTCGCGGACGATCCGGCCCTCCCGTGCGGCGCTCCGGAGGATCGCGACGGCGATGCCGGTGAGTCCGGAGGACATCACGAGCACCTGGGCGAGCACCTCGGGCTGCGCCGGGGCGCCGAGCACGCTCTGCGCGAGCAGGCTGATCTGGGCGTAGCCAAGCGGGGTGAGCTCGAGGCGGGCGTCGGTGCGGATCTTGCTCGTGGCCGCGCGGCCGTGGGCATCGAGCATCGCGAACGGGGGCGCCGTGACGACGGCGGGGATCTCGCGCTCGCTCCGCGCCTGCTCGAGGAGGTACGCGGAGGACAGGTCGAGGTGCTCGGCGTCGTCGAGGAGGAGAAGCGGCCGGGTCGCGGCGTTCAGGGCGGCGTCGAGCTCGGCTGCGATGTCGCTCTCGCTCTGGGCGCCGCGGAGCCCCACGAGCCCGGCTTCGCGCAGCGCGACGTAGGACTGCTCGCGGAACGAGCGCCGCCCGGTCACCCGGAACGCCGTGAATCCGCGCGATTCCATGCCCGCCGCGATGTCGCCCAGGAGGTGGGTCCGGCCGGACTCGCGCGGCCCGACCATGCGCACCGAGGAGCCCTCGATGAGCAGTGCCTGGATTTCCCGAATTTCGCGTGCGCGCATGCGCCCTCCTGCCCGAAGTTCTGCTCCGGCGATGGCCGGGACCTCGCCACCGAGCGTATCCGGCCAGGGTGCCGCGCGCCAGAATCGCGTCGGGCGCGCGTGCTAGCCTGAGCCCGCCCAACGACGGGCGCGGGTGCCCGGACGGGCGCCCTCTTCTACAACGGATCGTCCGGCACGTGCCTGCCGGTGGAGGAAATCACATGTCAGCTCTCAGTTTCGACGGCGTCTCGCGGGTGTACCCGGGCGCCAGCTCCCCCTCGGTCGACGGGCTCTCTCTGGAGGTCGCCGATGGCGAGTTCCTCGTGCTCGTCGGCCCGTCCGGCTGCGGGAAGTCGACCACCCTGCGCATGCTCGCCGGCCTCGAGGAGGTCGACTCGGGCCGGATCCTGATCGGCGGCCGCGATGTCACGCACGTCCCACCGAAGGATCGGGACATCGCAATGGTGTTCCAGAACTACGCGCTCTACCCGCACATGACGGTGGCGGACAACATGGGCTTCGCGCTGAAGATCGCCGGCGTGCCCGCGGAGGAGCGCGCGGCGCGCGTGCTCGAGGCGGCACGGATGCTCGATCTGGAGGCGCTCCTCGATCGGAAGCCGAAGGCGCTCTCGGGCGGGCAGCGGCAGCGCGTCGCGATGGGCCGCGCGATCGTGCGGCAGCCGCAGGCGTTCCTGATGGACGAGCCGCTGTCGAACCTCGACGCGAAGCTCCGCGTGCAGACGCGCACCCAGATCGCGGCGCTCCAGCGGCGGCTCGGGGTGACGACCGTCTATGTGACCCACGATCAGACCGAGGCGCTCACGATGGGCGACCGGATCGCGGTGCTGAAGGAGGGCCGGCTGCAGCAGCTCGGCACGCCGCGGGAGCTCTACGAGACCCCGGCGAACGTGTTCGTGGCGGGCTTCATCGGCTCCCCCGCGATGAATCTGCTCCCCGCGGAGCTCGCGGGCGATCTCGTGCGCGTGGGCGCCGCCGAGCTCGCGGCTCCGCCCGCGGTGCGGGCCGCGGCCTCCGGCACCGGCGTGACGCTCGGCATCCGACCGGAGGACCTGGCGCTCGCTCCCGCGGGCGCGGCGGGCCTCCCCGTGATGATCGACCTCGTCGAGGAGCTCGGGGCCGATGGCTACCTCTACGGCCACGTGCACGGGGCGGCGGCCGATGCGCCGCGCACCGAGGTGGTGGCGCGCGTGAACGGTCGCGCGCACCCGGCCGCGGGCGAGCTCGTGTCGCTCGTCCCGGCGCCCGAGCATCTGCACTTCTTCGACGCGGCGACGGGCGAGCGCCTGGGCTGAGCGGGGCGGCGGCGGTCACAGTTCGGTTACGGGCCACCCATTCGTCACCGGAAGGACTTGCGAATCTTTAGTTCGTTAGTTTTACTAACTCCATGACCGCCGCAACGCCGCGCACCACGAACCCGAGCAGCACGCCCGGGCTCCCCGCCCGCACGCTCCGCCCTCGAGTCAAGGCGACCCTGGGCGACGCGAAGCGCCACAACCGCACGCTCATCCTGCAGACGCTCCACGACACGGGCGCGCAGAGCCGGGCTGATCTTGCCCGCGCGACAGGGCTCACGAAGGTGACCGTGTCCGGCCTCGTCGCCGATCTGATCGCGGAGGGCACGCTCCGCGAGCTCGGGCTCCGCGAGTCGCTGCGCCCCGGCAAGCCCGCCACCCTCGTCGACATCGCCCGCGACGCGTTCGCGGTCGTCGCGCTCGATCTGAGCGACCACCGCACCATGCGCGGCGCGGTCGTGACGATCGCTGGCACCGTGCTCGCGCGCGCCGAGGCCGACCGCGCAGAGGCGACGGGCGCGGCCGCCCAGGAGCTCGCGCTCGGGCTCGCCGCCGAGCTCGTTGCCGCGGCCGAACTGCCGCTCCTCGGCGTCGGCGTCGGCACGCCGGGCGTCGTCGACGACCAGGGCGTCGTGCGCACGGCCCCCAACCTCGGCTGGGAGAACCTGCCGCTCCGCGAGCTCCTCGCCGAGCGCACGGGCCTCCCCACCGTCGTCGCGAATGACGCGAACGTCGCCGCGCTCGCCGAGTACAGCTTCGGCGATTCGAGCGACAACTTCATCCTCGTCACCGTCGGCCACGGCGTCGGCTCGGGCCTCATCGTCGACGGCCACCCCGTGACCGGCAGCGGCTTCGCCTCCGGCGAGATCGGCCAGGTCATGGTCGGCACCGACCTCGGCCTCGACGCGCCCTACGCCCGCGACCAGGTGCTCGAGCACTGGTTGTCGGTGCCGTCGCTCACGGCGGCGACCGGTCCCGAGGTCTCCGCGTCCGAGCGCGAGCGTGTGCTCCGCGAGGCGGGCCAGCGCCTCGGCATCGTGCTCGCCCCCGTCGTCGGCATGCTGAACCTCGCCGAGATCGTCCTCGCGGGCCCGCTCGAACTCATCGGCGGCACGCTCGCCGACGCGACCCACGAGATTCTCCGCCGCCGCACGATGCCCGACTCCCACAGCGACCTCGTGCTGCGCACGAGCACGCAGGGACCGGATCTCGTGCTGCGCGGTGCGACGGCGACCGTCGTGAAAGCCCAGCTCGGGATCAGCTGACCCGGACAGGACCGCGCCCTCGGGCGCCATGAACGCTACACGCGGCACCCCGCGTGCGGCCCACCGAAAGGAAGAACACCATGAAGAGAAAGCTCACAGGTCTCACCGCTGCGGCCGTGGCCTCGGCGCTGCTGTTCACCGGCTGCAGCCAGGGGGCGCAGGGCGGCGGGGCAACGGAGGGTGAGGGCAAGTCGATCACGCTCTGGCTCGCGGGCGGGGACACCCCCGACGAGCTGCGCGACTACCTGAAGACCGAGTTCGCCGAGCAGACCGGTGCGACCCTGAAGATCGAGGAGCAGGGCTGGGGCGACCTCGTCACGAAGCTCACGACCGCGCTGCCCGACGCGAGCAACACCCCGGACGTCACCGAGATCGGCAACACGCAGTCGCCGACCTTCACGAACGTCGGCGCGTTCCTCGACATCAGCGATATGAAGGAGGAGCTCGGCGGCGACGACCTGCTCCCCTCCTTCGTCGAGGTGGGCGAGGTCGACGGGAAGAACTACACGCTCCCCTACTACTTCGGCTCGCGCTACATGTTCTATCGCAAGGACGTGTGGGACGCCGCCGGCGTCGCGCTCCCGACGACGCTCGCCGAGTTCAACTCGGCCGTGACGACGATCGCGGAGAAGAACCCGAAGGGGATCGAGAAGTTCTCCGGCTTCTACCTGGGCGGCCAGGACTGGCGCGACGGCATCTCGTGGATCTTTGCCAACGGCGGCGAGATCGCGGAGCAGCGCGACGGCAAGTGGGTCGCGACGCTCGACTCGCCGGAGGCGCTCCGCGGCCTCGAGCAGCTGCAGCAGATCTACCGCACCGCCTCGAACGCGCCGAACGACGCGAAGGACGCGAACCAGTACCAGTACCTGAACGACTCGGATCAGGTGAAGGACGAGGACGGCAACGTCACCGACGACCTCTCACTCGCGGCCGCGACGATCATGGCGCCGGGCTGGGCGCACTGGTCGATCGGCGATCTCGTGACCGGTGAGGACGGCGAGCCCGCGCGCGAGTGGAACGACGCCGTCTTCGGCACCTTCGTGCTCCCCGGCACGGACGGCGAGCCCGCCCCCGTGTTCGCGGGCGGCTCGAACCTCGGCATCTCCGCGAAGTCGAAGGAGCCGGAGCTCGCCAAGGAGCTGCTGCGCATCATCTACTCCGAGGAGTACCAGACGATGCTCGGCAAGAACGGCCTCGGCCCGGCGAACCAGCAGTACGCGTCCTCGCTCGGCGACGACCAGTTCGCGCAGGCGCTCATCGAGTCGGCATCGAACTCGAAGCTGACGCCGGCCGCGCCCGGTTGGGCGGCCGTCGAGGCGAAGAACGTCATGGAGGGCTTCTTCGCGCAGATCCGGGATGCCGATGATCTGCAGCAGCTCGCGCTCGACACGAACGCCGAGCTCGACGCGCTCCTCAACCAGAAGTAGCAGGTCACCGCGGGCCCGGCCGTTCGGCCGGGCCCGCACCACCCACCCACCGAGAGGTCACGATGACTCAGAGCGCCCCGACCGCACGCCCGCGGCGCCGCGTCCGGCTCACCCCGTACGCGCTCCTCCTGCCGGCGACCCTCATCGTGCTGCTCGCGCTCGGGTACCCGATCGTGTGGCAGGTCATCACGTCGATGCAGCACTTCGGCCTCGCGCAGCAGTTCGGGCAGCCGCCCGAGTGGGTGTGGTTCGCGAACTACGCCGAGCTGTTCACGAGCCCGACGACCTGGCTCGTCGTGGCGCGCTCGATCGCGTTCTGCCTCCTCGCCGCCGGCTCGACGATGGTCGTCGGCGTCGCCCTCGCGCTGCTCATGCAGGCGATCCCCACCTGGACGCGGATCACGCTGCAGATCGCCCTGCTCCTCGCCTGGGCCACCCCCGTCGTCGCCGCCATGACCATCTGGAACTGGATCTTCGACTGGCGGCGCGGGCTCGTGAACTGGATCCTCACGGGCTTCGGCCTCCCCATGCAGGGCCACAACTGGCTCCAGGAGCCGCTCTCCTTCTTCGCCGTCGCGCTCATCATCGTCGTCTGGATGAGCGTGCCGTTCGTCGCGTTCTCGGTGTACGCGGCGCTCACGCAGGTGCCCGGTGAGGTGCTCGAGGCCGCGCAGATGGACGGCGCGACCCCCTGGCAGCGCCTCCGCTACATCATCATCCCGGTGATCAAGCCCGTGCTCGGGATCGTCATGCTCCTCCAGATCATCTGGGACCTGCGCGTGTTCACGCAGATCAAGCTCCTGCAGGATCGCGGCTCGATCGCCAGCCAGACCGACGTGCTCGGCACGTACATCTACCAGCTCGGCGTCGGCTCGAGCGACTTCGCCATGGCGAGCGCGATGTCGATCTTCGTCCTGCTCCTCACCGTCGCCCTCAGCTGGGCCTACGTCCGGAACCTCGTCAAGGAGGATGCACAGCCATGAGCCGCGCAGACACCCGATCCATGACCGCACCGCTCGCGGTCGTGCGCCAGCGCGGGCACGAGCGGCCGCGCCGCCGCACCCGCACCATCCTCGGCGCGCTCGCCGTGATCCTCGCCGCCGTGTGGGCCTTCCCCGTGTACTGGATGCTCAACTCGGCGCTGCTCCCGAACGTGGTGCTCGAGCAGACCCGGCCGACGCTCCTCCCCATCGGGGGATCGCTCAAGAACTTCGCGGCCGTCTTCGCCGACGGCAGCTTCCTCCGCGCGCTCGGGATCAGCCTCGCGGTCGCCGGCATCGCCGTCGTGTGCTGCCTCGTCTTCGCGTTCCTCGCCGCGCTCGCAATCAGCCGCTTCCGGTTCCGTGGCCGCCGCAGCTTCGTCCTCGCGGTCCTCTTCATTCAGATGCTCCCGGCCGAGGGCATGTTCATCGCGCAGTACAAGCTGATGGGCTCGCTCAACCTGCTGAACTCCGTGATCGGCGTGAGCATCATCTATATCGCCGCCGTCGTGCCGTTCACCATCTGGATGCTGCGCGGCTTCGTCGCGGGCATCCCCGCGGAGCTCGAGGAAGCTGCCATGGTCGATGGGCTGAGCCGCACGCAGGCGTTCCTGCGGATCACCTTCCCGCTCCTCGCCCCCGGACTCGTCGCGAGCGGCGTCTACGCCTTCCTCCAGGCCTGGAACGAATTCACGGTCGCGCTCGTCATCCTGCAGGACTCGAGCATGCAGACGCTGCCGCTCTGGCTGCGCGGCTTCATCCAGCAGTCCTCCTCGCGCGCGATCGACTGGGGCGAGGTCATGGCCGCGTCGACGCTCGTCGCGGTCCCCGTGATCATCTTCTTCCTGTTCGTACAGGGGCGCATGACGAGCGGGCTCGTGAGCGGGGCGGTGAAGGGATGAGCGCGGACGAGCTCCGGCGCGCGGTGCGCGCGACGCTCATGCCCGGCTTCGCGGGGACCGAGGCGCCCGAGTGGATCCTCGGGCTCCTGGCCGACGGGCTGCGCGCCGTCTGCATCTACGGCCAGAACGTTTCTGATCGGGAGCAGCTCACCGCGCTCGGCGCGCAGCTGCGCGCCGCAGCACCCGGCGCCATCGTCGGCATCGACGAGGAGGGGGGCGAGGTCACCCGGCTGCACTACCGCACCGGCGCGCCCTACCCCGGCGCTGCGATCCTCGGCCGGATCGACGACACCGCGTACACGGAGGAGATCGGCCGCCGAGTCGCCGCCGACATCCTCGCCGCGGGCTTCCCCCTCGCGCTCGCGCCCGACGCGGACGTGAACAGCACCCCCGAGAACCCCGTGATCGGCACGCGCAGCTTCGGCGCGGAGCCGGAACTCGCGGCGCGGCACACGGCGGCCTGGGTGCGCGGGCTCCAGGCCGGCGGCGCGATCGCGTGCCCGAAGCACTTCCCGGGCCACGGCGACACGGCGCAGGACTCGCACCTCATGCTCCCCACCGTCGACGTGGACCTCGACGTGCTGCGTGCCCGCGAGCTGCCGCCGTTCCGCGCCGCGATCGCCGCCGGCGCGCGCGCCATCATGACCTCGCACATCCTGCTCCCCCGAATCGATCCGGAGGCCCCGGCGACGCTCAGCCCCCGGATCCTCCAGGGCCTGCTCCGCGACGAGCTCGGCTTCACGGGCGCGATCGTCTCGGACGCGCTCGACATGGCCGGCGCGAGCGGCGAGATCGGGATCCCGGAGGCCGCCGTGCGCGCACTCGCGGCGGGCTGCGACCTGCTCTGCCTCGGCACCGCGAGCGGCGAGGAAGAGGTGCGCGAGATCGAGGACCAGGTGCTCGCGGCGATCGCCGCGGGGCGGCTCGACGCCGCGCGCGTCCACGAAGCCGCCGCGCGGGTCCACGAGCTCGCGGCCGGCGTCGGCCCCGCGCAGGCGGGCGCGGCGGGACCCGGCACAGCGATCGCGCCGCTCCCCGACGACGCCGAGATCGCACGCGTCGCAGCGAGCTTCGCCGGGCGCGCGCACGCAATGGCCTGGCTCGCGGAGCACCCGCGCGCACGGGTGATCCGCATCGACGCCGAGGCCAATCAGGCGATCGGCGCGGCACCGTGGGGGCCCTTCGCCCCCGCGGCGGCGGAGCTCGCACCCGCGGCGGCGGCGAGGTTCGCGGCGCGCGGGATCCGGACCGTGAGCGCGTCCGACGCGGCGCGCGGCGGCCTCTCAGACGGGCACCCCGAGGACGGCTCGGGCGTGCTCGTGATCGGCCGCGACCTGCACCGCTCCGCCGCAGCCGCGGGCATCTCGGAGCTCCGCGCCGCGGGGACTCCCGTGCTCACGGTCGATCTCGGCTGGCCGGACGCCCCGGGGGCTCCGGGCGGGCTCGCGGAACTCGCGGGCTTCGGCTCCTCGGCGCTCGCCGGGGCAGCGCTCCTGCGCATCACCGAGGGGACGGACGTATGAGCGGCGCGCTCCGCATCGGCATGGACATCGGCGGTTCGAAGACCGAGGCCGTGGCGCTCGACGAGGCGGGCCGGGTCGTGGCAACGACGCGGCTGCACACAACGGGCGGCGCGGCGGGCGTGCTCGACACCGCGAGCTCCGCGATCGCGGCGCTCGCTCGGGAGACCGGCCGGGCGACGCACGAGTTCGCCGCCGTGGGGATCGGGATCCCCGGGCAGATCGACCGGGCGGCCGGAGTCGTGAAGCACGCCTACAACATCGGCATCGATCACCTCCCGCTCGCCGCGCGCCTCGCGGAGCGGACGGGGCTCGACATCTCGCTCGACAACGACGTGACGGCCGCCGCGATCGGAGCCGCACACCTCATGGAGCTGCGCGGCACGCTCGCCTACCTGAACCTCGGCACCGGGCTGTCGGCCGGGCTCGTGGTCGACGGGTCGCCCCTGCGCGGCGCGCACGGCGTCACGGGAGAGATCGGGCACCTCCCCGTCGACCCGCTCGGGCGGCCGTGCCCCTGCGGGCAGCGCGGCTGCCTGGAGACCGTGGCGAGCGGCTCCGCGCTCAGAACGTTCTGGCCGGCGGGCGGCGATCACCCGGGGCGCGTGCTCCTCAGCGCCGTCGACGCGGGCGATCCGGACGCCGCAGCAGCGTTCGGCCACCTCGTCCGCGGGGCGGCAAGCTGCGTGCGCCTGCTCGTGCTCGCGATGGACCCGCACACCGTGGTGATCGGCGGCGGGCTGCGCCTGCTCGGCCCGCGCCTGATCGACGGGATCCGCGCCACGCTCGACACGTGGGCCGCCGATTCCCCGTTCCTCTCCGAGCTGGAGCTGAGCGGCCGGGTCCAGGTGCTCGCGGCGGATTCGCCCGCCGCGGCGGTCGGCGCGGCCCTCGCGGGCGCCGATTGAGGTCACGGTTCTCTTCCGGATCCCTCGTTCGGGGCTTGCGCCACCCGAAGCAGCCGCTAGCCTAAGGGTATGACCGATCTCAGACTCGAAGAACTCTCGGCCGCGACCATCGTCGCTGTGAACACGCTCGGTCTGAAGCCCGGCCAGGAGCAGTTCATCACGCCCGTCTCCTACGCGGCAGCCGCCGCGGTCACCCCGGCGCACACCGCCTGGCAGCGCGTCATCCTGGACGGCGACGAGGTCGTCGGCTTCATCCACGGCAACTTCGATCCCGACGCCGCGCAGGAGGAGTTCCGTGCGGCGCTCTGGCGCATCAACGTCGACGCTGACGCGCAGGGCGCGGGCGTCGGCACCTTCGCCGTCGGCGCGCTGATCGACGAGGCGCGCCGCCGCGGCGTCGATCGCCTCACCGTGCTCTGGGAGCGCGGCGAGGACGGCCCGGAGGAGTTCTTCCTGCACATCGGCTTCGTCCCGGTCGGGGAGACCCCGTACGGCGAAGTCATCGGCGCCATCACTCTGTAGCCGGGAGTGGCTCACTCCCTCACCCAGAGCTCGCGCGGGGTCCTCGCCTCGGTCGCCTCGTCCGTGGCGTTCGCCGGGGTCTACTTCGTCACGCCCATGCTCGCCCCCGCGTCCGCGGAGGCCGTGTGGGGGATCCGGATCCTGCTCACGATCCCGATGATCGCGCTCGCGCTCATCACTGTGCGTCAGTGGCACCTCGCCGCCGACGTCCTCGCGCGCGTGCGGATGCGCCCCGTGCTCGGACTCGGGATCCTGGCCTGCGGCCTCCTCGTCTCGGCGCAGCTCTGGGTGTTCAGCTGGGCGCCCATGCACGGCCGCGGCCTCCAGGTCGCCCTCGGCTACTTCCTCCTGCCGCTCGTACTCGTCGTAGTCGGCAAGTTCCTCTACGGCGACCGGCTCGTCTGGTGGCAGTGGCTCGCCGCGGGGATCGCCGCGATCGGAGTGGCCTTCGAACTCATCCGGGTGGGCGGGGTGTCGTGGGAGACGCTGCTCGTCGCGCTCGGCTACCCCGTCTACTTCGTGCTGCGCCGCGCGCTCGGCACCGCGCACCTCGGCGGCATGTTCTGGGAGTTCATCGCCGTCGCGGTCATCGCGGGCACGTTCGTCATCCGCGAGATCGTGATCGGCGAGGCCACCGCGGCCAACCCGGCCCTCTGGTGGGCGGCACCGCTCTTCGCCCTGTGGACGGGCGTCGCGCTCATGCTCTACCTCACCGCCTCACGGCTCCTCACGCTCAGCCTCTTCGGGCTGCTCAGCTACCTCGAGCCGGCGCTGCTCGTCGTCGCGTCGCTGCTCAACGGCGAGCGCATCGGAGCCGGGGAGTGGCTCACCTACGGCACGATCTGGACGGCGGTGGGCGTGATCCTGATCGGCGGGGTCGTCACCCTGCTGCGCGAGCGCCGGCGGCCCGGCCCGGCCACCCGTTCCTGAGACCGGGAGACCTGCGACGGCGGCCGCTCTCAGGGCCGCTCGCCGGCCCGCTCGCGCCCCCCGCTACGCCCTGCGCGATCCCGCCCCACGGCGCCGCGCTTCGCGTGTAGGGTTCTCGCATGAGTGATGTGACGGCCGAAGCGTGCGAGCACGAGACCCACGGGTACATTGGCCACAAGGACGACCTGCTGAAGCGGCTGCGCCGCGCGGAGGGTCAGGTCCGCGGCGTCCACCGCATGGTGGAGGAGGACGCGTACTGCATCGACATCCTGACGCAGGTGTCCGCTGCGACCAAGGCGCTCGAGCGCGTGGCGCTCGCGCTGCTCGACGACCACCTGCGGCACTGCGTTGCATCGGCTGCGGCGGATGGCGGCGAGGTCGCCGCTGAGAAGCTCGAAGAGGCGTCGGCCGCGATCGCGCGCCTCGTCCGCTGAGCGGAGCACGCCACACGTGAGGCGCCGCGGTCCCCACCGCGGCGCCTCACGGGCGTGAACGCCTCGTGCGCGGCACTGCTGCACGCGCACGAGGCGACCCCCGTGTGCTTGTAACGCGCTCTCCCCCGAGAGCGCCCACCCGCGCGGGCTGCATCCCGCGGTGAGGTGGCGCCGGTCCGCGTCCCGTCTCCGGGTCGCCTGACGAGCCACTCTCACACTACCGAGCGCGAGGGGGGAAGCCCCCTGCCGAGCGGGCCAAATCACCCTCCGTTTCACCCGCCGTTCACCCGTGGCGGACGAGCTCAGATCAGGCCGCGCCGCTCGGCTTCGAGCACCGCCGCGCTGCGCTGCGAGACCCCGAGTTTCCGATAGACCGAGCGCAGCTGCGTCTTCAGGGTGTTCATCGAGATGAACTGCGCCGCCGCGATCTCCTCCCGGCTGCTCCCCCCGGCGAGCAGCGCGAGCACCTCGAGCTCGCGCTCCGTGAGGTGGCGGCCGGCGCCGGCCGTCGCCCGGGCGAAGGAGGACAGCGCCGCGGGGTCCGTCTCGGGCCACTCCGGGATCGCACCCTCCGCGATCCGGCGCACGTCGGGCACGAACTGCTCGGCGTCCTCAGCGGTAAAGCGGCCGGGCAGCCGCATCGCGCGCACGAGCACGGCCTCGCACTCCGTGCGCTGCTCGAGGCGGAGGTGCGTCGCGGCGAGCAGCGCGTGCCGCAGCACGGCGACGCGGCGCAGCCCCGCCTCCATCTCGGGCATGCGCAGGAGCTGCTGGAGCGCGCGGCGCGGCTGGCCCACCTTGAGGCTCACGAGCGCCTCTCCGAGCTGCGTCCGGGGCAGCTCGGGATCCGCGGTCGAGATGAGCCGCTCCGCCTCGTGCGCGTTGTCGCGCGCGAGCATGTTCCCCGCCCGGAGCAGCGCGACCATGCTGCCGGGGTAGCCGACGCCCGCGGTGCGGGGCAGCGACATCCCGTCGAACATCTCGAGCCGCCGCTGCGCCTCGGCCTCCTCGCCCTGCGCCACGAGGATTCGGTTGGTCGCGATCGCCCCGAAGGGCCACATCTCGCCGACCTGACCGAGCGGGATCGCGTCGAGCCGCGCGCGGGCCGCATCCGGCTCCGCCTCGAGCAGCGCGGAGGCGAGCCCCAGGATCGCGTCGATCCCCGGCTCGAGCCAGCTCGTCGTGCGGGAGATCTCGGCGGCACGCTCGGCGCAGCGCCGGGCGATCACGGGGTCGCCGTCGCAGGCCTCGATGAGCGCGGCCTTCGCGTAGGCCTCGCGGAGGAGGCAGCGGAGCACGGGCGCCGGTGGGTGCATCCAGGCCTCGGTGAAGTGGCCGAGCGCCTGGGCGACGTCGCCCGCGAGCATGGCCGTCGTGCCGAGCTGCACGGAGAGGAACAGATCCCAGCCGCCGCGCCGGTCGAACACCGCGTTCGGCTCGAGCCGCTTGGCGACGATCTCCTCACCGGCGCGCACGGCCTCGCGCGTCTGCCCGCGCAGCCGGTGCTCGAACATCCGGGCGAAGGGCTCCGCCTCGGGGAGTACCTCCTGGTTCTGCCTGGCCGCCGTGAGCGGCGTCTCGACGGGGTCGCCCAGGAGGAACGCGTACACCCCGCCCACCACGCTCGAGCGCGGTGCTCCGCGCCGGATCAGATCGCCGAGCAGCCCGCGCAGCCGGCTCGGCGTGCTCCCGAACCAGACTTCGAGCGCGTACAGATCGAAGTAGCACAGCGCCTCATCGATCGTGTCCTGCGCGCACGCCGCTTCGAACTCCCTGACCGCGTCAGCGAGCTGTCGATACCCTGAATTTGTCTCCACGTCCGCCCCAACACTTGATATGTTCCCCCGGGTTCCAGCCTAGCGACCTCGCCCTGAGGACACAGCCGCGAAGGGGGCCAGCGCGTAGACTGGGAGTACCCGAGGCCACACGGTACGCGATCGGAAGGATCCCACATGGGAGCAGCACCCCGTCCCCCCGCCCACACCGATGCCGCCGAGGAGGGCTTCGAGCTCGCCTCCCCCGGCCAGGTCGACATCACTCCCGAGATCGATGAGATCGGCGAGCTCCTCGGGAAGGGCCGCCCCGCGAACAACAGCCCGGACGCCCCCTGGCGGCAGGGCTACCCCTACGCGAGCAAGATCTCGCGCAAGGACTACGAGGAGCAGAAGCGGATCCTGCAGATCGAGCTGCTGAAACTCCAGGCCTGGGTCAAGGAGAGCGGCGAGCGGATCGTGATCCTCTTCGAGGGCCGTGACGCCGCGGGCAAGGGCGGCGCGATCAAGCGCTTCACCGAGCATCTGAACCCCCGCGGCGCGCGCGTCGTCGCCCTGGAGATCCCGACAGAGCGCGAGCGCACGCAGTGGTACTTCCAGCGCTACGTGCAGCACCTCCCCGCCGCGGGCGAGATCGTGCTCTTCGACCGCTCCTGGTACAACCGCGCCGGGGTCGAGCGGGTCATGGGCTACTGCTCGCCGCAGGAGTACCTCGACTTCACGCGCGCGGCCCCCGAGTTCGAGCGGATGCTCGTGAACTCCGGGATCCACCTCGTGAAGTTCTGGTTCTCCGTGGGCAAAGCGGAGCAGCACGAGCGCTTCATGTCGCGCTCGCAGGACCCCGTGAAGCAGTGGAAGCTGTCGCCCACGGACCTCGCGAGCCTCGACAAGTGGGACGAGTACACGGCCGCCAAGCAGGCGATGTTCTTCTACACCGACACCCCGCAGACGCCGTGGACTGTCGTGAAGTCGAACGACAAGAAGCGCGCCCGCCTCGAGGCGATCCGCTGGGTGCTCGCGCGCTTCGATTACCCGGGCAAGGATCTCGAGGTCGTCGGCACCCCCGACCCGCTCGTGATCGGCTCGCCCGCGACGGTCTACGACGATGGCGAGACGCCGAGCAACGGCTTCCCCGTCATCGCGTCCTGAGCGGCGCTCCGTCGCGCTCCCGCGTGCGCTGCCCCTTGCGCTCGCGCACCGGGGGCGCGACGATGAGTCTATGAGCGACGCAGCCGAGACCCCGCGCCCCCCGTCCGCACCCCCGGCCCACTCCGCGGGCCCCGAGGAAGTCAGCTACACGCTGCTCGCCGTGTTCCGGCTGAGCTCGTCGCACCCCGTCGTGCTCGACGGGCGCGACGTCCCCGCGATCGTCCAGGAGCTCGAGGACGTCACGGCGTCGCTCGCCGACGAGGACGTGCGCGTGCAGGGCTGGTACGACGTGAGCGGCCTCCGCTCCGATGCGGACCTCATGGTGCGGCTCCAGGGCACCGAAATCGAGGACCTGCAGTGGGGGCTCCGTCAGCTGCGGCGCTGCGCACTGCTCCGCCCACTGATCCGGGCCTGGAGCGCGATCGGCGCCGAGATCGGCCCGAGCGCCGTCGCCGCGCGCGCTGCCGAGCCGGGCGCCCCGGCCGACTGGCTCGCCTGCGCCACCGCGGAGATCCCCGACGAGGCCCGGCTGACGGCGCTGAGCTCGCCCGACGCGACCCTGCGCGTGTTCGAGGCGGCCGGGCTGTCGGAGGCGGACTGGCTCGTGACCGCCGAGTCCGATGATCCGCTCGAGCTCATTCGCATCGTGCGCCAGCTCGGCTCCGCGACCGCGGCCATCGCCGCCGTGCACCCGCGCTACACCGGGCGGAGCATCGAGCCCGCCGAGATCGTCGAGGTGCTCCAGTAGCGCGCACCGGTCGACGAAGCGAAACGGGCGGCGGGCGGACACT
>NZ_AYMV01000009.1 GCF_000633415.1 Leucobacter sp. PH1c | reverse complement strand
CCCCGCCAGCCCCGCCCCACCCGGCCCCACCCCGCTTGACCCTCCCGTAGGGGGAGACCCCATGCTTGAACCATGCTGAACATCGGAGACTTCGCTGGGATCACCGGGCTGAGCGTGAAAGCGCTCCGCCACTACGACGAGAAGGGGCTGATCGTCCCGGAATCGGTCGACGAGCGCTCGGGGTACCGGCGCTACGCCGAGGGGCAGGTGCGCGCCGGCGCCATCGTGCGTGCGCTCCGCGCCGCGGGTGTGCCGTTGCCGGAGATCGCGGGGGCCGCCGAGCCCGACGCTGCGATGACGGCGCTGCGCGCCCACCGGGAACGAGTGCTCGCGGAGCGTGAGCGCGAGGACCTGGCCTTCGCCGCCGCCGAGCAGGAGCTGCGGGCGCTCCGCGTCCCGGTGACGGTGGAGCTTCGATGCGCACCCGAGCAGCACTTCGTGGGGCGCCCGCTGCGCGCGCCGAGCGAGGACCCTGATGCGCTCACCGACGACGACGCGAACGCCGCCTTCGCGGAACTCTACGGGCGGCTCGCGGGAGCGGGGATCCCGGTGAGCGGCGAGTTCTGGACGGCGCTGCGCTCGGGAGAGCGCGGGGACATCGAGCTCGTGGGGTGCTGGGCGGTGCCCGGCCCGCTCGAACCCCGGTGGGCGTACCCTGGCGACCACGTGGGCGTCCTCCCGGAGCGCAGCGAGCTCGTCGCGCAGTGGCGACCCGAGCATGGCGAGGAGCTGCCAGACGGGGCGACGCATCCCGCGATCATTGCGCTCTTCGACGCACTCGACGAACGCGGGATCGAGCTGCGCCTCAACCGCATGGAGGTGCGTCAGACGGTGCGCGGACAGGATCCCGACGACTTCGCTGTGGAAGTCTCGGTGCGGATCGACGAGCGTGCCGAGGGCTGGATCGAGGAGCGGTAGGCCCGCGCGTTCCTCCGAGCCGGGAGCCGGGTGCGGCGCCGTGTTCGGGATCCGTGTTCGGGTTCGTGATCCCGGTTCGGGATCCGGGTGTCCGCGCCTGGGCGTCCGAATCCGAGCCCGCGCCTGGGCCCCGGAACAGGATCCGAAGGCCGATGTCGGAGGTATCTGGGTAGCATCGGCACGGGGCGCCGCGCCGCGTCCCGGGCCGACCACGCGCACGGAGGAGCACCATGGGAAAACGGAAGACCCCGGAGGAGCGGGCCGCTGAGGACGCGCGGTACGCCCGTGCGCTGGGAGCCTGCACGGACGAGGAGTTTGAGCCCTTCTTCACGGACACGAACCAGGCGATCCGCAACGCCGCGGCGATGAACCCGGATGCGAGCCCGGACGTGCTCGCGCGCTTCGCGCAGGACCGGTTCTGGAGCGTCCGGGTGGCCGTCGCGGAGCACCCGAACACGAGTCGGGAGACCGTGCTGAGCCTGCTCGAAGCGCGGCCGCCCCAGCGCGGCGTGGTGCATCACGCGGCGCGTGAGCGGCTCGAGCGCGAGGGCGTGGTGTTCTCCGAGGACGGGATGCCCGAGGGGTCTGCCGAACCGTCCGCGGAATAGTCTGAGGTGCTCGGTACACTCGGGGCAGCGCCCGCCAGCACCGGGCAGCGCGCGACCACACTGGACGGAAGTCCGGCTGAGACGAAAGGCGGCACACATGGGAGCATGGGGCAGCGCACCGTGGGACACCGACGGAGCGGCGGACTGGTTCGCCGAGTTTTTTGCGGGCATCGATGCCGACGAGCGGATCTCGCAGGCCTTCGCAGCGGACGACGACTACGACCAGATCCGCGCCGCGGCCTATCTGCTCGCCGTGCTCGGGCGCGGCTACATCTGGCCCGGTGACCTCGAGCGGCTCGACGAGCTGCTGGAGCGCGGGATCGAGCTGCTCACCGAGATGCTCGAACCCGACTCCGAGTTCCGCGAGCTCTGGGAAGACGACCCGGAGGTGCTCGCGGCGGTGCGCGCCGAGCTGGCGGCGCTGCAGCTCCGCCTCGACGGTGAGGACGAGGACGAGGACGACGACGGCGACGGCGACGAGGACGAGGACGGCGACGGCGACGAAGACCAGGACGACGACGGCGACGAGGACGAGTAGGGGCGCGGCGTACTCGGGCCGGGCGACGAGGTGACCTGGGCTGCTCGACACTTCGGCAGCCGGTTTCGCTTCACCTCCCGGACCACCGAGTAGGAGCGTCCGGTGCGTTTTGTCGACGAGCAGATTCGCGGACCGTTCGGACGCTGAGGGCACGAGCACGAGTGTGTCGAGACCGACGACGGCACGCTGATGATCGAGCGCATCGAGTTCGCCGCTCTGTTCCGGCCGATCGGCAGACTGGCCGAGCGGCTCGTGCTGCGCCACTCCATGCGCCGGCTGATCGACCGTTGAAACGCGTGGCTCGCGCGGCAACCCGGCGCCGAGCAGGGTAGGGTCTGAGACCGGCTCGACCCGCACCGCAGCACGCGGAGCACGAGGAGTTGCGGGCCGCACGAGGAGGATCCCATGACTGACGCCGCCGGTTCGACCCAGGCCGCCGATTCGAGCACCGACGGGACCCCGCAGCTGCCGCCCTGCCCCGAGTGCGCGAGCGAGTACGCGTACGAGATGGGTGCGCTGCTCGTCTGCCCCATGTGCGGGCACGAGTGGGCAGCTGCGGCGGCGGGCTCGGACGCCGACGGTGGAGACTCCGCCGCCGGCGGAGCGGACTCGGCCAACGGAGCCGCGGTGATCCGTGACGCCGTGGGCAACATCCTCTCCGACGGAGACACCGTGACCGTGGTGAAGACCGTGAAGGTCTCGGGCGGGGGCGGCGGCTCGATCAAGGCCGGCACGAAGGTGACCGGGATCCGGCTCGCGCCCGGCGGTGCGGGCGGGCACGACATCGACGCGCGCGTGCCCGGCTTCGGCAAGATGATGCTGAAGTCGAGCGTGGTGCGCCGCGCCAACTAGCGCGACGGCGTGCTGCGGTGCTGAACGGCTGGCCGCCGCCGCCCTGGCCGCCGCCGCCCTGGCCGCCGCCCCGTCCTCCGCGAGAATTCGCGCCCCCTCGGGGGTTCCGCAGGGGGATCCTCGGGTGCATACTGAGCGCACGAGGATCCCACTCGCACGGCTGAAGGAGTCATCATGACGCACACCCTGGCTACATACATCTCGCTCCCGGGTTCCACCGGCGAAGCGATGGAGCACTGGCACGACGTGTTCGGGGGTGAGCTCGAGATCATGCGCTATGGCGACGTGCCGCCCATGCCGGACATGCCCGTCGAGCCCGATCCGCAGGCCGTCGCGCACGCGACGCTGACCTTGCCCGCCGGGGTGATCGCCGGAGGCGACTCGATGGACCCGGGCACGGACTACCCCGTGCGCGGCTCCGCGTACTCGCTGCTCTACACGACCGATACGCCCGAGGAGGCCCGCGTCTTCATCGGGAAGCTGCTCGCCGGAGGCGGCACCGAGGGCATGCCGTTCGCCGAGGCGCCGTGGGGCGACTGGTACGGTCAGGTATTCGACCGCTACGGCGTGATGTGGTCGTTCTCCTGCGCGGCCGGCTGAACGGCTGACTGCTGAACTGCTGACTGCTGAACGGCTGACAGCTGAACTGCTGACAGCCCAACTGCACCAGCCGAACTGCCGCAGGCAGAGCCGAGGCCGCACGCCAGATCCCAGGAGGACCGACGATGACCGCACGCCAGCCCGCGATGCGTCCCGGCGATGAACTGCCCGAGCAGGTGCTCGACCGGGTGACCGGTCCGCGCCGCGCCGAGGCCGACGAGCTGCTCGCGCTCCACCGCGAGGTGAGCGGGGCCGAGCCCGTCGTCTGGGCCGGGCGCATCATCGGCTTCGGCGAGCTCGCCTACCGCTACGACAGCGGGCACAGCGGCATCATGCCCGAGCTGGCGTTCGCCACCGGGCAGGCCCGGCACACGGTGTACTTCCCCGCCGGCTTCGCCGAGCGGTGGCCCGAACTGCTCGACCGGCTCGGGCCGCACAGCGCGAGCAAGGCGTGCCTCTACCTCACCCGCCTCGCGCGGATCGACCGCGACGTGCTGCGCGAACTGCTCGAGTGCGCGCTCGCGGACGCCCGCGGAGCCGCGCAGTGAGCGGCGGGGAGACGGTGCGCCGCGCGCGTGCGCGGCGCCCGCTCGGCGCACGCCGCCGCGCGCGCGTGCGGACCGCGAGCGTCGCCGGGGCGCTGGTCGCCCTCCTCGCGCTCACCGGCTGCATGGCCGGGTTCCCAGGCTGGCGCGGCTGGCCCGGGGGATCGGGGAGCTCCGGCGAATCGCGGATCGACGCGGGATCCGCGTCCGCCCTCCAGGCGCGCGAGTTCCCGGCCGCCTACGCGCAGCGCATCGCCTGGCGCGAGTGCCTGCCCGAGGACGGGCTCGACGCGGGCACGGCCGACGCGCTCGAAGACGCCGGCTACACGCTCTCAACGATCCGCTGCGGCACCGTCTTCGCCCCGCTCGACTGGGACGACCCCGCTAACCGCGCGCAGATCGAGCTCGCGGTGGTGCACCTCCCGGCGCTCGGCGCGAAGCCGCTCGGCACGCTGCTCGGCAACCCGGGCGGGCCGGGGCAGCCCGGCGTCGACTTCATGCTGGGCATGGCGCTCTCGCCCGGCTTCGAGGACGTCACCCAGCGCTACGGCCTGCTCGGCTTCGACCCGCGCGGCATCGGCAACAGCACGCCCCTCGACTGCGACGGCGGCGGATCCGAGATCACCGCGATCCAGATCGCGAACTGCATCTCGACGAACCCGATCGCGCACACCATGGGCACCTCCCAAGTGGCCCGCGACATGGACCTCCTGCGGGCGCTCATGGAGGAGCCCCGCCTCGACTTCCTCGGGTACTCCTACGGGACGATGCTCGGGGCGAGCTACGCGACGCTGTTCCCGGAGCGGGTGGGCCGGCTCGTGCTCGACAGTGCGGAGAACGCCCAGTGGGCGAGCCCGATCCACACCTTTGAGCAGGCCGCGGCGATCGCGCGGGCGACCGTGGCGCTCGCCACCTCCTGCCGCACCGAGTACCGCGACGAGGTCGAAGTCTGCCCGTTCGTCGACGAGGAGAGCCTCCTGCGCGTGCTCGGCGAGCTCGATGCGAAGCCGCTCGTGGCGAGCGACGGCACCGAGATCAGCGGCGCCGCGCTGCAGAGCACGCTCACCGACACGCTGTATCAGAGCCACTTCGAGCGCGGGCGCGCGCTCGACCGGATCGCGCTGGCGCTGTTCGGCGACCAGGACGCGATCGACGAGCTCGCCGAGGCCGTCGCCCCCGATCCGGAGGGCGGGATCGACCTGGCGATGGAGATCGTCACCTGCCACTCCTTCCCGATCGAACCCGACATCCCCGGCCTCCTCGCGCACATCGAGCAGGCCGGGATGCCGCGCTTGCTCGGCGGCCCGGAGATCACCGACGAGACCCTCGCGCCGTTCGTCGACCTCTCCTGCTACGCCCTCCCGGAGAGCGGGCTCGACATCACCGATTCGTTCTCCGCGGCGGGGACGGCCGAGCCGATCCTCGTGATCGGGATCACGGGGGACCACGCGACGCCCTACCCCTACGCGAAGGAGCTCGTGTCCGAGCTCGGCAATGCCCGGCTCCTCACACTCGACGGGCAGGGGCACGCCGCGTCCTACTCGGACCGCTCGAGCTGCATCGACGACGCCGTGACGGCCTATCTGCTCGACGGGGATCTCCCCGCCCGGGGCACCGTCTGCCGCGATGACGGAGTACGGTAGTCCCACCAGTCGAGCCGCGATGCGTGCGGCCCGCCGCACCGAGGAGGCACCATGACCGAGCGCGTCACCGGACCGAAGTCGTACTTCCCGTCGATCGAGGCGAAGTACGGGAAGACGATCGAGGAGTGGATCGATGTGCTGCGCCCGCACGCGGGGGAGAAGCACATGGACCAGGTCGCCGTGCTCAAGGAGCAGGGGATGGGGCACGGGCACGCGAACGCGCTCGTGCACGTCTTCCGCGCCGAGCACGGCGGGGCGGGCCCGGAGGCGGGCTGAGCCGCATCCCGATCCGCCGCACGCGAGAGACCCCGTGCCGCGCAAATCACAGGCGCTTCCGAAGGTGCGGCACTAGCCTGCTGACATGAGCACCGCCGCACCCGAAGCGTTCGCGCAAGAACCGGAGCCCGACTCGTCCGAGGCGATGGGCCCGCTCCCGGATCCCGCGCCCGCACCCGAGAACGACGAGATCACGATCTCCGCGAGTGCCCTGCGCACCCTCGGCGATCAGATGCAGCGTTTCCTGCTGGAGTACCGCTTCGCGATGCAGGAGGTGGAGACGAAGCTCGCGATCCTCCGCGAGGAGTTCCTCCACATGCACGAGTACAACCCGATCGAGCACGTGTCGAGTCGCGTGAAGTCGGTCGACAGCCTCGTCGCGAAGCTCGAACGCCGCGGCATCGGCAGCGAGTTCGAGGTGATCCGCAGGGAGATCCACGACATCGCCGGCGTGCGCGTCACCTGCGCGTTCATCAACGACGTCTACCGGCTGTTCGACCTGCTCACGCAGCAGGACGACATCACCGTGCTCGAGGTCGAGGACTACATCGAGACGCCCAAGGAGAACGGCTACCAGAGCCTCCACACGATCCTGTCGATCCCGGTCTACCTCTCGACGGGGCGCGTCGACGTTCCGGTCGAGGTGCAGTTCCGCACGATCGCGATGGACTTCTGGGCGAGCCTCGAGCACAAGATCTACTACAAGTACGCCCGGCAGGTGCCCGAGTCGCTCACGCGAGAGCTGAAGCACGCCGCCGACACGGCAGCAGAACTCGACACTCGCATGGAGCGCCTCCACGTGCAGGTGCACGGCTCCTCAGCCCGGACGAGCACGATCATCCGACAGGTCTGACGGGGTGTCGGCGCGCGGATCGCGCGTGTCGCGCGGGCGGTGCGCTACGGTCGAAGCGTGGAGAGCGAACACCTGCCGGGAGGATCGGGCGGTGTCTGGCGGATCGCCGGCGCCGATGGGGTGACGCGCGTGCACCGGCCCACGGGGCCCTGGACGCCCGCCGTGCACGAGCTGCTCGCCCACCTCGCCCAGCGTGGCCTCGACGGGATCCCCGCGGTGCAGGGCATCGACGCCGAGGGGCGCGAGGTGCTCGACTACCTGCCCGGCGCGACGCTCGACCCGGAGACGGAGGAAGCGAGCGACGCCGCGCTCGCCGCCGCGGCGGGCTGGCTGCGCCGCTTCCACGACGCCGTGAGCGACTTCCCGCGCGCCCCGCGCGAGTGGCGTCAGGGAGTGCAGCAGCCCGGCCCGGGCGAGGTGATCTGCCACAACGATCCCGGGCTCTACAACTGGGTCGTCGTCGACGGCGACTTCGCGGGCATGATCGACTGGGATCGGGCCGGCCCCGGACGCCCGCTCGACGACCTCGCGTTCCTCTGCTGGTCGGGCGTTCCCCTGCTCCGCGAGATCCCCGCGGCCGACGCCGCGCGTCGCATCGCGCTCGCCGCAGCGGCCTACGGGGGCGTGGCCCCCGCCGAACTGCTCGACGCCGTGGGCGCCCGCATGGATCTCATCGCCGAGCGGTGGCGCGCGGGCCTCGAACGCGAGGACCCCGGTACGATCGCGCTCCGCGACGGCGGCGTGATGGACCGGCACTTCGCGCGCGTCGCCGGCTTCGCCGCCCGCCGCGCCGCGATCCACGCGCTGCTCCCGGAGAATTCGGCGAGCGGCCTGCGCGCCGCAGCGCAGCAGCCCGGCGCGCAGCAGCTGTCCAGTCAGCAGCCCAGTCAGCAGCCCCGAACGTAGCAGCCCCGCCGTACCCAGTGAACGCAGTACAGGAGCGAGACATGACCCACGCAGCAGCGCCCACGACGTCCCCGATCCTCGCCGACGGCGGGATCGAGACCGCCCTCATCGAACGGCTCGGCCAGGAGCTCCCCGAGTTCGCGGCGTTCGTGCTCCTCGACACCGTCCCGGGGCGCGACGCGCTCCGCGCCTACTACGCGCCCTTCATCGCGCTCGCCGAGGAACGCGGTCTGCCGCTCGTGCTCGACACGCCCACCTGGCGCGCGAACCCGGACTGGGGCGCCCGCGTCGGCGCCGACGCGGCGGCCCTCGACCGGGCGAACGCCGACGCGGTCGCGCTCGTCCGCGAGGCGGCCCCCGGCGACACGGTCGTGAACGGCTGCGTCGGCCCGCGCTTCGACGACTACGTCACGGGGGAGCGCATGTCTGCCGAGGACGCCGAGCGCTACCACGCGCCCCAGGTGCGGGCCCTCGCGGAGGCGGGCGCCGACCGTGTGACCGCCGTGACGATGCTCGACGCCGCCGAGGCGATCGGGGTGGTGCGTGCGGCCCAGGCGGCGCGCGTTCCCGTCGCGGTCTCGTTCGCCGTGGGGGCCGACGGGCTGCTGGCCGATGGCAGCACCGTCGCCGCCGGGATCGCCGCCACGGATGCCGCGACGGACGCGGCAGCGGAGGGCTTCCTCATCAACTGCGCGCACCCCGCCGAGGTCGCGCGCGGGCTCGCGGCGTCGGGGAATGCCCCGGAGCTCGGCCGGCTCATCGGGCTGCGGCTCAACGCCGCCGAGCACGGCGACGAGGGGGCGGGCGATGCGCCCGAGACCTTCGCCTCCGGCGTGCTCGCGCTGCGCGCCCAGGCGCCGAGCGTGCGCGTGCTCGGCGGGTGCTGCGGCACCGACGCGCCGCACATCGCGGCGCTCGCCGATGCCGCCGCGAAGTGAGCCGATCGGCCAGGCGATGCGGAGCTCCGATCCGGAGAAGTTAGGGTGGGGGTGTGAATAAGGACCCACTGGAGGAACTCTTCGGCCCCGCCGACGAGACGCCCGAGCCCGTCCCCGCCCGTGAACGCCTCGCCTACGAGCAGGCCGAGCGGGTGCGGACCGCCCCGCTGCCCGCCGACCGCGGCACCGCCTGGGTCACCCCGGAGCCGCCTCAGCGCGATCGCGCGGCGCAGGCGAAGCCCTGGATCATCGTCGGGATCGTTGCGCTCATCGCGATCGTCGCATCGATCGTCGTGGTGAACATCGCGCGCGGGCAGGGCGAAGCCGCCCCCGAGACGCCGCGCCCCACCGCGACGGAGACACCGAGCACGACGAAGCCCACGACCGAGCCGAGCACGCCATCGACGGAGAAGCCCGCGACGGAGAAGCCCGACGAGAACACGGTGCCGAGCGTCGACGTGGGCCCCACGACCTCGTTCCCGATCGGTCCGTGGAACGCGAGCTCCGACTGGCCGCAGCGCCTCGGCGCGGCGAACTTCGAGATTCCGGACAGCTCCCACCTGAAGCTGAGCGGTGAGCTCTTCAACTCCTTCCCCGAGTCCTGCGCCGCGATGCGCGGGGAGTGGGGCGCGACGAAGCTGCCGAACGGCACCTTCGAGGTCGCGAAGCCCGCGAGCAAGTGCGAGGCCGCTCCCGAGCTGTACGACGAGGTCTGGGGCCTCCTCGACGCCTGGGTGAAGTCGATCAAGGTCGGCTAGCGGGAGCACCCCGCGATCCGGATCGGGGCGCCCGGCAGAGAGTGATCTGCCGGGCGCCCCGGCTCGTTAGCTGCCGGACACCCCGAACAGTGCGGGCCAGAGCGCGAGCGCGAGCGGGTAGCCCGCGAAGCTCACGATGTCGAGGATCCAGTGCGCCACCACGAGCGGGAGCGAGCGGCCGAAGCGGTGGTACGCCCACCCGAAGACGAGGCCCATGATCACGTTGCCGAGGAAGCCGCCGAAGCCCTGGTAGAGGTGGTAGCTGCCGCGCAGCAGCGCGCTCGACACGATGATCGCCACCGTGCCGACGCCGAGCCGGCGCAGCCGGTCGAAGAGGTAGGCGACGACGATGAGCTCCTCGGTGAGCGCCGCGCGCAGCGCGTGCAGGATCAGTACCGGCACGGTCCACCAGTACGCATCGAGCGCGGTGGGCACGACGGTGAGGTTGATCCCGATCGCCTTCGAGACGAGGTAGAAGCCGATGCCCGGGATCCCGATCAGCGCCGCGAGACCGACGCCGCCGAGCGTCTCGCGCCCCCAGCGGCTCTGTCCGCCGAGCCCGAGGTGCGCGAGGTGGGGACGCCGGGGGCGCCAGAGCAGGAAGACGACGAGCGCCACGGGCGCCAGCCCGAAGCCGAACGACAGCAGTTGCGAGATCAGGTCGAAGACCGGCCGCTCCGACAGCGAGGAGTTGATCGTGGTGGTCTGCTGCGCGAGCGCGGTGTCCCGGCTCAGCCGCTCGATGAGCGAGACGATCGCGTACACGGCGGAGGCGCCGAAGGATAGCGCGAGGACGATCGCGATCTCCCAGCGCAGGCGGGAGCGAGTGGCGGCGGGATTCACGGCCTCAGCGTAGCGCGGAATACCCGGGCGGCGGCTCGGCGCCCACTGAGCAGGCTGTACCCGCGAACTGTAGTGATTATGTACAGAAAGTACCCCGAACTCGCGCAGTGCTCTTGCCGGGAGCCACAGTTCTGGGTCACGAAGCAGTCACGGCTGTCGCATTTTTGGAGGCGCGGGCGTCGGGGTCGATAAGCTGGGCGGGAATATACCGAATCCGTTCGGGGAGAGATTCGGCCGCACCTCGTCGTGCGCGCTGCCCGGGGCGGACACGTTCAAGGAGGAAACTAGTGAAGCGATCACGGATGGGCCTGGGCTTCATCGCTCTGGCCGCCGCAGGCGCGCTCGCCCTGTCGGGCTGCACGTCGGGCGGGGGATCGGACAACGGTGCGAGCGGCAGCGGTGAGGGCATCATCACCGTCAACGCCACCGAGCCTCAGAAGGGCCTCATTCCCGCTGACACGACCGAGGTCGGCGGCGGCAAGGTCGTCGACGCGCTCTGGGAAGGCCTCGTGTACTACGACGCCGATGGTGCGACCCAGATGGGTGTCGCCGAGTCGATCGAGTCGGAGAACGGCACGCTCTGGACGGTGAAGCTCCGCGAGGATGCGGTCTTCTCCGACGGCACGCCCGTTCAGGCGCACAACTTCGTCGACGCGTGGAACTACGCGGCGAACGTCGACAACGCGCTCGGCAACCAGTACTTCTTCGAGGCGATCAAGGGCTTCAGCGACAGCGAGCCCGTTGAGCAGCTCGAGGGCCTGAAGGTCGTTGACGACTACACGTTCACGATCGACGCGACCCCCGACTTCCGGGATCGTCTCGGCTACTCGGCCTACTACCCGCTCCCGGACGTCGCGTTCGAGGACATGGAGGCCTTCGGCCAGGCGCCGATCGGCAACGGCCTGTACAAGTTCGCGAGCGACGACGCGTGGAAGCACGATGTCGAGATCAAGCTCGTGAAGAACGACAGCTACGTCGGCCCCCGCGAGGTCGTCAACGGCGGCATCGACTTCAAGGTCTACGCGTCGCTCGACGCGGCCTACACGGACCTGATGGCGAACAACCTCGACGTGCTCGACCAGATCCCGGACACCTCGTTCGCGGTCTTCCAGGACGAGCTCGGCGATCGCGCCATCAACCAGGCCGGTGCGCTCATGACGACGCTCACCATCTCGGAGAACCTCGAGCACTTCACGGGCGAAGAGGGCAAGCTGCGCCGCCAGGCGCTGTCGATGGCGGTCGACCGCGAGGAGATCATCGACGTGATCTTCGAGGGCACCAACATCCCCGCGAAGGACTTCACCTCGCCCATCGTTGATGGCTACACCGAGGATCTGAAGGGCGTCGAGAAGCTCGACTTCAACCTCGACGAGGCGAAGAAGCTGTGGGCTGAGGCCGACAAGATCAGCCCCTTCGAGGGCACGCTCGAGGTCGCGACCAACTCCGACGGCCCGCACCAGGTGTGGATCGAGGCCGTTGCGAACCAGTGGGCGAACAACCTCGGCATCACCGCAGCGCCGAAGCTGTACCCGACCTTCCAGGCGTTCCTGGAGGACCGCGAGGCTGACACCGTGGGCGGCCCGTTCCGCGCCGGCTGGCAGGCCGACTACCCGGGTGCGTACAACTACCTGCAGCCCCTGTACTACACGGGTGCGAGCTCGAACCACGGCTTCTACTCGAACGCCGAGTTCGACAAGCTGCTCGACGAGGCCGTGCAGGAAGCCGATCACGAGAAGTCGATCGATAAGCTGCACCAGGCTCAGGAGATCCTCCTCGAGGACATGCCCTCGATCCCGCTCTGGTACCAGGGCACGACCGGTGGCTTCAGCGAGAACGTCGACAACGTGAAGTTCGGCTGGAACTCGGTCCCGATCTTCAACGAGATCACCAAGAAGTAACCCTTCTGCGTGGGCCCCGGAGCGTGCTCCGGGGCCTCCGCCGTGCCGCGGGGACACCCTCCCCGCGGCACGGCCCCCAGACTTGCAGGCCCGGAACACCGAAGTCCCGAGGTTTGCTGCGCACCACAACTGCGAGAGAATACCCACATGCATAGCTCAGTCGAGCGGGGGAGGACCAGCACATGCTGAGATACATCCTCTTCCGCGTTCTTCAGGTGATCCCGGTTCTCCTCGGGACCACCTTCCTCATCTACTTCATGGTCTTCGCCATGCCGGGCGACCCCGTCGCCGCAATGTTCGGCGAGAAGGTCCCGAGCGACGCCGTCCTCGAGCGGCTCCGCGAGCAGTACAACCTGGACCAGCCGTTCTTCATCCAGTACCTGCTGTACCTGAAGGGCATCTTCATCGGTGACTTCGGTGTGAGCTTCTCGGGCGAGCCGGTCTCCCAGATCCTCGCCCGCGCCTTCCCGGTGACGATCAAGCTGGCGATCATGGCGATCGCCATCTCGCTCGTGCTCGCCGTCGTGATCGGCCTGTTCTCGGGCCTCCGCAAGGGCAAGCTGTTCGACAACATCAACCTGATCATCGGGCTCATCTTCATGAGTATCCCGATCTTCGTGATCGCGTTCATCGCGCAGTACGGCCTCGGACTCAAGCTCGGCTGGTTCAGCCCGACCGTCGGCGGGGGAGCCCCGCTCAAGGACCTCCTGCTCCCGGCCATCGTGCTGGGCGTCAGCCTCTATGCCACGAGCATGCGCCTCACCCGCGCCTCCGTGATTGACACGCTGAACCAGGACTTCGTCCGCACCGCGTACGCGAAGGGCCTGAGCCGCGGCCGGGTCATCCCCGTGCACGTGCTCCGCAACTCCCTGATCCCCACGATCACGAACACGGCGACGGACTTCGGCATCCTCATGGTCGGCGCGACCGTCACGGAGGGCATCTTCAACGTGCCCGGCGTCGGCAACGTGCTCTTCAAGGCGATCCTGAAGGGCGAGAACACCACGGTGGTCTCCTTCGTCACCGTGATGGTGCTCATCTACCTCGGCGTGAACCTGCTCGTCGATCTCCTCTACGCCGTTCTCGATCCGAGGATCCGCTATGCCTGAGCCGCAGAAGCCCCACATCGAACACTACGTCGCCCCGTTCGACGAGACGCCCGTCGCGGCCGTCGACGCGGTGAAGATCTCCGAGAAGAAGTCCTCGCTCTGGCGCGACGCTTGGCGCGATATGCGCGGTCGGCCGATGTTCTGGATCTCCGCGGTGATCCTCCTCGTCGTCGCCCTCGTCGCGCTGTTCCCGACGCTCTTCACCCAGGTGGATCCCCGCACGTGCACCCTCCCGAACTCGAACGGCAGCCCCACCTCGGGGCACCCGCTCGGCTTCAACAAGCAGGGCTGCGACGTCTACTCGCGCATCGTCCACGGCACCTCGACCTCGGTGTCCGTCGGCCTCATCGTGATCACGATCACCTTCGTGGTGGGCACCATCATGGGCTCGATCGCCGGCTTCTTCGGCGGCGCGCTCGACTCCGTGCTCTCCCGCATCGGCGACATCTTCTTCTCGATTCCCTACATCCTCGCGGCCGTCGTCGTGATGAGCGTGCTCTCCGAGCACCGCAACCCGCTCGTCATCGCGCTCGCGATCGGCGGCTTCTCCTGGCCCATCACCGCGCGCATCGTGCGCAGTGAGATCCTTCGGGTGAAGAACGCCGATTTCGTGATGGCGGCGGAGTCGCTCGGACTCTCCCGCCTCGGGACGATGGTGAAGCACGTCATCCCGAACGCGATCGCCCCCGCGATCGTCGTCACGACGATCTCGCTCTCCTCGGCGATCGTCGCCGAGTCGGTCCTCTCGTTCCTCGGCGTCGGCCTGCCCCCTGGGCAGTTCATCAGCTGGGGCAACGACATCAGCGCGGCTCAGCTGTCGCTGCGCACCGACCCGATGCCGCTGCTCTGGCCGTCGCTCGCGCTCACCATCACGGTGCTCGGCTTCATCCTGCTGGGTGAGGTCGTCCGCGACGCACTCGACCCGAAGGCGAGGGCGCGACGATGAGCGAGACCACGAACGGAAGCGAAGCACAGCAGATGAAGCCCGTCCTGAGCGTCCGCGACCTCCGGGTCGCGTTCAAGGTCGACAAGCAGCCGAAGGAAGTCGTCCACGGCGTCAGCTTCGACGTGTTCCCCGGAGAGACCGTCGCCATCGTCGGCGAGTCCGGCTCCGGCAAGTCGACCACGATGCACGCGGTCATGAACCTCCTCCCGGGCACCGGCCACATCACGGGCGGTTCCGTGAACTGGCAGGGGCGCGAGCTCGTCGGCATCGGCCGGCGCGACATGGAGTCGATCCGCGGACGCGAGATCGGCCTCGTTCCGCAGGACCCGATGTCGAACCTGAACCCGGTCTGGTCGATCGGTTTCCAGGTCGAGGAAGCGATCCGTGCGAACGGCCTCGCCAAGGGGCGCAAGGAGGTGCGCGCACGCGCCGTCCAGGTGCTCGAGCAGGCCGGCCTGCAGAACGCCGAGCAGCGCATGAAGCAGTACCCGCACCAGTTCTCGGGCGGCATGAAGCAGCGCGCGCTCATCGGCATCGGTCTCTCGGCGGAGCCGGCGCTCCTGATCGCGGATGAGCCCACCTCGGCGCTCGACGTGACGGTGCAGCGCGTGGTGCTCGACCACCTGGAGCAGCTCACCTCGCAGCTCGGCACGGCGGTCGTCTTCATCACCCACGACCTCGGCCTCGCGGCCGAGCGCGCGGAGAAGCTCATCGTCATGTACCAGGGCAACATCGTGGAGTCGGGGCCGAGCAAGGAGATCCTCCAGCGCCCGCAGCACCCCTACACGAAGCGCCTCGTGTCGGCGGCGCCGAGCCTCGCCTCGCGCCGCATCGGCGGCGACGCCGCGGTCCCCGCAGCGCCCACCGAGTCGTTCGACCTCGCCGCTCTCGCGGAGGGCGCCGAGCGCGTCGTGAAGCACGGCGAGCCGATGATTGAGGTCTCGGATCTCGGGAAGATCTACAAGATCCGCAAGGGCAACTTCGGATCCGAGGACTTCCATGCGGTCTCGGGAGCCACCTTCACGGTGAAGCGCGGCGAGACGATGGCGCTCGTCGGCGAGTCGGGATCCGGCAAGTCGACGATCGCCAAGATGGTGCTGCAGCTCGAGGAACCGAGCTCCGGCTCGATCCGGGTCGGCGGCAAGGAGACGAAGGGCATGAGCCGCGCGGAGCTGTTCAAGCTCCGCTCGACGCTCCAGCCCGTGTTCCAGGACCCCTACGGCTCCCTGGACCCGCTCCACAACATCGGCAACACCATCATGGAGCCGCTGAAGATCCACGGCGTGGGCGACGCGGCGAGCCGCAAGGCCCGCATGCTCGAACTGCTCGACCAGGTGGCCCTGCCCCGCGAGCTCGCGACCCGCTACCCGAACGAGCTCTCGGGCGGTCAGCGGCAGCGCGTCGCGGTGGCCCGCGGCCTGGCGCTCAAGCCGGACATTCTCGTGCTCGACGAGGCGGTCTCCGCGCTCGACGTGCTCGTGCAGGCGCAGATCCTGGACCTCCTCGCGGAGCTCCAGCGAGAGCTGGGCCTCACGTACCTGTTCATCACGCACGACCTCGCGGTCGTCCGCCTGATCGCGGATCGCGTGTGCGTGATGCAGCAGGGCCGGATCGTGGAGCAGGCGACCACGAGCGAGGTCTTCGAGAACCCGCAGCAGGAGTACACGAAGAACCTCCTCGCGGCGATTCCCGGGGCGAACATCGAGCTGGGGCTCGAGGACGCAGGCACCGCCGGATAGTCACTTCGAGACGCCCTTCGGCGTCCTCAGGTGTGGACGAACACCCCCTCAGACGCTGAGGGGGTGTTCGTCTTTGTTCGGGGTGGTCACAAAATGGTCGCGACGGTCGGGCTTCCGCCGAACGTTCGGTAGGCTCAAGTTCGTTGAACGACACGCGCAGCGAAGCGCACTGCTTCCGCCGCGCGCGTCACCCCTTGGGTACCTGGAGGAACTCTTGAAGAAGACAATGATGTCTGCGGCAGCGCTGATCGGCAGCGCCGTGCTGCTCACGGCCTGCGCGAGCAACGGAGCCGGCGGCGGGAACACCGGCGGCGGAGACAGCGGCTCCGGCGGAGCGATCACGGTGGGCACGACCGACGTCGTGACCTCGCTCGATCCCGCCGGTTCGTATGACAACGGCTCGTTCGCCGTCATGACGAACGTCTATCCGTTCCTGCTCAACCACGAGATCGGGTCGAGCGACGTCGCGCCCGACATCGCCGAGTCGGCCGAGTTCACCTCGCCCACCGTGTACACGGTGAAGCTCAAGGACGGGCTCAAATTCGCGAACGGCAACGACCTCACCAGCTCGGACGTGAAGTTCACGTTCGATCGCCAGGTGAAGATCGCCGATCCGAGCGGCCCGTCGAGCCTCCTCGGCAACCTCGAGAAGGTCGAGACCCCCGACGACACGACGGTCGAGTTCCACCTCAAGGAGGGCAACGACCAGACCTTCCCGCAGGTGCTCTCCACCCCCGTCGCTCCGATCGTCGACGAGGACGTGTTCCCCGCCGACGCCGTGCTGAGCGATGAGGAGATCGTGAAGGGCCAGCCCTTCGCCGGCCAGTACACGCTGAAGAGCTTCAAGAAGAACGACCTCGCGTCGTACACGGCGAACGCCGACTACGCGGGCATGTGGGGCGCGCCCAAGACGAGCGACGTCAACGTGAAGTACTTCGCGAACGAGACGAACCTCAGCCAGGCGATGGAGACGAAGGCCGTGGACGTGGCCTTCCGCAGCCTCTCCGCGACCGACACCGAGAAGCTCGGCAAGACCGACGGCCTGCAGCTCGTCGACGGCCCCGGCGGCGCGATCCGCTACATCGTCTTCAACTTCGACACGCAGCCCTTCGGCGCGAAGACGCCGGAGGCTGACGAGGCGAAGGCGCTCGCCGTGCGCCAGGCGGCGGCCGACATGATCGACCGCGAGAAGATCGCGACGCAGGTGTACAAGGACACCTTCACGCCGCTCTACAGCCCGGTTGCGCAGGGCTTCACGGGCGCCACCGACGCGTTCAAGGAGCTCTACGGCGACAAGCAGGGCGGGGCCGACGCGGCCGCGGCCAAGGCCCGCCTCGAGGGCGCAGGCATCACGCTCCCCGTCAAGCTGCAGCTGCAGTACAACCCCGACCACTACGGCGACGCGTCCTCCGAGGAGTACGCCCTCATCAAGCAGCAGCTCGAGACGGACGGCGTCTTCTCGGTCGACCTGCAGTCGACTGAGTGGGGCCAGTACTCGAAGGACTTCCCGGCCGACGCGTACCCGATGTACCAGCTCGGCTGGTTCCCCGACTTCTCGGACGCGGACAACTTCCTGAGCCCGTTCTTCGTCGATGGCGGCTTCTTCAACAACCACTACAGCTCGCCGAAGACCAACGAGCTCATCGCCGGTGAGCGCGTTGAAACCGACCCCGCGAAGCGCACCGCCCTCATCGAGGAGGCGCAGGCCCAGGTCGCACAGGACGTCCCGATGATCCCGCTGCTCCAGGGCACGCAGGTCGCGGTCACGACCGACGCGATCGACGGCGTCGTGCTCGACGGTTCGTTCAAGTTCCGACTCGGCACGATCACGAAGAACTAGACCTCGAACCGACGGCGTGCGGGGGAGTCCCCCCGCACGCCGTCGGCGAGTCTCACGATGGCTACACTCGCATCCCCGACGGCGCCGGCACCCACGCGCGCCGCTCGCTCGGGAGGGGGCCTGCTCCGCTACATCCTGTGGCGCGCGCTCCTCATCCTCCCCACCGTCTTCATCCTCGTCACCATGGTGTTCCTGCTGATGCGCAGCATCGGCGATCCGATCACCGCTGCGGTGGGCGGCAAGCTGCCGCCCGACGAGCTCGCCAAGCGCATCCACGATGCCGGCTACGATCGCCCGATCCTCACCCAGTACTTCGAATACCTGGGCCAGGTCTTCACGGGCAACTTCGGCACGACCATCAGCGACAATCGCGCCGTGACCGAGGTGCTCGCCACCTTCGGCGCCGCCACGCTCGAACTGGCCGTCTTCACTCTCATCGTCGCGTTCGTCGTGGGCATCCCGCTCGGCATGCTCGCCGCCTACTACCGCGACCGCGGACCCGACGCGGTGCTCCGCGTCTTCGCGATCTTCACCTACGCGACCCCCGTGTTCTTCTCGGGCCTACTCATGAAGCTCATCTTCGGCGTGTGGCTCGGCTGGCTGCCCGTCTCGGGGCGTGCATCGATCGGCACGGAGCTGCAGATCGAGATGCTCGACGCGCCCTCCGGCTTCTACTTAATCGACGCGTTCCGCACCGGGAATCTCGCGAACGTCGGCGACGTGCTCATCCACGCGATCCTGCCGGCCCTCACGCTCGGCATGATGACGGCGGGGATCTTCCTCCGCCTCGTGCGCACGAACATGATCGGCACGATCGGGCGCGAGTACGTCGACTCGGCGCGCTCCCGCGGCGTCGGGGAGTTCCGGCTCGTCACGAAGCACGCCTACCGGCCGGCGCTGATCCCGATCATCACGGTCATCGGCCTGCAGATCGCGATGCTGCTCGGCGGCGCGGTGCTGACCGAGACCACCTTCGAGTGGAAGGGCCTCGGCTTCCAGCTCGCCCACTACCTGAGCGCCCGCGACTTCGTCGCAGTGCAGGGCATCGTCGCGCTGCTCGCCGTGATCGTCGCTCTCAGCAACTTCGTCGTCGACGTCGTCGCAGCGCTCATCGACCCGCGAGTGAGGTACTGAGATGACCACCGAAGCCATCCTGACCACCCCCACCGCCGAGCGGGGCTGGCACTCCTGGCCGCTCATCAAGCAGCTGCGCCAGAGCGTCGGCCTGCAGCGCGGCATGCTCATCGCCGGCCTCGCGCTCGTCGCGTTCTTCCTCGTGCTCGCCGTGTTCGCACCGCTCATCGCGCCGTACGACTTCAACGCGCTCGCGGGCCCCGACGGCGACTTCGGATCGCGCACAGCGCCCTCCGCGGCCCACCCGTTCGGCACCACGATCGCGGGCTACGACGTGCTCTCGCGCGTGATCTGGGGATCCCGCACCGCGCTCCTCGTGATCGTCATCGCCGTGGTGAGCTCGATCTTCGCGGGCACGCTGCTCGGCCTCGTCTCCGGCTACATCGGCGGCGCGCTCGACCGCGTGCTCGTGATGATCACCGACGCGATCTACGCGTTCCCCTCGCTGCTCCTCGCGATCGTCATGTCGATCGTGATCTCGGGCGGGCAGTCGAGCCTGTGGGGCGGCATCTGGTCGGCCGCCCTGTCGATCACGGTCGTGTTCATCCCGCAGTACTTCCGCGTGGTGCGCTCCGAGGTGGTGCGCGTGAAGGCCGAGGCCTTCGTCGAATCGGCGCGCGTCGTCGGCGCGAGCCGCGGCCGGATCATGTTCCGCCACGTGCTGCGCAACTCCACGCGCTCGCTGCCGCTCGTGTTCACGCTCAACGCCTCCGAGGCGATCCTCACCCTCGCGGGGCTCGGCTTCCTCGGCTTCGGCATCGAGCCGAACTCGGCGGCGGAGTGGGGCTACGACCTGAACAAGGCGATCGCGGACGTGACGAACGGCGTGTGGTGGACGAGCCTCTGGCCGGGCCTCGCGATCGTGCTCATCGTCACGGGCCTCACCCTCACGGGCGAGAGCCTCAACGACCTTGCCGACCCGCGGCTGCGCAGCCGCCGCCGCGCGAAGGCCGGAGCCGGAACGGTCGCGGCGACCTCGCTGCCCGGGCTCGAAACCGCGTCGCACCCCGTGGTCGACGCGGCGGACGGCACCCCACAGGAAGGAACGACGCGATGAGCCGCACCGCATCCCGCACCGGGGCCGCAGCGCCCCGCACGGGCTCCGTGCTCGAGATCCGCGATCTCGAGGTGACCTTCGCTACCGACCACGGACCGGTGCGCGCCGTCGACGGCGTCTCCCTGACGGTCGAGCCCGGCCGCGTGCTCGCGGTCGTGGGGGAGTCCGGATCCGGCAAGACCGTGTCCGCGCGCACCGTGCTCGGCCTCCTCCCGGAGACCGCGACCGCCGAGGGCTCGGTGATCCTCACCTCCCGTGACGGCGGCGAGACGAACGATGTGCTGAGCCTCTCCCGCGATCAGCTGCGCAGCGTGCGCGGCCGCGACGTCGCGATGGTCTTCCAGGAGCCGTCGACCGCGCTCAACCCGGTCTACACGATCGGCTGGCAGATCGCGGAGGGACTGCGCGCGCACGAGAAGCTCTCGAAGCGCGTCGCGCGCGAGCGGGCCATCGAGATGCTCGAGCGCGTGGGGATCCCGGATCCCGCCGAGCGCGTCGACTCGTACCCGCACCAGCTGTCAGGCGGGCAGAAACAGCGCGTTATGATCGCCATGGCGCTCGCGCTGCGGCCCGGTCTGATCGTCGCCGACGAGCCGACCACCGCGCTCGACGTGACCGTGCAGGCAGAGATCCTCGACCTCCTCCGGCAGCTGCGCGACGAGTTCGGCACCGCGATCCTGCTCATCACGCACAACATGGGCGTGGTCGCCGACCTCGCCGACGACGTGGCCGTGATGTACCAGGGCGAAGTCGTGGAGCGCGCGCCCGTCGCGGAGCTCTTCGCGCACCCCCGCGAGGCCTACACGAAGCAGCTGCTCGGCGCCGTGCTGAAGCTCGGGGAGGGGCCGATCCGGAGCTCCGTCGCGGAGCGCGCGCGGGATCCGCGGGAGGGGTCCGCCGCGTCGGGAGCCGCGCAGCCGCTCGTGTCCGCGCGCGGGCTCGAGATCCGCTACCCGGGCCGGCTCGGGAAGCCGGGCTTCCTCGCGGTTCGCGGCGTCGACTTCGAGATCGCCGCGGGCGAGGTCTACGGCCTCGTCGGCGAATCGGGTTCGGGCAAGTCGACGATCGGCCGCGCGATTGCGGGGCTCACCCCCGCGACGGGCGGATCGCTCACCGTGCTCGGCCACGAGATGGTCGGCTTCAAGGAACGGCGCTTCCGGGCCGCGCGGCGCGACATCGGATTCGTGTTCCAGGATCCCGCGTCGAGCTTCAACCCGCTGCTCACGATCGCGGAGAACGTCGCGGAGCCGCTCGTGGTGCAGAAGATCGCCGCGACCCCGGCCGCGGCGCGGCCCCGCGTCGACGAGCTGCTCGAAGCCGTCCAGCTGCCGCGCTCCTACGGCGACCGCTTCCCGCACGAGCTCTCGGGCGGTCAGCGGCAGCGCGCCTCGCTCGCGCGCGGGCTCGCGCTCGATCCCAAGCTGCTCATCGCTGACGAGCCGACCTCCGCGCTCGACGTCTCAGTGCAGGCGCGCGTGCTCGAGCTCTTCACCGAGCTGCAGGCCGAGCTCGGCTTCGCGGCCCTGTTCATCACGCACGACCTCGCCGTGGTCGACGCGCTCGCCGACCGTGTGGGCGTGCTGTACCACGGCGAGCTCGTCGAGAGCGGGCCCGCGTCGGAGGTGCTGCGCGCCCCGCGGGAGCGCTACACGCAGCGCCTGCTGGCGTCGCTTCCGGTGCCGGATCCGGCCGAGCAGGCCATCCGCCGCGAGGCCGCCCGCGCCCTCCGTGAGCCCGCGGGGGAGAAGCTGGGCTGAGCTGGCTGGGGGCTGGCAGGCCCGACGGAACTGCACCGTACTCGAATGAAGTTCGAGTACGGTGCAGTTCGGCCCCGGGATACCGGAGCAGAGTCACTCGGAAGTTCGGGCGAGGAGCGCGCCGCACACCGCGAGCACGGCGACCGCGAGCACGAAGAGCGCCATCGGCAGCGCCGTGTGCTCGCCCCACGCGCCCACGAGCGGTGAGGCGAGGCCGCCCACCGCGAACTGCGCCGCACCGAGCAGGGCCGATCCGGCGCCCCGTGCCTCCCGGGCCCGAGCGAGCGCCAGCGCGCTCGCGTTCGACATGATGAACCCCGTGCCGCCCGTCAGCGCGAACGCGCACGCGATGAACGCGGCGGGGGAGAGCGCATCGCTCAGCGTGAGCGCGGTGAGCGTCGCTCCCGATGCGAGGGCCAGCAGCGTGCCGAGCAGGAGCATCCGGGTCGGGGGCACGCGCCCCGCGAGCCGGGCGTTGATCGTGTTCGCGGTGATCATCGCGAGCGCGCCGAGCGCGAAGGCGAGCGAGTACACGAACGGGGGCATGCCGAGCACCACCTGCCCCACGAACGGGGACGCCGAGATGTACGCCATCATGCCGCCGAAACCGAGGCCGAAGACGCACATGAGGAGCACGAAGCGGCGATCCCGCAGCAGCATGGCGAAGCCGCGGGCGGCGGCCCGCAGCCCGGAGGCGTGGCGCTGGGCCTGCGGCAGTGACTCGGGCACGAACAGACTCGCGAGCACGAGCATCGCGACCGCGAGCACGGCCAGGGCGGCGAACACCATGCGCCAGTCGCTGAGCGCGGCGATCGCCCCGCCGACGGGCGGCGCGAGCAGCGGGCCGAGGCCCACGAACAGCGCGATGAGGCTGATCGCACGGATCGAGTCGGCCCCCTCCGTGAGGTCGACCGCGATCGCGCGCGAGATCACCACGCCGGCCGCGCCCGCGAAACCCTGCACGAAGCGCAACGCGATGAGCACCTCGATCGTGGGGGAGAAGACCATCGCGATGCTCGCCGCGGCAAAGACCACGAGCGCGCCGAGCAGGATCCGGCGCCGCCCCCACTGGTCGGAGAGCGGGCCGAGCACGAGCTGCCCCGACCCCATGCCGAGGAGGAACGCCGTGAGCGTGAGCTGCACGGACGAGGCCGGGGCGCCGAGATCGTCGGCGATCCGCGTGAACGACGAGAGATACATGTCGGTCGCGAAGGGGCCCGTTGCCGCGAGGAAGGAGAGGACGGCGAGCAGGCCGCGCGTGAACTTCGGCCCGGCAGTCATGGCTGAATCATATATGATCCCCTGTGTGCGGACACGGCCGTGATCCGCTAAAATAGTGCGTCGGCTTCTTCGGCGCCGTGAGGGGAACGTCCCGCGGTGCCCGGCACCCCGCCGTGTCGACGACCCGTTCGTCACGTTAGGACACCACCTCTATGGCTCTCGCCACTCGCGAAGACCTCCGCAATGTCGCCATCGTCGCCCACGTCGACCACGGCAAGACCACGCTCGTCGACGCCATGCTGCGCCAGACGAACTCCTTCGATGCGCACGCCGAGGTCGACGACCGGGTCATGGACTCGAATGATCTCGAGCGCGAGAAGGGGATCACGATCCTCGCGAAGAACACCGCGATCACCTACGAAGGCGAGCACGCGAAGAACGGCCCGATCGTCATCAACGTGGTCGACACCCCCGGCCACGCCGACTTCGGCGGCGAGGTCGAGCGCGCCCTCTCCATGGTCGACGGCGTCGTGCTGCTCGTCGACTCCTCCGAGGGCCCGCTGCCCCAGACCCGCTTCGTGCTGCGCAAGGCGCTCGAGGCGAAGCTCCCCGTGATCCTCGCGGTCAACAAGACCGACCGCCCCGACGCGCGCATCGAGGAGGTCGAGGGTGAGGCCCAGGACCTGCTGCTCGGCCTCGCATCGGACCTCTCCGAGGACAACCCCGAGATCGACGTCGACGCCGTGCTCGACGTGCCCACCGTCTACCTCTCGGGCCGCGCCGGCGCCGCGAGCCACACCCGCCCCGCGGACGGCGAGCTGCCCGACAACGAGACCCTCGAGCCGCTCTTCGAGACCATCCTCGAGCGCGTGCCCGCCCCCACCTACGACGACACGCACCCGCTGCAGGCGCACGTCACGAACCTCGACTCCTCGCCGTTCCTCGGCCGCATCGCGCTGCTTCGCGTGCACAACGGCTGGATCAAGAAGGGCCAGAACGTGGCCTGGGTGAAGCACGACGGCACGGTCGCGAACGTGCGCATCACCGAGCTCATGCTCACGAAGGCGCTCACCCGCTACCCGGCCGAGCAGGCGGGCCCCGGCGACATCGTCGCGATCGCGGGCATCGAGGACATCACCATCGGCGAGACGATCGCCGACGCCGAGGACGTGCGCCCGCTGCCGACCATCACGGTCGACGAGCCCGCGATCTCGATGACGATCGGTGCGAACACCTCGCCCCTCGTCGGCAAGGTGAAGGGCCACAAGCTCACCGCCCGCATGATCAAGGACCGTCTCGACCGCGAGCTCATCGGCAACGTCTCGCTCAAGGTCGTCGACACCGAGCGTCCCGACGCCTGGGAGGTGCAGGGCCGCGGCGAGCTCGCGCTCGCGATCCTCGTCGAGAACATGCGCCGCGAGGGCTTCGAGCTCACCGTGGGCAAGCCCCAGGTGGTCACCAAGCAGGTCGACGGCAAGACGCACGAGCCCTACGAGCACCTCACGATCGACACCCCCGAGGAGCACCTCGGCGCGATCACGCAGCTCCTGGCTGCCCGCAAGGGACGCATGGAGAACATGGTGAACAACGGCACCGGCTGGGTGCGCATGGAGTTCATCGTCCCGTCGCGCGGCCTCATCGGCTTCCGCTCGGAGTTCATGACCCTCACCCGCGGCACCGGCATCGCGAACGCGATCGCCCACGGCTACGGCGAGTGGGCTGGCGTCATCACGACCCGCAACAACGGCTCGATCGTCGCGGACCGCTCCGGCGTGGTCACCCCGTTCGCGATCATCAACCTGCAGGAGCGCATGTCGTTCTTCGTGCAGCCGCAGGCCGAGGTCTACGAGGGCATGGTCATCGGTGAGAACTCGCGCTCCGAGGACATGGACGTGAACATCACCAAGGAGAAGAAGCTCACGAACATGCGTTCGGCGAACGCGGACACCTTCGAGTCGATGACGCCCCCGCGCCAGCTGACGCTCGAGGAGTGCCTCGAGTTCGCGCGCGAGGACGAGTGTGTCGAGGTGACCCCCGAGGACGTGCGCATCCGCAAGGTCGTGCTCGACGCCAACGCGCGTGCGCGCTCCGCGTCGCGCCAGAAGAACTCGGGCAAGTAAGCCGGATCTTCCCAGCCGGACCTCCTGCGGCCGGAACTCCTGCGGCCGGATCTTCCGCCGCGCAGCGCCCCGTCCGCCTCACGGCGGGTGGGGCGCTGCGCTGTTCCCGGAGCACTCGTGCTGTCGCCCGGAGCACTCGTGCTGTCTCCCGGAGCACTCGTGCTGTCTCCCGGAGCACTCGTGCTGTCTCCCGGGGAACTTCGGCGAGATCCCTCGGCGAGATCCCTCGGCGCGTCCCCGGAGAACGGCGTAGGATCGGCCCATGGCACTCATTTACGACACGACGATGTCTCCGTCCAAGATGGAGCTGCTCGCGGCCTGGCTCCCCACGCGCCCCTGGTTCACGGGCGACGTGACCGCGCTCGAGAAGATCGGCGCCTACCGGTACGACGACCCCGAGGGCGAGGTGGGGATCGAGGGTCACCTCGTCACCGCGGGCGATCGCACGGTCTACCACGTACCCCTCACGTACCGCGGGGCACCGCTCGAGGGCGGCGAGGAGTTCCTCCTCGACACCTCCGCGCACGGCGTGCTCGGCACGCGCTGGATCACGGACGGGGTGGGGGATCCTGTCTGCCGCACCGTCTTCGCCGAAGCCATGGCCCATGGTCGCGCAGGCGCCGAGCAGGTGGGCGTCTCCGCGTCGGGGGAAGAGGCGCCGCTCCCGCAGACCGCGCAGGCGCAGGGAACGGGCTCGCCCGAGCGGGCCGTGCCGGAGCTGTGGGCGGCATCGGTCTCCACGCTCGGCGGCGCGAGCATCGCCGAGACCGGCTTCGCGACGCTCCGCGTGCAGCACGTGCTCGACGCCGACGCGCTCGCGGGCGGCGGACTCACCGCGGGAGACGGCGACGCCGCGCTCCAGGTGACCTGGGCGGGTCAGGAAACCCCGGTCACGCTGGCGACGCTGAGCGTGGTCGCCCCCGAGTAAGGAGCAGGCGCCCCGAGCGGTTTCCTCGCCCCGGCGAACGGAGCCGCGCCCGGGCCGCCCACGATTTCCCAGTTTGGCCGCGGACCCGATAGAGTAGTCCCTGCGTGAAAGCGCAAATCGGGATGTGGCGCAGCTTGGTAGCGCACGTCGTTCGGGACGACGGGGTCGCAGGTTCAAATCCTGTCATCCCGACAAAATGGCCCGGAACTCCGTTGAGAAATCAACAGAGTTCCGGGCCTTTCTTGCTTTCGGGAGCCCCTTGGGCCAACCGATTCACCAGCGGGGTTCTGATGCCAAGGCGGCTCTGCCTTGGCATGAGTGCTCCGCGTGTGAGTGTGTGCAGGGAGGTCCATGGCCACTGGACGGAAAACCCGCCTGGAGCTACCATGACTTCATCTGACGATTCATGCTGGTCGTTGTGACCCGTCCGGAATGACAGGAGCGGAGCGTGGAGAGTGCGGTTGGCCTCCGTTCGGCACAACGTCGGAAGATTGTGTGGATCTCAGTTGTCGCTGGGTTCCTCATTGTCGCAACTCCGTTTCTTCCGATTCCACTGACGGTGAGTTCCTCCGCGGCGTGCGCGCAAGGAGGCGACAGTACTTGCGATTCGTCACAGGGGCTCCAGTGGATTCCGCTCTACGAATTTGTGTTCGGTAGGCCGTAGTCAACGCCCGAGAAGGAAGGCTGATCTGTGAGGATGAGGTTCTTGAGCGTCGCTAGTGTCGTGCTCGTGGGAGTATTTGCCTCTGTAGTGTCTCCTGCTATCGCCACAGGAGGAGAGACCTACAGTCTGGATGATCTGCCGGCAGTCGAGTCAACACCAGGTGTAGAGCAAGTTCTGATCCTCCCCGAAGGGCAGGATTTTGTTATACCTGAGCCAGGGATGGAAGTGCGGTATGAGGCAATTGCCGCGGAAGGGGCACCTGAAGTCCTCGAGGTTCTTCTTGTCGCTGATGAAGACGGAGACGTAGCCGCACGGGTGGGCGACGAACTATTCGGTAGTGCCGAGGGAGTGGAGTACCTTCAACGGATCGAAGACGTTCTGGATGGTGCTGAACTCTTTGCCTCACTGAGCGAGCAAACAAGTCCGCCGAGCATCCAGGCTGCGGCGTCTCCGGTCAAGTGCACCAGTGCCGACTCGGCGATGCTGGGGCATAACTGGGCAAAGCGTCTCGTTGAATGGCAGTACAACCCGACCGGGCAGAAAGGCTCGGACTCGGCAGCGACCCTGCAGCGCGCAGCGAACCGTTGGAAAGGAAATCTCACTGGTTCGTGCGGAAACACGGGGTACTCCTCGCTGCGCACGAGTTATGCGGGAACAACCACACGCACCCCACTGCCTACAAGTGGGGGAGGCTGTGGGGCATACGCGGTTGCGCTCAACACGAAGGGGTGGGGTCCTCTTCCCTCAGGCACTCTGGCCGCGACATGTACTTACTCGATCGGGGCCTACCCATACCGTTCGGATCAGAAGTACAACACGAGCTATGCCTGGAACACCGGGAGCAGTACTGCATGCTCCGGAACTCGGTACGACCTGCAGGGCGTCGCGACGCATGAGTTTGGCCACACGTTCGGACTCGGGCACTCTCAGCAGGCGAACAACCAGGTCATGAAGCCGATGGCAAACACCTGCGAGTCAGCGATGCGTACCCTCGGGCGAGGGGACATTCGAGGGATCAGCTATTTGTATGGATGATCGGCGACGAAAAGCCTGCCTCAGCACACTCAGGTGAGTGCTGAGGACACCCTGGCCGATGTGCGGGGGCAGTGAGGTGTATTCAGTGTGCTGCCCAAACTCTCGCTCGCGGTGTACAACGACCTAGGCGCCTGAGGAATGCTCCTCTGCGGCTGTCTTCCGGCGTTCTTCTGCCAGGATGATTCGATGCACCTGCATTCGTGATAGCCGGACCGCCGCCGCGATAGCGGTGCCGCCCATGCCCGCGGCGTGAGCTTCAAGTACTGCTCGATCTCGCTGCGCGTGCGCGGTCTCTAATGCCGTCGCTGCGCGCTCCAAGGCGGCGTGCATATCGCTCATCGGGCGCTCAGCCAAGCGGAGATGAGCGTCGAGGCTGACGCGCCAGCTGCAATCGGAGAAGTGATCAGCGTTGACACTGCCAAGAATGCTCCTTCACGGTCATGGACAAGAAGCTCCGTGTTGGGTCGGAGCGAACAAGGGCTCGGTGCGGTCTCAGAGGCTGAGAACATCCAGCATGTCAGAGTCTGCCCTCGGCGGGTATCTCGTGCCAGATGGCTGATGGACTCGGAGCCGCGCCGGGCGTTCGTCTCGAGCAAGAAACGCGACCGCTGACCGGTCGGCCATCTCCGAGCCCCTCTCGCTCCCCAGAGCCCCGCCACCGGTCAAGCCGCGAGGAAAACGGAGGGGAAGGGCTGAGTGCCCTCGAGCGTGCTCTAGGCTGGCGGGCACGAGAGGAGCCATTCCATGCCGCGATCGCCGCGTTCCGCGCGCACGCACGCACCCCTCCCCGTGATCGGGATCACGGGCTACCTCGGTGCGGGCAAGACCACCCTGTTGAACCACCTGCTCCGCGTGCCGGGCGCGCGGGTCGGCGTCATCATCAACGACTTCGGTGCCATCAACGTCGATGCCGCGCTGGTGGCCGGGCAGATCGACGAGGCGGTCGCGATCACGGGCGGCTGCGTGTGCTGCTTGCCTGATGCTGGCGGGATCGAACCCGCGATCGCGAAGCTGGCAGACCCGGCGCTGCGGCTGGACGCGATCCTCGTCGAGGCGAGCGGCGTCGCCGAGCCCCTCGCGTTCGCCCGCATGCTCCGGGCGGCCACCGGTCGCGGGACACGGTACGGCGGTATGATCGAGGTGCTCGACGCCGTCGCGCATGATCAGGCGCCCGCGAGCGACGTGCGGCACGTGGCGACGACTCTCGCCGTGCTCAGCAAGACCGACCTCCTGCCCCCAGGGGACCGCGAGGCCGTGATCGTGCAGCTCACCGGGTCGGTGCGGGCGGCGAACCCGGCAGCGGCCGTCGTGCCCACGAGGAACGGCGCGATCGACCCCGCGCTCGTCTTCGACGCGGCGTCGGTGGAGGATCCCGCCGACGAGCTCCCGATCGCCGCACTCTTCCGTGCCGCAGCGGAGGAGGCCGCCCAGGCGGCTGCGCGGGAGGAAGCTGCGCGGGAGGCGGCTGCGCAGGAGGAAGCTGACCTGCACGGCAGCAGCCACGGCCACCGCCACGCGCACGCGGGATCCGCCGCGATCGAGTTGCCCACGCCCGTCACCGCGAGCGCCCTGCGCACCCTGCTCGTCGAGCCGCCCCCGGGGGCGTTCCGGATCAAGGGGCGGGTCAGCGTCCGGGGCCCGCGCAGCGTGCGCCGCCTGCACGTGAACGTCGTTGCGGGGCTCGTGCACCTAGCCGCGGCGCCGGGAATTGATCCCGCACTCCCGCCCGAGACGAATCCGCTCCCCGGCGAGCTCGTGCTGATCGGCCCCGAGCTCGACGTCGCGGAGGCGCAGCGGCGCCTCGCCGAGCTCGCGGAGCGTCCGCCCGCCGAGGCGGCCGAGGAAGCGTCGGCGTGGGCCGCGCTGCAGCGCCTGCAACGGCTTTCGAGCCCCGACTGAGCCGCCGCGGAGCGGCTCCGGGGCGCCCGCGCGACACGCCCGGATTGGAAACGCCCGCCTGGGAACTCCCGGTGAGGCCCGGGAAGCGAGTATCGTCGTCGTATGACTTCCCAGAGCTTCCTGCGTCTTCCCGAGTCGGTTCAAGTCCTCGTGACCGAGGGACTCGACGCCGAGGTGCAGAACGCGTTCGCGCGCATCGAGGAGGCGCAGGCCGCAGGGGATGAGACCCTCGTCCGCTTCCTGGAGGGCGACATCATGCGCGCTTCCGCGCTGCGCACCAAGATCACGGGCGAGGACCCGAAGCTCTAAGCTCCCAGCTGCGCGGCGAGCCCCGCCGCATCCTGCTGGATCCAGTACTCCACGATCAGGCCGTCGGCAACGCGATACACCGCGCTGCCGACGGTCTCGATCTGTTTGCCCGTCGGTGCGTGGCCGTCGATGTCCCCGACGTGCGCGCCCCGCTGGATCCACCGCGCGTAGGCGCGGTCGCCGTCGACGAGCAGCTCGTCCACCGAGAACTCGAAAGCGCCGAACATGTCGACCATCTCGGCCACGTGCTCCGTGTAGTTCGCGGGGGAGCGGTCGATCGTCTCGCGCGCCGCGGCGCGTACCTGGTGGGCGCGCACGCTGGGCGCCAGGAACTCGCCCGCCCGCTCGGGCTCGCGACCGCTGCGCACGGTCTCGAGGAATGCGGTGACGGTGTCCCGGGTGCTTCGGCTCATGTACCGATTCTGGCACGCTCACGGCGCCACACATGCACGCGTGCCTTGCGCCCGAGCCTCACCCGATTGGCTCTTCTCCCCGGAAACCGATAGGCATGGTGTGGGCCGTTTCGCCCAGAACTCCGTCGAAAGGGGAGCCCGATCCATCCGCCTGTACACGTCCATGCGCACGCCCACGCGCACTTCACACCCGCTGCCAGCCCCGCGCCGCTCCGCGAGCGCCTAATCGACGTCACCCGGCGATTCACGCCATCTGACCTCATCCCCACTTAGCGTTCCTTCTTTTCACCATTCGGTTCACCGGCATCGACGCCGACCATCCGTATCTTGAAAGGAACACGCCATGACGGAGCTCCAGCAGCTCTCGGGCCCGGTGGTACTCGGGCTCTTCATTCTCTTCTTCGGGGCGAGCCTCATCATCTCGCTCCGCATCAGCCGCAAGCGCGAGAACGCCGACGGCTACATGACCGGCGGAGGCCGCATCGGCTTCGGCATCTCCGCCGCCTCGATGACCGCGACCTGGATCTGGGCCGCATCGATGTACGCCTCCGCCACCTCGGGGTTCCAGTACGGGCTCTCGGGGCCCATCCACTACGGGCTCTGGGGTGCGCTCATGATCCTCCTGATCTACCCCTTCGGGCGCCGGATCCGGCAGGTGGCTCCCCGGGCCCACACGATCGCTGAGGTGATGTTCGCCCGCCACGGCAGGTCGAGCCAGCTCATGCTCGCGGGCTCGAACGTGCTCGGGAGCATCATCAGCCTCACCTCGAACCTCATCGCGGGTGGGGCGCTCATCGACATGCTCTCGCCGTTTACCTTCACGCAGGGCATCGTCGCGATCGGCGCCGGGGTGCTGCTCTACACGCTGTGGGCGGGCTTCCGCGCCTCCGTGCTCACCGACTTCATGCAGGTGCTCTTCATGCTCGGCGCTGTGGTGATCATCATCCCCGTCGTGTTCTTCGCCGCGGGCGGCCCGGCGCTGTTCGAGACGGGCGCCCACCGGCTCACCCCGCAGCAGGGCGATTTCTTCTCCTCCGACGCGTTCTTCAATCAGGGCGCCCCCTACATCGCCGCGGTGCTCGCGTACGCGATCGGCAATCAGACGATCGCGCAGCGCCTGTTCGCGGTACGCGAGGACCTCATCAAGAAGACGTTCGTTACCGCGACCGTCGGCTACGGGGCCACGATCATCGGCATCGGGATGCTCGGAGTGATTGCGCTCTACGCGGGGATCGAGCCCGCGGGCGGCGACGTGAATAACCTGATCCCGCAGCTCGCGGCGACGTACCTGCCGCCGGCGCTCCTCGCGCTGTTCTTCATCATGATCATCGGCTCGCTCTCGTCCACCGCGGACGCCGACCTCACGGCGCTCGCGTCGATCGTGATGGCCGACATCTACGGGCAGAACGTCGCGGGGAAGGGGCGCGCGAACCCGCGCACGATGGTGCTCATCGGCCGGATCACAATGGTCGTCGCGGTGACCGCGGGGATCTTCTTCGCCGGCTCGCAGCTCAACATCCTCGACCTACTCGTGTTCGTCGGCGCGCTGTGGGGCGCGCTCGTGTTCCCGGTGATCGCGAGCTTCTACTGGGACCGCGTCACCAACGCGGCGTTCAGCGTGGCCGTCGTCGCGGCGCTCGCCGCGTTCCTCCCGGTGCGTTTCGCATGGGTTCCGCTGAGCGGCGGCATCGGGCTCATCAGCGACGTGCTCGCGACCATCGGGATCGGCGTGGTGCTCGGCCTCATGGCGTTCGGCTTCTTCGGCCGCCGCGCGGCGCTCGGGGTCGGCCTCTGCGCGACGCTCGCGGCCGCACCGTTCACGATCGGGTTCCTGCACCAGTACCCGGTGCTCTCGGGCTCGCTCGTGGCGTACGCCGTGAGCACGATCGTGTGCGTCGGGCTGACACTCGCCTCCCGGCGTGCGCCGTTCGATTTCGCGCTGATCCGCGAGCGCACGGGGGACTTCGACCCCGTCACCGAAGCACCGGCGGGCGAGGTCCGCGCGGTCACATCATCCGCGGGCGATGCCCGCGCGGTCACGGAGAGGACGCACGCATGAACTGGAACACCGCACTACTCACCCTGTACGTGCTCATCTGGCCGGTGCTCGTCGCCGGCACCCTGACGGTCATCGTGCGCGCCTTTGTGCGGGAGTGGCGCGAGGCAAAGCGGGAGGGGCGCTCCATCATCTAGGCGCACCGGGATCCGGCGGCCGCGGGTGCCGGATCGCGCTACGCGATCCGGTGCTCGTGGATCTCCGAGCTGAGCGCCGTGCCGTTGACCTCGAGGTAGAGCTGCCCCTCGGTCACCGACACCGTCATCGTGGTGCGGCGCTCGATGAGCGGCACGAGGGAATCGATGAACCCGGGATCGAACGAGCGGATCGGGATCTCCGCTGCCGCGTGAATGGTCTTGCCCTGCCAGTTCGGCATGAGCCGCGCGGGATCGCGGTGGGTGTAGACGGCGGCTCGGTCCGCGAGCTTGCTCCCGTGGTGCAGCCGCTGCGCGTCGGGCGCCCCGATCTCGATCCACGCGGTGATCCTGCCGGTGAGGTCGCGCACGAGCACCGCGGGCTCGTCGGTGTCGGAAACGCCGCCGGCGGCGAAGGTGATGCCCTCCTCGTACTCGAGGCAGTACGCGAGCACGCGGGTGGCGAGGTAGGCGGCGGTCTCCGAGGGGTGGCGCGCGGCACGCAGTTGGAGGTCCTCGTAGACGCCGCGGTCGACGTCCGCGAGCTGGATGTCGAAGTTGTGGATCGTCGCGCCAATAGCCATAGTCATCGAGCCTAGCGCGCGCCGCGGGCTACTCGGGGTCGCGGGCCCAGTCGAGGTCGGCGACGTCGATCTCGCGCGTCATGTCGGTGAGGAAGCGCGTCACGGCGGCCCGCTCCGCGCTCGTGAGGCGGGCGGCCGCGTGGAAGCGCTTCGCGTGCTGCGCGCCGACGGTGCGGATGGCTGCCTCGCGCGTCTCGGGGGTGATCCCGATCGCGAAGGCGCGCCGGTCGCTCGGGTGGATCGTGCGCGTGATGTGCCCGCCGCGTTCGAGGCGGTCGAGCAGCTTCGTGGTGGACGGCGTGGTGATGCCGAGGTGGGCGGCGATCGATCCCGGCGTGGCGATCCCGCCCTGGTTCTCCGTGACGATGAGGAAATGGAGCGCGCGCATGTCGGTGCGGCCGAGGCGCATGTACTTGAGCGACGCCTCGGAGAGCCGGTCCTCGGCCTCGCGGAGCGCGCCGAGCGCGGCCATGAGCGCGCCGATCTCGGCGAGGTCGGCGCTCGGGATCCCCGCGCGGTCGACGAGCCGGCTCTCCGGGTCGTTGCCCGCGACGTCGTAGAGCCCGGGGTGGCTGGGCGCTGGATCGCTGGGGGACATGGTGCTATGTTAGCCCCACCGAAGAATTGCGCCGAGGGATATTATTAACCCAGGCTAGATAGATGGGATGAGTGATGACGGAGCAGCGCGCACGAACCGAGACCCGGCGGTGGCCCACCTGGCTCCGCGTGCTGCTGCCCGCGGCACTCATCCTCGTGTGGGTCGCCGCCGCGGGCGTGGGCGGCCCTTACTTCGGCAAGGTCAGTGAGGTCTCCTCGAACGATCAGACCACCTACCTCCCCACCTCGGCCGAGGCCACGCAGGTGCAGGAGCGCCTGGGCGACTTCCGTGAGGGCGACGAGATCCCCGCCGTCGTGGTGCTCACCCAGCAGGAGCCCTTCTCCGAGCAGGAGCTCGCCGAGCTGGGGGCGCTCGTCGCGGAGCTGCCCGACCGGGTGCCCGGCGTGGGATCCGGAATTTCGCCGCTCCTGCCCTCCGAGGACGGCCGAGCGGCGCAGCTCTTCGCCCCGCTCGACAGCGGGGAAGGGCTGCGCGACACGGTGAACGCGCTCGGGGATGAGCTGCGCGCCGAGGCGCCCGAGGGTGTCGAGGTGTTTGTCACCGGGCCCGCGGGCTTCACCGCCGACCTCGTGAACGGCTTCTCCGGGATCGACGGGATCCTGCTCGGCGTCGCCCTCGCCGCGGTCTTCCTCATCCTCATCATCGTGTACCGCTCGCTGCTGCTTCCGGTCGCCGTGCTCGGCACGAGCGTCATCGCGCTCACCGCGGCCCTGCTGCTCAACTGGTGGCTCGCAAAGTGGGGGCTGCTGATGCTCTCCGGGCAGACCCAGGGCATCCTCTTCATCCTCGTGATCGGTGCGGCGACCGACTACTCGCTGCTCTACGTCTCCCGCTACCGGGAGGAGCTGCGCCTCGTCGAGGACCGCGGCGCCGCGACGCTCCGCGCGCTCAAGGGCTCGCTCGAGCCGATCCTCGCCTCGGGCGGCACCGTCATCGCTGGCCTGCTCTGCCTGCTACTCTCCGATCTCAAGTCGAACAGCTCGCTCGGCCCGATCGCGGCGATCGGGATCGTGTTCGCCATGCTCGCCGCGCTCACGCTCCTCCCGGCGATCCTCTTCGCCTTCGGCCGCGCGGCGTTCTGGCCGCGGCGGCCGAAGTACGAGCCCGAGGTGGTCGCGGCGGAGCACGGCGTCCACGGCGGGGTGTGGGCGAAGCTCGCTGGCTGGATCAAGCGCCGACACCGGCCGATCTGGATCGTCACCGCGCTCGCGCTCGCCGTCGGCGTGGCCGGCGCCACCCAGCTCGACGCGAGCGGCGTGCCGCAGTCGGACCTCGTGCTCGGCGCCTCCGAGGCGCGTGACGGTCAGCAGGCGCTCGGCGAGCATTTCCCGGGCGGCTCGGGCAGCCCGGTGCTCGTGATCACGCCGGAGGCGCAGCTGCAGCGCACGGCAGACACGCTGCTCGCGCAGTCCGGGATCGACAGCGTGACGGTCGTCGCGACGGATGCCGTGAGCGGCGCGCTGCCGGTCACGGCCGACGGAATCACGGCGTTCGGCCCGCCCGGCGCCGCGCAGGCCGAGCCGACGGTCGCCGGAGGCGACGTGCTGCTGCAGGGCACGCTCACGGCGGCGGCCGACTCGGATGCAGCGGGGGAGACGGTCCGCGAGCTGCGCACGGCCCTCGCGGACGCCGTGCCCGATGCGCTCGTCGGCGGCGTCACCGCGACGGCCATCGACACGAACGACGCGTCGATCCACGACCGCACGCTCATCATCCCGATCGTGCTCCTCGTGATCACGCTGATCCTCATGTTGCTGCTGCGCTCGCTCGTCGCGCCGCTCCTGCTGGTCGCGACGACGGTGCTCTCCTTCGGCACGGCGCTCGGCGTCGCGGGGCTCCTGTTCACGCACGTGTTCCACTTCCCGGGCGCGGATCCGGCCGTTCCGCTCTACAGCTTCGTGTTCCTCGTGGCGCTCGGCATCGACTACAACATCTTCTTGATGACGCGGGTGCGCGAGGAGTCGCTCGCGCACGGCACCCGGCAGGGCGTGCTGCGCGGGCTCTCGATCACGGGCGGGGTGATCACCTCGGCGGGGCTCGTGCTGGCAGCGACTTTCGCGGCGCTGTCGGTGATCCCGATCCTGTTCCTCGTGCAGATCGCGTTCATCGTCGCCTTCGGCGTGCTGCTCGACACGTTCATCGTGCGCTCGCTCCTCGTTCCCGCGCTGAGCTACGACGTGGGGCGCGCGATCTGGTGGCCGTCGAAGCTCGCCCGCGGGGAGCGCTAGGCGCGGCGCGGGGCGCTACGCGGGGTCGCTCGCGCCGGGCGCCCCGCTCGCGCCGGGCGCCCCGCTTGCGCCGGGCGCCCCGCTTGCGCCGGGCGCGGCGAGCAGCTCGCGGGTGAACGCGTGCTGCGGTGAACGGAAGACCTGCTCGGTCGGGCCCTCCTCGACGATGCTGCCGTCGCGCATGATGAGGGTGCGATCGGCGATCGAGCGCACCGCAGCGAGATCGTGGGAGACGAAGACGAGGGCGACGCCCGAGTCCTCCTGCAGCCCGCGCAGGAGCGACAGGATGCCCGCCTGGGTCACCGTGTCGAGGGCCGAGACGGGCTCGTCGCAGACGAGCACGTCGGGGGCCGCCGCGAGTGCGCGGGCGATGGCCACGCGCTGACGCTGCCCTCCCGAGAGCGAGACGGGGCGCCGGTCGAGGAGCGCGGGATCGAGGCCCACCGCCGCGAGCAACTCCTCCGGACCGCGCCCGCCCGGCCGCACCGATGCCGCGAGGATGCGAGCGACGCGCCAGCGCGGGTCGAAGGTGGCGAGCGGATCCTGTGGGATGAGGCGCACGCGCGGCGCCGGACTCGCGGATGTGAGGCTGCCGGAGTCGAGGCGCTCCGCCCCCGCGAGGACCCGCGCGAGGGTGGTCTTCCCGGCGCCGGACTCGCCGATCACGCCGATCGCCTCGCCCGCGCGCACGCGGAGCGACGCCTCCCGGAGACCCGTCGTGCCGCCGCCCGGGGCCGGGAAGAGGCGGCTCGCGGCGTCGAGCGCGAGCAGTTCCCGGCCCGGCCGCGGAGCGGGGCCGGGCTTCGCTCCGCGGGGGATCGACGCGACGAGCGCGCGGGCGGCCGCGGTGCGGGGGGCTGAAAGCAGCTCGTCGCTCGCCCCCTCCTCGACGATCCGGCCGCCGTCGAGCACTGCGATGCGGTCGGCCACCGCGGCGACGGCGCCGAGGTCGTGGCTGATCAGGATGAGGCCCGTGCCCCGGTCACGGATCTCACGGAGGCTCGCGAGCACGTGTGCCGCGGTCGCCGAGTCGAGTGCGGTCGTCGGTTCATCGGCGATGAGGAGCGGCGGCTGCGCGGCGAGCGCGGAAGCGATCAGCACCCGCTGGCGCATGCCTCCGGAGAGCGCGCCGGGGCGCTGGCCGAGCCGCGCCTCCGCCTCGGGGAGCCCGGCGGCCTCCAGCGCGGCGAGCACTGCGGTTCGGCGGGGCGCCCCGCGCACGCCGCGGATGGCGAGCGCCTCACCCACTTCCGCCTCGACGGTGCGGAGCGGGTCGAGCGACTGCAACGCATCCTGGAGCACGAGGCCGACGGTGCCGCCGCGCACGCCGCGCCACTGGCGCCGGGACGCCCGGCGCAGCTCGCGCCCGTCGATCGCGAGGCCGCCGGCCTCGACGCGCCAGCCGCGGCTCTCCTGCGTCAGCCCGAGGAGCGTGCGGGCGAGCACGGACTTCCCCGCCCCGGACGCGCCGACGACCGCGAGGCACTCGCCCGCCCCGACCGACAGGGCGAGGTCGCTGAGCACGGTCGCGCCGCCGGGGGCGATGACGCTCAAGCCGGCGACCTCGATGATCGGCGCGGTCATGCGAGCTCCGTTCCGCGGGCGAGGCGTCGCCCGATCACGGTGAGCGCCGCGGCGGTGCCCACGATTGCGAGGCCCGGCCCGACCGTCATCCACCAGGCGGTGGTGAGGTAGACGCGGCCCGCGTTCAGCATGGCCCCCCACTCGGGGGCGGGCGGCTCGGTGCCGAGTCCGAGGAAACCGAGGGCGGAGACCCACACGATCGCCTGGCCGACGCCGAGGGTCGCGGCGGACACGAGCGGCCACAGAGTGTTCGGCGCGATGTGCCTGGCGAGGACCCGGGTGCGGGGCACACCGTCGAGCCGCGCCCACTCGACGTAGCCGCTGTCTGCCACGCTGCGCACCCGCGCGCGGAGCAGCCGGGCGTAGCCGGGCACGGTCGCGATCCCGATCGCGAGGATCGCCGCGTTCGGGCCGCTGCCGAGCACGGCGATGAAGAGCAGGGCCATGACGAGCGTGGGGAGCGCGAATAGAACCTCGAAGAGCCGGCTGAGCGCCGAGTCGAGCATGCGCGGCCCGAGCCCCGCGAGGAAGCCGAGGAGCGCGCCCGCGCCGATGCCGATCCCCGTCGCGGCGAGGCCGATCCCGACCGACGCCGCGGCGCCGTGGACGACGCGCGTCGCGACGTCGCGTCCCGACTCGTCGGTGCCGAACGGGTGCGCGAGCGAGGGCGGCTGGAACGCCTCGGCCGGATGGATCGCGAGCGGGTCGCCGGGCGCGAGGAGCTGCGGGGCGCAGACGGCGAGCAGCGCGAGCGCGAGCACCGCGAGGCTCGTGAGCTCGGGCGCACGGAGGAAGCGGCGGGTCATGCGCGCGCTCCGGACGGCGCGGGCGCGGCGCGGCGGCGCGGGTCGACGAGCGGCTCGACGAGGTCGATGAGCAGCATCACGGCGACGTAGAGGAGCGCGATCACCGTGACGCCGCCGATCACCACGGGCACGTCGCGCACGAGCGTCGCCTCGAGCAGGAGGCGGCCGAGGCCGGGGCGGGCGAACAGCGCCTCGACCACCACGGCGCCGCTGAGCAGGGAGCCGTAGGCCCAGCCGGAGAGTGCGAGCGCGGGGAGCGCCGCGTGGCGGAGGGTGTGCACGAGCAGCACGCGCGCCTCGGATCCGCCGCGAGCCCGGGCGGTGGTGGCGAACGGTGCGGCGTCGGCCTCGGCGAGCGAGCCGTGCATCACGTGCGCGAGGTAGCCCGCGATCGGTGCCGCGAGGGTGAGCACGGGGAGCACGAGCCCTGCGGGGGCGGCCCCCGAGCTGGTCGCCGGGAAGATCCCGAGGGCGGTCGCCCCGACGAGGATGAGCACAGCTCCGAGGAAGAAGTGCGGCGTCACGGAGATCACCGTCTCGATCCCCGTGAGCACGGATCGCACCGCCCGCCCGAGCCGCCCGCGCGCCGTCGCGGCGATCAGCGCGCCCCCGAGCGCGAGCACCCAGGCGAGCACGAGCGCGAGGGTGGCGAGGAGGAGCGTGGGCGGCACGTTCGCGGCGAGGAGATCCGCGACGGGCTGCTTGCGGGCGTACGAGTCCCCGAATTGAAGGGTGAGCGTGCGCCACAGCTGGCCGAGGTACTGCAGCAGGATCGGCTGGTCGAGGCCGTAGTCGGCGCGCGCCCGCGCCACGGCCTCCGCGCTCGTCTGGGAACCGGGCCCGCCGAGGATCGCCTCGAGCGGATCGCCGCTCGCGCGCACCGCGGCGAACACGATCGTCGACGTGACGAGCACGACGAGCACCGCGGAGCCCAGGCGCCGCAGCACGGCGCGGGCGAGTCGCCCCGCCCGCGCCGTGCCGTCGCCCCCAGCCGTCACCGCTACGCCGTGAGCTGCGCGTTGATGAACGTCGGGGTCGCGACCGTGCCGAGGGTCGTCACGCCCGTGACGCCCTTCGTGAGGAAGTGGTTCTGCTGGTCGTAGAGGGGCAGCACCGTGAAGCTCGCGAGGATGCGCTCCTGCGCCTCGACGTAGAGCTTCGTGCGCTCGGTGGCGTCGAGCGTCGCGGATGCGCTGTCGAGGAGCGCGTCGAGCTCGGGATCGGAGAGCTGCGCGTGGTTCGCGAAGTAGCCCGAGGGGGCCGGCACGATGCCGTCCGAGTGGAACAGGATGCGCAGCACGTCGGGGCCGACCTTCGTGTAGGGGGCACTCACCGCCTCGTACTCGTTCGCGCCGAGCGCGCCGTACCAGGTGCTCAGATCGACGGGCTCGAGCTGCACGTCGAAGCCGACGGCGGCGGTGTTCGCCTGGATCTGCTCGAAGAGCGACTGCTCGGCGGCCGTCGACTGGTTCGTGCTCACGGGGAAGCGCACGGTGAGGCGCGCGCCGTCCTTCGTGCGCACCCCGTCGGCATCGGTCTGCGACCAGCCGGCCTCGTCGAGCAGCTTCGCGGCCTGCGCCGCGTCCGTGACGAACCGCTCGGGATCGCTCACGGCCGCGGGCTCCGTGCTCGCGAGGGCGGAGTACGAGCGCCCGGCGGTCCCGCGCGTCAGCGACTCGATCCCGGGGTTCGGATCGGCCGCGCGGATGAACGCCTCGCGCACGCGGATATCGTCGAACGGCGCCTGCGCGGAGTTCAGCTCGATCCGGTTGGATGCGCCGGGGCGCGGGGCGTCGATGTGCGCGATCCCCGCGTCCTTCGCCGCGACGATGTCGTTCGGCAGCGGGTTGTCGATCATCTGGACCTCGCCCGAGGCGAGCGCCGCGTAGCGGGTGGCCGCATCGGGGATGAAGCGCCACTCGATCTGCTCGAGGTGCGCCGCGCCGTCGTGGTCAGCCTCGGGGCCGGGCGTCGCGTAGTCGTCGTTGCGCACGAGCGTCACCGACTGCTGCGGCGCCCACGCCTCGACGGTGAACGGGCCGGTGCCGATCGGGGCCTGGCAGTTCTCCTCCATGCCACGGGCGATTCCCGCGGGCGACTGGATCGCCGTCCACTGCTGGCTGAGCGATTCGAGCAGCGCGGAATCGGGGGCGGAGAGATGGAAGCGTGCGTGCGTGGCATCGACCACCTCGACCTCGCGCACCTTCTCGACGGCGAGGTAGCCCGTGGACGACTGGGTCTCGGGATCCTGCAGGTGCTCGATGTTCGCCCGGACGGCCGCGGCGTCGAGCGGGGTGCCGTCGGTGAACGTCACGTCGCTGCGCAGCGTGAAGTCCCAGGTGAGCCCGTCCTCGCTCGTGCTCCACTCGCTCGCGAGCCAGGGGGTGATCTCCCCGTCCGCGGTGCGGCCGACGAGCGGCTCGAGGTACTGGGTGGAGATGAGTGCCTGGGGGTAGTTGCCGCCCACGTGCGGATCGAGGCAGGTGGGCTCCGCGTCGCCCGTGGCGTAGACGAGCGTGCCGCCGTCCTGCGGCGTGCCGCCGTCGGCGGCGCCGCCCGGGGCGGCGCAGGAGCTGAGCGCGAGCGCGGCGCCGGTGGCGAGGATCGCGAGGCCGGTGAGGCCGAGTGCGCGCGGGGCGTGCGACGCCCGGGGGATGTGCAGTGCCATGCTGGCGGCTCCCTGTTGTTAGATCGAGTGCAACAACGAGCAGTCTAGCTCAGGACGCATGCCGCGCGGAACGCGCGCGGGAAAAACGGGCGCCGCCCGCGGGGGCCGCCCGTGGGGCCGTGGCCGGTCCACCGCTAGGCTGGGCCCATGACGACTCCCGCGCGCGGGCGCCCCCGCGCCTCCTCACGCGAGACGATCGCGGACGCCGCGACGGAGCTGTTCCTCGAGCAGGGCTACGAATCGACGGCGGTCACCGAGATCACCCGCCGTGCCGGAGTGAGCCGCTCCAGCTTCTTCAACTACTTCGCCGGCAAGGCCGACATCCTCTGGTACGTGCTCGACGAGCGCATCGCGACCGTGCTCGGCGGCGTCGCCGACCCCGAGACCGCGCTCCCGGATGCGCTCTCAGCGCTCGCGACGACACCGACCCCCGGCACGCTCGCGCTCGCGATCGTCGATGCGCGCACCATGGGCGTCGAGGCCGAGCTGTTCGCGGGGCGGGCCGACCGGCAGCTCCGCCTGGCCGGCGCGATCGCGGAGCGTCTCGTGCGCGATGGCGGTGATCCGCTCCGCGCCGAGATCGCGGGCGCGGGTGCCGCCGCGGCAGCGCTCGGTGCAGTGTGGCGCTGGGCCGAGCGCGGCGCCGGGCGCACCTCGCTCGCTGCGGCACTCGACGAGGCGCTCGCCGCAGCGGGGGAGCTGCTGGGCTGAGCGCTCAGAGCGCCGCGGCGAGCCGCGTGCCCTGATCGATCGCGCGCTTCGCGTCGAGCTCGGCCGCGAGGTCGGCTCCGCCGATGAGGTGCGCGGTGCGTCCGAGCGCGGCGAGCTCGCCGTGGAGCGTGCGCTCCGGCTCCTGTCCCGTGCAGAGCACGATCGTGTCGACCGGCAGCGTGCGCTCCGCACCGTCGACCTCGATGCGGAGCCCCTCGGGAACCACGCCGAGGTAGCGGGCCCCCGGGACCATCGCGACCCCACGGCGGGCGAGCTCGGTGCGGTGGATCCAGCCCGTGGTCTTCCCGAGCCCGGCGCCGAGCTTGCCCGGCTTCCGCTGCAGGAGCGTGACGGCGCGGGCGGGGCGGGGCGCCGCGGCCTCCGATTCCGAATCCTCCGTGGCGAGCCCGCCCCGGGCGCTCGTCTCCGGATCCACGCCCCAGTGCGCGAGGAAGCCCGCGATGTCGCCGGGGTCGTCCGCTCCCGTGTGTGTGAGGAACTCGGCGACGTCGAAGCCGATACCCCCGGCGCCGAGAATCGCGACGCGCTGCCCGACGGGGGCCCGCTCCCGCAGCACATCGAGGTAGCTGAGCACGCGGGGGTCCTCGAGCCCCGGGATCTCGGGCGTGCGCGGGAGCACTCCCGTCGCGAGCACGATCTCGTCGAAGTCCGCGGCGACGAGCGCAGCGGCCGTGGCACGCTCGCCGAGCCGGAGGCGCACCCCGGTCTCGTCGATCCGGGTGCGGAAGTAGCGGAGCGTCTCGCGGAACTCGCTTTTGCCCGGAACCTGGAGCGCGACGTTCAGCTGCCCGCCGATGCGCTCGCCCGCCTCGTAGAGCGTGACGTCGTGGCCGCGCTCGGCCGCCTCGGTGGCGCACGCGAGCCCGGCCGGGCCGGATCCGACGACCGCGATGCGGCGCCGCTCGGCCGCGGGGGAGCGCACGAGCTCGGTCTCGTGGCCCGCCCGCGGGTTCACGAGGCAGCTCGCGAGTCTGCCCGAGAACGTGTGGTCGAGGCAGGCCTGATTGCAGCCGATGCACGTGTTGATGCGCTCGGGGGTTCCGGCCGCGGCCTTGCGCACGAACTCGGGGTCCGCGAGGAACGGGCGGGCGAGCGACACGAGGTCGGCGTCGCCCGCGGCGAGGATCGTCTCGGCCGCCTCGGGGGTGTTGATCCGGTTCGTGGCGATGAGCGGGATCGAGACAACCCCGCGGAGGCGCCGCGTCACCCAGGCGAACGCGCCGCGCGGCACCGAGCTCGCGATCGTCGGGATGCGGGCTTCGTGCCAGCCGATCCCGGTGTTCAGCAGGGTCGCGCCCGCCGCCTCGACGGCGCGCGCGAGTGCTGCGACCTCATCGGGGGTGGAGCCGTCGGGCACGAGGTCGAGCATCGATAGCCGGTACACGAGGATGCTCTCGGGGCCGAGCGCCGCGCGCACCCGGCGGACGATTTCGATGGGCAGGCGAGCGCGGCGCTCTGCGCTCCCGCCCCAGCGGTCGTTTCGGTGGTTGGTGCGCGGGGCCGTGAACTGATTGATCAGGTAGCCCTCGGAGCCCATGATCTCGACGCCGTCGTAGCCCGCCTCGCGCGCGAGCCGGGCGCTCTCGGCGAAATCGTCGATCGTGGCCTCGATCTCGGCGTCGCTGAGCTCGTGCGGGGTGATGGGGGAGATCGGTGCGGGGATGGGGCTCGGCGCGACGGCTCCGGGGTGGGCCGCGTAGCGGCCTGCGTGGAGGAGCTGCAGCGCGATCCGGCCGCCCTCCGCGTGCACGGCATCCGTGACGACGCGGTGGCGCGCGAGTGCGCCGGGCTCGGTGAGCGTCGCGGCGCCCGGGGTGAGGCGGCCCGCATCGTTCGGGGCGACGCCGCCCGTGATGATCAGCGCCGCCCCGCCCCGGGCGCGCTCGCGGTAGAAGGCGGCGAGGCGCTCGGCGCCCCCGTCCTCCTCTTCGAGGCCGAGGTGCATCGACCCCATGATGACGCGGTTCGGGAGCGTGGTGAAGCCGAGCTCGAGCGGTGCGAGCAAGTGGGGATACGTCGACGGTGACATGCGGCCCTCTCTGGTGTGCGCGGTGCTCCGAATGTAGTGGGAGCTGCGCGGCGGAGCGAGCCGACTGTGGCATCCCTCCAAACGGCGGTGTCGGGGGAGCGCTGGCGCCGCACGCAACAGAGGAGGCGGGGCCGTAGCCCCGCCTCCTCCGGCGTGCGTCACCGGAGTGACGCGGGTGCGACGCTTACGCGCCGCGAGTGATCCGCAACTTAGATCGCGCGGATGTTGCTCGCCTGCAGACCCTTGGGGCCCTGCTCGATGTCGAACTCGACGCGCTGCTCCTCGAAGAGGTCGCGGCGGCCGTTGCCCTGGATCGCGCTGAAGTGAGCGAAGACGTCGGACGCGCCATCATCGGGGGTGATGAAGCCGAAGCCCTTTTCGGAGTTGAACCATTTCACGGTGCCGGTGGCCATACTGTATTTCCTTTGTGTTGCTGGCCGCGAGAGGCGGCCGGGGTGCCACGGCGACGGCGCCGACGTGGAGACTGGTAGCTGTGCCGCATGTTTGCGACGGACAAAACTTGCTGGTGAATCCCAACGTTCGGCATTACTGGTCTTGCGGCTGAGCATATCCCACCAATTGGCGCCGTTGCAGAATCGTGACACTCTCGTGTCTTTTTTCTGCATTTCCTGGGGAGTCGCCCGGGATTCCGCGGAAGTCGCGCCACGCGCGGGATGCGCGAAGTCGCGTCGCACGCGCGCTTCGGCGCGTCGCGGTGCCCGGCGCGGCGCGCATTGCTGGGAATATGACGTACGCTGACTTATGGTCATAGTGACTTTAAGTGTGAGCGCGGAGCCGATCCGCGCCCCTGACGGAGTGGAGCCGGGATGCCCTACGGCAGCGCGAGCGTGAGCGAGCGGCGCACGCTGCCGCCCGCGGTCGCTGTGTCGGTGGTCGCCTTCGCGCTCGAGCCGCCGGCCGACGCGGAGCGGGGGGAGGCCCCCGCGGCCGAGCGCCCGGCGCCCGATGCCACGGCGCCGCGCGGTCCTGGCAACGCCCGCGCTGCCTCGCGCGGCACGACGATCTGGGTGCCGCTCGTGCGGCGCACGCGCGAGCCGTTCCTCGGCCAGTGGGCGCTGCCGGGCGGGCCGACGGAGTGGGACGAGACGCTGTCGGACACCGCGCTGCGCACGCTCCGCGCGGCCGTGCGCCGGGACCCGGGATCGCTCGAGCAGCTCTACTCCTTCGGCAGCGTCGAGCGCTCGGCCGAGGCGCAGCGCCTCGTGACGATCGCCTACTGGGCGCTGTACGGGGAGCGCGAGCTCGCCGCGCCCGCCCGTGCGGAAGCACCCGGCCCCCACGCCGATCGCGACACCGCGGCAGCCACGGGCGAAGCGACCGCCCCGCGGCGCTGGGACGACCCGGAGCCCGCGGTCGCCCCGGGCGGGTCGCTCGCCGCAACCGGGCCTGCCGACGGTAATGTGCGCTGGTTCTCCGCGGACCGGCTCCCGCCGCTCGCCTTCGACCACGCCGAGATCGTGGCCCACGCGCTCGCCCGGCTGCGCGCCCGCACCGAGTACGCCGCCGTGGCGCACCGCTTCCTCGGGAGCGAGTTCACCCTGAGCCAGCTCCGCACCGTCACGGAGGCCGTGCTCGGCGAGTCCGTCGACCCGGCGAACTTCCGACGCCAGGCACTCGCCCGCGGCGGGCTCGTCGACACGGGCCGGCTCGACTCCGGCGGCGCGCACCGCCCGGCCCGCCTCTACCGCTTCAGCGATCCGGGGAGCGCCGGATCCGACTCCTCCGGCCCCTCCCTCTTCACCCCCTCTCATCCAAGGAGCTCCTCATGACGAGCGTGCACGAACTCATCCGGGACGCAGCGACGCGCGAATCCGCGCACCGGCGCCCCATCGCCCTCCGCGCCACCGGCGTCTCGAGCTGCGACACCGGTCTCGCGCGCGACCCCTGGGCCATCGACCAGGATCCCGGCTACGGTCCCGGCGCGTCCGCGGCCGACGAGATCCCGGGCAGCGCCCCGCGCCAGGGCCCGCTTCCCGCGGAGTACACGGCGGCGAGCGATGAGGAGCTCACGGCGCGCATCCGCGCGGCGAAGGAGACCCTCGGCGACCGCGTGCGGATCCTCGGGCACTTCTACCAGCGTGATGAGATCGTCGAGCACGCGGACTTCGTCGGCGACTCGTTCATGCTCGCGCAGGCCGCGAAACAGCACCCGGAGGCCGAAGCATTCGTGTTCTGCGGCGTGCACTTCATGGCCGAAACGGCGGACATCCTCTCCGACGCCGAGCAGGCTGTGATCCTCCCGAACCTCGCCGCGGGCTGCTCGATGGCCGACATGGCGACGATCGAGCAGGTCGAGGACTGCTGGCGCGAGCTCACGGCGGCGCTCGGCCCCGCCGAACCGGGCGGGCTGCAGCCCGTGATCCCGGTCACCTACATGAACTCCTCCGCTGCGATCAAGGCGTTCTGCGGGCGCAATGGCGGCATCGTCTGCACCTCCTCGAACGCCCGAACGGTGCTCGAATGGGCGTTCGAGCGCGGGCAGCGCGTCGTCTTCTTCCCGGATCAGCACCTCGGCCGCAACACCGCGAAGGCGATGGGGATCGCGGAGGAGCAGATGCCGCTCTGGCGCCCGCACCTCGCGCTCGGCGGGAACACCGAGGAGCAGCTCCGCGACGCCCGAGTGATCCTCTGGAACGGGTTCTGCTCCGTGCACAAGCGCTTCACCGTGGGGCAGATCGAGCAGGCCCGCGCAGACTTCCCCGGCGTTCGCGTGATCGTGCACCCCGAGTGCCCCGCCGCGGTCGTCGAGGCGGCCGACGGCGCGGGATCGACGGAGTACATCCGCCTCGAGATCGAAGCGGCGGCGCCCGGCTCGGTGATCGCGGTGGGCACAGAGATCAACCTCGTCAACCGCCTGCAGCAGCAGCGCCCCGACCTGACGATCTTCTGCCTCGACCCGGTTGTGTGCCCGTGCTCGACGATGTACCGCATCCACCCCGCCTACCTCGCCTGGACGCTGGAGGCGCTCGTGGCCGGGGAGACGCCGAACCGCATCACCGTGAGCGACGAGGTCGCCGCGGACTCGCGCGTGGCGCTCGAGCGGATGCTCGCGGCCCGGCCATGATCCTCGTGGTCGGCTCGGGGGTCGCCGGGCTCGCGTGCGCGCTCGCCGGGCTCGACGCGGGCGCCGAGGTCCTCCTCGTGACCCCCGGCCGGCTCACGGCGCCCGCGGGCGACGCGGCCGGATCCGAGGCCCGACTCGACGCGCTGCTCGCGCGCGCCGGGGGGAACACGGCGCTTGCGCAGGGCGGCGTCGCCGCGGCGATCGGTGCGGGCGACACGGTCGCCGAGCACCTCGCCGACACGATCGCGGCGGGGGCCGGGCTCGTCGACCGCGAGGCGGCGGACGTGCTCACGCGCGACGGGGCGGCGCGGCTGCGCGCCGCGATCGCGGCGGGCTGGGTCGTCGACCGCGCGGCGGACGGCAGCCCCGCGCTCGGCCGGGAGGCCGCGCACGGGCGTGCCCGCGTGGTGCACGCGGGCGGCGATCGCACGGGAGCGGGTCTGCACGCGTTCCTGCGGGGGCGGGTGCTCGCCGCGGCTGCGGCCGGGCGCCTCGCGCTGCGGGAGGAGACGCGCGTCACCGCGCTGCTCCGCGTCGACGGCACGGTGCGCGGCGCCGAGCTCAGCTCCGCCGACGGCGCGGTCGCAGAGCAGGCGGCCGACGCCGTCGTGCTCGCGACGGGCGGCTACGCGAGCCTCTACCCGCGGACCTCGAACGCCCCCGGCGCCGTAGGCGAGGGCGTGCTCCTCGCCGCCCGCGCCGGAGCGCTCGTCGCCGACCTGGAGTTCGTGCAGTTCCACCCGACGGTGCTCCACCAGGCGGTGCTCCACCAGGCGGTGCCCAGCCTCGCAGCGGGTGCGGGTCCGGGCGCGGGTCCGGGCGCGGATCACGCGGTCGGCGCCCCGGCCCGGGGCGAGCTCGTGTCCGAGGCCGTGCGCGGCGCGGGCGCGGTGCTGCGTGACGGCTCGGGCGCGCACTTCCTCCGAGAGCTTCACCCGCTCGCCGAGCTCGCGCCGCGGGACGTGGTCTCGCGGGCCATCCACCGGGTGCTCCGCGAGCGCGGCGAGGAGCAGGTGTGGCTCGACGCGACCGGGATCGAGCGCGAGGGCGGGAGCGGTACGCTTGCGCGCCGCTTCCCGGGGATCACGGCGACTGTCGCCGCACACGGGCTGGACTGGCGCCGCGAGCCGATCCCCGTCTCACCCGCCGCGCACTACACGATGGGCGGCGTCGCCAGCGATCTCGACGGGCGGAGCACCGTGCCGGGGCTCTTCGTCGCCGGCGAGGTCGCCGCCACCGGGGTGCACGGCGCGAACCGCCTCGCCTCGAATTCCCTATTGGAAGGGCTCGTCTTCGGGGAGCGCGCCGCGCGCGCGGCCGTCGCCTGGGCGGGCGGCGGACTGCGGGACTGGCGGACGCGCGGCGCGGGTTTCGCGCGCCTGCGTGCCGAAGCCGAGACCGTTCCGCTGCACGTCGACGCCGGGCAGGGAGACGAGCCGCAGCCCTCGCTCGCTGCGGTGCGCGCTGCGATCGCCGCGGGGCTCGGGATCGAGCGCGACGCCGCCGGGCTGCGCGCCGTATTCGAGACCTGTGATCGCAGCCCGAGCGACACCGCCGAGCTCGCCGCCATGATCGCCCATGCGGCTGCCGCCCGCGAAGAGTCCCGCGGCGCGCACCAGCGCAGTGACGCCCCAGCGGCGCGCGCCGGCGCGCGGCGCGCGGGCGTCCAGTTCACCCACCTGGTGCCCGCCGGAAGCGCGGCCCCGACCGCTTCGTCCGACCGCACAGCTAGGAGCCTTGCCGCATGCTGACCCCTCACCTGATCACCGATGTCGTCGCCCGTGCGCTCGCGGAGGACGCCCCGTGGGGCGACCTCACGGTGGAGCTGACTATCCCTGAGGATGCGACGGTCGAGACCCGGCTGGTGGCGCGGGAGGCGGGCGTCCTCGCCGGCGGCCCGCTCATCGTGGAGACCTTCCGCCAGGTCGATCCGCGCGTGCGGGTGACGGAGCTGCGCGAGGAGGGCACCCGATTCGTTGCGGGCGACGTGCTCGCCCGGATCGCGGGCCCCGCGCGGGCTGTGCTCACGGGGGAGCGCGTCGCGCTGAACTTCAGCCAGCGCCTCAGCGGGATCGCGACGCTCACGGCGCGCTTCGTGGCGGCGGTGGCGCATACCGACGCCCGGATCGCGGACACGCGGAAGACGACGCCCGGGCTGCGCGCCTGCGAGAAGCACGCCGTGCGCATGGGCGGCGGCTCGAACCACCGATTCAGCCTGTCCGACGCGATCATGGTGAAGGACAACCACCTCGCGGCCCTCGGCGCGGTCGATGAAGCGAGCACGACGGCGGCGCTCGCGGGCCTGCGGGAGCGCGCGGGCCACACCACGGCGATCGTCGTCGAGGTGGATCGGCTCGACCAGATCCCCGCGGTGCTCGCTGCCCGCCCCACGGGGGTGCTGCTCGACAACTTCTCGAACGAGGAATTGCGCGCGGGCGTCGCCCTCATCGGCGCGCGCGCGATCGTCGAGGCGAGCGGCGGGGTGTCGCTCGACACCGTGGCCGGGATCGCCGAGACGGGCGTCTCGGTGATCTCCGTGGGGCAGCTCACCCACAGCGCGCGAGCGCTCGATCTCGGCCTCGACGCTGAGTGAACGGAGCTGGTGGAGTGACCGGAGCTGGCGGAGTGACTGGAGCCGGTGAAGCGACCGGCGGCAGCGTGACCGGCGGGGGCGTGACCGGCGGGGGCGCCGGGGCAGGCTCGGGCTACCTGGACGCTGCGGCGACCGCCCCGCTTCGCGCCTCGGCCCGCGCGGCAATGCTTGCCGTGTGGGACGCGGGCCAGGCGAACGCGTCGAGCGTGCACGCGGCCGGGGCGCGCTCCCGCGCCGTGGTGGAGGAGGCGCGCGGCCGCGTCGCCGCCGCGTTCGGGGCGCGCCCCGGCGAGGTCCTCTTCACCTCGGGCGGCACGGAGGCGAATGCGCTCGCGATCACGGGTCTCGCGCTCGCCCGGCCCCGGGGGCGCCACCTCGTGGTCTCGGCGATCGAGCACTCGTCGGTGCTCGAGTCGGCCCGCTTCCTGGAGCGCGTGTTCGGTTTCGAGCTCTCCGTGGTGCCCGTCGATGCGCGCGGACGCGTCGCACCGGAGGCCGTCGCTGAGGCGCTGCGGCCCGATACGACCCTGCTCTCGGTGGGGCTCGCGAACGGTGAGATCGGTACAGTGCAGGCGATCGGCGAGCTCGCCGCGCACGCACGGGCCGTGGGGGCGCTCGTGCACACGGACGCCGTACAGGCGGCGGCGACGCTGCCCGTCTCGTTCGCCGAGGCACCGGGCGAGGCCGGGGCCTGGCCGGGGCACTCCGTCGATGCGATGACGCTCGCCTCGCACAAGTTCGGCGGCCCGCAGGGGGTCGGCGCGCTGCTCGTGCGCACCCGCCTGCCCCTCGAGCCGATGCTCCACGGCGGCGGGCAGGAGCGCGGGCTGCGCTCGGGGACCGAGAACGTCGCGGGGATCGCCGGCTTCGGCGCCGCGGTCGCGGAGAGCGCGGCCGAGGTGGGGACGCAGGCGCTCGCGCTGATGGCGAGTCGGGACGCGCTCGTCGCTCGCGTGCGAGACGCGGTGCCCGGAGCCGCGCTCACGGGGGATCCCGAGGAGCGGCTGCCGGGGCACGCTTCCTTCACCGTGCGCGGCGTGAGCGGCGAGTCGCTCCTCGTGGCGCTCGACGCCGCGGGGCTCGCCGTCTCCTCCGGGTCTGCGTGCGCGGCCGGGCGCTCCGAGCCCTCGCCGACGCTGCTGGCACTCGGCATCGCGCCCGAAGTTGCCCAGTCGGCGCTCCGCTTCACGCTTCCCGACCCGATCGACGACGAAACGATCGAGCGGATCGTGCGGGTGCTGCGCGCCGAGGTGGCGCGTGCGGGTGCCGTCGGCGGGCGGGCCCTCGACGAGGGAGCGGCCCTCAGCTGAGGGGAGCCCGGTGCTGCCGGCCGATGCGCGGTGAGACCGGGGCACCTCGCCTGGTGCCCGGCGACAGCCGGTCCCGCCGCTTGCCCGGTGACGGCCGGCCCTGCCGCGTTTTCCCCGGTCGCGCCGGGTCATGCCGCGTCCGCGGGCGGCACGGCCCAGTCGCGCAGGATGTGGCTGGGCACCGAGATCAGATCGGTGAGCACGCCGATGAGCGCGCCTCCCGGCTGCAGCGCTCGTGCCGCCGCGAGCTGGTGCTCGGCGACGCTCTGGAGCCCCGCGAGCCACCAGCACCAGGCGCTCAGCGTGAGGAGCGGCGCACGCCGCTCCTCCGGACACTCGGAGAGCGCCTCGGTGAGCCGAGCACGCACGGGCAGGAGCCGCGCGCGATCGGTGAAGGCGGGGGAGAGCAGCGCAAGCGTGCGGTGCGTCGACCATCCCGTCGCGCCTCGGGGACCGGGCTGGTCGCGAGCCGCGGGCAGCGCGGCGAACTCCCGCTCGGTGCGCCCGCCCGGGAATGCCTCCTGCGAGACCGTGGGGCGGGTCAGGATGCCGAGGGCCACGACCGTCCAGACCCGGTGGTCGCCGAGTTCGGCGATGAGCGCGGCCGTGCGCCGCGGGGAGAGCGGCCCCATTCCGGTGAGCGCGCGGGCGTGCGCATCGGCCCGGCGCAGCCAGAGCGCATCGCCGAGCGGGGGATCGGCGTGCTCGGCCGCCCGGGACGCGTCGACGCCGGCGAGCGCCGCGACGACCGCGCGGGCGCGCTCGGGATCCGGCTCCGGGATCTCCCCGAGCTTCGCCTGCTCGCGCACGGCCCCCAGGCGCACGGCCGCCGCGAGGGCGAGCGGGTGCTGCGCGAGCTCGGCGAGCGGGCGCCGGGCGGCCGCGGCTCCCGGCTCGAAGGAGCTGCTCCACCCGTCGGCGGCCACGCAGCAGAGCTCGCGCACGGCGACGCCCGTGCGCGGCACGCGAGCGCGGAGCCCGGCGGCGAGGCGGGGCCAGGGCGGGGATCCGTTGTGGAAGCGCGCATCGGTGATGATCGCGATGCCGACGCTGAGCTCGGAATTGGCGCGGGGACCCGGCGCTCGCGCGCCGCGCGGCTCCGGCACCTCGGGAGGCCCCGGCGGTTCGAGCGGGTCACGTGACTCACGCGCATCGAGTGATTCGAGCGAGCCGAGCGCCGCGCAGAACGTGTCGAGCACGGGGCCGAGGAGCTCGGGCCGGTCGGCGGGAGGGAGATCGATGCGGAAGGCCTGGCGGGAGCGCGAACCCGCGAAGAGGACCCCGACGAGACTGTTGCGCGGGGTGAAGCCGAGCAGATGGGGCAGGGCGGCGAGGAACTCGCCGGTGGAGCGGCAGCGGAGCACGAGCGGCTCCGAGGGGACGTGAGGATCGAGGTGAGCGGTCATGCCCTGATCCTGCGTCCGAACCGCGAGGGGCGGGGCGCTGTCCACAGACGACTGCCCGCTTCCGCACCAAGGGGGTGGAAGCGGGCAGTGTGAGCGGGGCCCGGAGCGCGGTTACTCGACGAGCTTGCCCGCCACCGAATCGTCTGCATCGGCGTAGGCGAGCTCGCGGAACGACTCGGGGGCCTCGGGCAGCGGCTCGAACTCGACGCCGCCCTGCGGGGTCCACACGAAGTTGCCGCGCAGCTCCGCGCTCGTCTCCGGGAAGTCCGAGCGGTTGTGGCAGCCGCGGGTCTCGCGGCGCTCGAGCGCGCACTCGAGCGTGGCGCGCGCGGCGAGGATCGAGCCGTAGAGGTCGAACGCGTGCGCGAGGTCGTCGAAGCCCGCGATGTCCGGGTGCGCGGTGACGTTCGCCACGCGTTCCTCGATGGCGGCGAGCTTCTCGAGGCCCGCGCGGAGCCCCGCCTCGCTGCGCACCACGCCCGCGTGCTCGGTCATGAGGTCGCGCAGCGCACGCTGCAGTCGGCGCGGGCTCTCGGTCCCCGTGCCCTCGAGCAGACCGGTCATCTCGGCGCGGGCCTCGGCGACGGCTGCGGGATCGCGGTGCACCTCGGTGATCCCGCTCACGTACTCGGCGGCGTCGGTTCCCGTGATGCGGCCGTAAACGAGCAGCTCGATGAGCGAGTTCCCACCCAGGCGGTTCGCGCCGTGGAGTCCGCTCGACGCCTCGCCGATCGCGTAGAGGCCGTCGACGCCCGTGCCGTGATCCTCGGGGCGCACCCAGACGCCGCCCATCGAGTAGTGCGCGGTCGGGGCGATCTCGATCGGCTCCTCCGTGATGTCGAGCATCTGGAGATCGATGAGATTGCGGTACACGCGGGGCAGCTTCGAGAGGATCTGCTCGCGGGGGAGGTGCGAGACGTCGAGGTACACGCCGCCGTTCGTCGTGCCGCGCCCCTCGATGATCTCGGTGTAGCTCGCGAGGGCGACGCGGTCGCGCGTGGACAGCTCCATGCGCTCCGGATCGTACTTCTCCATGTAGCGCTCGCCGAGCGCGTTGCGGAGGATGCCGCCCTCGCCGCGCGCGGCCTCCGAGACGAGCAGACCGGCGGCCTCAGCGGGCTCGAGGATGCCCGAGGGATGGAACTGCACGAGCTCGGCATCGCGGATCTTGCCGCCCGCGAGCGCCGCGAGGCGGAACGAGTCGCCCGTGTTCTCATCGCGGCGCGACGAGGTGTTGCGCCAGATCCGGGTGTGCCCGCCCGCGGCGAGGATCACGGCGTCGGCGTTGATCTGCACGGGGGTGCCGTCGACGATGTCGAAGCCGTAGGCGCCGAAGATGCGGCCCGCGCTCGTGAGGAGCCGGGTGATGTAGATCGTGTCGACGATCGGCACCTGGAGCTCCGCCGCCCGCCGCATGAGCGTGCGCTGGATCTCGAGGCCCGTGTAGTCGCCGGCGTACGCGGTGCGGCGGTACTTGTGCGCGCCGAAGAAGCGCTGGCTGATCCGGCCGTCCTCCTCGCGGGCGAAGGGCATGCCCCAGCGTTCGAGGTCGGCGATCCCCTCGGCCGCGCCGCGGGTGACCACCTCGACGATCGCGGGATCGGCGAGGAAGTACGACTCGCGCAGGGTGTCCGCCGCGTGTTGCTCCCAGCTGTCCTCGGGATCCATCGTGCCGAGCGCGGCGTTGATGCCGCCCGCGGCGAGGGTCGTGTGCGCGTCGTGCGCTCGGCGCTTGCCGACGGCGAGCACCTGGACGCCGCGCTCGGCGAGCTCGATCGAGGCGCGGAGGCCGGCGCCGCCCGTGCCGATCACGAGGACGGAGGTGGAGAGCAGGCGCTCGGTGCGGTGAGAACTGGTCGTGGAAGTCATGCGGACCACGCTAGGGAGCGCATCATGATTACTCCAATGAATAGACCGGATTGCCACGATGCGATTAAGCTATCGACATGAATCTCGAGCAGCTCCGCGGCTTCGCGGAAATCGCCACGACCGGCCATTTCACGCGGGCCGCCGAGCAGCTGCACCTGGCGCAGCCCTCGCTGAGCCGGCAGATCGCGAGCCTCGAACGCGAGCTCGGCGTCGAGCTGTTTCACAGGGTGCGCGGCAACATCGCTCTCACGGGGGCGGGGGAGCGGCTGCTCCCGCTCGCCCGCCGCATGCTCGCCGACGCCGACACTGCCCGCAGCGAGATGGCCGAGCTCGCCGGCCTCAAACGGGGCCGGATCCGGCTGGGCGCCACGCCCACGCTCTGCACGAGCCTCGTCGTCGACGTGATCGCCGAGTTCCACGCGCGCTACCCCGGGATCGACATCGAGATCCTCGAGCGCGGCTCGCGGACCCTCATCGGGGCGCTCGTCGAGGGCGGGCTCGATCTCGCGCTCATCGTCACGAGCGTCGCAGCGGGGGAGGCGCGGGCCGTGCTCGAACGCGAACCGATCCTGAGCGAGCGCCTCGTCGCGGTCTCCGCGGCGCACCTGCCCGACCCGTTCGCGGGCGGCTCGCGGCGCCCCGGCCGCGCCGTGCCCCTCGCGGAGCTCGCCGCGGTGCCGCAGATCGCGTTCCCGGAGAACTACGACCTCCGCGTCGCGATGGACGTCGCCTACCGCGCCGCCGGGCTCACCCCGGTCGTCGCGGTCGAGGGGGTCGAGATGGACGCGGCGCTGCGCTTCGCGGAGCGCGGGATCGGTGTGGCCGTGGTGCCCGCCATGGTCGCGGTCGACCGCCCGAAGCTCCGGGCCACCCCGCTCGCGGGCAGCGAGCTCACCCGCACGGTGAGCCTCGCCCGGCGCTCGGACATGGCGCCCACGCCCTCGGGAGCCGCGCTGCAGGCGCTCATCCGCGAGATCGCGGACCGGCTCGCCTCGGGCGGGCCGACGGGCGAGCTCGTCAGCCGCGTGGCCGGGGGCCGCGCCGGGTGACCCGGCGCGCTACTTCTGGCGGGACACCATCTCGGTGATCCAGATCGGCGCGAAGGGCGACACGCAGCCGGGTGGCGTCGGATAGTCGGCGAGCACCTGCAGCCGCTCGCCGATGTCGATCGCGCGCGGCCGCAGCTCTGCGTTCGTGATCCCGATCTGCGCGAGGCACTCGTTCATCGCCCACTGGAGCGACTCGGGCGCCGCGCCCATCTCGCGCTCGATCTGGTCGAGCAGCGCCGTGAGATCGAGCCCCTCGGGCCGCTTCACCACCCGATCCGAGGTGAGCGCCCAGGCCGAGCCCGCGAGGAGCGGCTCAGGGGAGTCGAACCAACGCACGCGCAGCTCCTCGGCGTGCGGGCTCTTCTTCACGATGGAGTTCACCAGCCAGTCGCGCACCTTGGGGATCCGGGACTCGCGCAGCATGGCGTCGAGCTCGTCGGCGGAGAAATCCTTCGGGCGGCTGAGCAGCAGCGCGACGAGGCGCTCCGGGGAGCCGCCCGTCGCCCACAGTTCACGCGCGAGGACGGGGTTCCGCTTCAGCTGCTTCGCGATCGCGCGCAGCTTCGTGAGGTTGACCCCGTGATCGTCGCCGTGGCGCTCGTTGATCGCGCGCGCCTTCGGATCCTCGAGCGCGGCGAGCGCGCGGGAGACGTCGGCCACGGAGCTTTCGGGGGTGATCTCGATCGTCGTCATCCTGCTCCCCTGTCCCATCGGGCGCTCGGCGCTACGCCGTGCGCTGCGCCTCGACCTGCGCGAGATCCGCTTCGAGCGCGACCCAGCCGAGCATCGCGCACTTCACGCGCATCACGAACTTCGCGACGCCCTGCAGCGCGACCGCGTCGCCCAACAGCTCCTCGTCGGGCTCCTCGGCGCCGCGGGCCTGGATCATGCTCCGGAAGGCGTCGATGCGGGCGCGGGCGTCCTCCATCGAGAGCTGCTCGTCGCGTACGAGCTGGGAGAGGATCGAGGCGGAGGCCATCGAGATCGAGCAGCCCTGGCCCTGCCAGGCGAGCTCCGAGATCGTGCCGGTCTCGGGATCCACCGAGATCGAGAGGTCGATCTCATCGCCGCAGCTCGGGTTGAACTCGTGATGCGAGGCCGTCAGCGCGCCCTCCGCAGGCGAGAGTTCGCCCTTGCCGATGGGACGCTTCGAGTGATCGAGAATCAGCTCCTGGTACAGTCCGTCGAGCGCGCTCACGCCGACACCTCCGCTCCGAAGTACCGCTGGGCGCCGCGGAGCGCGTCGAGGAAGCGATCGACCTCGTCCTCGGTGGTGGTCAGGTGCACGCTGGCGCGCGAGCTCGACGTGATGCCGAGCGCGCGGTGCAGGGGCTGCGCGCAGTGGTGGCCCACGCGCACGAGCACGCCCTGCTCGTCGAGGAACTGGCCGACGTCGTGCGCGTGGACGCCCTCGACGGAGACCGCCGCGAGGGCGACGCGCTGCGCAGGGTCGCTCGGACCGAGCAGGCGGAGCCCCGGGGTATCGGCGATCCCGGCGACAAGGCGCTCGACGAGCTCGTGCTCGCGCGCAGCGACGCGCGCCATGTCTGCCTGCTCGAGGAACGCGACGGCCGCGCCGAGGCCGACCACCTGCGAGACGGGCTGCGTGCCCGGCTCGAAGCGGAGGGGCGGCGGCATGAACTCGGCCCGCTCCATCGTCACCCGGGTGATCGCGGAACCGCCCGTGCGCGCCGGGGGCAGGGCGTCGAGCATCTCGGGGCGGCCGTAGAGCACGCCGATGCCGTTCGGCCCGAGCATCTTGTGGCCCGAGAACGCCGCGAAGTCGACGCCGAGCGCCGTGAAGTCGACGGGGAGGTGCGGCACCGACTGGCAGGCGTCGAGCACGGTCACCGCGCCGACGGCCCGCGCGAGCTCGACGAGCTCGGCGACGGGGGCGACGTACCCCGTGACGTTCGAGACGTGCGCGAAGGCGAAGATCCTGGTGCGCTCCGTGAGGGCCGCCCGCGCGTCGTCGAGCGTCCACGTGCCGTCCTCCCGCACGGGGATGAAGCGGAGCGTCGCCCCGGTCTTCGCGGCGAGTCGCTGCCAGGGGATGAGGTTCGCGTGGTGCTCCGCCTCGGTGATGAGGATCTCGTCGCCCGATCCGAGCGCGAAGCGCTCGCTCCCGGCGACACCGAGCCCCGCGTTCGCCTCGCCGATCCCGAGTGCCACGATGTTGAGCGCGTCGGTCGCGTTCTCGGCCCACACGATCTGCTCGGGAGTCGCGGCGCCGACGAATGCGGCGACCGCGGCGCGTGCGCCCTCGAACGCCATCGTCGCCTCGCCGACCGCGCCGCTCGTGCCGCGGTGCACGGCCGCGTTCGCGGTCTCGAGGAATCGCCGCTCCGCGTCGAGCACCGCGGCGGGGCGCTGGGCGGTGGCCGCGGAGTCGAGATAGGCGGGGCCGCCGCCCTGGCGGTCCTGGGCGGCGAAGTACGGGAACGCGGCGCGCAGGTCAGCGACCTCCGCGGGGGTGAACGCACGAGCAGACATGGTCTCCATTCTTCCACCGCTCCGAGCCGGTGGGGGCTTCGAAGTCTCCAACAGTGGGTGCGGCGCGACTATTCCGCGCCGCTCGCCGCGGCGGGGCGGGGCGCGGGGCCGGTGAGCACCCAGTTGATCCCGCCCGCGATGAGCGCGATGACGGCTGCGCCGAGCGGCATGAGGAGCGCCGCAGGGGTGCCGACGCGGTCCGCGATGCTGCCCGTGATCGCGGCGGCCGCCGACTGGCCCACCATGAGCCCCGAGCCGAGCATCGTCATCACGGTCGCCGAGCGCCCCACCGGGCTGCGCTGCGCGCCGAAGCTGTAGAGCGTCACGAGGAGGGGGCCGACGCCCACGCCCATGAGCGCGAGGCTCAGGAGCATCCGGGGGAGATCGTGCGAGGTCTGCAACAGCAGTGCGCCCGCGAGGATGCAGAGGGCGAAGACGGGCCAGCGCGCACGGAGCGCGAAACGCGGCGGCAGGAACGCCACGGCGATCGCGAAGACCGCGGAGCCGATGCCCATGATCCCGTAGATGAGCCCAGCCTGCTCCGCGGCGCCGCGATCCTGCATGAAGGCCGTGAGCGACGTGAGCATGGAACCGAAGAAGAGGCCGACCGCGACGATGCCGAGCACCGTGACGAGCAGCTGCGGGCGGAGCAGCTCGGAGGCGGGCGCGAGCGTGGCCGCACGGTCGGCCGCGCTCTGGGGCGGCGCGCTCGTGTGGTGGAGCGCGAACGCGGTGACGAAGATCAGGGTCAGCACGGACGCGCCGATGATGGGGGCCCACGCGCCGAGCGTGGTGGCCAGGAGGCCGACGGCGACGGGGCCGAACACGAAGATGACCTCGTCCGCCGCGGACTCGTAGGCGAGCACGGTCGAGAGCGTGCGCGGGCGGCGCTGCGGCGGCAGCTCGGAGCCGATGATCGTCACGAGGCGCGATCGCGACATCGGCGAGGGCTGCGGGGCGGAGGCGCCCGCGAGGAAGGACCCGAGGAATACGGTCCACACGGGGAGATCGCTGAACGCGACCCAGGCGAGCAGCCCCAGGAACACCGCGTTGATCGCCCCCGAGATGAGCAGCGTGGGGCGCTGGCCGAAGCGATCGGCCGCGGCGCCGATGAGCGGGCCGCAGCAGGCGACGCCGAGACCCACCATCGCGGAGTTCAGGCCGCCGAGCTCGACAGAGCCGCGGGCGGAGACGACGAGCGTGAGCACGCCGATCACCATCATGGCGTAGGGGAGTCGCGCGACGAGCGCGATGGGGAAGTACATGGCACCGACACGCGACAGCAGCGTGGTGGCGGGCTCCGGGGCGCCGGAAGCAGCGGGAGTGTGGGTCGAATCCTGCATAGCCGACCGAGTCTACACCCCCCGCTGCGGTGGTGCGGACTACTGCACCTCGATGCCCTGCTGCACGAGGAACGCGCGGAACGCCGCGGCGTCGGCGGGGTCGCCCGGGTACGGCACGCCGTCGACGAGCACGAGCGGGGTGCCCGTGACCATCAGCTCGGGATCGGCCGCGTGCGGCACGGGGTTCGCGAACGCCCACGACGACAGCGCCTGCGCGAAGGGCACGAAGCGCTCCTCCGTGATGCACGCGCGCGCTTCGGCGCTCAGCGCGCCAGCATCCTGCTCGATCGCGGCGATGATCCCGTCGTTGTCGAGGCCGGGGCCGCCCTCCGCCGGTTGCACGTCCGGGCGCATGAGCGCGGCGTTCGCCTGCCAGGCCGCAGCGGGCTGGGTATCCGCGATGCACGCCATCGCGCCCGCGGCGCGCGAGGAGTAGTAGCTGCCCTCGGAGACCCGGTCGAGGAAGGTGAGCGGCGTCACCTCGACCGCCGCGTCGCCCTGCGCAAGCACGCGGGCGAGCGTGTCAGCGTTCGCCGTCTCGAAGCGCGCGCAGTACGGGCAGCGGTAGTCCACGTAGATGCGGATGAGTGCGGGGGCGTCGAGCTCGGCCGCCGTGCGGGGCTCGGGGAGCGCGCTCGCCGCAGGCGCTGCGGACTCGACGAGGCCGGCATCGGCGCCGCGGAAGACGAGGCCGCCGCTCGCCATGTTGCGCGGCCACGTGACCGCCTCCGAGCCGTCGGCGGGCGCGCCGGGCTCGGTCGTGGCGCCGGGCTCGCCCGTGGTCCCCTGCTCGGAGGTCGCGCCGAGCCCCGCGCCGCCCTGCGCGCCGAGGCTCGCACCGCCGAGCGCGAGCGCTCCGATGACGATCGCCGCGATCACCGCGACGGCGCCCGAGACGAGCCCCACGAGCGCGGGGCCGCGGCGCAGCCGCTGGACGAGGGCGATCGTGCCGGTCACGACCGCGGCGGCGCCCGCGGCGGCGGCGAGCCAGGCGAAGGCGCCGAACGTCAGGGGCACGACGGCCACCGTGACGAGGCCGACGAGCCCGAGCGCCATGGCGGCGATCGGGAGGGCCGAGCCGCCCCGCGCGGTGGGGGGCTCGGGCTGGGCGTACGGGTGCGGGGGCGGGCCGGGCAGCTGCGTGTCGCTCATGCGCCTCATTCTGGCAGGCGCGCTCGGCAATAGCATGGGAGCATGATCCTGCTCGCGGCCACCCCCATCGGCAACCTGGGCGACGCCTCCGTCCGGCTCCGGGAGACCCTCGAAGCGGCGACCGTCGTCGCCGCAGAGGACACCCGGCACACCGCTCAGCTCCTGCGCCTCCTCGAGATCGAGAACCGGCCCGAGCTCATCGCGCTTCATGACCACAACGAGCACGAGCGGGCCGCCGCACTCGTCGCCCGCGCCGCGACGGAGGACATCGTCCTCGTGAGCGACGCCGGCATGCCGACGGTCTCCGATCCCGGTTTCCGCGTGGTGCAGCTCGCCGCGGAGGCGGGCGTCACCGTGAGCGCGATCCCCGGCCCGAGCGCCGTCATCACCGCGCTCGCCGTCGCGGGCCTGCCCACCGACCGCTTCGCCTTCGAGGGCTTCCTCCCGCGGAAGGCGGGGGAGCGGGGCCGGTCGCTCGCGGCGCTCGCGGCCGAGCGGCGCACGCTCGTGTTCTTCGAGGCGCCCACCCGGCTCGCCGCGACGCTCGCAGACCTGGCCGCGGCGTTCGGGTCCGAGCGCCCGGCCGCGGTGTGCCGCGAGCTCACGAAGCTCCATGAGGAGGTGCGCCGCGGCCCGCTCGCGGAGCTCGCCGAGTGGGCCGCTGCGGGCGTCCGCGGCGAGATCGTCCTCGTCGTCGGCGGAGCGCCCGAGGCGGAGGTGTCACCCGAGGCGGCGCTCGCCGAGGTGCAGCAGCGCGTGGCCGCGGGCGAGCGCCTGAAGGACGCGAGCCGGGCCGTCGCCGAGGCCAGCGGGCTCTCCTCGCGCGAGCTGTACGCCGCCGCGCTCGCCGCCCGAACCGAGAACGGAGCATCCCGATGAGTCGATCCCGCACCCGCGGTCGCGCCCAGGAGCAGAGCCGGATCGAGGCCGTCCAGGCCCGCCGCCGCGTGAGCATCGAGCTGTGGCGCCTCGCGCTTCCCGTGCTCTGGTTCGGGCTCGTCGCCGCGATCTCCTTCATCGAGGCCCCGCTCAAGTTCCAGGCGCCGGGGATCACGATCCCGCTCGGGCTCGGGATCGGCCGCCTCGTCTTCGCCGCGCTCAACGTGGCCGAGGGGCTCGTGCTCCTCGCGCTGACGCTTCTCTCCTTCTGGCCCGTGGCCACGCGGATCGCGGGCGTGCGGCTCGGTATCTGGGCCGGGCTCGCCCTCGTCTACGTGGCGAAGATCACGCTCGTGCGCCCGCCGCTGAACGCGCGCACCGATCTCGTCCTCGAGGGGGCGGATCCGGGGCAGTCGATCTGGCACTACGTCTACATCGGCTGCGACCTCGCCACGATGATCCTGCTCGTGCTCGCCGCGGCGGGCGCCGCCGGCGCGCTCCTGCCGCCCCGCGTCGCCCCGCTCGCCGGGAAAACGCGCACCACCTAGTTCCCAGCCGGGTGGCAGCGGAGTACGAAATACTCGAACGGTTCCCGGCCGCCCCGGCCCCGACGCACGAGAAAAAGGACGCCCAGCTTCGTGAAACTCTCCCGCGCACTTCTGCCCACCGCCCTCGCGGGCGCGCTGCTCCTGTCCGGCTGCGCCGGTGGTGGGAACCCCACCGCCGACTCCGCCGGCGCCGACTGCCTCGCCCCCGGTGCCGCGAGCGACGCGGTCACCGTGAGCGGTGACACCGGCAGCTCGCTGAAGCTCGACGCCAAGACGCCGCTGCAGGCCAAGGAGATGCAGCGCACCGTGCTGACCGAGGGGAAGGGCGACGTCGTGAAGGACGGCGAGACCATCTCCGTCAGCATGTCGATGTTCAACGGCGCGAACGGCGCCGAGATGCAGCAGGTCCCCGCGTCCCCCGTGCCGTTCGGCAAGGACAAGCTCACCGGCTGGGCCTACGAGGGCATCCGCTGCGCCGTGCCCGGCCAGCAGATCGCGCTCGTTGCCCCCTACGCCGACATGTTCGGCGAGACGAAGCCGGAGCAGACCGGCGTGCCTGATCTCACCGAGAAAGACTCGATCGTGCTCGTCATGGAGTTCGGCGAGATCGGCGAGGAGACCGCCTCGACGAGCAGCGGCCCCGGCACGCTCGACGAGAGTGAGCTCCTGAAGAAGGCGGAGGGCACGGCGAAGGACGCGCCCCAGGGCTTCCCCACGGTGAAGCTCGACAAGGACGGCGCCCCCACCATCACGATGCCGAAGGAGGCGGAGGCGCCCGAGAAGCTCTCGATCGCGACGCTCATCGAGGGCGACGGGGAGACCGTGGAGCCCGGCGACCGCGTCTACGTGAACTACCGCGGCGTGATCTGGCGCACGGGCGAGGAGTTCGACTCGAGCTGGAGCCGCGGCAAGCCCGCAGATTTCTTGACCAGCGAGGTAATCGGCGGCTTCCAGCAGGCGCTTGAGGGCCAGAAGGTCGGCTCGCAGGTCATCTCCGTCGTGCCCGCCGAGGACGGCGGCTACGGTGCCGAGTGGCTGAAGAGCAAGGGCTACGAGCCTGACGACGTGATGGTCTTCGTGCTCGACATCCTCGGGACCGTGCACGCCGAGTAGCACGGCACCGCCCCGAGGCGCGATGATCCCGCGCCTCTCGTTCGCACCCCGCCCCCGGATTCCGGGGCGCGGGGTGCGGCCGTCTCGGGCAGAATGGAGGGCATGAAGCGCATCGTCATTCTCGGTTCCACCGGCTCGATCGGGGAGCAGGCGCTCGACGTCGTGCGCAAGAACCCCGAGCGGTTCCAGGTCGTCGGCCTCATCGCCGGGTCGAACGGCGAGCGGATGGCCGAGCAGGCCGACGAGTTCAACGTCGAGCACACGGGCCTCGGCGCCGCGGCGGCCGAGCAGCTCATCCGCGAGGTGCCCGCCGACGTCGTGCTCAACGGGATCACGGGCTCGGTCGGTCTCGGCCCCACCATCGCGGCGCTCGAAGCGGGCCGCACCCTCGCGCTCGCCAACAAGGAGTCGCTCATCGTGGGCGGCGACCTCGTCACCGGCATCGCCGCGCCCGGCCAGATCGTGCCCGTCGACTCGGAGCACTCCGCGATCGCGCAGGCGCTGCGCTCCGGCCGCTCCGACGAGGTGCGCCGGCTCGTGCTCACGGCCTCGGGCGGTCCGTTCCGCGGGCGCAGCCGGGAGCAGCTCCGCGATGTGGCCCCCGCCGAGGCGCTCGCGCACCCCACCTGGAACATGGGCCGCATGGTCACGACCAACTCGGCGACGCTCGTGAACAAGGGGCTCGAGGTGATCGAGGCGCACCTGCTGTTCGGGGTCGCCTACGGCAGCATCGAGGTCGTCGTGCACCCGCAGTCGATCGTGCACTCCATGGTCGAGTTCATCGACGGCTCGACGATCGCGCAGGCGTCGCCGCCCGACATGCGCCTGCCCATCGCGCTCGGGCTCACCTGGCCCGAGCGCCTCGCGAACGTGGGAGCCCAGCTCGACTGGCGCACCGCGACGAGCTGGGAGTTCGAGCCGCTCGACTCGGAGGCGTTCCCCGCGGTGGAGCTCGCGAAGGAGGTGGGGCGCGCTCGCCTCACCTACCCCGCCGTCTACAACGCCGCGAACGAGGAGGCCGTCGTCGCGTTCCACGAGGGCCGGATCGGCTTCCTCGACATCGTCGACACGGTGCGCGACGTGCTGGAGGCGCACACGGCGCCCGAGCGCCTCACGCTCGAGAGCCTCGCCGAGGCCGAGCGCTGGGGACGCGAGCACGCCGAACGGGTCATCCGCGGCCGCGGCGCCTGATCGGGGACGCCCGGGTGCGCTCTCGCGCGGGGAACCGGTGCGTGCTCACTGCTCGCGTGCGGCGAATCCTCGGCCCGCGTCCAGCGCGTCGCGGGAGGGAACGAGTAGCCTGAGGGCGTGACTGACGTGCTGCTCTACGTGCTCGGAATCCTGATTGTGCTGATCGGGCTCGCCGTGTCCATCGGCCTGCACGAGATCGGCCACCTGATCCCCGCCAAGCTCTTCGGCGTCAAGGTGACGCAGTACATGATCGGCTTCGGGAAGACCCTCTGGTCGCGCACGAAGGGCGAGACCGAGTACGGCGTCAAGGCGATCCCGCTCGGCGGATACATTGCCATGACCGGCATGTACCCGCCGAAGCAGCCGGGGGACGCCCCGCGAGCCGCGACCACGGGCTTCTTGAACTCCGTCGTCGAGGAGGCGCCGCTCCCCACGGGGCGCGCGAAGCCCGGGACGGATCCCGAACGCATCGACGGAATCGACAGTGCCGAGGGTGCCGAGGGCGTCGAGATCCGGCGCGGCCTCGCCGGGCTCGTGGACGACGCGCGCCTCGCGAGCGCGGAGACGATCGAGGCGGGAGAGGACCACCGCGCTTTCTACCGGCTGCCTGCCTGGAAGCGCATCATCGTGATGCTCGGCGGCCCGATCATGAACCTCGTACTCGCGTTCGTGTTCTTCGGCATCGTGCTCGTCGGCTTCGGCGTCCCGCAGCCGAGCACCACGCTCGGCGCCGTCAACGAGTGCCTGCGCCCCGCGAACAGCACGGCGACCGAGTGCGCTCCGGGAGACCCCGAGGCCCCCGCCGCGGCCGCGGGCCTCCGCCCCGGGGACACGATCGTGGCGATCGACGGCACGCCCGTCACCGACTGGGAAGCGTTCCGCGCACGCGTCGCGGCGGGCCCGGGGCTGACCATGCAGCTCGAGATCCTGCGCGACGGCGCTCCGCAGACCGTATCGCTCACGCCCGCCGAGAACGAGCGCGCGCTCGTCGACGAGAACGGCCGCGTGCGCACCGACGCCGACGGCGCACCGCTCACCGAGCGCGTCGGCATGGTGGGTGCCACCCCGGCCTCCGAGTACGTTCCCCAGCCGATCACCGAGCTCCCCGCCTTCGTGGGCGAGAACGTCGCTCGCGTGGCGGGGATCGTCGTGCAGCTCCCGCAGCGCATGGTCGACACCTGGAACGCAGCCTTCGGCGCGGGCGAGCGCGACCCCAACGGTCCCATGAGCGTCGTCGGCGTCGGCCGGCTCGCTGGCGAGATCGTGAGCCTCGACGAGGCGCCCGTCGCCGCGCGCGTGCAGAGCGTGCTCGGCCTCCTCGGCTCCCTGAACATCGCGCTCTTCGTGTTCAACCTGCTCCCGCTCATGCCGCTCGACGGCGGGCACGTGCTCGGCGCGATCTACGAGGCGATCAAGCGGGGGATCGCGAAGCTCCGCGGCAAGCCCGATCCCGGTCCGGTCGACACCGCGAAGATGGTGCCCGTGACGCTCGTGATGGTCGTGGTCTTCGGCGCCATGACGGTGCTCCTCGTGTATGCGGACCTGGTGAAACCGGTCTCGCTGTTCGGCTGATCCGGCGACGCGCCCGGTCCTCCCTGAGGATCGGCCGCGCCCGCGGAAGCCGCGCCGAGCGCGTTCGCAGGATGCCCGGCTAGAATCTTTCCCGTGGCAGCAGTCAATTTGGGAATGCCGAAGGTCCCCGAGGTGCTCGCACCCCGACGCAAGTCGCGCGAGATCTCGGTCGGTTCGGTAAAGGTGGGCGGGAACGCCCCGGTTTCGGTGCAGTCGATGACCACGACGCCCACGACCGATATCAACGCGACCCTGCAGCAGATCGCCGAACTCACGGCGGCCGGCTGCGATATCGTCCGCGTCGCGTGTCCCAGCAGGGACGACGCGGAGGCGCTGCCGATCATCGCGATGAAGAGCCAGATCCCGGTGATCGCAGACATTCACTTCCAGCCGAACTACGTGTACGCCGCGATCGACGCCGGCTGCGCCGCGGTCCGCGTGAACCCGGGCAACATCCGGAAGTTCGACGACCAGGTCGGCGAGATCGCCAAGCGCGCGAAGGCGGCGGGCGTCTCCCTCCGCATCGGCGTGAACGCGGGATCCCTCGATCCGCGCCTGCTGCAGAAGTACGGCAAGGCCACGCCCGAGGCGCTCGTGGAGAGCGCCGTCTGGGAGGCCTCCCTCTTCGAAGAGCACGACTTCCACGACTTCAAGATCTCGGTCAAGCACAACGACCCGATCGTCATGGTGAAGGCCTACCGTCAGCTCGCCGAGCGCGGCGACTGGCCCCTCCACCTCGGCGTCACCGAGGCCGGCCCCGCCTTCCAGGGCACGATCAAGAGCGCGACCGCGTTCGGCATCCTGCTCGGTGAGGGCATCGGCGACACGATTCGCGTGTCGCTCTCCGCGCCCCCCGTCGAGGAGGTCAAGGTCGGCCTGCAGATCCTGCAGTCGCTGAACCTGCGCGAGCGCAAGCTCGAGATCGTCTCCTGCCCCTCGTGCGGCCGCGCACAGGTCGACGTCTACACGCTCGCCGAGCAGGTCACGAAGGGCCTCGAGGGCATGAGCGTGCCGCTCCGCGTCGCGGTGATGGGCTGCGTCGTGAACGGCCCCGGTGAGGCGCGCGAGGCAGACCTCGGCGTCGCGTCGGGCAACGGCAAGGGCCAGATCTTCGTGAAGGGCGAGGTCATCAAGACCGTGCCCGAGAGCGAGATCGTGGCGACGCTGATCCAGGAGGCGAACCGCATCGCCGCCGAGATGCCGGCATCGGAGACAGGCACGCCCGAGGTCATCACGGCGTAGCCCGGACGCGGTCCGTGCCGCCCGCGCGCACCGCGGCTAGGCTGGAGACGTGACCGAAGCCGAGACCCCGACCCCAGCCGCGCCCGCGGAGCATACGGTGCTGCCCGAGCAGACCGCGCTGCGCGAGCAGCTCGACGCGATCATCACCGAGAGCGGGGCGGGGGCGCAGCGCACCCTCGTGCGTCGTATCCTCGAAGCGGGCATCGGCCTCGGGCAGGACGGCACGGCCCGCCGCGACCTCAAGATCACGGCGGCCGCGGTCGAGGAGATGCGCGCGGCGTTCCAGCTGTTCGCGCCCTACGCGGGCTCGCCGAAGGTGACGATCTTCGGATCGGCGCGCACGCAGTCGCTCGACCCGCTCTGGGAGCAGGCGCACACCGCGGCCGAGGAGCTGGCCGAGCAGGGCTGGTTCGTGGTCACCGGTGCGGGCCCCGGCATCATGGAGGCCGCGGCGACTGGCGCGGGAGCGGAGCAATCGCTCGGCGTCTCGATCCGGCTTCCGTTCGAGGAGTCGCCGAACGCCGTGCTCGCGGACGACGGGCGGCAGGTCGCCATGAAGTACTTCTTCACGCGCAAGCTCATGCTCGTGAAGGAATCGAGCGGCTTCATCTGCCTCCCGGGCGGATTCGGCACGATGGACGAGACGTTCGAGCTGCTCACGCTGCAGCAGACCGGCAAGATGGACCCCGTGCCGATCGTGCTCCTCGACCGCGCCGGCGGGCAGTTCTGGCGCGGCTTCGCCGCCTTCGTTACCGAGCAGCTCGCCGCCAACGGCCTCGTCTCGGTGGACGACCTCGACCGCGTGCTCGTCACCGACTCGGTGGACGCGGCCGTTGCCGAGGTAACGGGGTTCTGGCGCAACTACGACTCGCTGCGCTGGTTCGACGCGGAGCTCGTGCTGCGGCTGAAGGCCGCGCCCAGCGACGCGGAGCTCGCCCACCTGAACGCGCACTTCTCCGGCCTCTGCGAGACGGGCCGGATCGAGCGCGCCGAGGCGCGGCCCGAGGAGCGCGGCGAGGAAGACCGGCCCGAGCTGCCGCGCCTCGTGCTCACCCCGCGCCGCCGCGCGGTGGGAGAGCTGCACCGGCTCATCCGCGCGCTGAACGAACTGCCCTCGGCCCCGCAGGGATGACGCCCCGGGACAGCGATCCGACCCCCGCGCCTCGGCGCTCGGGGCGGCGCACCCGCACGGCAGTCCTCGGGCTCGCGGGCGTGCTGCTCCTTACCGCGGTCATACCAGCCCTGCTCCGGATCCCAGCCGTGAACGGGCTGTTCGCGGAGGAGACGATCACCGGCTGTACGGTGGGCAATCCCGCGGAGGCGCGCGTGCGCGGCAAGGGGCGCTCGCTCGCCGGGCCCCGGATTCGCACCGACTGCGGCACGTTCCGCTCGCCGCGGGAGACCGCGTGCTCGGCTGACGCCGGGCGGCAGGTGCACCTCGTGTCGGGGGTGCGTTACGACCTCATCGTGCGGGGGCCGGATTTCCCGCCCTTCGCTTTCCCCGCGATCGTGTCGGCGCGCGTCTCCGCGGAGCAGCCGCCCGAGGCGGCGGATCCGTTCGCCGAGCGCACCGCGGCGATCGACGAGCAGCTCGACGCCATCCTCGACGCGCTCTCGCCCGAGCGCCGCGCGGAGCTCGAGGCCGAAATTGCCGCGCGCGAGGCGCAGCTCGCGGAAGACCTGGCTCCGCTGGAGGCGCAGCTCGCGCCCGAGACGCTCCGGGCCTTCGACTACGAGCAGCCCGAGTACGCGCCGAGCTGCGACGCGAGCCGCCGCATCATGACGAGCGCGGGGATCCAGATCATGAGCCCCGCGCGCGGCGCCGAACTGCTCCGCCTCCCCGCGGGCGTGACGCCCCGCGAGCCGCTCCTCCCGTGCGAGGGCTACGGCTGCCCCGAGGAGCGCCTGGAGTAGCCCCCGGAAGCGGCGGCGCGCCGGAGGAGCGCCCGCCCTACGCCACGTAGCGCGCCAGGTGCTGCCCCGTGAGCGTCGTGCCCGCCGCGATGAGCTCGCGCGGGCTGCCCTCGAACACGACCGTTCCGCCCTGCTGGCCCGCTCCCGGCCCGATGTCGATGATCCAGTCGGCGTGCGCCATGACCGCCTGGTGGTGCTCGATCACGATCACGCTCTTGCCTGCATCGACGAGCCGGTCGAGGAGGCCGAGCAGCTGCTCGACGTCCGCGAGGTGGAGGCCCGTCGTCGGCTCGTCAAGTACGTACACGTCGGCATCCTCGAGCATGTGGATCGCGAGCTTCAGCCGCTGGCGCTCGCCGCCCGAGAGCGTGGAGAGCGGCTGCCCGAGGGTCAGGTAGCCGAGCCCCACGTCGGTGAGCCGCTCCAGGATCTGTGCGGCCTTCGGGATCCGCGCCTCGCCCGCGCTGAAGAACTCGTGCGCGTCGGCCATGCTGAGCTCGAGCACCTCCGCGATGTTCTTGCCGCCGAGCGTGTACTCGAGCACGTCCTGGTTGAAGCGGCGCCCCTCGCACACCTGGCAGACGCTCTCCATGGTGGCCATCATCCCGAGATCGGTGTAGATCACGCCCGCGCCCTTGCACTCGGGGCAGGCGCCCTCGGAGTTCGCGCTGAAGAGCGCGGGCTTCACCCCGTTGGCCTTCGCGAAGGCGGTGCGCACGGGATCGAGCAGGCCCGTGTACGTCGCGGGATTGGAGCGGCGCGATCCCTTGATCGCCCCCTGATCGATCGCCACCACGCCCTCGCGGTTCGAGACGGAGCCGTGGATCAGCGAGCTCTTGCCCGAGCCCGCGACGCCCGTGATGACGCAGAGCACGCCGAGCGGCACGTCGACGTCGACGTCGCGCAGATTGTGCCGATTCGCGCCCCGCACCTCGATCGCCCCCGTTGCCGAGCGGACCGCGTCCTTCAGACGGGCGCGGTCGTCGAGGTGGCGCCCGGTGAGCGTGTCGGACGCCCGCAGCCCCGCGACGGTGCCCTCGAAGCAGATCTCGCCGCCCGCCGATCCGGCGCGCGGGCCGAGGTCGACCACGTGATCGGCGATCGCGATCATCTCGGGCTTGTGCTCGACCACGAGCACGGTGTTGCCCTTGTCGCGGAGCTTGAGGAGGAGCTGGTTCATCCGCTCGATGTCGTGCGGATGGAGGCCGATGGACGGCTCGTCGAAGACGTACGTGGCGTCCGTGATGGGGGAGCCGAGGTGCCGGATCATCTTCGTCCGCTGCGACTCGCCGCCCGAGAGCGTGCCGGTGGGGCGGTCGAGGCTCAGGTAGCCGAGCCCGATCTGCACGAAGGAATCGAGCGTGTCGGTGAGCTTCGCGATGAGCGGGGCGAGCCCCGGGTCGTCGATCCCGCGCACCCACTCCGCGAGATCGCTGATCTGCATCGCGCAGACGTCGGCGATCGAGCGGCCCGCGATCTTCGATGAGCGGGCCGAGTCGTTCAGGCGCGTACCGCCGCACGCGGGGCAGGGCGTGAAGACGATCGCGCGATCCACGAAGGCGCGCACGTGCGGCTGCATGGCCTCCCGATCCTTCGCGAGCATCGACTTCTGGATCTTCGGGATCAGCCCCTCGTAGGTGAGGTTTGTGCCGTCCACCTTGATCTTCGTGGGCTCCTGGTGGAGGAGCGTCTCGAGCTGCTCGGCCGTGAACTCGCGGATCGGCACGTCCATCGGGAGCATCGCCCCGAAGAGGCGCCCGTACCAGCCGTCCATGCTGTAGCCGGGCACGGTGAGCGCGCCGTCGGCGAGCGACTTCGTGTCGTCGTAGAGCTGGTCGAGCGCGAAGTCGGAGACGGTGCCGCGCCCCTCGCAGGTGGCGCACATGCCGCCGAGCACCTCGAAGGAGCGCCGCTCCTTGACCTGTTTGCCGCCCTTCTGCAGGGTCACCGCGCCCGCGCCGCTCACGGATGCGACGTTGAACGAGAACGCGTTGGGCGAGCCGATCCGCGGGGAGCCGAGCCGCGAGAACACGATCCGCAGCATCGCGTTGACGTCGGTCGCCGTGCCGACCGTCGAGCGGGGATTCGCGCCCATGCGCTCCTGATCGACGATGATGGCCGTGGTGAGGCCCTCGAGCACGTCGACGTCGGGGCGCGACTGCGACGGCATGAATCCCTGCACGAACGCGCTGTACGTCTCGTTGATGAGGCGCTGGGACTCGGCCGCGATCGTCGCGAAGACGAGCGAGCTCTTGCCCGAGCCGGAAACGCCCGTGAACACCGTGAGCCGGCGCTTCGGGAGCTCGACGCTCACGTCCTTCAGGTTGTGCTCGCGGGCGCCGCGCACAAGGATGCGGTCGTGGGCATCGGCGGGGTGGTTGGCGTGATCGGCTGCGCTCATGGGGGTAGCGTAGCGCGCTGCGGGCCGCGCGGACTTCTCGATTTCTGATCGGATCGGGAGGCGCGGCCGATACGCTGAACGGCGTGGGCGTGATCGACGAGCGGCTGAGCGGGCAGGCGGCGCGCCCGCGCCCGCGGATCCATCCGTGGCACCTCATCGCGGCGTCGCTCACCGTGCTCGCTGCGCCCGCGCTCTTCGTCTTCGAAGACCTGTTCGCCGGCACGGTGCTTCTCGTGCTCGGCCTCGCCGCGGCGGCCTACGCCGACCGTGGCGGGTGCGGCGGGCAGTGCTCGATCCCGCTCCCGCGGGGCAGCGAGGACCGCGCGGCACTGCGAGAGCTGCCGCCCGCCGCCCGCCCGCCGTCGCTCCTGCGCGACCTCTCGCTCGTGGCGCTCGGGCTCGCGATCGTGCGCACCATCGACCTGAGCGCCCGGCTCGATACGGTCTCGATGGTGCAGTTCACGCTCGCGCTCGGCGGTGCGGTGCTCGTGCCCTACCTCGTGTCGCGCTTTGTCTTCCGCGACCGCGCGACGGGGTTTCCGTGGCGCGGCGGGCAGCGCTGGGGGGTCTTCCACTGGGGCTGGCTCGCCGCGGTGCTCGTGCTCGGCTGGCTGATCCTGCCCGCGTACTTCATCAGCTCGGGGGTGTACCAGAACTGGCCGGCCGTCACGACGCCGGATCTCATCGCGCGGCTGTTCATCGGCGTCGGCGCGGTGGGGATCTGGGACGAGCTCTTCTTCATCTGCACCGTGTTCGCGGTGCTGCTGCGCCACTTCCCGGCCTGGCTCGCGAACGTGCTGCAGGCGGTCGTGTTCGTGTCGTTCCTGTGGGAGCTCGGGTACCGGGCGTGGGGCCCGCTGCTCACGATCCCGTTCGCGCTCATGCAAGGCATGATCTTCCTGCGCACCCGCTCGCTCGGCTACGTGGTGACCGTGCACCTGCTGTTCGACGCGGTCGTGTTCGCGGTGCTCGTCCACGCGCACAATCCGGGCCTGCTCGATCTGTTCATCACCGCGCCGCGTTGACTCTGCGCTGAGCGCGGGTGGGGGTGCGGGTGCGGGTGGGTGTGCCTGTGTGGGTGCGTGGGTGCGCGTGGGTGTGCCTGCGCCTGCGCCCGCGCGCGCCTGCGCCCGCGCGCGCCTGCGCCTGCTCCTGCTCCTGCTCCCCAGATTCGGTCGAGTTTGATCCGGTATCCGGCCCGCATACCGGATCAAACTCG
>NZ_AYMV01000008.1 GCF_000633415.1 Leucobacter sp. PH1c | reverse complement strand
CTATCGAACTCCGGCGCTCGTGCGTGTGCGGCGGGGACGATTTCGCGAGCGCAACGCGCGTGTTTCGAGCGTGTTACGGGGCATCGCGCTCTGCGGTCCGTGGAGTCGGGGGCCGCATGTTCTGCGGGAAATACGGGGGATTCGCCGAATGCGCGAAAGAAGCTGCGTTGAGCGATTCGTTTCGCCGAAGAAACGAGTGCTAGATTCGAGGTCCGTCAGCCGAGAGGACCCCCCATGCGCGCAGATCTCCCACCCGGATTCCCGCCGGCCGCAGGGCTCTACAACCCGGCGGACGAGCGCGATGCGTGCGGCCTCGCGGCCGTGGTCTCGCTCACGGGAGCGCCGAGTCATGAGATCGTCCAGCTCGCGCTCGAGGCGCTCGAACACCTCGAGCACCGCGGAGCCGTGGGCTCCGACGCCGGTACGGGCGACGGTGCGGGCATCCTCAGTGATCTGCCCGACGCGCTCATCCGCGCCGAGCTCGCGGAGGCGGCGCCCGAGCTCCGGCTCCCGGCCCCCGGTGCCTACGCCGCCGGCCTCGTGTTCCTCCCGCGCACCTCCACCGAGCGCCAGGCCGCCCGCTTCCGGATCTCCGCGATCGCCGCGGAGGAGGGGCTCACGGTGCTCGCCTGGCGACCGGTACCCGTCCGTCCCGAGACCCTCGGGGCGGCCGCGCGCGCCGCGGCCCCCGTGATCGAGCAGCTCGTGCTCGGGGCGGCCGCCTCGCCCCCGCCCGCAGCGGCGCAGCTCGAGCGTCGCGCGTTCCGCACCCGGAAGCGGATCCAGCACGAGACCGGCTGCTACCTGCCCTCGCTCTCCGCGCACACCATCGTCTACAAGGGCATGGTCACCACGCTCCAACTGCCGGCGTTCTTCCCCGAGCTGACCGATCCGCGCTTCGCGTCGCGTTTCGCGATCGTGCACTCGCGCTACTCGACCAACACGTTCCCGTCATGGCACCTCGCGCAGCCGCTCCGCCTCGTGGCGCACAACGGGGAGATCAACACGGTGCGAGGCAATCGCAACTGGATGCGGGCGCGAGAGGCGCAGCTCGAATCCGAGCTGCTCGGCGACGTGCGGCCCCTCCTGCCGATCTGCTCACCCGGAGGAAGCGACTCGGCGAGCTTCGACGAGGTGCTCGAACTGCTCGTCATGGCGGGGCGGTCCCTGCCGCACGCACTCGCGATGATGGTGCCGGAGGCCTGGGAATCCGAGCCCGGCCTCTCCGCCGAGCTCGTCGACTTCCTGGAGTACCACTCGCTCCTCATGGAGCCGTGGGACGGGCCAGCAGCGATGATCGCCACCGACGGCGAGGAGCTCGTGGCGCTCCTCGACCGCAACGGCCTCCGCCCCGGCCGCACCCTCGAGACGACGGACGGCATGCTCGTCATCGCGAGCGAAGCCGGTGTGCTCGACATCGCCCCCGAGCGCGTGGCCCGGCGCGGGCGCCTGCAGCCCGGCCGGATGCTCGCCGTGAACCTCGCGACGGGGGAGATCCGCGACGACTCGGCGGTGAAGCGGGAGCTCGCAGGGAGCGCTCCCTGGGGCGAGTGGCTCGAGCGGGGTCGGATCCGGCTCTCCGAGCAGCCCGAGCGGGAGCACCTCGTGCACCCGCCCGCCTCGATCACGCGCCGCCAGCGCACCTTCGGCTACTCGGAGGAAGAGCTTCGGCTCGTGCTCACGCCCATGGCGAGGGACGGGGCCGAGCCGCTCGCGGCCATGGGCACCGACACGCCCATCGCGGCGCTCTCTGACCGGCCGCGCCACCTCCACGACTACTTCGTGCAGCAGTTCGCGCAGGTGACGAACCCGCCGCTCGATGCGCTCCGCGAGGAACTCGTCACGAGCCTCCGCGCCGGGATGGGGCCGCAGGAGAACCTGCTCACGCAGTCCGCGGCGCACGCCCGCCAGGTGATCCTCGACTTCCCGGTGATCGACAACGACGCGCTCGCCAGGATCCAGCACTTCGGCGACGACCCGGAGCGCGAGCGCGCGGTGACGATCCGCGGCCTCTACGCCGTCGACCAGGGCGCGCACGGCCTTGCCGAGCGCCTCGACGCGATGTGCCGGGAAGCGAGCGCGGCGATCGACGCCGGCGCCGAGTTCCTGATTCTCTCGGATCGCGACTCGACGAAGGACCTCGCTCCCGTCCCGTCGCTGCTCGCCGTCTCCGCCGTGCACCACCACCTCATCCGCACCGGGCAGCGCATGCGGGTCGCGCTCATCGCCGAGGCGGGCGACGTCCGCGAGGTGCACCACGTCGCCGTGCTCATCGGCTACGGGGCCGCCGCGGTGAACCCCTACCTCGCGATGGAGACCGTCGGGCTGCTCGTGCGCGACGGGTCGATCCCCGGGCTCACCGAGGCCGAGGCGACCGCCCGGCTGATCACGGCCCTCGGGAAGGGCATGCTCAAGGTGATGAGCAAGATGGGGATCTCGACCGTCGCCTCATACTGCGGCGCGCAGACCTTCGAGGCGATCGGGCTCGCGCAGCCCCTCGTCGACCGCTTCTTCACCGGGACCACGACGCGTCTCGGCGGCGTCGGCCTCGACGTGCTCGCCGCTGAGGTCGCCGCACGGCACCGTGCCGCGTACCCCGACGACACTGCGCCGCTCGCGCACCAGCGACTCGCGACGGGCGGCGAGTACCGCTGGCGCCGCGGCGAGGAGCCGCACCTCTTCGACCCGCAGACCATCTTCAAGCTCCAGCACGCCACGCGCACGGGCAAGCGCGAGATCTTCGCCGAGTACACGGCGCGAGTCAACGCGCAGCAGGAGCGCCTCATGACCCTCCGCGGCCTGTTCCGCTTCGCCCCGCAGCGCCCGCCCGTGCCGCTCGGGGAGGTGGAGCCCGTGAGCGCCATCGTGCGCCGCTTCGCGACCGGCGCGATGAGCTACGGCTCCATCTCGCCCGAAGCGCACGAGACCTTCGCGATCGCGATGAACCGCCTCGGCGGGCGCTCCAACACGGGCGAGGGCGGCGAGAGCGAGGAGCGGCTCCTCGACCCCGAGCGACGCAGCGCGATCAAGCAGGTCGCCTCCGGACGCTTCGGCGTGACGAGCCTCTACCTCACCCACGCCGACGAGATCCAGATCAAGCTCGCCCAGGGCGCGAAGCCGGGGGAAGGCGGACAGCTGCCCCCGGGGAAGATGTACCCGTGGATCGCCCGCACGAGGCACTCCACGCCCGGGGTCGGCCTCATCTCCCCGCCGCCCCACCACGACATCTACTCGATCGAGGATCTCAAGCAACTCATCTTCGACCTGAAGCGCGCGAACCCCGCGGCCCGGATCTCGACGAAGCTCGTCGCCCAGTCGGGGATCGGACCCGTCGCCGCGGGCGTCGCGAAGGCGCTCTCCGACGCGATCCTCATCTCGGGGCACGACGGCGGCACCGGCGCGAGCCCCATGAACTCGCTGAAGCACGCCGGCTCCCCGTGGGAGCTCGGCCTCGCCGAGGCGCAGCAGACGCTCATGCTCAACGGGCTCCGCGACCGCGTCGTGCTCCAGGCGGACGGCCAGCTGAAGACCGGGCGCGACGTGATGATCGCCGCGCTCCTCGGCGCCGAGGAGTACGGCTTCGCGACCGCCCCCCTCGTCGTCTCCGGCTGCATCATGATGCGGGTGTGCCACCTCGACACCTGCCCCGTGGGCGTCGCCACCCAGAACCCCGAGCTGCGCGAGCGCTTCACCGGCCGCGCCGAGCACGTGGTGAACTTCTTCCGCTTCATCGCGGAGGAGGTGCGCGAACTCCTCGCGGCGCTCGGCTACCGCAGCCTCGACGAGGCCATCGGCGACACCGCGGCGCTCGACGTCGACGAGGCCATCTCCCACTGGAAGGCCTCCGGACTCGACCTCACCCCCGTGCTCCGCGGCCCCGCGTTCCCGGCCACGGCGCCCCGCCGCCACGGCCGCGCCCAGGAGCACGAACTCGACGCGCACTTCGACGCCCCGCTCCTCCGCGCGGCGAGCGGCACCCTCCGCGACGGCACTCCCGCGAGCTTCGCCCTCCCCGTGCGCAACGTGGACCGCGCCGTCGGCACGGGCATCGGCCACGCCGTGACCCGGCGCTTCGGCGCCGACGGGCTCCCCGAGGGCACGATCGAGCTCGCACTCACCGGCTCGGCGGGGCAATCGCTCGGCGCCTTCCTCCCCACGGGCGTATCGATCTCCCTCACGGGAGAGGCGAACGACTACGTGGGCAAGGGTCTCTCCGGCGGCACGATCGCGATCCGCCCCCACCCCGGCGGCGCCCACGGCGCCGCGGGCAACGTGATCGCGGGCAACGTGATCGGCTACGGCGCGACGAGCGGCGCGCTCTGGCTCGCCGGCGTCGTGGGCGAGCGCTTCCTCGTCCGCGGCTCCGGCGCCACCGCGGTCGTCGAGGGCACGGGCGACCACGCACTCGAGTACTTCACGGGAGGCTTCGCCCTGATCCTCGGCCCCACCGGACGCAACATCGGCGCGGGCATGTCCGGCGGGGAGGCCGTGCTCCTCGACCTCGACCCCGCCGACGTCAACGCCGCGGAGCTCGCCTCCGGCGCCCTCATGCTGCAGCACCTCGCCCCGCCCGGACATCCCGCGGCGGGGGAGACGCCCGGCCTTCCGGAACGGGAGCGCCGCGCGCTCGAGGCGCGCATCGTCGAGCTGCTGCAGCGCCACCGCGCCGAGACCGGCTCCGCGCTCGCCGCAGAGCTGCTGCTCGCCTGGGAGCGCGATCCCGTGGCGACGCTCGCGCGATTCAGCCGCCTGATCCCGCGCGGCTACGCCCGGGTGCTCGAGATCCGCGAGCGCGTGAGCTCCCAGGGGGTTGACCCCGACGACGAACAGATGTGGACCGAGATCTTGGAGGCGAGTCATGGCTGATCCCCAGGGGTTCCTGCGCGTGCGGGAGCGCGAGCTCGCGCCGAAGCGCCCCGTGGCGCTCCGGCTGCGCGACTGGCGGGAGGTGGTCGACCCGGCCGACCCGCAGCTCGTCGTGCGCCAGGCGTCGCGCTGCATGGACTGCGGCGTCGCCTTCTGCCACCAGGGATGCCCGCTCGGCAACCTGATCCCCGAGTGGAACGACCTCGTGCACCGCGGACGCGGTCGCGAGGCCATCGAGCGCCTCCACGAGACGAACAACTTCCCGGAGTTCACGGGGCGTGCGTGCCCCGCCCCCTGCGAGTCGGCGTGCGTGCTCGGAATCTCGGAGCCGGCCGTCACGATCAAGCAGATCGAGAACCGCATCATCGATGAGGCCTTCGCCGCGGGCTGGGTCACGCCCCGCCCGCCCGCCCGCCTCACGGGGAAGACGGTCGCGGTCGTGGGATCCGGCCCGGCGGGGCTCGCCGCTGCGCAGCAGCTCACCCGGGCGGGCCACACGGTCGCGATCTACGAACGCGACGAGGTGCCCGGCGGGCTCCTCGCACTCGGGATCCCGGACTTCAAGCTGGAGAAGGCGCTCGTGCAGCGCCGGATCGAGCAGCTGAAGGCCGAGGGCACGCGATTCCGGTGCGGGATCGAGATCGGCCGCGACATGAGCTGGGGCGAGCTGCGCCGCCGCTTCGACGCGGTCATCGTCGCAACCGGTGCGACCGTGGCGCGGGAGCTGCCCGTGCCCGGCAGCGAGCTGGCGGGAGTCGTGCCCGCGATGCAGTTCCTGAGCGCGGCGAACCGTGTGCAGTCGGGCGCGCTCGCCGAGAGCCCCGTCGACGCCGCGGGGAAGCACGTCGTCGTCATCGGCGGCGGCGACACGGGCGCGGACTGCGTTGGCACGGCGCACCGGCAGGGCGCGCGCTCGGTCACGAGCCTCGCGATCGGCGCGCAGCCCGCGGCGGAGCGCGGGGAGGCCCACCCGTGGCCCACCCACCCCGTGCTCTTCGACGTGAGCAGCTCCCACGAGGAGGGCGGGGAGCGGCGCTTCCTCGCCTCCACCGTCGAGTTCCTCGCGGAGGATCCGGGGGCGGCGCGCGTCACGGCGCTCCGGGTCGCGCAGACCGGCTTCACCGAGCGGGGACGGGAGCCCATCCCCGGCACCGAGCAGCGGATCGACGCCGACCTCGTGCTCCTCGCGCTCGGCTTCACGGGCCCTGAGGCGATCGACGACGAGCGGCTCGCGCTCCGCCGCGGCCCCGCCGGGAGTTTCGAGCGCGGGGCGGACTACGCCACCGACGTGCCGGGCGTCTTCGTCGCGGGCGACGCCGGGCGCGGCCAGTCCCTCATCGTCTGGGCGATCGCCGAGGGCCGCGCCGCCGCGGCCGCGGTCGACCGCTTCCTCATGGGGGAGACGGCGCTGCCGATCCCCGTCACCGCCCACGATCGCCCCATCCGGTGATATTCCTTCGCGAGCATGGCTGCGGGGAATAGGGTGAGCGGCATCCGGGTTCTCCCGGGAGCCGGCCGCGAATCGTGCGGCGGGGAATGACGAAGGGACAGCGGCATGACCAGAGTGACGATCATCGGCGGAAGCGGCTACGCGGGGGCGCACATCGCCGAAGCGGCCGCGGTGCGCGACCTCCATGTGACGAGCGTGAGCCGCGGCGAGGCCGCCCAGCAGATCGCGGGCGTCACCTACACCCGGGGCTCGCTGCTCGACCCGGCCGACCGCGCGCGGCTGCTCGCCAACGCCGACGTGGTGGTCGTCGCGGCGTCCCCGCGCGGCGACATGGCGGGTGCGCTGCGCCCGGCGATCGCGCAGCTCGCCGCCGAGGCGGATGCTGCCGGGGTGCGCCTCGGCGTGATCGGCGGGGCGGGGTCGCTGCTGCAGAGCCCGGGCGGCGACTTCGTGATGAACGGCCCAGGCTTCCCCGAGGAGATTCAGCCCGAGGCCGCCGAGATGGCGGGGGTGCTCGACGATCTCCGGGCGACGCCCGAGAGTCTCGACTGGTTCTTCGTCAGCCCCGCCGGCTCCTTCGGCCCGTGGGCCGCGGGCGAGTACACGGGCGAGTACCGCGTCGGCGGCGACGTGATCCTCACCGACGCGGCGGGCGAGTCCGCGATCTCGGGCGCCGACTTCGGCGTCGCGGTCGTCGATGAGATCGAGCAGCCCGAGCACCGGCGCGCCCGCTTCACCGTCGCGTACTGAGTCGGTGCGCGGGGGAGCCGCGCGGGCCCTACCCTAGAGGGATGGATTCCGCGCTGCTCTCCCGCCTCCGCTCCGATCTCCTCGCCGCGGACTATCGCGCCGCGACGGTGACCGCGCTGCTCGGGGAGACCGCCGATCGCGCCCGCGAGCGCGGCGTGTTCGTCCCCGCCCTGCGCGCGCTCGACGCGCGTGAGGAGGGACCGCTCGCCACGATCTGCCGGGTCTTTCTGCTCGGTCAGTCCGTGCCGGCGGCGATGCTCGACGCGGCGCTCCCCACGCTCGGCGCCGAGGGCGCGCGCACGCTCGGCATCGTGGAGGCCGAGCCCACCGGCGCCGCGGCGCCCCGGCTGCGCGCCGCGCTGTCCCTCAACGCCGTGGCGGTCGCCGACGCCGCAGCAGCGGAGCCCGTCGCGTGGTGGATCATCTCCGACCTCGATGACCAGCTCCGCCGCGGCCCGGCCCGGCCCGACCACGTGATGGGGGTGGGCGGCGCCACCCGCTCGCTCATTGCGCAGGCGCCGCCCGCCGCCTCGCGGCTCGCGCTCGACCTCGGCACCGGCTGCGGCATCGTCGCGCTCCACCTGAGCCTCCGCGGGGGTCGCGTGATCGCTACGGACATCTCCGAGCGCGCGCTGCTCCTCGCTCGCGCGAACGCCGAGCTGAACGGCGCCGCCGGGGCGATCGAGTTCCGTGCGGGCAGCCTGTTCGCCCCCGTCGCCGACGAGCGCTTCGACCTCATCCTCTCGAACCCGCCGTTCGTCATCACGCCGCGCACGGGAGACGGCCCCGTGTACGAGTACCGCGACGGCGGCCTCGTGGGCGACGCGCTGGCCGCGTCCGTCGTGCAGGAGGGCCCCGCGCACCTCGCGCCGGGCGGCACGCTGCTCTGCCTCGCGAACTGGGAGTCGCCGTGGGGTGGCAACGGCCTGCAGCGCGTCACGGACTGGATCGCCGCGGCGGGCGTTCCCGGCCTTGCCGCCTGGGTCATCGAGCGCGATCGCGTCGATCCCGCGCAGTACGCGGAGACCTGGGCGCGCGACGGCGGAGCCCGCCCGGGGAGCGCGGAGTTCGATGGGCTGCTCGGCGCCTGGCTCGACGACTTCGCCGCGCGGCGCGTCGTGGCGGTCGGGCTCGGGGCGATCCGGATCCGACGGGACTCAGGGGCGCAGCCCCTCGTGCACGCCGAGCAGGCGACCGGGGCGCTTTCCGGAGCGGGCCTCGGCGCGCAGCTCGAGGCGACCTTCTCCGCGGGGCTCGCCGCGGCGCGCATGAGCGATGCGGAGGTGCTCGCAACGCGCTGGGTCGTGTCGGACGCGGTGAGCGACGAGCGGATCCACGCCCCCGGCGCCGAGGCGCCCCAGGCGATCACGCTCGTCACGGATCGCCCGATCGCCCGCAGAGTCACCGCCGACCCGCTGCTCGCCGCTGCGGTGGGGGCGAGCGACGGCGAGCTCACCCTCGGCCAGATCGCGGACGCGCTCGCCCAGCTGCTCGAGGTCGACGCCGCCGCGGCGAGCGAAGCGCTCGTGAGCGGCGTGCGCGAACTCGCGTGGCTCGGCATGCTCGCGCCGGAGGCGCGCGCCGAGAGCTAGGCCAGGAGGTCGATCGCGCCGTGCACGAGCGAGGCACCGGCGCCCGCGAACGCGAGGACGATCACGAAGCGGCGCACCTGCGTCGGGGAGACGACGCGCAGGAGCCGCTCGCCCGCCGCGATCCCGCCGAGCACGGCGACGAGTACGAGGCCCCAGAACCACCACGCGGCGTGCGGCAGCCCGGCCGGGTCGAGCAGCAGCTTCGAGGCGGCCGACGTGCTGCCCACGAGGATGAAGTACGGCTGCAGGGTCGCGGCGAACGCGGTCTGTGGCCAGCGCGTCAGCACGGCGTACGCGCTCACCGCGGGCCCGCCGACGCCCGCGAGCGCGTTCGTCAGCCCGGACACGAAGCCGGCCGCGGCGCGCGGGCCGCGCGGCGCAGTGCTGAAGCGCGCGCTCCGCAGCGCGAGCGAGGCCCCGAGCGCGATGATGACGATCCCGCCCACGGCCACCGACATGACCGCGGGGGAGAATCGCTGACCGAGCCAGGCGCCGAGCACCGCACCGATCACGGCGAAGCCGCCGAGCCAGCGGAACATCGACCAGTCGATGCCGCGCCACACGCGGGGCAGGATGAGGAGGCTCGACACCACCCCGAGCATGTTCACGAGGAGCACGCCCTCGTGGGCGCCGAGCACGAGCGTCATGAACGGGGCGACGAGGAGGGCGAAACCGAGGCCGGCCATGCGCTGCGCGGCGGAGCCGGCGAGGACGAGCACGAGGGTCAGTGCTCCGGTCAGCAGCGTCACGTGGCCTCCTCGGGGTCGATGCGCGGGCGGCGCTTCTTCCCCATCCTCCCAGACGGGGCGGGCGGCCGGGCGCTTCCGCGCCCCGGTAGACTGGACGCGTGATGCGTATGACTGATCTCCGGGGGCAGCAGCTCTCGCGCAGCGACCTGCTCAAACTGGTGCCCCGCGCCGCGATGGGGGCGGAGGTCGCCGTCGAGCGCGTGCGCCCGCTCGTGGCGGCGGTTGCGGAGCACGGCGAGGACGCCCTGCGCGAGCAGGCGCGCGACTTCGACGGGGTGGAGGGCCACGCGCTCCGGGTCCCGGCAGAGGCGATCACCGGCTCGCTCGCCGACTGCCCGCCCGAGGTGCGCGCGGCGCTCGAGCAGCTCATCGAGCGCCTGCGGCTCGGCTCGGCCGCTCAGGTGCCCGAGCCTCGCGAGACCCGGATCGGCCCCGGTGCCGTGATCCGGCAGCGCTGGCAGCCGGTCTCCCGGGTCGGCCTCTACGCGCCAGGCGGAAAGGCCGCCTACCCCTCCTCGGTCATCATGAACGCCGTCTCCGCGCAGACCGCAGGCGTTCCCGGTCTCGCGCTCGCCTCTCCCGCGCAGCGCGACAACGGGGGACTGCCCCACCCGGCCGTGCTCTGGGCCGCAGCGCTCTGCGGGATCGACGAGGTCTACGCCATCGGCGGCGCGGGCGCGATCGCCGCGTTCGCGCACGGAGTGCCGAGCATCGGGCTCGACCCGGTCGACGTCGTCACGGGCCCCGGCAACGTCTTCGTCGCGGCAGCGAAGCGCGTGGTGAGCGGGCTCGTCGGCATCGACTCGGAGGCCGGCACGACCGAGATCCTGGTGATCGCCGACGGCGCGGCCGATCCCCGCTTCGTGGCGGCCGACCTCATCAGCCAGGCGGAGCACGACGAGGCCGCGGCCTCGGTGCTCGTCACCGACGACGCGGCGTTCGCGGAGCGGGTGCGCGAGGAGATCGCCGCGCGCGCCCCCCGTACCCGGCACGCCGAGCGCGTCGCCACGGCGCTCGCGGGCCCGCAGTCCGCCGTGATCCTCGTCGATGATCTGGAGACCGCCGTGCGCGTGAGCAATGCGTACGGACCCGAGCACCTCGAGATTCAGACCCGTGACGACGAGGGGGTGCTCGCGGGGATCACTGACGCCGGTGCGATCTTCATCGGGGGCTACACGCCCGTCAGCCTCGGCGACTACCTCGCGGGCTCGAACCACGTGCTCCCCACGGGCGGCACCGCGCGCTTCGCCGCGGGCCTGGGCGCCCACACGTTCCTGCGCCCGCAGCAGATCATCAGCTACGACCGCGCCGCGCTCGCCGAGACCGAGGCCCCGCTGCTCGCGCTCGCGGGGGCCGAGGGCCTCCCCGCGCACGGCGAGGCCGTGAGCGCACGATTCGAGGAGGAGGGCCGCTAATGCACTGCCCGTTCTGCCGCCACCCGGACTCCCGGGTCATCGATTCCCGGACGGCCGACGACGGCCTCTCGATCCGCCGTCGTCGCCAGTGCCCCGAGTGCGGGCGCCGCTTCACGACGACGGAGACGGCGAGCCTCACGGTGATCAAGCGCTCCGGCGTCGTCGAGCCGTTCAGCCGCGCGAAGGTCATGAGCGGGGTGCGCAAGGCCTGCCAGGGCCGGCCCGTGACCGAGGCCGACCTCGCGGTGCTCGCCCAGCAGGTCGAGGAGTCCGTGCGCTCGAGCGGGATCGCGCAGTTCGATGCGAACGAGATCGGCCTCGCCATCCTGCCGCACCTCCGGGAGCTCGACACGGTCGCCTACCTCCGCTTCGCGAGCGTCTACCAGGCCTTCGACTCGCTCGCAGACTTCGATGCGGCCATCGCCGAGCTGCGCGCGCAGCCGAGCGCCGCCGACCCCGCCACCACCTCAGCACCCCAGGAGTAATCCCGCATGCGTCTCTACCCGCTGCTCTTTTCGACCGTCCTGCGGCGGATGGATCCCGAAACGGCGCATCACCTCGCCTTCCGGGTGATCCAGGCGACGCCGGTGCTCGGCGGCATCGCCCGTCGCTTCTGCGCCCCGGATCCCGCGCTCCGCGTGCGCGCGCTCGGCATCGACTTCCCGAGCCCGTTCGGCCTGGCCGCCGGCTTCGACAAGAACGCCTCGGGGATCATGGGCCTCGGCGCCATCGGCTTCGGGCACGTCGAGGTGGGGACGCTCACGAAGCACGCGCAGCCCGGCAATCCGAAGCCGCGCATGTACCGCCTCGTCGGCGACCGCGGGCTCATCAACCGCATGGGCTTCAACAACGGGGGATCAGCGGCCGCAGTGCCCCGCATCGAGGCGGCGCGCCTGCGCAGGCACCGCCCCGTGATCGGCGTGAACATCGGCAAGAGCCGGATCACGGAGGTCGAGGATGCGACCGCCGATTACGTGTGGAGCGCTGAGCGCCTCGCGCCGATCGCCGACTACCTCGCGGTCAACGTGTCATCGCCGAACACGCCCGGGCTCCGTGGGCTCCAGGAGGTCGAGCTGCTCGAACCGCTGCTCGCCGCGGTGCGCGATGCGGCCCAGGGAACGCCACTCCTCGTGAAGATCGCCCCCGATATGGCCGACGAGCAGATCGATGCGATCGTGCAGCTCGCGCAGCGCCTCGGGCTCGACGGGATCATCGCGACGAACACGACGATCTCCCGTGACGGCCTCGACGCGGATCCCGCGGAGGTGGAGCGGATGGGCGCCGGCGGACTCTCGGGCGCGCCGCTCCGCGAGCGCTCCCTCGCAGTGCTCCGGCGCATCCGAGAGGTCGCGCCGGACCCCGAGTTCTGCGTGATCTCGGTCGGCGGCGTCACGACCGCGGAGGACGTCCACGAGCGGCTTCGCGCGGGCGCGACGCTCGTGCAGGGGTTCACCGCGTTCATCTACGAGGGTCCGCTCTGGGCCCGGGACATCAACCGCGGTCTTGCGCGCGCCGGTTTCCGGGGGAACGCTGCCGCCTAGCCGCAGCGCATCACGACAAGGGGCCCGCGATCCAATCGGATCGCGGGCCCCTCGTCGTCATGCGGCCTGAGGACTAGCTCGGGTAGTTGCCGCGCTTCACCTGCGGCTTCGGCACGCGCAGGGGGCGGAACTGCATCGCGCGCATTGCGGCGTACCAGCGGTAGCCCGGCTGCACCCGATCCTCGCCGAACTTTGCGGCGAGGAGCTTCTTCAGGCGGAAGCCGACGAACACGGAGTCGAGGATCGCGAGGGCGACGAACGCCCAGATCACCACGAGGCTGATCACCTGCACGACGCCGGGGATGAACGTCATGACGAGCACGACGAGCATCATCGGGATGAGCATCTCGCCGACGTTCCAGCGGGCGTCTACGTAGTCGCGCACGAAGCGGCGCTGCGGGCCGCGGTCGCGCACCGTGAGGTAGCGCTCCTCGCCGGCCATCATGCCGAGCCGGGCGCGCTCACGGGAATCGGCCTGCTGCCGGCGCTGCTCTTTCTGGAGCGCCTTGTCCTTGCTGCCCACGATCGGCCGCGCGTTCGCGGCCTCGGCCTGCTTGCGCGATGGCGTGGGGCGACCCTTGCCCACCGTGGTGTCCGGGGTCTCCTGCTCGCTCGCGCCCGCCGCAGCCGCGGCGTCCTTCTTTGACACGCCTGTCCTCTCGATCTGACGCGCCCCTGCGCGCCGTGTGTCTCGCGCCCCGCGGGCGCTCCATGCCACCAGAATACCGTCTCCGGACGGGGCTTTCCTGCGCATGCGGGAGGGGTAGACTGGGGCCAGTCTGAACACACCCGAGCGAGGAGTCCTCACATGAGCAGCGAGACCATCGCGGCCGACACGGCCGCACCGGCGATCGAGAGCGCGCACGGGGTCGCACTGAGCGCGGCCGCGCAGGAGAAGGTGCGCAGCCTGCTCGCGCAGGAGGGGCGCGACGACCTGCGCCTCCGCATCGCCGTGCAGCCCGGCGGCTGCTCGGGGCTCATCTACCAGCTCTTCTTCGATGAGCGGGAGCTCGAGAACGACGCGATCGTCGACTTCGAGGGCGTCGAGGTGGTCGTCGATCAGATGAGCATCCCGTACCTCAGCGGGGCCACGATCGACTTCGAGGACACGATCCAGAAGCAGGGCTTCACGATCGACAACCCCAACGCGCAGGGCAGTTGCGCCTGCGGCGACAGCTTCAGCTAGCCAAAAACGCGAATCGAAGTTCCGCGACACCCGGTGTTGGTTCGGGGAACGCTCAGGTTCGCGCTAAGCTAACAGGGAGTCATCAGCTTCGCCTGCTTTCTGGGCGGCACGAAACATTTCGAAAGGTATGCGGTGCGTTCCAATCGTCGAATGAAATGGGTAGCGGCCCCCGTGGCGCTCTCAGCAGCGCTGCTCCTGGCAGGCTGCACCCCGGAGCAGCAGCGAGGCTTCCTGCCCGCAGGCTCCGAGGGGGCTACGAACCACACGGACGGGATCACCGGGCTGTGGGTGACGTCTTGGATCGTGCTGCTCGCCGTCGGTGTGCTCACGTGGGCCCTCATCATCTGGGCCACGATCGCCTACCGTCGCCGGAAGGGCCAGACCGGTCTGCCGGTCCAGCTCCGGTACAACATGCCGATCGAGACCTTCTTCACCGTGGTCCCCGTGATCCTCGTCCTCGGCTTCTTCGCGTTCACCGCGCAGGAGCAGAGCTCGATCGAGGCTCGCTACGAGAACCCGGAGAACACGGTCGAGGTCATCGGCAAGCGTTGGGCGTGGGACTTCAACTACGTCGACGAGGATGTCTACTTCCAGGGCGTCCAGGTGCAGACCGAGGCCGACGGGTCGGCGAAGGAAGAGACCATGCCGGTCCTCTACCTCCCCGTCAACAAGACCACCGAGATCAAGCTCGAGACGCGCGACGTCATCCACTCCTTCTGGGTGGTCGAGTTCCTCTACAAGAAGGACATGATCCCGGGGCAGACGAACTACATGAGCTTCACGCCCACCAAGACCGGCACCTTCATGGGCAAGTGCGCCGAGCTCTGCGGTGAGTACCACTCGATGATGCTCTTCGAAGTGAAGGTCGTCGAGCAGGACGAGTACGACGCGTACATCGCTTCCCTGCGCGAAGCAGGCAACACTGGCCAGGCCACCCTTGAGCTGAACCCGAACCAGGACTCGTTCTATGGTGACGGCGCCAAGGCGCAGAACGAGTAATGAGGGATAGCAAGAACATGAAGAAGGGCAACGTCATCGTTTCGTGGCTGACGTCCACGGACCACAAGGTGATCGGGTACATGTACCTGATCAGCTCCTTCGTGTGGTTCCTCATCGGCGGCCTCATGGCCCTGGTGATCCGCGCGCAGCTCTTTGCTCCCGGTCTCGAGGTCATCGCGACCAAGGAGCAGTACAACCAGCTGTTCACCATGCACGGCACCATCATGCTGCTCATGTTCGCGACGCCGCTGTTCGCCGGCTTCGCCAACGTCATGATGCCGCTCCAGATCGGAGCTCCCGACGTCGCGTTCCCGCGACTGAACGCATTCGCCTTCTGGCTCTACACCTTCGGCTCGCTCATCGCGGTCGGCGGCTTCCTCACCCCGCAGGGTGCGGCCTCCTTCGGCTGGTTCGCCTACTCGCCGCTCTCGAGCATGACCTACTCGCCGGGCGTCGGCGGGAACCTCTGGGTCCTCGGCCTCGGCATCAGCGGCTTCGGCACCATCATGGGCGGCGTGAACTTCATCACGACCATCATCACGATGCGCGCCCCGGGCATGACCATGTGGCGCATGTCGATCTTCACCTGGAACACCCTGATCACCTCGATCCTCGTGCTTCTCGTGTTCCCCGTCCTCGCGGCGGCTATGTTCGGCCTTGCGGCAGACCGCATCTTCGGTGCTCAGATCTACAGCGGTGAGGGCGGAGCGATCCTCTGGCAGCACCTCTTCTGGTTCTTCGGACACCCCGAGGTGTACGTCATCGCACTGCCGTTCTTCGGCATCGTCTCCGAGATCTTCCCGGTCTTCAGCCGCAAGCCCATCTTCGGCTACAAGACCCTGATCTACGCGACCATCGCGATCGCCGCACTCTCCATGACCGTGTGGGCGCACCACATGTACGTCACCGGCTCCGTGCTGCTGCCCTTCTTCGCCCTGATGACGATGCTCATCGCGGTGCCCACCGGTGTGAAGATCTTCAACTGGCTCGGCACGATGTGGCGCGGCTCGATCACGTTCGAGACCCCGATGCTCTGGTCGCTCGGCTTCCTCGTGACCTTCGTCTTCGGCGGCCTCACCGGTGTCATCCTCGCCTCGCCGGCGCTGGACTTCCACCTCTCGGACACCTACTTCGTGATCGCGCACTTCCACTACGTCGTCTTCGGCACGGTCGTGTTCGCCATGTTCGCGGGCTTCTACTTCTGGTGGCCGAAGTGGACCGGCAAGATGCTCGACGAGCGTCTCGGCAAGATCCACTTCTGGGTGCTCTTCATCGGCTTCCACATGACCTTCCTCGTGCAGCACTGGCTGGGCGTCATGGCCATGCCCCGCCGCTACTACACCTACCTGCCCGCTGATGGCATCACGTGGGGCAACCAGCTCTCCACGATCGGCGCAATGATCCTCGGCGCATCGATGATCCCGTTCCTCCTGAACGTGTACATCACCTCGCGTCGCGGCACCAAGGTGACGGTCAACGACCCGTGGGGCTACGGCCGCTCGCTCGAGTGGGCGACCTCCTGCCCGCCGCCGCGCCACAACTTCACGTCGATCCCGCGCATCCGTTCCGAGTCTCCCGCCTTCGACCTCAACCACCCCGAGGTCAGCGGCGTGGAGCAGCCGGTTCCCGCGCATCAGCTCTCCGAGCAGAAGTGATCCTGAGGAGTATTCAGCTATGAAATCCAACATTGTCATCTTCTGGCTCCTGACGGTGTACTTCGCACTGCTCGCCACCGTGTACACGGTGTGGAACATCATCGACCACGGGCGGATCGAGTGGTCGGGCTCGACCACGATCCTGCTCTCGGCCGGCCTCACGGCGTTCATCGCCGTGTACCTGATGCTCGTGCAGAAAAAGCAGGGCGGCGTGCTCGTCGAGGATCGTCTCGATTCGGACATCGATGACGGCGATCCCGAGCTGGGCGAGTTCAGCCCCTGGAGCTGGTGGCCGATCTTCCTCGCGTTCTCCGCGTCGATCGTCGTCCTCGGTCTCTGCATCGGGTTCAACTTCTGGCTCTCGTTCATCACCGTGCCGCTCGTGATCGTCTCGATCGTCGGCTGGGTGTACGAGTACTACCGCGGCAACTTCGCCCGCTAAGTCGGATCCCGCGTGAGCATCATCATCCGCCGTGGCAAGAGCGAGGACGCACGTGCCGTCCTCGCTCTCGCCCGGCAGTTCACGACCGGCCGCGAGTCCATCGGCAGCGACGAGTTCCTCGTCGCCTTCGATAACATCCTGCGGCACCGCGACCAGGAGACCAACGTGCTCTTCGTCGCCGAGCTCGACGAGCAGGTGGTCGGCTACTCGCTGATGACCGTCTCCCGGCTCCTCCACGCACCCGGGCTGACCGCCCACCTGCAGGAGATCGTCGTCGACGAGGGATCGCGCGGCCACGGCGTCGGTGATCGGCTCATGCAGGCCAACGAGCACTACTGCATGGGGCGCGGCGTGCGTCAGCTCTCCGCCTCCACCGCGCGGATCGGCTCCTTCTACAACCACCGAGGCTTCGAGCCCGTGGGGGAGCACTACCGCAAGATCCTCGAACTCGGATAGCTCCATGAGCGAACGTCGCACGAGGCGGCGGCCCGGCGAGAATCGCGAACGCCTGCAAGAGGCCGGACTCATCGAGTTCGGCCTCTTCGGCTACCACGGCACGTCGACCGGCCGCATCGCCGCGCGCGCCGAGGTGCCGCAGCCGCACGTATACGCCAACTTCCGCACCAAGCAGGATCTCTTCCTCGCGTGCCTCGAGCTCGTGCTCCCGCGCCTCGCGATCGGGCGAGACGACGCGGCGGCCGAGCTCTTCCTCTATCAGGCGTACGCGGCGGCGGGCACCCCCGAGCTCCGTGCGCAGCTCGCATCCCCGCTGCGCCGGATCTCCGACGAGTTGGGCGAAGCCGCACTGGCCGCGCTGCTCCTCCGGGCGGCGCGCGTCCTCGCCGCATCCTGAGGCGCCGCCTCCATCCTGAGGCGCCGCCTCCATCCTGAGGCGCCGCCTCCATCCTGAGGCGCCGCCTCCATCCTGAGGCGCCGCCTCCATCCTGAGGCGCCGCCTCCATCCTGAGGCGCCGCCTCCATCCTGAGGCGCCGCCTCCGTTCCCCGTCATCTCGAAGAGAAAAGTTCGTGTAGTCTCACTTTTGTGGGAGGACGTCTCGATACTCGGCTCGGCGCGCGCGCGAGCACGTCCTCCGGTGCTGCGCGGCGCCGCAGAGGCTCGGGGGCCGCGCTCCTTGGCCCCGCGTTCGTCGCCGCGATCGCCTACGTCGATCCCGGCAATGTCGCCGCGAACCTCACGGCTGGCGCCCAGTACGGCTACCTGCTCCTCTGGGTGCTCGTCGCCGCGAACCTCATGGCGATGCTCGTGCAGTTCCTCTCCGCGAAGCTCGGCCTCGTCACCGGCCGCAGCCTGCCCGAGGTCCTCGGTGACCGCATGCGGCCCTGGCCGCGCAGGCTGTTCTGGCTGCAGGCCGAGCTCGTCGCAGCTGCCACCGATGTGGCGGAGGTGATCGGCGGCGCACTCGCCCTCTACCTGCTCTTCGGCGTCCCCCTCCCGCTTGGCGGCGTCATCGTCGGGGTCGTCTCGATGGTGCTCCTCTCGCTGCAGTCGCGGCGGGGGCAACGCACCTTCGAGTTCGTCGTCATGGGTCTCCTCGCCATCATCACCTTCGGCTTCTTGGCCGGCCTCTTCTTCAGCGAGCTGGATCCCGCTGCGATGTTCGCGGGGCTGACGCCGCGCTTCGAGGGCACCCAGACGGTGCTGCTCGCCGCGAGCATGCTCGGCGCGACTGTGATGCCCCACGCGGTCTACCTGCACTCCGCACTCGCTCGCGACCGCCACGGCCACCGCAACGACGCTCCTCGGCTCAGGCTCCTCCTCCGCGCCACGCGCTGGGACGTGGCGCTCTCGCTCGTCGTCGCCGGGGGAGTGAACGTCGCCATGCTGCTGCTCGCGGCCGCGAGCCTCCCCGGTGTGCCCGGTACCGACTCGATCGAGGGCGCGCACGCGGCGATCACGAGCGCGCTGGGCCCGACGATCGGCGTGATCTTCGCCGTCGGCCTCCTCGCATCGGGCCTGGCATCCACCTCCGTGGGGTGCTACGCGGGCGCCACGATCATGTCGGGGTTGCTCCGGGTGCGGATCCCGATGCTCCTGCGTCGCGGGATCACGCTCGTGCCCGCGCTCGTGCTCCTCGCGGTCGGCGTGGATCCCACCTGGGCGCTGGTACTGAGCCAGGTGCTCCTCTCGTTCGGGCTCCCGTTCGCGCTGATTCCGCTGGCGCGCCTGACGGAGCGCGCCGACGTGATGGGGGAGTTCCGTAACGGGCCCGCGCTCCGTTGCGCGACGTGGCTCGTGGTGGGGCTCATCGTCGCGCTCAACATCCTGCTGATCGCGCTCATCCTCACCGGCCGGGCGTAGCCCCCGCGCTGACGCGCGTGCGTGCGCGCGCCTGGTCCGGGCGCCTGTGTCGGGCGCCTGGGCGCCTGGACCCCCGGAGACCCGGGCGCCTGGGCTCCCGGGGCCCGGCCCCTGGGTTCTCCGATGGGGCGGCGCCCCAGGTCGGTGCAGCCCGGGGTCCCAGATCTTCCCGCCTGACGTCCCTCCGCGGCGGTCCCACCTGCCGCCCCGCCACGGCGGTGCTCCCCGCTCATGCGATTCGCCCGGTGGGGGTGCACACGCGCGGCGCGTCGCGCGCTGTTGCATGCCCCGGTGCGCCCGAGAAGCGGTGGGCACACCTGAAAACGGCAGTGGCCCCGCAGGAGATGAACTCCTGCGGGGCCACTGTCGTGGTGAGGGTTAGTGACCCTCGTGCTTGCTCTGCTCGATCTCGCCGGCAGAGGGCGGGACGATCCGGTCCTCGAAGAACCAGCGGCTGAAGCCAGCGCGCAGACGCTTCGAGAAGGGGATGCGGCCGTCGTCGTTCGGACGGAGCATGAGCGGCGCGTAGTCGTGGTAGCTCACGAGCTGCCACTGCTCGTACTCGTCGAGCGGCTTGTGCACCTCGACGAACTCGCCACCGGGGAGGCGAACGATACGACCCGACTCGTAGCCGTGGAGCGCGATGCTGCGGTCCTTCTTCTGCAGTGCGAGGCAGATCCGCTTCGTGATGATGTACGCGACGATGGGGCCGAGGATGAGCAGGGCCTGCAGCGCGTGGATCACGCCCTCCATGGAGAGCTGGAAGTGGGTGGCCATGAGGTCCGAGCTCGCGCCCGCCCACATGACTGCGTAGAAGGTGACGCCGGCGGCGCCGATCGCGGTACGGGTCGGGGCGTTGCGGGGGCGATCCAGGATGTGGTGCTCGCGCTTGTCGCCGGTGACCCAGGCCTCGATGAAGGGGTAGATCGCCACGAGGACGATGAAGCCGCCCATGATGATGATCGGGAGGAGCATGTTCCACGACCAGGTGTAGCCGAACCACTCGGTCTCGAGCCCCGGCGGGATCAGTCGGAGCATGCCGTCGGCGAAGCCGATGTACCAGTCAGGCTGGGTACCAGCCGAGACGGGGGAGGGATCGTACGGACCGTACGCCCAGATCGGGTTGATGCCGACGATCGATGCGATGAGCACGATCACGCCGAAGACGATGAAGAAGAAGCCGCCGGCCTTCGCCGCGTACACGGGGAGGATCGGGAAGCCCACAACGTTCTGCTGGGTCTTGCCCGGGCCGGGGTACTGCGCGTGCTTGTGGATCACGACGAACGCGAGGTGAAGCGCGACGAAGAGGATCACAAGCGCGGGCAGCAGCATGATGTGGAGCATGTACAGGCGGCCGACGATGTCGGTGCCCGGGAACTCTCCTCCGAAGAAGAAGTAGGAGAGGTAGGTGCCGATCACCGGGATGGCCTTGATCAGGCCGTCGATGATGCGGAGGCCGTTGCCCGAGAGCACGTCGTCGGGGAGCGAGTAGCCGGTGAAGCCCTCAGCCATCGCGAGGATGAAGAGGACGAAGCCGATGACCCAGTTCAGCTCGCGGGGCTTGCGGAATGCGCCGGTGAAGAAGATCCGGAGCATGTGCAGGCCGATGGAGGCGACGAACAGGAGCGCTGCCCAGTGGTGCACGTGGCGCATGAGCAGGCCGCCGCGCACGGAGAACGAGATGTCCAGCGTGGAGGCCATGGCTGCCGACATCTCGACGCCCTTCATCGGGACGTAGGGCCCGGTGTAGTGCGTCTCGACCATGGTGGCCTGGAAGAAGAGCGTCAGGAAGGTACCCGACAGCAGGATGACGACGAAGCTGTACAGCGCGACCTCGCCGAGGAGGAAGGACCAGTGGTCGGGGAAGACCTTGCGTCCGAACTCCTTGACAGCGACGCCGATCTTGGTGCGCTCATCGATGTAGTTCGCCGCCGCTGCGGTGAAGCGGCTCGAGCCGTTCTGCGCGGGGGATTCGGTTACGGTGCTGCTCACTTGAGACGCTCCCAGTAGCTCGGGCCGACAGGTTCATGGAAATCGCTCTGCGCGACAAGGTAGCCCTCATCGTCGACCGTGATCGGCAGCTGCGGCAGGGGGCGCTTCGCGGGACCGAAGACGACCTTGGCGTGCTCGGACACGTCGAACTGCGACTGGTGGCAGGGGCACAGCAGGTGGTGCGTGTGCTGCTCGTAGAGGGCAACGGGGCAACCGACGTGCGTGCAGACCTTCGAGTACGCGACGATGCCGTCGTACGACCAGCTCTCGCGCTCGGGGAGCTCCTTGAGCTCGCTCTGGTCGAGACGCATGAGCAGGACGATGGCCTTCGCCTTCGCGTCGAGCAGCGTCTCGCTGCCGCCGCGCTCGTCGAGGCTGAGCTTCGCGAAGTCCTCGTGGGTGAGGGTCTCGGGGATGACGTGGAACGCCGAACCGATGGTGACCTCGCTGGCCTTGATCGGCACACCGGAGGGGTCGCGCGCCAGGCGCACGCCCTTGGTCCACATGGTGTGCTTCAGCAGCTGCACGGGATCGCGATCCTGCGGAGCCAGGCCGCGCAGGAGGGTGATGCCGGGGAGCGGGAAGGCGATGAGCGCGCCGATCAGGCTGTTGCGCACGAGCGAGCGGCGCGAGAAGCCCGACTCCTCGTCGGCGAGCTTGAAGACCTCGGCGGATGCCTCACGGGTCTCGGTGTTGCTCGGGACGGGGTGACGCTCATCGATCGACTCGTGGTCGGCCATGAGGGCCTTACCCCAGTGCACCGCACCGATACCGACCGCGAGCAGGGCGAGCGCCATGCCGAGGCCGACGACCAGCGTGTGCACGCGGATCGCCATCGGGTCGCCCGTCTCGATCGGGAGGAACATGTACGCGAGAACCGCGCCCAGGCTGCCTGCGATCGAGAGGTAGAACAGGGTGTAGACCGTGCGCTCGGCGTTCTTTTCCTTCTTCGGATCCAGATCCGTGACGCGCTTACGGTGCGGCGGAAGGCCCGGATTCTGCACGGCGTCCGACGCGATGACGGCGGTTCCTACCGCGCCATCGGCCGAGCCGTGGCCCTGGGCGGCGACAACGGCGCCGGTGCCGCCGTTGTTCTTCGCTTCCTCTGCCATGTTGCTCCTTGACTCCTGACTCATGAACTCGATGCGTGGTCGAAGCTAGTTCGACTTCGCGGTGACCCAGACGGTGAGGCCGATGATGGCGCCCAGTCCGATCACCCAGATGAAGAGGCCCTCAGCGACCGGGCCGATCGACCCAAGGGTCAGACCGCCGATAGCGGGCTTCTCCTCGATGTACTTGAGGTACGAGATGATGTCGGCCTTCTGCTGCGGCGTGATGTTCGCATCGCTGAAGACGGGCATGTTCTGCGGGCCGGTGACCATGGCCTCGTAGATGTGCGTGGGGGCGACACCGGTGAGCTTCGGGGCGAACTTGCCCTGCGTGAGCGCACCGCCGGCTGCCGAGACGTTGTGGCACATAGCGCAGTTGATGCGGAAGAGCTCGCCGCCCTTCGCGATGCCCTCGTCGTCGCTGTCCGCCTGGAGGTACTGGGTCTCGGGGAGCCCCGGTCCCGGTGCGAGCGACGCGACGTACGCGGCCATCTGGAGGGTCTGCTCCTCCGAGAACTGCTGCGGCTTGACCATGCCCTGCGGGCCCTGGAAGGCGAGCGGCATGCGGCCGGTGCCGACCTGGAAGTTCACCGAGGCGGCGCCGACACCGACGAGGGAGGGGCCGTCGGGGGTGCCCTGAGCGGCTGCACCGTGGCAGGTCGCGCAGTTCGCGCCGAACAGCTTCTGGCCTGCCTCGATGGTGGCGGGCGACTCAAGGTCGATCTCGGCGGTGGCCGAGGTCTGGCTGAAGCCAGCGTACGCGGCTCCGGTCACGAGCAGGCCGACGGCGACGAGCGCGGCGGTCGCGAGCGGGTGTCGACGTCCGGTCTTGTGGACGTTCTTCTTGGCGCGAGCCATGAGTACTGGCCTCCCCTTAGTAGCCCTGCACGAGCGGCAGGACGTAGATGACGATGAACAGGATGATCCAGACGATGTCGACGAAGTGCCAGTAGTAGGACACGACGACGGCCGAGGTCTCTTCCTTGTGGGTGAAGTTCTTGACCGCGTAGATACGGCCGATCACGAGCAGGAAGGCGATGAGGCCGAGGGACACGTGGATGCCGTGGAAGCCCGTGGTGAGGTAGAAGGCCGAGCCGTAGGGATCGGACGCGAGGGTGATGCCCTCGGAGACGAAGGTGGCGTACTCCCAGGTCTGGCCCGCGACGAAGATCGCGCCCATGAAGAAGGTGAGGAAGAACCACTCGACGGTGCCCCAGTTGCGGGGGCTCTTGCCGGTGGCACGCGGCTGACCGCGCTCGGCGGCGAAGACGCCGGCCTGGGCGGTGAAGGAGGACGCAACCAGAATCAGTGTGTTCACCAGCGCGAAGGTGAAGTTGTGCTTGCCGGTCTGCTCAACCCAGAGCTCGGGATTCATCGCGCGAAGCGTGAAGTAAATCGCGAACAGGCCTGCGAAGAACATGACCTCGCTGCCGAGCCACACGATCGTGCCGACGGCGACGAGGTTCGGTCGCTTCACCGAAGGCACGGCTGACTTGGTATTCATAGTGGTCGTTGTCACCCCTCCATTATGGCTGAAAGTTTGGTGTGCGTTTTCACGGGGAACCGGCGCGCCGAACTTTCTGCGAGATTCCTGACAAGCCTACCGCTTCGCGGGAGTGTTTGCGGACAGCGCACGCCGGATCTGCGCGTGTGTCGGCGGAATTCGGCATGTTCCTCCGGGAGTCCGCGGCGGATCCATCACCCCGTGCGCGTGTCGGACGCTGGCGCGTCGCCTCGATAGAATCGGGGAATGATCGACGAACGCACCTGGCCCACCGTGCTCACGACGCTGCTCGACGGCGAGGATCTCAGCGTTTCCCAAGCTGAATGGGCCATGAGCAACTTCATGACCGGAACGGCGAGCGGTGCGCAGATCGGCGCCTTCCTCGTCGCACTCCGCTCGAAGGGCGTCACCGTCGACGAGGTCATTGGCTTCCGCGACGCGATCCTCGCCGAGGCGCTGCCCCTCGCATTGCCGGCCATGTCGCTCGATATCGTCGGCACGGGTGGCGATCGCTTCGGCACGGTGAACATCTCCACCATGGCGTCCATCACGGCCGCCGCGGCGGGCGCCCCCGTCGTGAAGCACGGCAACCGCGCCGCGAGCAGCCAGTCGGGCTCCTCCGACGTGCTGAGCGCGCTCGGGATCGACCTCGAGCTCGACGCCGACGCGCTCGCGCGGGCCTTCGAGGAGGTGGGGATCGCGTTCGTGCACGCCGCTCGCTTCCTGCCCGGCTTCCGTCACGTCGCGCCCGCCCGTGCGGAGCTCGGCATCCCGACGGTCTTCAACTTCCTGGGCCCGCTCTGCAACCCGGTGCGACCGGAGGCCTCGGCCGTGGGCGTCGCCGATATCGACCGGGTCCCCATCTTCGTCGGGGTGTTCCGCCTGCGCGGGGCGTCGGCGCTCGTGTTCCGCGGCGATGACGGACTCGACGAGCTCACCACGACCGGGCACTCGCGGCTCTGGGAGGTGAGCCGCGGCGGGCTCACCGAGCACGACATCGATCCGCGCGAGCTCGGCATCCCGCGCGCGCAGATGCAGGATCTCGTCGGCGGGACCCCGGATGAGAATGCTCAGGTGGTGCACCGCGTGCTCCAGGGCGAGCCCGGGCCCGTGCGCGACATCGTGCTGCTGAACGCCGCGGCGGGCCTCGTCGCCTACGATCTGGCGCGCACGCCCGAGTCCGCGGAGCGCGCGCTGCTCGAGCGGCTCAGCGAGAAGCTCGTCGTCGCCGCGGACGCGATCGACTCGGGGCGCGCTGCTGCGAAGCTCGCGGCCTGGGCCGAGGCGACCTCCGCGCACCGCACCCGCTAGTCGGGGCGCTTAGGAGGTCGCGGCGCCCGTGGCGCCGGCGGCGCCGGCCTTCGTCGTGCCGCCCGAGGTCGACGTGCCCGTCGACGTGCTGCTCTTCGCGTCGCGGTCCATCCGGCTGTACTTCGCGAGGAACGGCATGGGATCGGTGGGCTCGTCGTTCACGCGCAGCGCGAAGTGGAGATGCGCGCCGAACGCCATGCCCGTCGCGCCGACGCGGCCCACGGGGTCGCCCATGGCGAGCGTGTCGCCCACGGAATAGGAGTGCGAGGCGTCCTGCATGTGGCAGTAGCGGCTCGTCACCTCCTTGCCGTCGATCTCGTGCTCGAGCTTCAGGCCGAAGCCGCAGCCGTCGCTTGCGAAGCCGGCCTCGAGTACGGTCCCGTCCGCGATCGCGTAGATGGGCGTTCCCGCGGCTGCGCCGAAGTCCTGCGCGTCGTGGAACTGCTCGACCGGGGCCGTGCGGTACCCGAAGGGGTCGGTGAGGAGCACCGACTGCTGGAACGGGTAGTTGACGAGCGCCCGGGCCCGGTAAGCGTAGGTGCCGGCGATCGCCTCGTCGACGTCGACGGCGCTGATCTCCGCGAGCGACGCCGGGATGTCGTCGGCGGAGACCTCGGAGAACAGGCGCTGCTGGGACGCGGCGGCCACGGTTTCCTCGGCGCTCTGCGTGAGGGGCACAGCGGCGGAGAGGACGAGGCCGCCCACGCTGGCGGCCGCCGCGGCCGCTGCGACGCGACGGCGGAGGGGGCGCGGTGCCCGTTCGCGGGGGCGCTCCGCCTTCGTCGTGGCCGCGGGCTCCCGCTCGGGCAGGGGGACGCGCACGTAGCCGCCCGTGATGGGGCCCTCGGTGAACGCGGGGGCTGGCGGGAGTGCGATCGGAGCGGGCTCGGGCGCCGGGGTCGCGGCCGGGCTCGGCACCGTTTCGGCTTGCTGCACTTCGGCTTGCTGCGCTTCGGGCTGCTGCGCTTCGGGCTGCTGCGCAGACGCCTGCGGTTCCGTGCGCTGCGGCTCCGCGGCCTGCCGCTCAGGAGCCTGCAGTTCCGCGGCCGCGCGGGCCGCTGCCTCGCGGAGCGCGCGGCGCGACGGGAGGGCCTGCGGCGCAGATGGGGATGAATCGGGCATGCGAGCTTTCGGTCGGCGGCGCCGGGCGGTCGCCCGGGCGAAGATAACGAACAGGTTACAACCGGGGCCGACGAAATGCCAGCCGACCCCGTTCGCCCTGAGCTATCGGGTGGGCGGAGTGGCGGGATCCTCACCCGATTCCTCGGGGTCCGCCGGCGCCGCAGGGTCCGCGGGTTCGGCCTGCTCGGCCGACTCGACCCGCTCGGCCCGCTCGCCGACGGTCAGCGAAGCGTCGCCCGAGGCGGCGTGATCCGGGCGTTCCGGGCCGGGCTCCTGGATGCGCCCGGGCTCCAGCGTGCGCCGCACGTCCTCGGCGGTGACCTGCTGGATCGGCCCGGTGGTCGCGTCGACGTACCACTCGGTGAGGACGGGATCGCTGCTGTCGAAGCCCGCGCCCGCGCCCTCGTCGGCGGGAACCTCGCTCGTGCCGAACACGAAGTCGTCGCCGTACTCGTCGATGCCCCGGCGCACGCCCTGCGCGATCGCCGCCTGCGCGTACTTCCGGCGGATGATGTACGGGTCGGTGCGCAGATCCTTCGCCCACGCGATCATGATCCCGATCACCACGAGCGCGAAGGGGAGCGCCGAGACGACCATGAGCGACTGCAGGCCGCCCAGCGTGTTCCTGCCGCCCGCGAGGAGGAGCGAGATGGCGATGAGGCTGAGGAGGAGGCCCCAGAGGATCGTGACCCAGCGCGAGGGCTCGGGGCGGCCCGCCTGCGACATCGAAGCCATCACGATCGAGGCCGAGTCCGCTGCGGTGACGAAGAAGACGACGACGGCGATCATCGCGATCACCGACGTGAGCATCCCGAGGGGGAGGCGCTGCAGGAGGTGGAACAGCACCTCCTCGCCGGAGTCGCCGGTCTGGAGATCGACGCCGTTGAGGCTCATGTAGATCGCTGTGCCGCCGTAGACGACGAACCACGCGATGACGATGGCAGAGGGCACGAGGACCACCGTGGTGACGAACTCTCGGAGTGTGCGGCCGCGGGAGATCTTCGCGATGAACATGCCGACGAACGGGGTCCACGAGACCCACCACGCCCAGTAGTACGTCGTCCAGGAGGAGAGGAAGGTCGCGGTCTCGGCGCCCTGGTTCGGGTTGCGCGCGAGCATGAGCGCGAGCTGCTCGAAGAACTCGACGAGGGAGGACGGGAAGAAGTTCAGGAGGAACACGGTGGGGCCGGCGACGAGGACGAAGATGCCGAGGCTGCCGGTGAGCACCATGTTCAGGTTCGAAAGGCGCCGGATCCCGCGCTTCACGCCCGACACCGCCGAGGCGATGAAGAGCGAGGTGAGGATCGCGATGGCGCCGACCAGGAAGGTGTTGCCGAGCGGGCCGATGCCCGTGACCATGCGGAAGCCGCTCTCGATCTGCAGCGCGCCGATGCCGAGGGAGACCGCCGTTCCGAAGAGCGTCACGATGATCGCGAAGATGTCGATCACGCGCCCGAGCACGCGGTGGCTGCTCCCCGGGAACACGGGCTCGAAGAGCGCTGAGATGAGCGGGGCGCGGCCGCGGCGGTACGCGCTGTACGCGATGGCACCGCCGACGAGCGCGTAGAAGGCCCAGGCGATCGGACCCCAGTGCAGGATCGTCTGCGCCAGCGCGGGCAGCGCCGCATCGGGCGTCCCGCCCTGCTCGCTCAGGCCCGGCGGCGGGGAGAGGAAGTAGGTGAGGGGTTCGAGCGGCCCGTAGAAGAGCAGACCGATGCCGAGGCCCGCGGCGAAGAGCATGGAGATCCAGGAGGCCGTCGAGAACTCGGGCTCCTCATCATCGGCGCCGAGCCGGATCCCGCCCGTGCGGCCGTAGCCGACCACGAGCATGAACAGCGCGACCGCGATCGCGAGGGCCCCGAAGAGCCAGCTGAAGTTCGCCGTGACCCAGGCGAGCGCGCTCGTGCCGACCTCGGCCAGGTTGTCCGGCGCGATGAAGGCCCACCCGATGACGCCGAGAGTGAGGGTGAGGGCGACCGTCAGGACGACCCAGTTCGTGGGGAAGCGCATGCCGGTCTGCTCGACCCCGATGCCCGGCAGGAGCCCGGGGTGGGGGAGCGGGGGCGGCGTGGGGACCGTGATCTTCATGGTCCGCTTCCCCGTGGGGTGCGACTTGGGCATGGTTCTCAGCCTCCGAGCGTTGCTTTGAACAGCGGCCGCCGATGCGACCACTGTTCTACGCTAGCGAGCGCAGGGGTGCCCTGACCAGGGCTTTCGCTCGGGCATCCGGGGGAGCCCGCCGAGAACAGGGGCGGGAGCTGGGGTTTCTCCCGTTACTTGATCGTGACCTGAGCCCCGCGCGCCGCGCGGATGAACGCCGTGATCCGTTTGGGATCCTTCTCACCGGGTGCCGACTCGACGCCGCTCGACACGTCGACGCCGCCGGGCTGCGCGTGCGCGATGGCGTCGGCGACGTTCGCGGGCGAGAGGCCGCCCGCGAGGAGCCAGGCCTCGCCCAGTCGCTCCGGGCGCAGGAGGCCGAGGTCCCAGGTCTCACCGGAGCCGGGAACGGCCCCGTCGACGAGCAGGCGCTCCTCGCCGAGCTCGCCCGCACGGAGCTCCGGATGGCGGGCGAGGGAGGTCGCGCGCCAGAGCCGCGGGAGCACAGCGCGCGCAGCGTCGGCGTCGGCGCGGTCGTAGTCGCCGTGGAGCTGGAGCACGTCGAAGCCGAGCTGGCGCGCCAACTTGGCCGCCTCGGCGGCGGGAGTGCGGCTCACGACGAGCACGGTGTCGACGGCGCGGCCGCGCTCCGCCGCGGTCTCGCGGGCGGCAGCGATCACGGCGCGCGCTTCCTCGGCGCTCGCGTCCCGGGGGCTGCCCGGGCTCATGACGACGCCCACGGCGTCGGCGCCCTGGGCGACCGCGAGGGCAGCATGCTCGCGCGTGCGGAGGCCGCAGATCTTCACGTACATGGCGTCTCCTCGGGCCGGGTCCATCGCGGGTTCGGCGGGCGCGTGCCGCCGTGTGCGAGGCCCAGCATAGTGCGCCCGGCCCGGGCGGCGAGTGCCGTCCCGGGCCGGGCAGAGCGCGCGCCGCCCCCGACGCGCGCCGGCGGGGTCAGCGGCTCTGCGCCGTGATGAGCCCCGCGGTCTGGGTGCGCGCGGCGGCGAAGCGGCGTGCGACGTCCTCCCAGTTGACGACGTTCCAGAACGCCTTCACGTAGTCAGCGCGGACGTTCTGGTAGTCGAGGTAGTACGCGTGCTCCCACACGTCGAGCTGCAGCAGTGGGGTGACGCCGAGCGGCGCGTTGCCCTGCTGGTCGAACAGCTGGAACACGACGGGGCGCGCCCCGACCGAATCCCACGCGAGCACGGACCAGCCCGAACCCTGCACGCCCATCGCGGTGGCCTCGAAGTGCGCACGGAACGCCTCGATCCCGCCGAAGTGCGTGCCGATCGCCTCGGCGAGCTCGCCCGTGGGATCGCCGCCGCCGTCGGGCGACATGTTCTCCCAGAACACACTGTGGTTGATGTGGCCGCCGAGGTTGAAGGCGAGATCCTTCTCGAGCTTGTTGATGCTCGCGAGGTTGCCCGTCTCGCGGGCCTCGGCGAGCTGCGCGAGCGCGGTGTTCGCGCCCGTCACGTACGCCTGGTGGTGCTTCGAGTGGTGCAGCTCCATGATGCGGCCCGAGATATGGGGCGCGAGCGCGGAGTAGTCGTAGGGAAGGTCGGGGAGGGTGTACTCGGTCATTGCCGGGTCCTTTCGTGGGTGGTGGCTGCGGGGAAGTCTGGATGCCGGATCAGAGCGCGGAGCCGAGCGCGTGGAACGCCCGGTCGCGGTAGATCAGCGGTGCGGCGGGAGCGCCGAGGCGCACGTCGAGCACCTCGGCCACGACGAGTGTCGACGCGCCGACGCCGACGGACTGGAGCGTGCGGCAGCGGAGCGCGGCGCGGGTGCCGGGGAGGAACGGTTCGCCGCTCTCCAGGTACTCCCACCCCTGCTCCTCAGTGAAGCGCTCGCCCCCGGTCACCGCGAACTGCTGGGCGATGCCGAGCTGGGGCTCGTCGAGCAGGTGGACGAGGTAGCTGCTCGCCTGGAGCAGGCCCCCGGCGCTGCCCGTTGCGCGGGTCACGGAGAACGCAAGGGCTGCCGGGTCGAGGCCGACCGAGGCGACGCTCGACGCCGTGAGGCCGACCGGGCCGGCGGGTGTCTGGGCCGTGATGAGCGCGATCCCCGCGGGGTGTGTACGGAACGCATCCTTCAAGCCGGCGGCCAGTTCGGCTGCGTTCGCGGCTGCGTCCGGGTTCGGTGCGGTGAGCGAGGGGGCGTGCATGTCTCTGGGATCTCCTGGGTGGTGCGGGTCAGTCGGCGGTCTGCGGCGGGAGCGCCGCGATGATCGGGTG